>CAZOAJ010000028.1:0-11357 GCA_964577935.1 uncultured bacterium | reverse complement strand
TTTTTCAATAATTATCTAATTATTATATTTTCGCTTTAAATTCCTGTTTGATGATAAAATATTCGTTATTCATTTGTGAAACTCATGAAATTATCAAAGCAAGCAATTATTATTTTACTTCTGGCTAGTTGTGGCCATTTCCTTGTCGATCTTATGATTGGTGTTTGGCCTCTCTTTAAGCTTGAAGTCGGCCTTGATGTGGCCATAGCTGCGATGGTGACTGGAGCCTGTGTCATTGTTGGGGAAGGTCTTCAGGTATATTTTGGTTCTCTTGCTGATCGTGGGTATTCAACCGCGTTATTGATTTTTGGCCCGATATGTGCCGCGGCTTCTGCCTTTTTACCCTATGGATCTGGGGTTCCGTTTTATGCTTTGTGCTTAATAGTCACATATGTGGGATCATCGGCCTTTCATCCGACGGCTGCAGGTATTGTAGCGTCTCTTAGCGCAACAAAAACGAATATTATGGTAGCTATTTTCCACTCGTCTGGCCTTGTAGGTCTTGCTTTAAGTCAAGTTTTGTATTCATATACCACTGTTCAACGCGAATCGAAAGCGACTTGGATTCTAGCTCTTCCATCTCTAGTGCTTGCTGTTTTACTCATTGCCTTTCGTAAAAAACTTGTCCGGAAAGCTGAATCTTCAAAACAAAAGCAAAACGTTTCGGCTCTCTTTAAGGGCTTTTTCAAAAGAAAGCCGCTTAAATGGCTCTATTTTACCCTTCTTACGAACCAAATTGCTGCGTGGTCTTTGATATTTCTTCTTCCAGATTTAGTAGTCAGCCGAACTTCTGAAGCGTGGATTGTTCTTGGTGGTGGTCATCTCATATATGTTTTAGGGGCTGCTTGCACTGCGGTTCCTTTGGGTTTTTTTGCTGATAAAATAAAGCCTCATCGAGTGATTTCTATGGTGACTATTGGTGCTGCGGGCTCGCTTTACCTTTTGTTGACTATTTCACATATTTCTCCCGTGGCATTATCGCTTCTTCTTTTTACTACCGGCGGCCTTCTTGGTTCTATCGCGCCTTTATCGCTTGCGATGGGAAATATACTTGAGCCGAAAGAAAGAGGTGCTATTTCTGCCTTTTTAATGGGGTTTGTCTGGATTTTCTCTGAAGGGCTTGGAATAACTCTTGGAGGAGTTTTAACCTCCTGTTTTGCCGAAGATGCGGCAGTAAAATCTCTCTTATTGATGGGCTTTTTTGCTCTGGTTTCTGCTTATATGGCACAAAAACTTGTGATAAGTATGAATGCAGAAGTATTAGATCCTTGTCTTCAAACATCTCCCTTATAAGCTGTTTGATAGAGAGCTTGGTCTTCAATACCTTTTATTTTTATGCGAAGATGCAGAATAATAGGTCAAATTATAGCTATTTCTTCATCATGCGATTTATTTTCTATAGTCTATTCTTCCATGTGCTCTTAGGTCCCTTATTTGCTAGCGCTCCCGTTGAGGAGTTCTTAAGGCAGCCTCCACTGATTTCACAGGATTTTGCTCCTATTCAAGCACATTGGGAGTTTCATGTGCTTGAACGTCACGAAGATGGGTCCATTGCATTAGTGGAAATGGTTGATCCAAGCTGTAACTTCTGGCCTTGTAAGCGGCTGGCTTTCCATTCAAACGGACAGCTCAAAAGTGAAAGTGATCTCTCTGCATATCAAGAGAAATCTGACTTGAGAATCGAAGGTCTTGAGGATGGCACCTCCTGTGACTTTGCCGAAAATGGTGACCTAGAGACCATAGCTCATTATTCTCAAGGGGTACTATCGGGTCTGTATACTTCCTACTATCCAGCAGGAGGGGTTCATGTTGAATGCTCCTTTAAAGATGGTCGGTTAGATGGGGGTTTTAGGGAATATTTCCCTGATAGGTCAAAAAAATGCGTATGCTTTTACAAGGAAGGATTGCTTTCAGGCGAATACTCCGAGTGGTATGAGAATGGGAAAAAGAAGATAGATGCAAATTATGAAAATGGCCTTTTGAAGGGAAGAAGGACCGTTTGGTATGCATCTGGCGCGATGAAAGAAGTTGCCTATTATGTTCGAGGATTTCTAAGTAATATCTCTGTGAAAAATTCATTGAATCAGCCCTCAGGCCAACAAAATCCCTCTGCTAAAATGCGATGGTTTGAAAATGGACAACTTTTTGAAACTCAAACCTCTATTTTAGGTGCTCCTTTTGGTGAGAGGAAGCGATTTCATGAAAATGGACGACTTGCCATGCAAGTACGTTATGTAGATGGCCTAAAGGAGGGCGATCAATACTACTTTAATTCTGTTGGAGATACCATTGGCGAGCGAAAATATAAAAAAAATATTTTGGTTGGGAGAAGCTATCGGCTTCATGAATCTTTGAAGCCCGCATGGGAGGCAGACTTTGATCAGGCAGGGAGGCTTAAAAAACCTATTAAAGAGATAGATTCACAAGGGAATCTTTTACGCCAATATTCAATTCAACCGTCGAAGTTTGGACCAGTATTTCATGGAGATTATTCAGAGTGGTCTCCATCGGGTCAGATCCTCTGTGAACTTCATTTTCAAGATGGCCTTTTACACGGCGAGCAAGTTCAGTACTACACAAATGGTCAAAAACAGCGATCATCGCAGTTTACATGTGGCTTGAGAAGAGGAATTTCTCATGAATGGTTTGACAATGGACAACCTATGCTTCTGGCGGGCTTTAGCGATGGAAATCTTGATGGTCTTTATGAAACGTGGTACTTGAGCGGTGCAAAAAGATCATACGGTTCATTTAATTTCGGTTTGCCAACATCCAGTCATATGACATGGCATGAAAATGGTACAAAAGAGAGTTCTAAGGAATGGCTTGATGGTCTTTTGAATGGCAAAAACTATCGATGGAATAAAATCGGCAAGCTAATAGCGCAGGAAGAATGGTGTAAAGGAAAGCCGGTTGGTTTCTTTTTAGAGTGGCATGATAGTGGCAATCCTAAATCAAAAATTCAATTCGATGATGCTGGACTTCCAAAAGGCATCCATCAAGAATGGCATGAAAATGGCCAGGAAGCCTTTACTGCTACCTATGCTGAAGGAAGTGATGGAAATTACGAAGGCGTTGTTCTGAACTATTTCCCGGATGGTAGGATTCAATCTAAAGCCTTTTATGCGCTTGGAATGCTGGAAGGGCGGCAAGAGGTATATTCGATCAAGGAAGGAAACTATTTTTTAGCAAGTCTGAATCATTATGTGAATGGTCTATTAGATGGAACTGTAGAACAATGGGCTGCTCCATCAAAAAAAATTGCTGAAATGAAATATTCAAAGGGGCTTTTACACGGGAATAAAAAGCTTTGGAGCCCATCTGGAGTGCTGATATATGAAGGGGAGTTTATTTCTGGAAAACCTGAAGGGAAGCATCGACGCATTCAACTTAGCGGTGAGGAAGAAATTCATCATTATCGCAACGGGAGACTTGAGGGCGGTTATGTTTTGCTCTATCCAATTCATACGATTTTCGGAAGAGTTAAAGCATTAGAAGCTCGGTACACAAATGGGTTGCTTGATGGTGATTATATAGAGTTCAACGAAGCAGGAATAAAGGCTCGCTTGATCAAGTACTCTATGGGGAAAAGATCGGGCCCCTGTGCCTTATATGGCAGAGATGGGCGGGTATTGGGGAGTGCGGAGTTTAAAAATGATCGACTTGATGGTCCGGTCTCCTTTTTCTTTCCAAGTGGTGCTGTGTTTAAGACATTGCAATTTCAACAGGGCCTTCAAGAGGGCGATGAAATCACCTATTTTGATAATGGAACTGTTGCAGGCCGGGCTCAGTATAAACAAGGAAAGCTCCATGGTTCATGTTTTGAATGGAACATGAAGGGTGTATTGGTTTTTGAAGGCGAGTATCAAAATGGACGCAAGTCTGGAAAATTCAATAAATATTTTGATAACGGATCCCCAAAGGTCATTCAACAGTTCGAAAATGATCGATTGATATCTCGAAAGGTTTTTGAGGAATGTCTAAGTGAGTAGTTTCCGTAGCTGCGTACAGCATACGGAAATCAGATGGTTTCTGTTGTAAAGCGAGTTACTTGTATATGTATTCACGAAGACAGGTATCTCCTGAGCGTCTGCTTTTGACGACTTCGAGATGTTCAAATGCTACAGCATCAATATCACTTTTAAAGCTATCTTCCAGAAATACTCGAGCTCCTTCAGCTAAAATAGAAGAAGCATCGAGTGCTTTCATTGTTTCAACGACGACTTTTGCGTTCTTAGGATCTGTTTGTGAGTAGGGGGGATCGAGTAAGCATATTGTGTACTTTTGCCTATTTTCATGTTGATGGGTATTGAGAAAATGGATTGCTTGAAGAACGTGAAGAGAAAAGACATCTCCTTGGGCGTTCCATTCTTTAAGAACTCCCTTTATGGATTCCGCCTGTCTTCTTTCATGCTCGACAAAGGTGCAAGAACGTGCGCCTCGGCTTAATCCTTCAAGTCCTAAGGAGCCGGTCCCTGCAAAGAGATCTAATATAACCGCATCTTCAATATCAACCTGGAGAATATTAAAAAGTTGGGCACGAATTTTTTCAAGAGTGGGACGTACATTGGGTGATTGTACGCTTGGAAGGCGATAGCCTTTATGTTGGCCGGATAATATTTTCACTTAAGACATTCCTTGTACGCCGAAATGACCTCACAGGCTTGAAGAGGTGAGATTTCTTTAAGCTTTGAATAGGCCTCTAAACCGATTTTAGGTAATTTGAGTTGGAAGGCAAGAAGGCCTGTTCGCACATATGCTTGAATATCATCTGGGGCAAGCTTTAAAACTTGAGTCCAGGCTTCTAGTTCTTCCTCATGCATTTCTAATTCACGATAGCTCATAGCTAGCTGTTCAAATACCCAAAGGGCATCTTGTGCAAATTGAGATACAATCATTAATTCTTGAACGGCAAGTTTTGCATAATGTGTATGTTTAAGATCGACTTCTTTTGCATGTTTTGGGTAGGGAATTTTTGAGTAAAACCCATATCGATTGCGAAACGATTTCGCATCTTGAAAGAGTTGGGATAACGAAACGTAGCTATTTGCAAGTTCTGCATGTGCTTTAGGATCGAGTGGGCTGTCTTGGATAACATCGATTCTGTTTGATGCGGAAGAGATCATTAAGGACTCAACAATATCCAGCTTTTTTTTCCAAAAAAAGAAAATAATAATTTGATTCAGCTTTTCTTGGAGGCTTCGTGAGAAGGGAATTTTCTGGATAATACCCGGGAGCACACAAGGCGAAAAAGTTGGAGAGCGAAAGAACTGAGCTTCTTCAAAGAAGAGTTGAGCTTTTTTTTCAGAAGAGATGAGCTGCGGCTTATAGGTGTCTATAGAGGTCTTGATCGAATCGATCCATTCGCTTTCATACCAAATTTGGATGAGGTACCAAGTGATCAAAGAGAAACAAAATAGCGATATAAGGATTCCCAGCGTTAAATTTGAAACATGGGTTACGTGTGAGAAGTTGTGCAGTGAGTTAGCAATCAGGCATATTCCAATAGCAAATCCTAGAGCGAGGCATGTAGCACTTGAGAAAATTTGAAGAATAATTCGCCGTGATAATAGCTTTAAAAGACTCGTTCTCATTGAAGAAGTGAGAGTGTGTCCTATTGGCTCGTTCTCTATAAGTTGGCTAAAAGCTATTTGCATAGGTATTGGTCGCTTCACTTTTGTAAACATAGAAAATCAAAGACTTCCTATTCCCAGCAACAAAGAAGCTCACGAAATTCATAAAAAGAGAGTGTTATTTTCAAGGAGCCGGCGGTGCGCTTTCCAAAGGATGGATTTCTTTTCCTTCGACATTCTTTTTAAGCTCTTCTCTATAGAACAACGTTAAGCCGATAAAAACGATAAATATCGATACAAAAAATATCGGGGTAACCTCTTCTCTGAGAAATACCCATCCAAATAATGCTGTGAAAAGTGGTGTCGATAAACCAGCGAATGATAAAAATGTAGGTGAAAAACGCTTTAATAGATACCCATAAAGGTTATAGGCAAGAATGTTCGAGATTAAAATCAATAAGAGCGTCCATTTAAGAAAGCTGGAAAAATCGGTTACAGGAATAGGGTTCCATGCTTCAAAAATTGCCGAATGAAGTAGTGCTAGAGATCCGCCGATAAGCATTGACCAGCCGTTTGCAACAAGAGGATGGACATTGTAGTTATCTATCAACTCTTTTAAAACAATCCAGCCAAAGACAGAGGTGACAACTGCACCTAAAATTGCAAGTTCAGGCCATGAAAAGACCCAGAGCTCTCCGACAGCTTTTTCAAGAGACGTGCTTGTCAAAAGCATCGGTATAAATCCTACAAAGCCGATACTTAAGCCTATCCATTTGTTTTTTGTAAGCTTGTCTCCCCAGGCAAGATATGCAATTAATGCAGAAAGAAAGGGAGAGAGGGAGTAAAGAAAGCAGGTTTTGAAAGATGTGAGGTATTTAAGGCCCCACAGTTCAAGCACATTTGTGATATAAATATTTGCAATTGAAAGCGCGATAATTTCGAATAATCCTTTGCCTCTATGTAAGGGCTGAAACAGCGGCTTTTTTTTACATTTAGATATAATCAAGAGTAAAATGCCTGCAAGAAGCATTCTTGATCCTACAAGAAAGAAGGGCGAAGTGTAAAACAACGCTTCTTTTTGGATAGTAAAAACTGAAGCAAAGAGTGCAAATACGACAAATACGAGTATCACAATAAAATGGGGGTATTAAATTATTTCCTCATCAAGACTAACAATTTATAGAGAAGTCGTCACGAAATAATTCTGAATTTCCAGAAATGAGATCGGTCTCGATGGTGGTCTTATTATCGCATTTGAATAAGATCTGATTTCCTGCTATATTTATGCCCTAAAAAAGAACTTGTAAAACGAACTCGATTAAAGGGTGCGTACGAATTAATCAAGCAATAGAGCTTGTACGAATTGACTGCGGCAAACATTTTTGATTGCAACGTATATAGATCATATTCGTTTTTTACAGACCCCTTGAGAGTTCTTACACATAACAATACCATGCAAAAAACTAAGATTGTTCTGATCGAAGATGAAGAAGATATTGCCGCTTTGATTAAGCTGCAGGCTGAAATTTCAGGGTATAAATTGCTTGTTGCTGTTGATGGATTAAATGGCTTGGAGCTTGTCCAAAAGGAGCTGCCTGATTTGGTCGTTCTCGATATTATGCTTCCTGGGCAAAGCGGTCTTGATGTATGCAGAAAAATCAAGACAAATCCAGATCTTCGTCATATCCCGATTATTATGGTTTCGGCAAAAAGCGAAGAAACAGATGTGGTCTTAGGGCTTGAGCTTGGTGCAGATGATTATGTAGCAAAGCCCTTTTCTCCACGTGTTCTTTTTTCAAGAATAAAAGCGATTCTCCGAAGACACAGAGAAGGTGAAAAACCGGTTCATGTTGTGAGCTTTGGTGATTATATCATTGAATTTGAAAAGTATCTCGTGAAGAAAAAGGATAAGTCAATACAACTTACCCTCTCCGAATTTGGGATATTAAGACGGCTTGTCACGAACAAAGGTAAAGTTCTTACAAGAAATCAGCTCTTAGACGATCTTCAAAGTGATGATGCGTTTGTAGTCGACCGAAATATTGACGTGCATATTGCTGCATTGCGTAAAAAGCTTGGTCCAAACTTTGATCATATTGAAACTGTTCGTGGAGTTGGGTATCGGTTTAAATCCGACGATTAAGAATCTCTTCTATACGTTCTTTATTGAGCTCAGGATGAAGTACTTTCGATGTTCGAACAAGCACTTTACCTTGGGCCATGCCTTTTTTCCGATAGAGATCTCGGCGATAAGCGTAGATTACCGGTATTGTCGACCCGTCAATACCTCCTCCTTTTCGCCCTTTGCTAAAATATGCGGCTAAGAGAGATGCCTCTTCGAGTGCTGTAGGAGATACTGTTCCCTCTTTTTTACGAATGATGACGTGGGCCCCCTCAATTCCTTCAGCATGGAGCCAAAAGTCATCTCCTTTTGCTACATGAAAAGTAATAAAGTGATTTGAGGATTCGTCCTTGCCGACGAAAATCTTCTCTCCTGTTGAAGCTATATATGATCTATAAGGCTTTTGAAGGATATGTTCTTTTTCTGAAATCGGTTTTTGAGGGAGTAGGACCTCTTCTCCGCTATCAAATCGTGAAAGAATATTTTGAGCTTCCTCTTTACGAATAAGAAGCACTTTATGATGAGCAAAAAGCTTATCTCTTCCTCGAATCAGGCGATGCCCAAGCACATAAAGATCCTTCATATGCTTTGCAGCCGATATTCCTTGAGGAGCTTCAATAACGACTTTCTTTCCATCCAAAAGCCAATCGAAAGCCATAATGGAAAGGCATTCTTTTCGAGAACTTCTCTCTTTATTGACTGTATGTAGGACGCTCTTGATCAGATCAGCAGTATGTAAAAACTCTTCAGCTTTCATTGCTTGAACGATAAGCGCTTCATTTCTTTCAATGGCCTTACATATTGAAGAAAGTCTTCTTTGCAGGGATCTTCGTATTCTTATAATCTGTTCAGAAGACATTGCCTTGAGATGCCTTCATTGATGCGAGGTTAAGCCTTCTAAGCCATTCAAGATTCGGACCAAAGTAAGCCCACGTAAGTCCTGTTGCAAGATCCTGACTTCCTCTTCTAAGGCGGGCGAACAGGAGATGGACTTTTCCATTATTGATGGTCATTTCAACTTCTAGTGAAAGAATAATTTCTAATGGCCAGACTCCGTGATCGATCTTTGAAATAACAAAAGAAAGGCTTGAAGAGGTCGCCTTAGGGGTTATAGCAATTGTTTTAAGACGTTCGAGAGGAAAGTGGAGTTCTTTTGTCAGATAGGAGATAATCATTTCTCCCGTAGCATCCTGAAGGATGATATCTGCATGACGTCCGCCCGTTTTATCTATATCTCTTTTTACTTCATCAACCAAATTTCGTTGCTTTAAATCCCAGTAGAGGGGGTTGCTTTCATAACGCTGCATTGAAACTTTAAAATGTGCATAGGACTCTTGAACCTCTTTAGGAACCGTAAAAATATCGGATGTTGAGAGTGCATAAACAACCGCGACCGAGAGGAATGTGCAGAATAGAAAAAAGCTCTTCCATTGGAAAAAAGGAAAAATAGTTTGGTAGTGGATTTCTTTGGTTGCTGCCTCGTCATGTCCTGAAATCATAGCTTTCTCTGTACTTGTGCACGTAATTCTTCAATTCGATCAAGCCTTTCCCACGGGAGGGAAGAACCTCCAAAATGACCTCTCCATGCTGTTGAAAAAAATGAGCAAGAGTTTAGCTGTAGCATACTGATTATTCCATCTACTGAAAAGTCGAAGATTTCACGAAGAGCTTCGGCTATGATAAAATCGGGCACCGTTCCGGTTGATCGAGTATCGACTGACACCGCGACAGGATCTGGATTTCCGATTGCATAAGCAAGCCAAATCTCGCAAAAGGATGCAAGTTTTGCTGAAACAACGTGTTTTGCTGCATATCGAGCCGCATAGGCTCCGGTCCGGTCCATCTTAGTAGGATCTTTTCCTGAAAAAGCTCCTCCTCCATGAGGATATGATGGGCCGTAAGTATCAGATATGATCTTCCTGCCGGTCAATCCTGTATCTGCAAGCGGCCCGCCCACTGTAAATTTTTTGGAGGGATTAATACATATTTGTGTGTTCTCAGTTATGAGACTATGAGGAAGCACTTGAGCAATTGAATCATAAAGAGCCTGTTTCACCTCTTCGTGAGATGCAGAGACTGCATGTTGGGACGATATGAGGACATAGCTGATTTCAATCGGCCGTGATATATTATTAATATTTTCATATCGAATGGAGATTTCGCATTTGCCATCCGGGCCGATAAGGTTTGAGGAATGCGAAAGAGTGTCTCGACTCTTCATAATTGAGTGTGCCAAGGTAATAGGGAGCGGCATGAGATCTTCTGTCTCATTAATGGCCATTCCGTACATGACTCCTTGGTCTCCAGCTCGGGTTTTCGAGTTGGGGCTCCTTGGAGGCATAATACTTGGAGATATAATACTCTGTGCTATTTCAGGGGATTGCTGAGAAATTGCTATAACATAATCTAACGTGTTCGGGTCATAGCCCCATTGTGAGTTGTATCCAGCAGACCTAATAACTTTTTGGGCACAATCGATATAGTCAACTTCAGCATTTGTTGAGATTTCTCCCCCGATAACAACAACGTTCTTTGATATAAGAACTTCAACCCCAACCCTTGAAAAAGGATCTTGGATTCTACATTCGTCGAGAATTTTATCTGAAATTTGATCTGCGAGCTTATCAGGATGTCCTCGTGCTGCTGCCTCTGCAATTTTAAATTGGCTCATAGCTATATCACATGCACTTTTTTGATCGGAATTCCTAAAAATGCCTCTCCAGCCCTTTTAAAGCGTTTTGGATCATCCGAAACATAAAAATCGATTTGCCCAGGAGTACTCTTGTCTGACGCAGAAGAATTGGCTTTTTTATACAGATTGAAGACTTCTTCAGCGCATGCTTTACTTGGATTGATAAGAGAAACAGTATCTCCTATGGCCTTTTGAATATCTTCATGAATAAGAGGAAAGTGTGTGCATGCCAGAATTAAGGTATCTATTCCGTGCTTGCGAAGAGGAGATAAATAGAAATCCAGGATTGCCTTTTTGATGGCTGTATCAATAAAATTTTCTTCAATTAAAGAAATAAGGAGGGGGCATGCTCTAGGGAAGAGAGTGATATCAAGGTCGTTTTTTGATTCTTCTTTGAGGCGTTTTTGGTATGTTTTAGATTGAACAAGCGCTGTTGTTCCAATAATGCCTATTCTTCCATTATGAGTTGCTTGCAGCCCTTTTCGAATGGCAGGTGTTATTACGTCGATGATCGGGACAGAAAAGTGTCTTTGAAGCGGTTCAAGGGCGCAGCTTGATGCTGTATTGCATGCTATAAGAATAACATCAACCCCCTTATCCAATAGAAAAAGCGAGTTTTCAATAGAGTATTTGATCAATGTCTTGGGGCTTTTTGTGCCGTACGGAAAGCGTGCGGAATCCCCAAAGTAGACAAAATGGTTTTGCGGCATAAGAGCATAGGCTTCTTTCAGGACGGTAAGTCCGCCGACACCTGAATCAAATATTCCAATTTTCACAGGGCAACACAGCTTTTGAGTTTCTGCGAACAATACTCGATTCTTGAAAATGTTGCACTGAGGTTTGTCCATATGGTTTAAACGATTTCGATCGCAGCTCAGATTGTATTTATTTGATGCTGATAAAGTTAGTTGAAGAGTAGAATCAGCAAGTTTATTTTTTTTGAATTAAACAAATTAATATTTGCGGATTT
>CAZOAJ010000027.1:0-15334 GCA_964577935.1 uncultured bacterium | reverse complement strand
TTGATCTTCATCAGGACATCAAAGCTGAGGCTGAAGTTGGAGATGATGCGGAAGGGCGGGTCTCTCTTTCGTGGAAAAAGGACTATTAATCGGCAATTATCATCCGATCAATAGTCCCTTTCCAACGAATTAAAATCCCTACTGATCTGTTCAAATAGGGAGGGATGACTGCTGGGTGCAATCATGTATTGCATAGCTTGGCTGCAGCTTCATCCAATCTCTCAAAATATAGCTCTGATGCGCAATAAGACGCTCTTCATCGAAAAGGTCCCAAAATCCCCTATAGAGAGTTTGAAATTTTGCAAGATTGGTTTTCTCATCGGTCACTTGTTCTTCAATTCCGATTAATGGCTTCGTCATCTCCTTTCCACCCAATTTCGTTGAAATGATGAGCGCCATAGAAAAAACCAATAGCTTTCTCGGGATATAAAAAATAAGATCCTCAGCGGCTTGAGCAACACATCTAATTGATTTGTTGATGCAAGGAGGAAGCGATGAAAAAACATCTCCTAAAAATGATATAATGGGTTGTATAACGAAGTTAATCACATCCACAACACTTTGTAAAGGCTGACCAACATAAGGAAAATCCTTCAGATCAGGAATAGCTTTTCCAAACGTAGACGCAAGACTTTCTTTGATATCAACATCATGACCTGCAATTCTTACAAGACCATTTATCACGCGTACACAGTTCTGATAAATTAGATTGAATCTGAATCCATCTCCTTTATTTACCTCGTTTAGGTACTCAAATGCTGCTTCCCCCGATTTCTCGGACATAGGTATGTAGATTGTATGATGAGTATTTTTATTTCTTGAAAGCTCATAGTCAAAGCTTAAAAGCTTGCAGTTGCCTGTTTTTAAAAAGTTACTTGGAAAAATTTGCTCATATTCTTCTTTTTCGATGAGAGCTCCGGTCGACCATAATTTTCCATCTCTTCCAATGATGAAAGCATGTGAATGCATTCTTCCAACATTTTCGTAATTTTTCATGAAAGCTGACGAATCAGAGTTGTATGGGGTTGTAACGATTGGCTGTAAAATATACTGATCGCTCTCTTTTGCTCCCGCATTGTCAAATATTTTCTGAACTGTTTCCATGTTGAGTTGAGCACAAGGATGATCTTGAATCTTCTCCCATTTCTGGTTATCTCTTTCCATAAAGCCCATGGGGTGCACAAAATCCCAACCCAAAAATTTTTCGAAACCTCCATCGGTATAGAAGCTAAGTTGAATATTTCTCTCTATTTCAGATAAGGGAGTCATTTCACCCTTGAGCAACACATGTGCCTTCCCATGGATATTTTTAATATCCATCGGTTCACCCTCAAGCGAAGACGAACTTCTAGCAAAAGTGGCAATCGTATATATCAGCCTTGTTTTCACAGCGAACTCAACACCGGAGAAATCAGTAGCCAGCAAAGAGGGATCGAACCCCTCGCTTACCCATTTTCTTGCAATTTTAGCCTGTTTAAGGGTCTCTCTTATAATTTCCGATTCTGCCAATGTCGCTTTTTTTTCTAGTTCTTCCGTCTTCTTAATAAATTCATTAAGTTGTTCTTTAAATTGTTTTACTGAATCGCCCGACCTATCAGTGTTATACTCCAATCCTTGAATCATTTGGGCTAATTCATTTTGAATCCCATGAGGGGAAGGCGTGGTTTCTTCTAGGAAATCTGAATGAGGAGAGGAAAAAGAGCACAATGCAAATCTCGATGCTATACTAGACAACATAGAATTACCTTTTTAAAATTATAAAAAATTTTAACTTTTTGATATTAAGAATATATTAACTCTATTCAATTTTTTGCTTATACGCATCTACTATCTCTTCTTCAAATATCTTGCTATACTCACCTTCTGTGTTCCAACTATAGTACCCGATTTTCCCCCCATCTATCGAAACGAGTGAAATATAAGGAGAGGCAACGGGCGTTGAATTGGCGAGATAATCTTGAAGAGAGAATCCTTCGCGAGGAGGCCCTTGTAAGGCATGAAATTGAATTAAAATATCAAGATCTTGATCCCCTAATGGAAAGTTTCGGACAAGGTTTTTAAATTTTTGTTGGCTATTGAATCTTTGTAAACTGTCATCTATTACAAGCAATGCAAGTCTCCTCGCACTTGTGATCGTCGCTATCTTATATTCGAACCCACATACCTTTTCTTGAAAAATAACTGTATGAAGTTTTGGATTGCGCTCTACATCTATTGGAAAAAAACCAACAGGCTCAACCAAATAAAGTCTATGCTTTGAAAGAAAGGTGTAATGCTCAAAGCATGGCTGCTGCATAGCAGCATCAAATTCTTTATGTTTTGAACAGCCAGCAATAAGCAATAAAAGGAGAACAAAGAGATTTTGCATAATCTTAATCAAAAAATGGTATGAAGAAAAGTGTTTAACCATGTAGAACACTGTATCGTCAAGCTCTTTTTGTAGGAATGTCCACAATTTATTGCCAAAAGCAAAAGATCTCCGATCGTTATGGAGAAAAACTTGTATATCAAATTCCGAAAATCAAATGATCAATAAAAAATCCAATTATAAAACAACAAAGTTGTACTGAATAGAACAATAAATGTACTATCTATAACAAATTTAATTGAGAATAAATCGTGCGAATTCATGCTCCATTTGTCATCTCTCTAGCAACGCTTCTCTTTTCAACACAAAGCTTGCCAGCTCCCTACACGCTCAAGAACGGAAAACTCTACGATCAAAAATATGTAGCTCAACATCCGATCGAAGAGCATTGGAAAAACGGCCTTACCGCTCTTCAAGAAGAACGCTGGACCGATGGAGAGATTCAGTTCAAAACGATTATAGCAAGCTTTCCCGAAGCCTCTTTAACGAAAGAAGCTCATTACTATTTAGCAATCGCCCTCTTTAATCAGAACGAACTTGATATTGCCAATAAAGAACTTTCTGATTACCTAGAAATTGAAAACCACCCTCGCTTTTACGAAGAAGTCTTCGCCTACAAACTCTCAATCGCACAAAGATTACAAAACGGTGAACGCCGCCACGCCTTTGGCTCTGAGAAAATGCCTAAAATCATGACTGGCCGAGGAATCGCGCTTGATATCTTTGACGAAATATCTTCATCGCTCCCAAACCACGAATTAGCAGCAAAAGCTCTCATCGGAAAAGCTCAACTGCAAATTGATCGAGAAGAGCATAGTAAAGCCATTGAAACCTACCAAACTTTAACAAGACGGTTCCCAAAAACTCAATTTGCCATCGAAGGCTATCAAGGAATCAATCAAGTATACCTCAGGCAAATTGAGCTTGAGCCTCATAATCCCGACCCACTTCCCCTAGCAGAACTGAACATTCAAAAATTCCGCACAGAGTTTCCCCAAGAGGCATCTCTTGAAGAAGCCCAAAAAACACTGCTGAAAATGCAAGAAGTTGCAGCAACAGGACTTCTTGAAATCGCCGAGTTTTATGAGCGAACAAATAAACCAAATGCTTCCATTATCTACTACAAGATGGCTATTCAACGATATCCTGAAACAATGATAGCAAAAAAATGTCAAAAGCGACTTATGGAGCTTGAGTCCAATGCTTCAGCAACCTAATTTATTTCGATGGCTGAGATCAACACCGATTAGGCGTATCCACATCCTATACGTTGCAGCTTCAATTCTATTTTCATCCTGCTCTTATAAGTTCGCTCCATCCGTCGAACACTCTTCTGTACAAACAGTATCCATCCCATTTATCTCAGGAGATGAAGCTGGCGAGCTTACCTCCCGCATAGTATATGCTATTGAAAAACTGCCTAGCATTCGTTATGTTCCCGATGGAGGTAGATATACCCTTCTTGTTCGTATCATAGATGAAGATGAAGAAAAAATCGGCTATCGATTTCAACCCCATAAACACGTGGCCGCGAGAGGAAAAATCATCCCTAGTGAAGGAAGAGCTCAAGCACTTGTTGAAGTCCAACTCATTGAATCCGGAACAAAAAAAGTACTTATAGGCCCAGGTTATATTCTGGGAACTTGCGAGTTTGAACATCAGAACAATTCTCTTAATAACGACATTAACAAGTTTTCATTGGGACAACTCACTGATATTGATACGACGCAAGACGTTCTCTTTATCCCCCTCTATCGAAATACCGCTGAGAAAGTTGCTCTCTGGCTCCAGGATAATCTTGATTTGATCGACTCTCAATCATAAACCAATAACTAAATTATGGAATTCGCCTTATGAACTCAGTTCAATCCAGTCTCCCCTCGTTTATCGAGGCTTTGGAAAGTGAGCAGCAGGTCGAAATATCGGCGTCTGGTAGTTGGAAAAAAACCTCAACTATTTCTCGCGTTATTAATTCTGTTTGTTGCTTCTTCGGAATCAAAGTTTTTGGATATGGCATTGATAGCAACGTAGAACTGGCCAGATCATTTGCACAAACTCTTTCTTCGTGGAATATCAATGTACATCATGAGAATATCATAGGCATATCAGCACCAGCAACTGAACAACTAGAGCAAATTGAATCCGCCGCAAGACTGATAAAAGAGCGTCTTTTAAATACTATTAAGAGAAATAAAGAGAAATTCAAAGAGCTTCAAACTCAAATTACATTAGCTGAATCAGAAGGCAACACGGAAAAGGCAGAACGGCTTGAAAGTGAATTTGAAGCACAATATGCAAAAGCAGGAGCATATAAGGCTTATAGAAGCATCAAAGAGAATATTCACCGCTTCAAAAATCTATCAAAACCTCTTGAAGCTCACAAACAAAACACACAACACCCAGAGTTTGAAAAGAACTGCAAAAGAGTCACAAATTGGCTCAAAACGTGGCAGAAAAGACAATTTCCCAATATCGATTTTCTTCCTCTTGAAGGAACTCAACAAAAAATTGAAGCTCTATCACGGTTTCATTCTTTTGTCAAAGACATGAAAAAAAACCCTCTTCTTAAAAATCAATTTTTTGATTCAGCCTTCAAGAACATATCCTACAAAAACATAGATGCAGTCTACACGGAGATTCTTGCTCCTTCTACAAGAAAGGAGTTAGCTAAAACGTACATGGACAAGAGGATGTGGTACTACAATCAACCAAATGATTTAAAACTACGCTCTTACACAATCTTAAATAAGCCAATCTACTCGATATCCATTCCTATTAATGGACAAGACGCACAAATCACTGATCTGAAACACATCATAGAAGTGGCTCCTGGAGAAAACAAAACAGTTTCCGAGTTTTTCAAATACCTCAAAAAACAAAACGAAGGAATCATTCCTTACGAATATATCAAAGATAAAGGCATCTGCAAACTTGACATCTCTTTAGAAAATGCTGACCTCGATAAAGAGACCTGGTGGAAAGACATCCCTGATATCGAAGTCCTCAGTAGAGACGAGATTTCCGAGAAATTTGGCATCACATTGTCACAATCAATGCGCAGTTTTATGGCTGTCTGCGCAACAAGAGAGCATAAACCTCTCCATGATGAGACGGTGGGCGAAATAGATAATGCAATCAATAATCACGCCTTTATGATCGTAGCCCTTCCAAGAGAGGACGGGAAATTCAATATCACCTACCTTGGAAAGTGGGCTAAAAGTTTCCCTGTAGGAATTCTAGAAACGATAAAACATATTTTTACGACCCATATCGCAAAACTGACCCTGATTGATTTCAACCGTTCCATGAACAATCGAGAACGTATCATCAACCCAATTCCTTTGAATAACGAGCGGTTTGATCGATTCATGCAGCTCCTAGCGAGAGATTTTAAGCTATCTCGAGAAGGGAAGCTTATCTTTCAAGGCCAAGGCGATAATTGTGCCGGATGGGTTCAGCGAATTCTAAATGACCTCTATAGCGAAATAGAGGTTCCTCAAGTATTTGACCGTCCATTTATCAATATGACAGCTCCCTTTCCAGTCAGTTTAATCCGTGATGCTCGAGAATTCTTTCCTGAGGGAGATCATGGCGTAAGTTTATGGAATAGTTTTCGAGTTGGCTTAGCAGGTCTTCTTGGCGCGCATGAGACGGTTAAAACGCCTGCTGAAAATGGGGATGAATCACATAGCCTCATGTCTAACAAAAAGTGGAGAGATGGTCGTATACATATTCCGGCTCATCTTTTTCGATCAACCGATGCTTTTGATATTCTCAGGAACGTCGACGCGAGAGAGCCAGCATCCAGCTTACAGTGATCATAAAGAGAATTGAAATAACCACAATCTCAAGTGTAATGAACTTCCTTATCTTCATGAAGAGAGGAAGTTCTACGTCTTCGATAGCGTATAAAGGAACAGTGTTAATAACTTTACCGTTTTCAGCAAGCTGCAGCGCCCCTAATTGATCCCCTTTTCTGATAGGCAAAACGAGATCGTCCCAGCAAACGGACGCTGAAACTTTAGGCTCCTCGGAAGGATAAAAGGTAAGTGCCAAATCTTTTGTTGTATAGCATCCGATCGATTTCTTCAGATCAGGAATTGGATATTCAATAGAAACTCGTCCAGGCTTCACATAGGTCTTTGTAATCAAGTCTTCTAAAGCTAGTTCGTCAAATAATTTTTTCATCTCTTTGAACATTGCACGACGATCTGGACACTTTAAGAAGACAGCAATGACTCTCCGGCCATCCTTTTCATAGGCCGCTACTAAACAACTCTTAGCCCTTGCATGATTTCCCGTTTTTACACCTATGGCGTATTGAGAATGAAGAGGGCCTGATCGAATGAGCAAGTTTGACTGCCTCCAGACCTTTTGCTTGTTCGACTGCGGAGAATATTCAACTGTTGCCACGACTTTCCTAAATTGAGGAAATTCGAGAGCGCGCTGGGTCATGCGGGCAAGATCCAATGCAGTTGTAACGTGATCCGGGTGATGAAGACCATGTGGGTTTGTAAAGTGGGTTTTCGTGCAACCAATGCGCTGTAAATAAGAATTCATCTTATTAACAAAATCATCAATAGAACCAGCTAATGACTCTGCAACTACATTTGCAGCATCATTACCTGACACTAAAAGAATCCCGTAAAGGGCATCTTCATATGTAAGCTCTTCACCAACATGAAGACCGGCACTCGTTCCTCGGGCCTCTTGAATGTATGATGGATAGTAACGATAGCCGCCTTTTGCTTTTTCACTATCGGGAAGAATCCTTAAAGCCTCTTTTGAGGCTCTAATTTTCTGATTCATTTGGGGATGAAAGCCATCAAGAGCAAAAAGGACGGTTGCAATTTTCGTCGTGCTGGCAGGATAAAGCGACTCATCAGCACATCTTGCATAAAGAATTCGACCACTTTGGGCATTAACAACCGCCACTGCTCCAATATCCGAAGAGATATCTATCGCATAGGCAGAATTCACACACCAAATGACAGCAAGAAGAAAAAACCATTTAAGTGCCGACAAGAAATAGCCAAACACAAAGAACCCCAATAGTGTAGTTTTTTGTGTAGTCTACTTTCTTCGTGCCCGCTCGTCAATCAAAGAGATAGGAACTCTTTGAAACCTTCGACTCAAGACTCCTGTAGATGAGTTGAGCACACAAGTTACCTACTTGGGATATTGAGACATCTTCCTAAGCTACGTCCTCATCTTCTAAGTCAGGCTGATCTGTTGAATCAAAAAACTGTTGATGATTCTCTTGATCCGCTTCAAGAGTTATTCCCCAATTCGTATAAACTTTTTCAAGAAGCTCCACGATGAATTGATCATCGGGATCATATTGCTTAGCTTGTCTTAGATAATTTAACCCCATCGATAGATTGGCCTGAGGTCTTCTATCTCTTTCAGGACTTTCATTAAGACTCAATGGACTCGAGCCCTCTTCAAGTTTAAGAGACTTCATCCCCTCGATAAGGGATTGCTCATCCTCTTGTTCATAATATTCCAAATATATCGAAGCCAAACGGGAAAGAATAAAAGGGTCCGATGGATCACGACTTTGCGCCTTGTTCAGATATACAAGTGATTTCTCAAGATTTTTTTCAACATCATTACCACCTGTTCTATAAACTTCTCCGATAATACAAAGGGTAAATTGATCGTTAGGATTAATCATTTCAGCTCTTTGAAGATATGCTAAAGCAAGAGCCATGTCCGGCTCCACTCCAACACCCCCAACTCGGTAGATATCTCCCAAAGAAGAAAGAGTATTAATATGATTTGAATCAATCAATTCCGCTTTCTTGAGGTATGTGATTGCTTGTTGTAAACCACCCTCGCCTCCGAATCGATATATATCTGCAAGCCCCGAAAGGCTGATGAGATTATTAGGATCAATCTTTTGAATGATTTCATAATAACGACATGCCCTAGAATCGTCCTGTTGGAAACCCTCATTGCCCTCTTGAAAAGTTTTTCCTAAGATACCTAAAATATGGACAACAGAAGAAGTTACGCTACAAGAACTTACACTCTTTGATGCCTCCGATAAAACACAGGTTTGATTTTGCTTACATTCAACTAATGCTTTCTCAAAACAATTGAAAGCATCTTCAGAAGATCGCAAAGAAACATCCGGACTGCATTCGTAAATCAATCCTTCCAAAGCAAAAGCAAGAGCCTTATGTGGAGTACTCTCTCTGAACTCCTTTAGAAGTGATAAAGTATCTTCCTTCATTAAAGATGTAATTGCATGTGCAACTTCAAGTTCTTTTTTATAGTGAATACAAGCAGCTTCAACGTCATTTCCGTAGGCACTTATGGAAAAAAGATCTCTTACACTCCTAGCTTCTCTTATGGCTTGTAAAAAATAATTATTCACATCCTCAATTGATGAATCGATCATATTTTTAGCCAAAGATGTATCGAGGGATAAATGCCGATTTAAATGGAGATACAAGAGCTGATAGCGAAGGCGCGCTCGAGAATCTTCTGTCTGGCATGCGGTCACAAATGTATGTACAAGCAAAAATTGCTGATGAACTGTGAGCTCAGGATTGAGGGATTTAAAGTCGATAATTGCGTGTACAGAGACTTCATCGTTCAAGCTTTCTTTATCCAATTTCCGATTAAGAGCTAAATACACGATTTTATCGATAGGGTTGCGATTAATGGGATTTGTATACGCGCTATTATTGCTCTCTCCCTGAACGATAAAATAATCATGCAAGGCAATGGGATTAATATAAAAAGTATGTTCAATATCTTTTAATTTCTGGATGACTACGGAAACAATAAAAGGACAATTTGTTTTTGATTGAGCTTTAATTATATCTTCGAACGGCTCATAGCCGACGATACATTCTTTTCCTAGCAGCTCTTTTACAGAAATTTTCATAAAAATTGATTTTTAGTTAGTTTTAATTAAATAATTACAAACTATAACAGTTACTAATTATTTATTAAACTAATTAATAAAATCTAATATGTACACAAATCTGCTAAATTAGTGTAAGTCGAGCTTTGTAAAACCAAAAATATAAAATATTTTTTTGCATATAAAATCACCGAAAGGATATACTCACCTATGGGTAGGTTGTATGAGATTATGCGAAACATAGAAGAATTAGACGGCTGCTTTAGACAGCTTAGCTCGAGACTCCCTGAAGCTCTCCCTGACGGGATTGAACAGGTAAACCTCGAAACGTTAAGGTCTTTGAATCTTCTTGCTCATCATGCAACCTCCCAGAGTTTTCCATCTCAACAGGTCCCTTGGCATTACTTCCACGTTCACGATTCCGGAGATAAAATAACCCTCCATAACGACCGCTACATTGCTTGGATAATTCCAGAGCAGGAAATGGAAGAGCCTTCAACCCTTGTTATAATAGCAAGCGAAGGTGAAGCCGATATTCATCCAGAGCTTGCCTTCAGAACACAAGGGGTTTACAACAGCTCAAGAACTGTTCTCAGAGTCCTTGAACGCTATCTTGATGATATTGAAGAAAACAACAGCTGCTTAAAGAAATTTACCGATTCAAATATTCAGTGATTCATACTCGTCGTATCAAAGAGAAGACTAGGCAAAAACTTAAATGTTTGGATCCTTGGGTTTTCCTCTCGAGGAAAACCCTCTCTCCTAAATTTTTGAAATTAGACTGATCCACTGCTCTACACCGAGCTCATCTACATGTAATTCCGAAAATGGGGAAGGCACTGTAATTTTCTCGTTATGAAGGGCTTTAGAAATCTTTTTCCTTCGATGCTCATACGCCTTTGGAACAAGATGAATCAAAAGGTCTTCTTGTTCAGCAGAGAGCTGAGAATGCTTACGAACAAGCTCAATAACAGTAGAAGAGGCCTTAGGACTTGGCCAAAAACAACTTGGCGCAACATGAAACTTGAGATTAATATCAAAGCAATACTGCATCAGAATTGAAAGAGCGCCAAAGCCAGCAGTGCCCGGTTCGGCTACAAGCTTTTGCGCAAATTCTTTTTGAACCATTAAGACAGCCTTTTGAACGAGCGCCCTCTCGCTCAAAAGCCATAGACATATCTCCTTAGAAATCCCATAAGGAATATTCCCTGCAATATATATCTTCTCTTTAAAGATATTCTTGAGGATAACTTTACAGATATCTCCTTGAAAAACCTTCAGAGCCTTCTGGTCTTCTACTGTTTGTAGCCTCGACAGCTGCTCGGCAAAAACATCATCCATTTCTACTGCATATATACTGCAGCCTCTCGACAAGAGTTCTTCTGTTAAGACACCAGGACCTGAACCAATTTCTAAAACACTTTCGTCCTTCGGAACAAGTTCAGCGATTTTTCGTACAATATTTCCATCGATTAAAAAATTTTGAGAAAGAGAGGCATTCGCTCCTCTCCCAACTGATTGTAAAAACACTTTGAGCTCTGAAAGCCGATAAAGGGGCATGGATTATTTACCCAAATGGTTGATAGCCACGTAATTCACGTTCCAATTCTTTAAAATCGATGCCGAAATGGGCTCGTAAATTTGTTATATACTGATCAGAGAGAACCTCTATTTTCTCTTGGGTCAATTCTTCTCGAATTTTCGGTTCAAGATCGGAAAGCGAAGGAAGGTCCCCAGCTTTTTTATCAATAACAAGATAGACTTTCCATGTTGGTGTAGGGTCATTTCTTCCAATTTGAAACATTGGCTCTGCATATCCTCCTGCATCCACAGACATGATATGAGCTGCCATTTCATCTGAAAGTTCACTTGGGTAATTTGTAAAAACGGAAGAAACGACAACAGAGGTCCTTCCTCCATCAGCAAGGAGAACCCCCCGTTTCTGAAGCTCCTGCTTGATATTCTCAGGATTTGCATCTCCTGATTTGAAAAGCTGATAGGCCTTAAAAGCAACCTGCTTGGCTTGAACTTCATCACCTGACTTAAAAGAGACAGCTCTCCATGAAATTTGCTTTCTTCCTTCGGTATCCTGTGTCAGCTTGTTATAAGCCTTCTCTATATCTTGAGGAGAGACAGATGAATATGCCCTCGATTTCACTCTGAAATACAACATACGGCGTAAAATAATGTCTGATCGAATCATTTTCTGAGCATCAGACACTGTCAAGCCCGCGGCGTGAACGTTCTTTATAACGTCTGGACCAAACAGCTCTTCCATCTCTTCACGAACATCACCTGTTGTCACATCAAACTGCTTCTCTTGAGCATCAGCCAAAACCAGCTCTTTATCAATCATATCTTTGAGAACTCTCATCCAAAAAGCCTGATAGAATTGCAAGCGACCTTCAGGCTGACCTCTGAGCTCAGGATAGTTTCGATAAAGAAGCAGATCAAGCTGTTTTACAACGTCAAGAGTCGTAATCGTTTTGTCATTGACTGTAGTTAAAATCCTATTATGAATAATGACTTTAGACCGACTCACATCTTGTGCATAAAGTCCACCACAGGAGACAGAGGCAAGTCCCACAGCCAATGTCGAGCAACCAATAATACTCGCTCCATGAGAAATCAACAGAGCGGAGAGAATTTTGCATTTTGATAAAAAGTTGAATACTGTAGGCATAGTGTTTTTACAATTCTTGAAAAAGGTTGTATGAGTATACCTTATTCATTTGCTTTTTGTATCTTATACACTTCATATGACAACAACACTCGTAACTTTTAATCTCCAGTTAGTCCCAGGAAAGATAGGACAGGGGAAAACATCTGCCCCATCAAAGCCAATTTTGGCTTTTGCCTCCTCTGTTCCTATACGAGATCCATCTCAAGCCCGAACCTTAACACCTTTTGAAAAATGGGTAAAAACTCTTTTTGAAGAGGAGATATTCATCAGAAATCAAGAGGGTAAAGATCCTCGAGGTGAACGCCTAAAAGCTATCTCCATTCTTCGTGTACGACCATCGAAAGCAGTTGAAATTCTGAAACAAGGACAGATTTTTGGAGCGCTTCGATGGAATGATAAACCACTTATTGCAGACTTTTTTACTCCGTTTCATATCGAAGCTTCAAATTCCGGTTCATCTAATTTAGTTTTTTTCTTAACAACAAAAAACACCCATTCAGAGAACCTTCAATGGGCCATAGATAAAAATCTTATCTTCTTACCGGGCCCTCCGCATCTTGTTATAAAAAATAATTTTTTACGTGTACTCGATGATTCTATTCCTTGGAACGTTGTTGAACTCATTCAAAGAGGCGATTGCAATATAGACCTCTTGCGCTCTGAAATAGAGGGGATATGTGAAGATGCGGTCTATATAGAAAAAGACTCAAAATCACCACCTGAAGAACAATTTATTCTTCCAACACCAAGACTTGTGCTTACAGATTCTAGCGGTGCTTTTGCAAACTTAATGATCGACTATAGAGATGAATCTTTCCATCTATCTACCTACGATGACACTTCCTTGAAGAAGAGTAAATCCAATCGTCGTCAAGATATAGAACTCCAATGGGAAAAAGATCTTATAGAGGCAGGATTCCAAAAAAAACAGATTGGACAAAGTCGTTATTTTTGCTCGCTTGATAAAGCCGAAGAGAGCATCCAACTCCTGCTTGAACTCGGATGGAAAGTTCAAACACATGACGGGAAAATTCTCCTTCTGCCAGAAAATATTGATATAGAAGCGACTGAACAAGATGGGATGTTTACACTGACTGGAAAAGTTACTTTCGGCAATATAAATATTCCTCTTGAAAAAACAGTGCCGGCAGTCAAAAGAGGAGACAAAACCCTTCCTCTCAATAATGGTTACTCTGGATTTCTTTCAGCAGATAAACTTAAGCCTCTCAAGGAACTTTGCCGTGAGATCATCTGTATTGGGAATTCGCTTGCACTCTCCTCGCTAAAAAAAGAATTCCTCATTGAATCGCTTCCAGAAGCGCAAATTACGCCTGAAAGCAGTCAAATTCAATCCCTTGAACAAGTTTATTCATTCCATGGAACGCTAAGACCGTATCAAGAAGAGGGTCTTAATTGGCTTTGTTCTCTCTACAAAGAGGGCAGATCTGGACTCCTTGCCGATGAAATGGGACTCGGTAAAACGGTTCAATTACTTGCCTTCATATCCAAAATAAAGGGGCTTATTCTTGTTGTAGTACCTACATCTCTTGTCCCAAACTGGGTTCATGAAGCTCAAAGGTTTCTTCCAGAAAGAAGCATTGTTCGATACGAGGGCAAAGATCGCATAAATCTTCTTTCATCTCTTCAAGATGATTCGATTATTGTCACCTCATACACCCTCGCCCGACTTGACCTTGGCCATCTCAAAAAACATGAATATGCTCTTCTCGTAATCGATGAAGCGCAAATGATTAAAAACAGCTTCACACAAACCTCTCAATCCTTAAAACTCATACCGAGCCAAATGCGCGTTTCTCTTACAGGAACACCTATTGAAAACGCTTTGTCCGACCTCATATCGCAGTTCTCATTTCTAGAACCGGAACTTTTTTCCTCCACTGAATTTGATAAAACAAACTCCATTGAAACACTCCAGCATGTCAAAAAGCTCATTAAGCCTTTCATACTGCGGCGAAAAAAAGAACAGGTATTGAGAGAGCTTCCTCCCCTGCAAGAACAGACCATCTACATTGAAATGGAGGAAGAACAAAGGCGTGTATATGACAGCTTTTTAAGTTCGTTCCGAGAGGGCCTAATTCAGAAAGTCGCAGTCGATGGTCTTTCCAAATGGCGAATGCAAGTATTTGAAGCTTTACTTCGACTTCGCCAAATTTGCTGTGCCCCTCAACTACTCCCTGAGGGATTTGAAGCAGGATTAATTCCTTCTGCAAAGATTGATCTGGCTCTTGAAGATATTGAAACACTTCTTCATGAAAAGAAAAAGATACTCTTATTCAGCCAATTCTCATCTCTTCTCCATCTGTTAAGTAAAAAAATAGGCTATGACCACCTCATATTAGAGGGCGCAAGCAAAAACAGAGATCAAATTGTCTCAAACTTTAACGATCCAAATGGACAATCCATTCTCCTCTCAACCTTAAAAGCAGGAGGCGTCGGCCTCAATCTTCAAGGGGCGGATACGGTAATCTTATTTGACCCTTGGTGGAACGGTGCCGTTGAAATGCAGGCCATTAGCCGAACCCATCGTATAGGGCGCGAAAAGCCTGTTTTTGCAACGCGTTATATCGTTCAGGATTCTATTGAAGAACATATCGCTCTGCTCCGCACCCAAAAACTCGCTCTTCAAAAAGCAGTCTTTGACGGCGAAGAGGAAATTCCTCTGGACATGACAGAGCAGATACTCGCTTTATTAAGTCGTTAAAAGCATGTAGCATCCACTCATGTTACATCTCAAAATCTACTCCCAACATTTTACATTGAGGCAACAACGCGAGTTGCGTTAACAGTATCGAGTACGAAGGGATGCCCCCTCGTACTCGATATTGCTACGTCATTTACTTATCTCGAGAGACCGCAGCTAAAATTTAGAGATAGTGCAAGAATTAGGTTGTACAGAAATTCTCGGAATGTAGGCTTCATGAATATTAGAAGGGAATATATTCCCTCTAAGAAGCTGATCTATGCTCGTACATAGGCATGTTTAGTTGAGATATTTTTTTAGACCATAGAGCCTTTTGCAAAACTCGGACAGAAACAGCAAAAATTAACGAGAGGGATTACCTCAGCGGACATTTTTTGTTATTTCTGTCCGAGTTTTGCAAAAGGCTCTTTCGATAGAAAGATTTATGTTAGCCCAATTTAGAAACTTCCGCTTTTGTAAAGGTTCACCTCATATCCCTCCTTCGTTGGGAATGATATGAAAAAATTTAAACGTTAGTCATTGAATTGATGTAAGGTGCCGGTTGTTGGCGAAAAAAACACACAAAGCGCTCTTTCTATGAAGCTCAAGATATTTTGGCCGTTTTTCTTGACTGTTTCTACAACGCTGGTAACGCGAGTTGCGCTTGATTAGCCCTCAAAACACATCTTCAAAGTAGATAAAAAA
>CAZOAJ010000026.1:0-18476 GCA_964577935.1 uncultured bacterium | reverse complement strand
CGAAGAACACCTTAATGATTTTAAGGTGTTCTAATTATTGAGACTTTATGAGGTAAGCAATTTCAGCTGAGATTCAAAAACAAAAAGGTCTTTCTTTTGCTGTTCAAGGAGATCTTGAGTTTTATCAATTATCGCCTTTGGGGCCGACGAAGAAGCTTTAAGGTTTTCAAGTTGCTTTTCCGTTTTAACTAAATTCCCTTGAAGTTTTTCAATCTCTTTTTTCAGACGAAGTGTTTCCTTTTCAATCATCTCTTTTGGAATTGGGATGATTATTTGAGCATCTTCAAAAGATGTTTTGCTGGATGCAATTCCTTGAGGCTCTTCATCGACAAAGACAATCGATGAGATTTTCACAAGCGCTTTTAGCGAGGTGTTCATTTCATCAATGAGTTTTTTTACTTGAGAGTCCCGCTTTTGAAGTATGATGAGATCACAACCAGTTCCCGGAGCAATCTTCATCTCTCCTCTAATGGCTCTAATGGCTAATAGGAGCGATTGAAATCGCGATACTTGTGCTTCTATCTCTAAAGACTTGAGTTTTTCATCGACCTTTGGGAATTTGCTTAAGAAGCAGACTTCATTATTGAGTGCGTCATTCGCTTCTTGAAGCCAGGAAAGGTTTTTCGGAAGATCGGTTTCAATGGTATATCTGTATTGCTTCAAAAAGGAGAATATTTCATCTGTAATAAATGGAGCAAATGGATGAAGCATTCGTATTGCTGCTGTCAAGACGCTAAAACAGACCGCCTGTTTTGTTTTCTTATCTTCTGTCGAAGTTTTGCCAAACAAGGCTGGTTTACTCATCTCAACATAATAGGCACAGAACTCATTCCAGAAAAATTCATAAGCACTTGTAGCTGCTTTATCGAAGGCATATCGATCTAATGAACCCTGGACAGTCTGTATCGCTTGTTGCAAACGTGATAAAATCCACCGATCTTCAGCTTGAAGGGAAATGCCTTCAACTTGAGGAGATTTATCTCGAAGATTCATGAGAACAAATCTTGAGCCATTCCAAATTTTGTTGGCGAAGTTCTTTGACTCTTCAAAACGTCGTCTATCAAGATCAATTTGCCTTGCTTCTGTTGTGCTTGCTGCCAAGGCAAATCGACAAGCGTCAGCACCATATTCATTGATAATTTCAAGAGGATCAATCACATTTCCTTTGCTCTTTGACATCTTTTCCCAGCGGAATTTGACGTCTTGAGGAAGGGGTTTTCCGAGATCAAATTCTTTCTGCTCTTGAGATGAGACGTAGGTTACACCGCCCTGAGGGTTTTCTCTCCAGTAGGATTTCCCATAAATCAATCCATGCAGGAAGGTCTCTTTAAAAGGCACCTCATTAAGAGCAAATTCACCTGCCATGATCATTCGAGCAACCCAGAAGAAGAGAATATCGTGACCAGTTATGAGTGTTGCATTAGGATAAAATTTCTTAAGTTCCGCCGTTTGGTTTGGCCAGCCAAGAGTTGAAAAGGGCCAAAGTGCTGAAGAAAACCAGGTGTCGAGTACATCTGTTTCTTGTTCCCAAAGATGTGGTTCCTTTTCCACTTGAGGGGGAAGGTCTTTTCCTTCATGACAAATGATGATGTCGGGGTTGTCTATTCGATACCAAATGGGGATTCTATGCCCCCACCAAAGCTGTCGGCTGATACACCAATCTCGTAAATTATCTATCCAATGAAAATAAGTGTTTTTCCAGTGCTCAGGAATGAGTTTGACTCTGCCTGTTTCAACAACATTTCTTAAGGTCTCTTTAAACGCTGAGAGTTTTACAAACCATTGTTTTGATAGATGTGGTTCAAGCACGGCTTTGGATCTGTAAGAGAGGCCAACACGAAGAGTATGAGGAACTTGTTGAACAAGGAGGCCTTGTGCTTTCAGGTCTTCGAGAATTTGGGTTCGTGCCTGCTGCATGGAAAGCCCTGTATAAGGCGCTCCGTGTTCGTTAATCAGACCATTTTCTGTCATGATAGAAATCATAGGGAGATTATGTCTCTGTCCCATCTCATAGTCATTATGGTCATGGGCTGGGGTGATTTTTACGACACCTGTCCCAAAGGTCGGATCAACAAAATGATCTGCAATAATCGGTATTGAACGCCCGGTAATAGGGTGATGAATCGTTTTTCCGATGAGAGCTTTATATCGTTCGTCATGCGGATGAACAGCGACAGCAGTGTCGCCTAAAAGGGTTTCTGGTCGTGTTGTTGCAATAACAACCTCTCCACCTTGATGAAGGGGGTATCGGATATGCCAGAGAAATCCTGAACGCTCTTCATACTCGACTTCATCATCAGCAAGAGCCGTTCCAGTAACCGGATCCCAGTTGACGAGATAATCGCCTTGATAGATCAAATTTTTGTCAAAAAGTTTTTTGAACATGGCTCGTACAGCTTGAGAACATCCCTCGTCCATAGTGAAGCGTGTTCGAGACCAATCGCAAGCGCATCCCAAAGACTTTAGCTGTGAAATTATTGTTTTTTCGCTTTTCTCTTTCCAATTCCAGACGTGCTCTAGAAAAGTTTCTCGAGAGTAGTCTGTTCTTCGTTTTCCTTCCGTTTGAAGGAGATGTCGTTCGACAACCGTTTGAGTTGCAATCCCTGCGTGATCAGTTCCCGGCATCCAAAGAGTTTCATACCCTGACATCTTTTTCCAGCGAATGATGATATCTTGAAGGGTGTTTACGAGAGCATGTCCCATGTGTAAAACGCCAGTGACGTTTGGGGGTGGAATCATGATCGCAAAGCTAGGCTTATCTGAATCTGGATTCGCTCGAAAATAGTTTTCTTGTTCGTAATGTTGATACCACTTTGTTTCGACATCTTTTGGCGAGTAGGCGGTAGGAAGGTCTATAGTTTCTTCAACTGCATTTGGACTGTTTGGAGACATGATGGATTCCGGCTTTATTTTGCAGGTCTTATTTCGTTTGAGCAATATGGGGTATCTGCTCACTGCATTTTCTAATGCATGAACAATTCGCTATAACTGATTCCCATGCTTTTGATGGATATAGTACCCTATTTTGATGAGTCTTGTACAGTCCTTGAGAAGATCAAGGACTGTAGAAATTTGATGGTTCAAGTTCAGTCTTAATTTACGCTATCGAACAAGTATTTTGGATATTTACGGGGTGGCTGCCTCAAAAAAATAATCCATAATAGGTGCTCGTGTTACAGGTTTAAAATATCCATTTCGTGTAATTATCTCTTCGAGCAGATTAGGGTACATTTCACGTGCAGGAGCTTTAGATGAAAATACTCTATGAAGATACTTCTGGTCATTTCCAAATCGATTCTTGAGTTCCTTTTCTGTCTTTTTTAAAGCTTTTTTGTAGACGGCACCCACAAATTCAGAGCAAAACATTTCTCGATCACCTACATTCCCTGTGGGTACAAAACCGAGTTTTTGTTCATGATCAAGGAACGAGAAAATAAATTTGGATAAAGGACTATTAAACCCAAAAAAAACGTCAAATAATTTTCTGACAAAGTTTCGGAAGGGTTCTGGAGACGACTGTATAAAATATCCTTTAAATCCTTGATAAAGATTAAGCTTATACGATGGCGCCTCTTCTTCGTATTTGGACATTACTAATCCAAGATTTTTATTAAATATAGAGGATACAAGTGAGCTTGCTTCCTCTTTTTCTTCGGTTTGTATTCTTTCTCGGCCATTTATTGTAAGAATGGAATCAAAATCGGGCCGATAGGTGATTTCCTTTCCTATATCATCACACTCATGGAAGCCTTTGTTGTATAAGCCTCCATGGAGCATTTCAGTTCTTTTGGTTCTATAAAGGGTATAGATCAGCTTATTCTCACTTTCGGCGAGGCTTGCTGTTTCAATAATCGAATAATTTTTGTCGTTCTCAGATACTGGTTCTTTTTTTACAACCGATACTGTCGTTGGGTAGAGGAGAGCTGCGTGAGTTTTACTTCCTGTTAAGTAAGGTTGTAGTGTTATGAGATCTTCGGTGAAAAATGCCCGAATAAGCCGGAAAAGATTCAATATATGCCCAAATATTGAAAATTCTGAATATATCAGCTTTGAGTCATTTTTCATCTTTCGAACTAGTCTCTCGTCACTAAGCAGGATATCGCCAGGTTTATAGTGATCGGATGCTCGGATCATCGAATCGATCATTCCCTTTTTTCTTTCTGCCTCTTTTCCGCGAGTGAGGAGTTTTTTGAGCACCAAGCTCTCATTAAAGTTGCATGAAGAGCCAATCTTTTCAAGGGAGGTGCTTGTGCTCACAGCGCTCATGAGGTGCTGTAATGCTGAAAGGGGAAGCGGAGCACTTTTTGTGTATGATTTCTCCTTGAGTCTTCCCTCGATCTTCTTCATCCTTTTAATTCGTCTGAGGTGCTTTTTAATAACTTGTTTAGAGGTGTTTGATATTTGATTATCTAGGAGTGCATTTTCGAGAATTTCGACATATTGAGTGCTCTTTCTTATCTCCCAGCAGTCTTGAACTTGTTGTCCGAGGAGCTCTGTAAGATTTTTGCGTAAAGAGGCATTTTCGATATGGTTTATAAGTTCGAGCTCCTTGCCAAACTCGCAAGCAGTAGAGTTGAAGAGATTGAAGATTTTGGATTCTTCGAGCTTTGAGGAGATTTTTTTTATGGAGTTGTCAATTAGATGAATATTTCCAAAGATAGATTCTCCTGAAGTTTGGAAGCTAAGAGTTCTTATAAGTTTTTGTGCTTCGCTTAAGTCTTTGTGTTGGGTAATTCTTTCATTAAGCTTTTTATTTCCAACCGCATAAAGCATAAACTTTTCAATACCAAGGAGAGTTTCCGGGGTGTCTTGAAATGCCTCTGGATTTTTTAAGAGAGAGTCTAGTTCCGAAAGCCTTTGGTTCTCATATTCAGATAAAAGAGATTCGCTAACTCTTGATTCAGGAGGCAGGTACTTTTCGCAAACATTTATCAAGGTAGAGCTATTTCCTCCAGGTATGGCAAGAGCCATTTGGTCCGTTTGTGAAATTTCGATTCCCGATTCCGCTATCTGCTTTTTCATCATTTTCAGCAGGAGATTGAAGTTCCCCTGTTCCTTGAGTGAGCGATAGAGGATCCCTGCATAAACAGATCCACAGCTTGTGTCTGTTTCGATAAGCCATTCAAATCCTGAGTATATTTCAAGGGATTGTTCATCGATACCACCGATTACCTGCATGTATACGAGAGGGACTAATTCTGAGAAGCTTTTATTATTTTTCAGATCTTCTTGAGAGATCTGTTTAATATTATTTTTTATAGAAGAAAGTCTAAGCCATCGATCGTTATTATTTTCTTTAAAAGCAGATAATGCTTCTTTTAAAGCTTTTTTATCCGCTTGAGTAAGTTTTCGAACTTCGTTGCTTGGGGTGCAGTCTGAGAAGTTTATAGTAGGCTCAACTTCTTCTTGATGTCTTATATTTGGAGGAATATTACAACTAATTAGTGTCATAATTATTTTTTAATCTTTAAACAATTATACACTATTTATATTTAAAGTGGAATATTTAGTAATTGCACGGTTGTGTGCTAATAATTTGATATTCAATATTTATGAATTTTGATTTAAGGAATCATTTTTTCAGGGCTTACTAAATAGCTGTATTCGTCAGAAGTAAGCAGCCCTAATTGAGTGATCGACTCTTCAAGAGATATATTTTCGTGATGAGCTTTTAACACTGCTTTGGCCACAGCATCATACCCAAGCCTTGGAACTAATGCGGTCGCAAGAAGGAGTGACTGTTCGAGGTGATGCTTTATATTTGAGGTATTAGCTTTAAGATCAACAATACAGTGAATACGAAAGCTCTCCATACCAGTCGTAAGAAGATCAATCATATCAATGATGTTCGTTGCGATAAGTGGTTTAAAGACATTCAATTCAAAATGACCTTGGGATCCTGAAAATGTAACTGCTGAATCAAGACCCATGATTTGACACGAGACCATGGTGAGCATTTCACATTGAGTTGGGTTTACTTTACCCGGCATGATGGATGACCCAGGTTCATTTTCAGGAAGGATGAGTTCTGAAAAACCAGCTCGAGGTCCTGATCCCATAAGGCGGATATCGCTTGCAATTTTGAAAAGAGCGCAGGCAAGGCGTTTTAACGTCGAAGAAAACTCAACGCATTCATCATGCGCGGCTAGAAGGGAAAAGAGATTTGATCCTACTCTGAAGGGAAGTTTGAAGTGTTGAGCAAGAAGATAGGTCATTTCCTCCTTGAATCCTTTCGGGCAATTAAGTCCCGTTCCAACCGCCGTACCTCCAAGAGCCAAAGGCATTAATAGGCTTATCCCTCTCTGGATTGACCGATATGCTTCTTGAAGCTGGGCAGTATAACCTGAAAATTCCTGACCAAGGGTTAAGGGGACTGCATCCATCAAATGGGTTCTGCCAATTTTAATGATGCTCTGAAATTGAACTGACTTTTCCCGAAATGCTTCAATAAGTAGATCAAGAGATGGCAGAAGGGTGTTGTTTGCAAGCTGTGCAATCGAAATATGCATGGCTGTAGGAAATATGTCATTTGATGATTGAGATAGGTTTACGTCATCATTTGGATGTATAGGTGATTTTGAACCTAGAGGGCTTCCTGCAGCTTGATTTGCTATGTTAGCGATTACTTCGTTAACATTCATGTTTGTCTGTGTTCCGGATCCCGTTTGAAAGATTTTGAGGGGAAACTGATCATCGAATTTTCCCATAAGAACTTCATCGCAAGCGTGCTCTATAAGGATCCGCTTCTCCTCCGAAAGAACCCCTAATTGCTGATTGACATATGCTGCATATTTTTTGATCGTTACAAGTGCATAGATCAACTGCAAGGGGAGCTTTCTCGTTCCTACAGCAAAATTCATGACTGAACGTTGTGTTTGCGCTCCCCAAAGTGCATCAGTTGGTATCTGAACAATTCCTAAAGTGTCTTTTTCAGTCCTAAAGATCTTGTTCATACTTTGCTTGAGTCCTAAAATTTGCATACCATGTTAAGTTCTTACTCTTCCATCAGTAGTATCTGGAGATAAATGACCCTATCATAATTTATTTTTACTGATAACTCATGGCACGAAAAGATGGGAAATAGATTGTAATCGTGCAAAGTTATTGTAATCGTGCACAGTTATGGCAATAGAAGGTCCTTGGGAGCCCAAGGACCTAAAGATAATTTCTAGATAATCAGAAGCGTAAAGACGAAGACGAAGAGAGCAAAGGATTCAAGAATACCAATAGCGGCAAAGCATTTTCCATATACAGATGGTTGCTTGAGGGATGCTTGGATACCGGTCGCGCAAACTTTGCCTTGGAAGACGGCCGATGCGATGAAAGCAAGGCCAGTCATTAGGCCAATCCACATGCCGGTGACTTCGGAAATGGAGCCTCGTTCAATGCTTTGTAAAAGAAGAAGCATAAGAATAAAGCCATAAATGCACTGAGATGATGGTGCTGCAGACATTCCTATAAATTTACCGTGACCTTCTTCAGTCTTTGCCATCGCGCCGTGTGATGCTGATCCTGCAATATAGCAGCCGATACAGCTTCCGATTGATGCAAGAGTCAGAACTAAAATTGGTCCAACCTGAGCTAAAGAGATGGTGCTTACAGCCATAAATTTTCAAACCTCCAAAAAATAATAGATTCCAACCCCTAATCAGGCTCTTTCCGCGAAAGAGGTCGATATTCTTTGCCTCCACCTTCAAATGAATAGTGGTACCACTCAAGAAAGTTCAAGCGCAAACCATGAATGACTCCGCCTACAATTCCAAGTAAGATATTCACTAAGTGGGCGACGATAAGAACTACAGGGACTACAAAGAGTGGTAGTTTATCAATTGATCCATTAATAACATTTCCTACAATTGCTCCAGCAAGAGCTAACGCATATATACGTAGGTATGAAAGTACGTCAGCAAATACTTGGATCCCTGTCATAACTTCAAATATGCCTGTAAAGCCGTTCTTAACAAGAGCAATAGAGACCGAAATGATTGGGCCTAAGGTAAGAAGGTGAAAGCCTACATAGGTCATCATTTCTGGTGAAAATCCAAATGCATACGTCAAGATCGAAAGAGCCTTCAAATATCCTGGTAGGTATAAATATCCTCCAACAAGAAACAGCGCCCAACCAAGCCCAATTGGATTTTTACGGCCGTAGCGAAGGAATCCGAATAGGATATGAAGGCTTCCAATTAAGAGGGCAAGTTCAAACATAACATTATCCGCAAAGAGATTGTAGATCTCCTTACCGTTGGGGGCCATGCTATAATCACTATAAAGAAATTGCTGAGGAGTTGTTGCATTGGCAAGGGCCGGATGTGCACGCACTGCCTCTTGATACCATGTATCATGTGTTTTAAGGTAATAAGATGCTTTCTTCTCTACAAGCCATGTAAGAGGTGAGTGGCTTCTGAGGGGATTTTCAGGAGATAGGCTAATTCCAAAAAAGGAATGAATGCATAAACCCCATAAGATACACGTTGTAGCTAAAATTCCTACAAGCTTAATAAAACGTCGTCCAAGGCCCTCTTTAGGGTGGTATTTTTTCCAAATATAGAATGTTATCGCTAAAAATACCAGACCATAGCCGCCATCACCTACAATCATCGCAAAAAAGAGCGAGAAAAAAGTTAAAACCCAAAGAGAAGGATCTTTATCTGTAGAAGAGGGTGTATCAAAAATATGGACCAGGTCTTCGCCAATTCTTGATGTTCCTTTATTTTGAAGAACGGTTGGTGGAATATCGTGCTCCTCTTTTTCAAGAAGTTCAGCCCAGATATTCATTTTAGAAGCTCTAGCCAAAACCTCAGCGACTTTATTAAGTGGAACCCAGCCTTCGGCGTAAAAAAGCATTTCATCGAGGGCTCTTCCAGCAGTAAGTTGTGCGTGATTGAGGTGTTGTTTGTTTGATGCTTCTACAAGTGCATTCCGAAGCCTTTTTTCATGATGTAAGGCATCTTTAATTCTGCCCTCGAGTGCTTCAATGGAGGTTTGACAGATTTGAACTTCCTCAAGCATGTCTTGAGTTGACTTTTCAATCGGGATGGCTGTGAGCCCTTCACTCCCTTTGAAGTCTTTGGCAAATGTCGCAAAGTACTCTATCCCTTCAATAGTCCCGAATGAGTATAACTCAGGCTGTTTTTCAGCAAGTCGAAGAGAGCTTTTCCCGTTCCAAAGAGAAAGATTAAGTTCATTTGTATCCTCTAAAGAGAATGCTCCATATAGCTGTAGATAGTCTAATTCTTGTAAGAGGCTATTTTTCTGATTCTGGAGGTTGAATATCTCTTCTTTTGCGTGAAGGATGTCAGAGATGATAACATCAACATCATGGCCGTTATCTTTTTGAAAGACCTCGCAAGTCTTATAGCTACGCAAAATACGCAGCGCATCTGTGCAACGTTCAACTTCTAAAGCAGATCCAGGCTTAATAAACCCTTTAGGTTCAATAAAATGGACTACTCCAAATTCTTGACATGTTTCGAAAAAGAGCTTCTTTTTTGATTCTGGACCAATAAAGAGAATTTTTTGTGCATCTATTCTCACAGATGAGCCTCACTGAGATGTGCTTCTTTTCGTTCTAAGATCTTTGCTTTTGCAACTTTGGCTTGGGAGACTGCGGCAAGCTGGAGGTCTCCTAAGAAGATTTTGATCTTCTTGATATTATTTCGACATCTTGGGATCAGAACCTTCTCAAATAAGTTCACACGGATAGAGACCTCTCTTAGCTCATGTTCCAGGATTCGGGCTCTTTCTTCAGCTATCTTTCTAGAGATTTTAAGGGTCATTAACTCAATAATATCGCTTAAAGCCACTTCAAACCATGCTGGAGTATCAAATAAATCATAAGGAGCTATCGAAAATTGAAGGCGTTCGAGCTTTGGTATATCTGCCCCAGCTATATTCTCATGAGTTTTTTCATACACATCACGTACAATGCTTTTTTGTATGAGGGTTATGATGTCTTGAGTAAAGAGAGCTGAATATGATGCAATCGCTTCATCTTTCTTTTTTTCGTTTTGACGGAGCACTTGGAGATGATGACGAGCGATACCCACCTCCGTTTGAAGAAGTGCTTTTTTGAGCTGTAGGGTAGGAAGGTATCGCGAAAGCTGGTTGAGTCGCGTTTGTTGATCACGCAGTTCAGTTTTAGTCAGCTTCAATTCTGCCATGGTATGCTACCTACTTGTCCTGCACTGTTACTTTTGGCCAAAACTGGTCGAGAATTGACTGCTTGATGCCCACTTCCGTCTTTTCAAAGCACTCAGATAGGATATTCCAACCGATATTGAGCGCTTCATCGATAGGACAATTCACTTCAAGATTCATGAGCTGACTTTCAAAAAGTTCAGAAAATTTTAAGAGTTTTTCATCCCATTTTGAAAGCTTAAAACCCATAGATCGACGTTCTTTAGCCTTTTTGGATTCGGCATAAAGACGAATCATGGCATTCGCAAGATCTCCATGGTCTTTTCGTGTTACTTTATTAATCACAAGCTGCTTCAGACGAGAAAGAGAGCCAAAGGGATCAATTCTGCCTCCATGGAGATAGAATTGACCTTCAGTGATATATCCCGTATTATCGGGAATTGGGTGTGTAACATCATCTCCTGGCATTGTAGTTACAGCTACAAGTGTTATAGACCCTGAACCTTCAATAGCTACCGCTTTTTCATAGCGGAAAGCTAAGTCTGAGTAGAGCGATCCCGGATAGCCTCTATTAGAGGGAACCTGGTCCATTGTAATTGCAATTTCTTTGATCGAGTCTGCAAAAGCAGTCATATCAGTCAAAAGCACTAAGACATTCAGTCCCTGGAGAGCAAATTGTTCTGCGCAGGCGAGTGCCATATCAGGAACAAGAACGCATTCAACAGCAGGATCAGTTGCCCGATGAATAAACATGACTGTTTTATTAAGCGATCCTGAAGCTTCGGCATTGTCGATAAAAGATTGATATTCGGCAAATGTGAGCCCCATGCCGCCGATGACGACTACATCTGCATCGGTCTGGTTGCCTATGCGCATCAGAAGTTGGTTATAGGGTTCTCCAGCAATCGAAAAAATCGGAATTTTTTGAGATTTAACAAGGCAGTTAAAGACATCAATCATAGGAATGTTTGTCTTAACCATCTGTGTTGGAACAACTCTTTCAGTCGGATTGAATGATGGGCCTCCAATATCTAAAGTTTCACCAACAATAGTTGATCCGCCATCGATTGGAGCTCCAGTTCCAGAAAATCGCCTTCCTAATAGGGAGGGAGAGAAAGTTACCTGCATCTGGCGTCTAAGAAATGTAACTTTATCGCCCGTTGAAATCCCTCGGGTATTTTGAAATACCTGAAGAGTTACACTTGTTCCATCGATTTTTAATACAGAAGCAAACGCGGAGCGTCCATCTTTCATATCGATGCGCGCAAGTTCCCCAAGACCTACTCCTGTTGCAGTAACGGTGATGAGATTTCCTCTCATTTCGTCGATTCGTTCATAACTCGTTCTCATAGCCGTCCTTAAGCCTCAATCAAAGCCAAAATTTCTTGTTTCGTTCTACGGAACTCTTCGGAATCACGCGGCATATAGTTCATATTCTTCAAACGATTTTGAAGAGATAAGAAGAACGCTCGTGCTTCATCATGGCTCGTGAAGCGAAGATTTGCTGTTAATATTTTGTAGATTAATTCAACCATTTCAATCTGACGTTCAATCGGGCAATAGGCATCTTCTTTATCGAATGCGTTTTGCTGGAGGTATGAGAAATCATAGAGCTCTGCCTTCAAATAGATGATTAGATCTTCTAAAGCTATACCCTCTTCACCAACGACTTCCATTCGTTTTCGGATCTCGTCACCCTCTTTCAATATTCTTGCAGCCCTTTTTACGCAGGGACCCCATGTTTCAAGCTTTTCATCAATCTGTCTTTCAACGGCCGAGGTATATTTTGACCAGGAGATTAAAGGGTCAATAGCAGGGTAGCGCCTGGCGTCTGATCGTTCTCTTGATAAGCCTAAGAAGGCGCCGACTACAGCAAGAGTTGCTTGTGTAACAGGCTCTTCAAAATTTCCACCTGCAGGGGAGACGGCTCCGCCAATCGTTAAAGAACCATATTTCCCGCTAGGGAGGGACAACACTCCGGACCGTTCATAAAATGCAGCGATCCTGGATGCTAAATAGGCTGGAAAGGCTTCTTCTCCAGGGATCTCTTCTAATCGTCCCGATATTTCTCGCATTGCTTGTGCCCATCTCGAGGTCGAGTCGGCAAGCAAAAGTACGTTTAGCCCCATTTGGCGGTAGTACTCGGCAATAGTGACACCTAAATAGATGGATGATTCACGAGCTGCAACAGGCATTGAAGATGTGTTACAGATAATCACCGTACGTTTCATAAGTGATTCACCTGTATGAGGATCAACGAGGTGAGGAAATTCGCGTAAAACTTCCACCACTTCTCCAGCTCTTTCACCGCAGGCGCAAACTACTACGATATCAACATCTGAATATTTCGATAGGTGGTGCTGAAGAACCGTTTTTCCCGCGCCAAATGGGCCTGGAGTGCAGAATGTTCCCCCTCGCATGATTGGAAACTGAGTGTCAATGATTCGAAGCCCAGTACTCATCATTTCGGAAGGTCTAATTTTTGTTCCTTCCAACATCTGGTTTTTGATCGGCCATCGTTGAATCATGGTAAAACTATGTTCAGTGCCATGAGCATCGACTGCTTTAGCAATCACCGTATCGATAGTATAGCTACCCAGCGGGGCTACCCATGTAAGGGTGTAGTCATCGAAGTATGAAAAAGGAACCATTATCTGGTGTTGAAAACGATTTTCAATCGTTGTCCCAATAGTCTCGCCTCGTGCTAATACATCACCTACTTTGGCTACTGGAACAAATTCCCAATGACGTGTCCGGTCAAGTGCATTAATGTAGATCCCTCGAGGGAGAAAATATCCATATTCTCGGGCTATTTTTTCTAGCGGATTTTGAAGACCGTCGAAAATAGCGCTCAATAGTCCAGGCCCGAGTTCTGCTTCAAGAAGGTCTGTGCCGAATTCTACGGGTGTTCCTAGTTTAATGCCTCGAGTATCTTCAAAGACTTGAAGTTTCACCTCATCTCCTGAGATCTCGATGACCTCAGCTTTAAGCTTGATTGATCCAAGGCATACGAAAGCCACCTCACCTTGTCGAACATTTCCCTCAAATTTAACATGGAGGAGGTTCCCAAAAGCTTGTTTGACAGTCCCTGTCGCAGGTTTTTGCTTTGTCTCAGTTGGTTCTAGAAGCTGTGTCATGATACCTCAAACAGCTGTTGTATATGTGATAGTCCTGTGTCATACTCAAGTTGTGATACGTGCTCAAGTATGTCAAATCGCACGGCGTAGAGCAGTGCTTGATCAAAAGAATAAAGGGCAGGGCTTGCTAAGTCTTCATATCGATCATAGCGCCATTTGGAAAGAGCAAGTTCCAATTCGATAGGAGAGTAGCGTTTGGATTCATAAATTTGAACTAATTCATTAAATGGCTCAGGAAGATCAAATATGCCTTTTTGTGCTTCTTGTAATTTCTCAATAAAAATATCGTCTTCATCGCTTTCAAGCGCGACCATTTGGCCCGATTGAATCTGAAGATGCGATTCTGATCCAGCAACACTTGAGCTAAATTTCGTTTGAGAACGAATTGATGCGAGTGTTAAGCGAGCGCGTTCTTCAAAACGTATGAGTTTATTCAGATAGTTTGAAGGTGTGTAGTTTGAATCCTCGAGCCCATTGCGATAAAGCGTTCTCATAAGTCGAGGAAAGTTCTTGAGAATCTCTTCTTTTGTTGAGTATGTTTCAAGAAAGGCAAGCACAGGTAAAGGGAGTCCTGACTTGAATGAGATGGCATCAAGCAGATCAAGTTCAGAGAGGTTTCCTCCAGGAAGAAGAGGCTCTTTTAAAAGGATTCTTCTGATGTTTTCAATGTCCTTCCATTCTCTGAACTGATGAAATTGCTTCCTGTCAGAGTTCGAGACGTTTGCCTCTATAAGGGTGTAGAGTTCATCTCGAGAAATGAAAGGTTTCTTTGGATATTCAAGCTCAGGAAGAAGCGTGAGAAGAAAGTAGAGATTTCTCATGATAGCTTCTGAGTTGGAACAAATTTATTAGAGTTGATACCCCCAAACACATAGCGACGAAAATCTTTTCGCAGGAAGCTTCCCATGAGTTCAGTAATGACTGTATCGCTCACATCAATCTCAATGAGACCATTTTTAAGCTTAAGAATAACGCCGCCAGTCTGAGGGCCTATATGAATTGGATTTCTTCCGAGCTCTTTCAAAAATTTTTCACCCAGCTGGGCGATAACAGAGGAATTTGAAAGAGACTTTGGAAGTTCTACTGTGAGATCTGATGCTGTCCCTTCGCGCACTACGGCTTGAACAAGAGCATCGGCAAGAGAAGTTGTTGCTTGTTCAGTATCAAGTTGGGACTTGACCCAATCAGTGAGGTTTGGAGCGAACAGTTTTGTTTCAATCTTGTCTTTTAATTGTTCAATAACCTGACGACCTGCCTGTTCAAGAGAGGACTCTACTATTTGTTTATGGCGAAGGATCTCTTTTTTTGAATCTTCAAGTAAACGATGAGCTTCTTCTTTGGCTCGCCTTTTTATTTCTTCAGCCTCTTTTCGGGCATTTTCAAGAATTGTCTGAGCTTCTATGCGTGAGGGAAGGAGAGCTTCCTCTCTGATTGTTTCGCAAATTTTAGCAAGTCTTGATTCGGACGATACTAATTCTTCCATATACTCAACATTTGTAGCCTTTAAATGAGATATCCTTCTCTCTTGGGATTATTTTTTCAAGAGTTGAAACAAAAGATTGATAAATACTTAACGAGCGACCGAAGAAAAATACAATTTTTTCTGCAATCTTTCAGATTGAATCAAGCGATCACTTTAAGATAAGCTGAGTATACAAGAACATTGTTTTGATCTTGAATTGTTTTGATCTTGAATTGTGTGATCTTGAGGTGCCATGCCCCAAAATTCTCTGGTACAAAATGCAGGCTCTAGGCGCTCTTCAGAGTCTGAGTCGCTTGTTGCGCAAAATCCATTAATTTTGCGATGTCATAGGCTTATGGAAGCCTTTGCCAAATCAAATGACGAGCGTGAATTTTATCTCGATCGCCTTGAAGGATTTCTTGTTTACGTTGATCTCGACAAGTCGGAAGAGGAAATTTCAGAGCTCATGCATGAGCTTGAACGACAAGGTGATCGATATGTGTCGATTCCAAAGCTCACCTTCTATGAAATTAAGAAGGTTATGGAAGGCTTTGTAAACGAAAAAGTCTACGATATCGATACAAAAGAAAAACTTCTCGATATTATTCAATCAAAAGAGGCTCGAGAAAACTTCCTTGAGTTCATCTATGACCATCATAATGAAATGGAAAAATGGCAACAGTACTATCAAGAGCGTTTCCGTATCCGGATCATAGAATGGCTGAGAAATTTTCAGTTTGATTTTGTTTTTGAGGAAGACTTGGATTTAACAAAATCAATCTTAGAGAAGGTCCGAATGAGCATGTTTGATCCTAAAGCAGGCAAAGATGTTCTTCAGGCACGCAAACTTATGGCTGCTAAGGCCAAAACTTATTATTCGAATGAAGCTTTGAATCCTCGTCCTAAGCGAGGAAGACCTCCGAAGCAAGTAGTAAAGGTAGAAACTGAGCCTCAGTTTTCAACAGATATCTATGTTTCGGTTCCAAAGGTGCTCAAGCCTTTCCTCTTTACTCCAGATTATCGATCATCGGCCGCTGTATACATTTTCTCTGGTAAGTTTACTTCGGAAGCAGAACTCTTGGCACATAGAAGACAACAGCTTCAGTCAAGTTCGAATTTTGAAGCGCAGAGTATCACTCAGAAGCTATCTGCTTTACGAGCCTTGTCTTCAACGATGAGCCAAGAAGAACTAGAGTCTGAGCATTCATCGTTCGAATTAGAAGAGATGAGAAATGTAGCGCAGCAGGTTGAGGCTGGTCGACAGGCGGTTAAAAAGGCGCTTGAGTCGAAGAAAAATGATTCCTCGAAAAATGATCGATTGGAGTCAAAGCCTGTGCCTGCGAGCAAGAAGCCAGCATCACTGAAGTCGGCAAAACAATCCGATGTAAATAGTGAGCCGCTTTTTGCAAAATCTGGATCAAAAGCAAGTCAAAAGACAATTTCTCGCGTTGCTCCTCTAAAGTCAAAATCAGTGGGTGATGCCAAATCTTCTAAATCGCAGAAGGGTGCTCCTGCAAATGCTTCTCAGCAGAAGGCTGGGGCTAAGAAAACTGTATCAGCTAAAGAGACAGCAAAAAAAACTTCTTCTACCGGTCAAAAAACACCGATCAAGAAAGAAACGTTGACAAAAACAGCTCCTAAAACACGATTAAGGCCATTGCCTACAAAGAAAGCAAAGAAAAAGTAATCTTGTGTGACCTTAAAGATGTATGTTCTTATAAAAAAAGCCTGTTCTTAGCGGACAGGCTTTTTTTATGTGTCAGCGGCTAGTTATTCAAAGGTTTGACCTTTTGCATTTGAAGAATTTGAGCAGAGGCGTCAGATAAAAGGTTTAAGAAAAAATTGAGCTGCATTTCTGCAACATCTGGGTTAAATTTTTTTACATGTTCGTCAGATCCAGAATAGCGCAAGCCTAGAAATTCAATTCCTTCAGATTCAATTTGAGCTACTTCTTTGATATGAGCAAGCTTGTCATTAATAAAGACTATACGCTTGGGCTTAAGAGTTGCCTGTCTAAGAAACTGTGAAAGGGCTTTTCCTTTATGCTGGCCATTTGTAAAGAGGACTCCTCGAAGAAATTGGACTTGCGCCATTGTTTCAAGATAAAAACTTGTAGTTGTTGGTGGACTTTTCCTCATATCGATACCGATTGAATCGAGCTGTCGCAGTGTTGTATAGCCAATCTGAGGTCCTCGAGTCGTCAAGGCCATAACGGTATAACCTTGTTCTTGAAGTTGCTTTACGACACTAGCTGTACATGGTTCCATAGGCTGTACTTGTGTTACAGCTTGGATGGCATGTAAAAGATCCAAGCAGGTGTTTAAAGCCTCCTCTTTATCCTTTGTTTTTTTTTGCTGGGCACTTAGGTGAGAATAAAACCATTCATCGGATCCTAACATCTGTACAGTTCTGTAGAGCGTATTATCTATATCAAAAATTAAAAGAGTGTCAGGAGTCGCCTCGCATGCCATGTCTTTGATAGTGGAGCATTCCCGTATTTCACAAAAGACGATACACGGGAATAGCAGAAACAAGAGAATAGATCTGATCATGTAGGATACCTCAGCGCTTGTAGGACTCATCTTCTGGATGCAGCTTTTAAAAGATGGGTTCTAAAATTGGGTATCCTACTCGAGTAATTCTGATTTTGTCGAATATCCTTTGTGGGGATATGCTTAATTTAGAAAATTCATATATCAGACGCAGCATTTTTTACGGCTGCGGGAGGATTGTTCTTTATTCTGGTTTCAAATGCATTTTTTATTTCTGCCCTTAAGTAGCGAGAAAAATTGTGATATAGGCCTAGAATTCCTTTAAAGAGAGTGTCATCGTTAAGTATGTTGTTCTTTTCATGGTGTAAAATATGTAATGCAAGTATGCCAAGTTTTGGGCTTGCAGCGGTGCAGTTTGCGTGCTTTTGAGGCTTGATGGATATGATTTTATTTTGAAGTGTCCTGCAGAAATAATCTTTGTTTGCATCAAGTTCAGTCAATAAATCCTTGAAGAGATATTGTTCTGATTCAGCCTTATCTTGATTCCTGCAATTTTGAATGTTGCTGATAACGTTTGTAGAGAGCTTTTGTTTATTGATTTTTCGTAATTCAATATAATGGTTTTGATTCAGTCCGAGTCTGCCTCGATTGCAAATACCAATGAAGTCTCCATATATAACAACTGAAATTTCATGGTTGCTCCAGCCCGTTGAGATGAGAATCGGCTTATTATTTGAATAAGTATTATGGAGGATTTCGCTGCTTGCCTGTGTGGAACTTAAAAGAAGAGCATTAGAGACATCTTTAACGAAAGAATTGCTTGGTAGAGCTGAATTCAGAAATCTATTTTTAGAATCTTTCATGTCTTGCATGTACTTCCAGTAAAAATAACGGAGAATGGGGGTGGTGTTTTTAGAGAAGCATCCAAAAGTGTGTAGTTTTTTATTCCGGACGAGGTGCATATAACGGGAAGCAAATAGGCATACACTATGAGCCAAGGACTCAGTCGAAAGATTTTGTGGCGAAAAATAATAATGTAGACCGATGTTATGTAGTTTTAGGGCGACTAATGGAAATTTATTAATATGAGCTAAATAGAGAGCTGTTCTTCCCCATTTATCATGCAGGAGATGGATATTCTTCGAGCGTTCTACTGCGGCTAAAGCTATCGATTCATTTTTTAGATCAAACAACGCGAGTTGCGTTAAAAACTAATCTACATAGATTTTAGGGCCATTAAATCAG
>CAZOAJ010000025.1:0-20076 GCA_964577935.1 uncultured bacterium | reverse complement strand
GTAAGAAATATTCTTCGAAACTAACTTTCACGACCAAAGTTGATGCATTTTAGGGTCTTATTCTAACTACGAAACTGCCTGATCGGAGAGATTTCCAAAAAGCTGCGACTTGTAAGTGCTGAATAGTCTCACGAAGGTGCATCCATGCATTTTTATTTTGATGGAGAAGTCGAAGATCGCGATGCAAAAACGATTGAGGATGTCTACGAGAAATTCGTCTCTGGTTTTAGTAAAGCCGAAATGACGGCATGCGGCCTTGATATAGAGCGTATTGATGAGCCTGACACCATAGAGTATTTGGGAGAGCGCGTTTTTGCACGTAAGGAAAAATATGGAGACTACAGCGAAAGTCCAGGTGTATTTATTCCAGGGACATTTTCTGACGGGAAATTTTATCCTAAATAGCTCGATCCCGAGAAGGTCGGGTAAGTCTTTTTAGAGTAATTTTTTAAAGAAAATATTTACTTATCTCTTGCTTCATTTCAGTTTGAGCTGTTGGCCTGGTCGAATCGTATTCGATGAGAGGTTGTTAAGCTCTTTTAAATGGCTTACTGAAACACCTTGCTCTTTTGCTATTTTATCTAGAGAGTCTCCGCTTTTTACAGTATATACACCGGTAGTGGAGGCTTTTGGGTTAAGAGCGGAGGTGACGGCACGCAAAGCATTTTCTAGATCATGTATTTGGGATGATCTTGTTTTATCATTCTCAATGCATGTTTCAATCCGTTTATTTAAGTCAGCAAGAGTTGTTGAAAGATCATTGAGGTGCGTCTTAAGTGTCTTGATATCAAGAACAATTTTGTCGATATTCTTATCTTGCGATTTTTTTACTGTGTCTGTGCTTTCTTTGGTTCGCTTGAGAGTTTCTTGTGTCGCTTTCAGAAGCTGCGAAGTTTCAGAGGAGAGGGCTTCATTAGCCTGTTCTTGAGTCTCAAGCTTTTGCTTGAGCATCGAAATCTCGGTTTCGATATTTGTAAGTTTATACTGAATCGTTCGCATATCTTGCGGTGAGGCGGATACACAGAAAAGAAGAGATACAAGTAGTAGTGCCGGCCGTATGAAGAGGATTGTTCGATACATCATCAAATACCTTATATATCCTTCAAACATCCTATTGGAGCCGCAGCTCGGGGAAGGGGAGTCCGAAATTCGATTCCCCTTAATTTACTTCTCTGCAGGCATATGAACTGCGGCCTGACTAATACTTGTTTAAGCTTAAACTCTTGTTTAACCTTCCCAAACTTTAAATTGGGCTCTTCGGTTGAGGCGGTAATAGTCCTCTCCTTCTTCTTGGAAGAGAGGTTTTTCTTTGCCGTAAGAGATGGTAAATACACGATCTGGAGAAATACCTTCCTGTATCAGCATATTTCGAACGGCATTTGCTCGATTTGCTCCTAAAGCGAAGTTATAGGCTGCAGGACCTCTTTGATCGCAATGCCCTTCAACAAATAGATACATTGAAGGATGTGATTTCATGAAGTCTGCAATCTTTTGAATAATAGCTATGCTTTCATCACCTTTTACAAGGCTGCTGTTATATTCAAAATGGACATGTTCGAAAATGGGTGCAAGGTTTGGATCTTGAGCTGGATCCTTGAATGCATCAATGCCTGGAATAGAGCTGCCAAGTTCTCCAGGTGTTTGTCGTGGCTGTGGAACGGACTGAGCCTCTCCCATATTTAACCTTCCTTGAGGTTCATCATCGAAAGCGATGAAGTCATCCTGGTGGTTTGGGACATTACTTTGCGATCCATCAGCTCCAAATTCTTCGGCAGAGGCGACTTGTCGAGAGTCTCCTCCTTTGCCTCCTATTGTATTCACTCCTCGTGATACATGACGTCCTGCAGTTTTGGTGTCATTCCACATCGAATCGGGTGTCCGCTGGCAGGAAGACGCTATGCTTGCGGCCGCTAAGAGAGTAAATAGGCTTACTGCGCGATCAGAGATCCACTTCATGGTCATGACCCTTATTCTCATCAAGAATTAATTTTGGTTCAAATGCGGCAAACTGAACATCATCTGAGCTCTGAATAATTCGAGTTGCATCCGTTTGATTCAGATTTATAAGAAAAAGTTCGTTCTTACTTCCAGATGTATTATACGCTATGTGGAGACTATTTGATGCCCAAGAGGGGTTTTCTTTGTTTCCACCACCTTTTGAGAGCTGTCGTTCTACTCCGGTTTCAAAGTCATATGTCCAAATTTGTCTGTCGCCACCGTTTTTAGCTGAATAGGCTAGTTTTTTTCCATCAGGAGACCAAGTTGGCGATGTATTTTCACGACATTTTTTCGTAATCAGCTTTGGTTTAAGCGAAGCAAGTTTTGATCCAGGAGGCGGAATATCAAGAAGGTAAATTTTAGGACTCCCATCCATGTTGCATACAAAAGCAACTTTTTTGCCATCAGGAGAGAATGCCGGGCACCCACAAGCAGATCCTTTTGCATGGAATAGATGGCGTGGTTTGCCGAGAGATCCTACTTGTTGTTGGAACGGAACCATAAAAAGATCGGAGGTGCCTGTAAAATCTGATATAAATGCGATCATCGATCCATCCATCGAGATTGCAGGAGTAAGCTGGTTTCCTCTCATCGATGTAACGCGTTTTGCGGTCCCGCCTTTCAAAGACATGTAGTAGAGCTTGGGTTGTCCAATTTCATAACTGACGTAGGTAAAAGCTTGAGGAGGCAATCCGTTTTTGGATGGAATCCATTGAGGGCATGTGACGAGGTTTTTTCCAGAGGTCAATTGTCTCAAATTTGCCCCATCATAGTCACAAATAAATACATTTGCTGTTCCTGCCTGTGGACCAGATCGTTTTTTTATTGTGAGGAGAATCTTTGATGTGGCAATTCCAGGTTTTTTGAAGAGAGTCTCAAAAATGGCATCTGAGAGTTTGTGTATGGTGAGCCTATCCCTTGACATGTCTCCAGTGAGGAGCACGTTCACGCTCTGTACTGAGCTTGACTGTACCGAATAGAGTTTTGCGGATAGTCGATTTTCGGTTGAACAGCTGAGCTGCACATAATAGGAAATTTCTCCCTCTCGAAGCGCATCAAGATTTACGGATTCAGCGGCAGACTTTTGAGAGGATGCTTTTTGCGTTGCTAAGATTTCTTGGCGAAATTTTCCAGAAATAACCCGTGTCATGCCATTATGGGATAGGTCAAAAGATAATATATCATTGAGTTGGTCGAGGTGCGATTTTGAGAGTGTTGATCCCGATCTGTCGATATCTGAAATACATATTGGCAAAAGTGTATTTTCACCGCCCAGCATAACATAGAGCTCATCTTCGCCATAAAGAGCTGAGCTTTTGATGGGGGTATTGATGGAGAGAAGTGCTAGTAAAAGATAAAGAAGTCTGAACCTGAAGAGTTTCCGCGGGTCTGAAATAAACGGTATTGAAAAGAGCCTCTTCAAGAAGATTGGCTTCGAGAAGAAATATCTTTCCATACAAAATAAACCTCGCTTTCTCAGGCTTGAATTTGTCGAGACAATAGCAAATAACCCTAGTTTTTGAAATGATTTTTCTCTACAATCGTTTCCCTTCTTTTGAATATAGTCAGATTTACACCGTAAAAAGTTCAAATTAACATGAGCTTAAATATTTGCTTTCCTTTTGAAACTAATTCATCGCTTGTTCTTTCTTATGATGCTAACAAAGATCATAACTATGAATACCCTGTCCAAGAGGTAACAGGAAATGAAATCGATGCTATTGGGTCTGCAGACGAGCTGAAGCAGGTATTAATGGAATATGCATTGAAGAAAATGCATTTTGCCGAGCCCGAATCTGTCGAGTATGTTCGATATAAGATCCTCGAGTCAATTCTATCCAATGAAGAAATCGCTAACATAACTAGTCTAAAAAAAGCCTATAGAATGGTTTACGATCTTTCTATAGACACGCTTAATAAGATTTACAACCATCGAGAGTTCTTCTATTCCTGCTTTTCAAGCATGGATGGAGCACAAATATCAGATTTTATAGATGATTATCTTCTTGTTCTTGATAAAGAGGATTTCTTTTCACTTAAGTCGCTTCTCGATCAATTTTTTTCCGTTACCCAATTTTCTCTCCCCCATCAGAATAAAATAGGGGTCTACCTTGGATTAAGCAACTTCGCCGCTCGGATGAGGAGATGTTCGTATACCTTTCGAGGAGTTGGATATGATGAGTCTGGGCTTGAGCAGGCTATTGAAGAGAGATTGACCCACTTTTCTAAGGAAGATGAAGTACGTCTTTATACAGTTCTTCAAAAAGAGGAACTCTTCTTTAATGACGAAGATACCTTTTCAATTGAGAGATCTCTTGTATTTGCATTCTTTGTGCCCGATCCGTGCATTTCAAGGAGTAAGATGATCTCTATTTCTCATATGATACGGATTTCGACGCTGCTGTGTTCTCTTCAACGAAAGTATAAGAAGCAATACGATGATAAGTTCGTACTCTTTCGTCTTCTTGCTTCAGCATTGCTTGAGCATGAATGTCATCAATGCATTCAAAATTCTTTAGCCATAAATTTTGAAGATTCATATTCAGATATCCTAAGTAAGTGCTTTGGTATCAAAGTGTGTTTAGATGATGAGATGGAACCTTCTAAACAAAACTTTGTTTTAAAAGAGTGTCTGTCGGCCCAGCTGTCGACTATCGTTGAGCTCAAACTCAGGCTCGCACAATCTTTAGGGGATCACTGTGCAAGCGAAATTATACGTTCAATCAACTTCACAAGCAGTTTGCTTCAAGAGATATACCATTTGCTTGCCGATACCTCTCTGAATGCTCTTAAGTTAATAGAATGGCTTAAACGCTCTCAAAAGATTTTTTCATTAACGCTTGGAACAAATTCGGAAGTGCTACGCTCTCTCATCTTTGATGCTCTTAAATATCAGAAATGTGGAAATGATCATTTTAATCGGTTGCCAGTGCTTGTGAATAATTTTTATTCGAGCCACCGTGAAGATTTTTACCCATCTGTTGCAAGCCTCTTGAGTGATCTGAGTGCTCGGCAGCGATCTATATTATTAACGGCCATTAATTCAATGACTCTGCCACTTCATCCTTGGATGGATTGCATGGAATTTGGAGAACGGACTTTTACGATTCAAGGAATCCAAAAAATTCTTGAGAATCATTCAAATGTCTTGATTCGAGAACAATGCGCAGCTGTTACTCTTGAGCAACTGGAGACTATGCAGTGGAATTGTATAGACCTCGGGTTGAAGCCTCAGGCCTATATTATTGATCACCATGGCAGTCATTTCCTGCTTTTATATGTACACAAGATGCAAGATCGGCTTCAGTTTATTATCTTTGATAGCCGGTCGGATTTGGGGAGCATGAAAGCAGTCAAAGAGTGTCTGTGCCCAATCGTCCCATCGAATTCGGATATCATCTGTATAGAGTCTCTTGAAGAAACAGGTGAAAAGAATAGGCGCTTACAACTTCAAAATGATTGGGTAAATTGTTCGGTGTTCGCCTGTGAGGCAGCAAAATTATTTATCAAAAAGCCTGATGTTGTTGCGAAAATTATATCAGCGAAAGTGCCGAGTAATGAGAAAAGAGCCGAGCCAGTTTCTCTCTTTGAAGTTGAATATAAAAAACTTCCTTGGCAGTTATTTTTAACTTGCCAGTCAATGAAATTATTGAGATTGCATATTTCCTTAGTCCCCGACGATTCGAAAGAGCTTTTCATGAGAAAAAGAGATAAATATGTGGGACTTTCATCGAGTGGTAGGCTCATGAATTTACGAATCGATCATAAGAGCAGAACGTATGAGAAAAATCTATTTAAATGGGCTTTGGATTTATTCATCAAAAAATAGGAGCATGAAGAGAGCGTGCTGCTTGCTTCTTGTAACTGCCTTAAATCGATTCTTTATGCTTCATTTGAAAGGATTAAGGTAAATGTATGGCTTTTTTCTCCCTGAAAGCTGTTCCCAAAGGCTGGAAAAGAGAGATTCTTTAATTTCTGCTCGACTGATTTTTTATTGAGCGAACTTGAGCTGTTCAGTATTGTAAGTGATGTAACAGCCCCAGAACGAGCAATGATAAGCTTTAGGCGTACTTCGCCATATTCTGGAAGCTTTAAACTGAGCTTGAGGCGGCGTATCAGTTCTGCTATATAGCGAGACTCGGCAGGAGAACACTCTTCAGCGCCTTCACAAGAGACGGTCTGTATCGTTTCAGATGCTAGCGTTCCGACAGAGGAAACCTTGCTTACGGGTTCTGATGAGACAGCGACAAGAGATTTGGAATTGTTCGATACTTTATTAAGGCTTTGTAATGCTGCTTCAAGGTTTTTTTGACGTGCTGCTTCCTCGGCTTTTTTAGCTTGCTGGGCTGCTTGTTTTGCCGTGTCTTGTTTTACCTTATCCTGTTTTGACTTATCTTGTTTCGCCTTGTCCTGTTGTTTGGGGTTGGATGGTTTCTTTTCAGATTGTTTTGAAGCAGGTTTTTGAGATGTAGGTTTGTTTTGTGGTTTTTTTTGCGTTTGTGTTGAAATTTCTTTCTTCGAGATCTCTTTCTTTATAGGCTCATTTTTTACAGTTTTTTTTTCGGGAGCTTGATTTTTTGGAGCCGCCTCTTTGATGGGCTTTGGTTCTTCAATTTCAACAATCTGAGCCTCTTCAATTACATTCTGAGGTGGAGCCTCAACTTCAATAATTTTTTCTGCGGCTTCAGGTGAGATTTCCTTTGTCTTTGGTTCAGGTTTTTCGACTACAGGGACTGTCTTTTGGGGTATTTCAGTTGCTATAAGAGGCGATGGAGAAAACTCTCGAACTTTGACTGTTCGTACAAGTAGTTTTTTAGGTTGAGCATGGCTTGAAGAGACATTCCAAAGAAGCACAATGATAAGAAGCGCTGCGTGAATACATAGAGACGATATTGTCCAGCGTGAAGAGAGCGAGCCGAGAAAATCAGAGCTATGATGGGCTGAGGACAATGTCCATCTCCTCAAATCCACTTATTTCTAAGCAGTTTTTAATTTTTTGATAGGTGCCAAACTTCGCGTCTTTGTCATGAAAGAGCTGCGCGCGTGCTTCAGGATGTTCAATTTTCGTTTGACGCAATTTCTTTGGGAGATCACTCAAGGAAATTAAAGATCCGTTGAACTGTATTGAGTCATCGGCATGCACATGAATCTGAATTTGACTTACGACTTCACTTCGAACAGGAATATGAGACGGAGTATGATCTCCAGAAGCTAAGCGTATTCTATCTAGTTCTAGAAGGGGAGCTATCATAATAAAGGCTATCAAGACTACAAAGACAACATCGATGAGAGGTGTGATGTTGATAAGCGGCTCATCAGCTACGCCTGAATTTTTTTTATTGCGTATTCCTCTCATAACTATTTAAGACTCCACACTGCGGAACGAGAGCTCAAAGGTTGAGAGAACGTCAGTTGCAAACTTTTCCATCTCATTGTCAAAGTCAAGAATTTCATTCTTGAGGTAATTATATCCAATAAGGGCTGGGATGGCATCGATCAAGCCAATAACCGTCGTTGTTAAAGCAAGAGAGAGGCCTGAAAGAACTGCTTGGTTTGATGCGGCTTGCGGGTCAACATGCATTGTTGAAAAAGTGACCAAAATCCCATATACCGTTCCAAGGAGCCCCAAAAATGGTGCAAGGGTCACGATAGTCGAAAGAACATAGAGATTTTTTTCTAAGTACTTTGTAACCGAAGAAATGGTGGCGCTCGCATTGCTTTCAAGGAGCGAGATATCTGCTGTAGACATCCACCGTTCTTTATTCTCATGTCTATACACTGAATTTGTAGTTTCAGAAGTATTTTGAGAGGATGTCCCCGCTGAATTTTTTTTGAAAATCTCTTCAGCTTTATGTTTTAATACATCGTAGATGATGCAAAATGCATTTGGACATTCAGGGTTTCCCGGTGCTGCGAAAGTGATAGAAAGAGGTCTTCCTTTATTTTCAAAGAATGCCCGTTTGAAAGAATAAGAGAGAGCTCGTACTCTACGAGCCATCCAGATTTTATGAAGAAGAACGCTCCAGCTAATAATTGAAAGGAGAATGAGCCCAATAAAAATGAGTCTTCCGATGAGGTCGGATTCCCAGAAGGCATCAATGAACGGGTTCCCTGACATAGCACCATAGATGGTTGAATAATTGATTTGAGGCTACATTAACAGGGGAGCTCTTTTCAAGAATTGAAATCTGAGCACTGAAGAAATTCACGAGGATCGTGCAGATTTGCAAATCTTGAAATAAATACCTTGTCATCTGAAGAGGATCTCGACTATTCAAATAGGAAATAAATAGTAGGACATGATGGGACGATTTACATCAAAATATATTTTGAAAATTCTGGTGCTTTTCTGCCTTGTTTATACTCCTTTTCTTTCAGGGGCAGAGCTTTCTATACCTCTCAAAATGAGAGCGACTGTAGATCAAGTGCAGCCAGGTGATGCTTTTGATGTGCTTGTTTCACTCGATCTTCAAGATGGATGGCACTTGTACTGGAAAAATCCCGGTGATTCAGGATTAGCTCCTGTATTTACATGGGACCTTCCAGAAGGGATAACTCAAGGCTCTTTTGATTGGCCTGTGCCTAAGTCTTTTGAATCCGAGGGGGTTAAATTTAATGGTTATGAAGGTGCACCTACATGGGTTGCTCGATTTCATTCGGCTCAAAACTTGCCACTTCATGATGTAGTCTTGCAGCTTCACGTTTCATGGCTTGCATGCAAGGATTTATGTGTTCCCGGTGAAAGTTCAGGCATTCTTTCAATACCGGTTGGTCAGGCGACGATAGAAAACCAAAAAGCTCTTCAGGAGCTTAAAGATAGTGAAAAATCACTCCCTTTAGAGCGAAAAGTCCATGTGAAGATTTCAGGAGATCTTCTCGAAGTTTCCATTCCCTTGCCTCAGCTTATGCCTCTTAAAGCTTCTGATTTTGAAGGATCTGAAGTTCATCTATTTCCGGAAAGCGAGGGAATTACTTCTCGAGGATCAAACGTGGAATGGAAAGTCGAAGATGGAATCTTTAAAGCAGATGTTCTCCTTGATGGGGAAAAAGCTTCGGACTTTATTGCTTCAGGTAAATACTCAGGAGTATTGGCAGTTACTCGTCAGGGAGAGGTTGTCTCATTTTCTCTTCATGGAATGATCCAGGGTCTTGAAGGGTCGATGTCACGGGTTTCAAGAAGTATGAATGCTGATATTGAAAAAATGGTTAATCAGCATAACTCAAAAGACCTACTTCTTATCGCTCTTTTAGCGTTTATTGGAGGCATAATCTTAAATATCATGCCTTGTGTTCTTCCCGTAATTGGAATCAAAGTTCTTCATCTTGCAAAGATGAAGGAACTTGGACGGATGGCAACGTTTAAGCTCGGATTGACGTTTACTGCAGGTGTTCTTGTCTCCTTCTGGGTATTGGCAGGAGCTATTTTCTTTTTACAAAGAACCGGAAAACTTGTGGGCTGGGGCTTTCAACTTCAAGAGCCTCTCTTTGTTTTAGGAATGATCATCGTTCTCTTTCTTTTCAGCATGAGCCTATTCGGGCTGTTTGAATTTGGAACAAGAGTTTCATCATTCGCTGGTGAAATTCAACAATCTCATGCAAGTAAAAGTGCACGAGGGGCACTTTTTAGCTCATTTTTAAGCGGTGTGCTTTCAACAATGGTTGCATCTCCTTGCACAGGACCTCTTTTGGGGACTGTCTTAGGTTTTTCAGCGACTCTTGACTGGCAAATGGGGCTGTTGGTTTTTACTTCTCTTGCAGTTGGTATGGCTTTCCCCTTTTTACTCTTATCTCTTATCCCTGAACTTGCAATCTTCCTTCCAAGGCCTGGCCCTTGGATGGTGACCTTCAAGCAGTTTTTGGGTTTCTGTATGCTGGCAACAGTGGTTTGGCTTACATGGGTTTTAAATGCGCAGGTAGGACCATTTGATCTCACATATCTCTTAGTCTTCTTCTTTGTTTTGAGTATTGCTTCGTGGATTTGGGGTATTTGGGGAACTCCGTACAGATATAGGTTTGTTCGCGTGGCTGCTGGGTTGATATCTCTTTTTCTAGTTGCAGTTCCCACGTATTACCTCGTTTTACGTGTTAAGGAAGGGCCTAAATCTGCTGAAAAAGAAGTTTTTTCAGATGGCTGGAAGCCTTATTCGCCTGAGGCTTTAAAGGCAGCTTTGCAACAAGGAAAAACTGTTTTTGTAAACTTCACTGCAAAATGGTGCCTAACATGTCAGACAAATAAGTGGGCACTGCATTCAGCCAAGGCTCAAGCTGCTTTTAAAGAACATGAGGTGGTATTGCTTCTAGCTGATTGGACGAGCAATGATCGAGCTGTGACAAAAGCATTGCAGAGCCTTGGTAGAAATAGCGTTCCTGTATACGCTCTCTATAAGACTGGGGCATCAACCCCCATTCTTCTTCCCGAAATTTTAACGCCTGACATCATAGTTTCATCACTCGAGACCAAATAATGTGATGTGATTTCTCTGCTTGATTAACCTTCAAGCAGAGAAAATATGAGACTTGCTAGAATGGGCTCACTAAATTCCATTACATATTTGACACGCACCATGATTATAGATTCTGAGTTGATTGACTCCCACGCACACCTTACAAGTTCTCAATTCAGCGAAGCGGAGCGAATGGATGTCCTTACTCGATCATATAACGCACGCATTTCGACGATTTTGAATATTTCAACAAACCGTCGTGAGCTTGATGAAGCATTTGCGCTTACTGAAATACCGCATCCATGCACAATACTTTATGCAGCATCAACAACGCCTCATGAGGCATCATTCGAGGATTCGTTCTTTGAATATATCGCTGAAATGGCGTATGCAAAAAGAATTCAAGCGATTGGAGAAACAGGTCTTGATTATTTTTATGAACACTCTCCAAAAGAAGAGCAGCGTTTTTGTCTTGAGCGCTACCTCAATTTGGCAATAAAAACAAATCTTCCTGTCGTTATCCATTGCCGAGAGGCTTTTAGTGATTTTATATCAATTCTTGATCAATTCGATAGAAAAGTACGCGGTGTTCTTCACTGCTTTACTGGAACTAAGGAAGATGCTCGAGCTTTAGTCGATCGCGGCTTTTACATAAGCTTTTCTGGCATCGTGACCTATCCAAAAAGCGAATCTTTACGGGAAGTGCTTAAGGAAGTTCCTATTGAACGGCTTCTTCTTGAAACAGATGCTCCATATCTTGCTCCTCAAGGGTTTCGAGGAAAGCGATGTGAGCCTTCAATGATAGCTAAGACGTACCAGCTAGTTTCTGAGATGTTGTATATCCAACAAAGTGTGTTAGAAAAGCAAATAGCTAAGAATTTTTCAGCATTTTTGTCTCATTGACCCAGGAGTTGTAGCTACACAGTGTGTAAAATACCTCCTGTCGAACACCTCTCTGCTATAAATAAAAATTTATATATATTGAAAATTGACAGAGGGAGGAGGTCTTTCTACTCATCATGAATATATCCGGACAGAGCTCTCCTTTAAAGAAATCAAATTCGTGGCGTCCTTTTTATGAGATGTCCACATCGATTATCAAGGGACGACGTTTCTTTACATCAGATCTTCTAGAGCTTTTATCGTACGTCGATCCAAAAAGCTCATTTCCAAGATCATGGAGCCAAAAACTTTTGGGAGCGGTCCTGGGATCAGGTTTTGAAGTGGGAAGAATTGCTCTGTACTTTCGAGGATTTCAGGAGTTTTGCGAGAAGAATCTTTTGGAATTTGATCGAGCTCCTTTAAAAGTTATTCAGCAATTTAATAGCCTCCTTTTGCATCTTTTCGGGGAGCGGGCAAAAAAGATCTATATTCACGAAGCACTGGCTCGAGATCCTCCCTCATCGGACTATATACTACAGCGTCTGATGCTCTTGCGAAATCGTGAAAGGCAGGAAGAAGAACGCAATAAAAGATCTACTAGAAGAAAAAACGTTCCTTTGATGCCTCTTTATGAGGCCTCTAGCGATATAGGATCTGAAGAAAGCATTCAATCTGAAGAACTCTCAAGAAAACGGACTCAGAGTTTAGTCAACTATCCGTTTTTAAAAAATTTATTGGTTCAAAGACAGCTTTCTTCTGATGAGGCCTCTACAGTTGATAAAGCACTCCATCTCATAGAAAAATATGAGCAAATAATTTCATTAAATCATGTGCGAGCAGAAAATGATCTTAAGGCCCAGTATCCGGACCTTTACTCAAAATTGAAAACATATCAAATCCCTGAAGAGCCTTTTCAATGCTCTCTTGATCTGCTCGAATCAGTTGTTTCAAAAAAGTTTCAAGAGATAGTTGATGGACAAGAGAGTTGTTTCAAAGAGGCTCAAAGCCGAGATAGTCTGCGGAAAGATATCCAAATTCTTGTTCAGGGCTTTATCTCTTCTCTCGATGCGCTTGCTGTATACAAAGATTTAGCTTCGGAGCTTACGAATATTCGAGGTCATTTTGAAGCTCAAATCATCTTGAAAAGTGAGCTTGAAAAAATAGCGATAGACTCTAGAGACCTTGTATTTGAGAAGAAAAAACGTCTTTTACAAGGAATTTTACATGATTTTCAGGCGCAGTATGAAGAGCTTCATCTCAAAGCAATCCTTATTGAACAACAGAAGCAATCGATAGTAACTTTAGCTTTATGTCGATTACATGAAGTTTGGGCCTCTTTAGTTCCTTATCCAGATGAGAAAAGTTCCTTTAAAATTATTCAAGAAGACTTTCTCTTCCGTGTTAAGAGAATTCTATATCAATTTGATCATGGAGAAGTCTTTTTATCTCAATTTCAAGAGGTATTTGAAGCACTTCCGTATGATCATGATTATATTCTCACGCGCGATGAAAATAGCTTTCGTGCAAAGCGGTTAAAGGACATTCGACAAGAAGTTTTGAGCCTTCGGAGTAAAGCTTCTTGTTTGATGTATTTAAGTCAAAGTTCTTCTCACTTGTTTATACCAATCGTAGAAGCTTTGAATAGGTTGTACACAAAAATCTCCGATCCCCTCTCTCTCTTTGAAGGGGCATCTGAAATGGAGGATATTAGCCGTGTCTTCCGAGGTCTCTGGATTGAATTCGAGACGGAGCAAGGCTTCTTTGAAGAAGCTTTAGAGAATTTGCCGCTTCGTGATGAAAATACGAATCGTTTTTTCGAGGAGTACATCGATGACTTGAGTCATGTTATACCTCCTGAGGAAATCTTTCTGGTTCTTGGGGAAGGAGTCCTGAAGGCAGATCACCAATTCTTTCAAAATATTTCGCTTAAATTAATGATTGAAATCCTTGAAAAAATTGAGACTCGTTATCCATTTGCAGGGCCGTTTCAGATGTTCCAAGCATGTAATGGAACCACTGAGCGAAGAAACCTACTTGAAAAACTCTATGCGATTGAAAAGCTGAGAAAACGACTCGTCGAGTTTGCAAAGGGGTGTGAGTCTTTTCGAGTTCATGAAGAAGTTCGAATTGATCAACTTCTTGAGTTCTTCGAAACATGGGGAAGAGAGGCCTCTTTTGAGCATATTGTCGAAAATCGAATTGCCTTTCTTGCATATGTTTTTGAAGAGCTTATGCTTGATTTTGGATCTCTTGACTCGAAGGCTCTTCAAGTGAAAGAAAATAATGCAGCTCAAGCACTTGATCAAGAGGCACTTTTGTTCCTCAAAGAACTCCAAGAGCTTGGGTGGAAAAAGAAAATTACACTTGAGGCATATGGAGATAGCGGAGTATTTCAACTGAGATCTGCTTTTCCGAGGATCCAGCAGCTAGCCTGCCAGATTTTTTGGCAGCGCATTGAGGAGAGATCTATTTCAAGTAGATATGCCTCTCAACTCTTTCTCTTCAGCCAGTTGAAGAAATGGGTCGTTCGAGTGGAAGTGGCACTTTTTTTCAAGAGACATCCAGATCTTCCCGCGTGGACCATTCCTTTCATTCCGGAGGCTAAAAACATTCTCTGTAAAATCGAGCAGGGGTACTTTAATCTTCAGACGAAAGGAGAAATAGATGATCTCTTTGATGTGATTCATCAGGCATTTTCCGATGCGCCTCCTCATGAAATTGCAGCTGTTGACGCGTTTAAGCGTGATTTTAACTCAAAAACTCTACAAAAGGAATCAGGTAGCTGTATTTTTATTCCTGGATTGTTAAATAGGTAAATAATTAACAATTAAATGCTTGTTTAGTAAAATTAACTCTCAAATAAAATTGGTGTAATTAATGAGAGTAAGACATTCGTTGTCGAATGATGGTAATACATTCCGGGATGTATCTCAATCCACGCTCCAGCAGTCTCATGTTGAGAAAAAAAGCCAACGACTGAAATCAAAAGGCTCAATTTCGTATAGATCACTACACCTGGGTGTTCATTCGCGAGAATATACCTCTGTTGAAGAAGTTATTGAGAATTGCACTCAGAAAAAGGTAACAAAGGTCAAAAAAGCGTCTAAAGCACGACCCAAAAAATCGAGTAAAATACAGCAAGAGCCCTCTGCTCCACAACAACCTCAGCCAAAAGCGATTCGAAAAAATAGAGCTGAAGTGGATGGCGTTGAATACGTTAAATTAGAGAAAAAAGATAGTTCCTTGAATGGGGCTAAAGCCTATTCCTTTGTTTCTTCTGCAAACTCTCAGTTGAATATCAGAGTTCTTTCCTCAAACTCTATTGATAAGAGGTCTGAAAAAGCCTTTAAAGCTGCTCTTGTCCAACAAAATAAGAAGAAGATAAAGCTGAGCGAGAAGGATAAGGTGCTTTATCAAACGGCAATCAGCCGCGATGAAGAGGAGAGAATTCTGCCTTCTTCTATTGAGATACGTAAGATTAATGACGCAATTGGGTACGGTTTATTTGCAAAACAGCAGATAGAAAAAAACACGATTCTTGGTGAATACGTAGGCACTATTAAAACCAATAAGTTAATTAATGCTGAAGACGAAGGTGGTGCTTACAGTTTTGCTCTCCCGAAGGAAAGTGCTTTCACAAACTTTGGTATTGATGCTCGATCATCCGGAAATTTTGCGCGTTTTATCAATCACGGCGGCCCTAAGAAGTCAAATATCTATACTCGTATCTATTATGATGAGAAGGGTCCCCATATATTTTACATAACAGACGCGACAATAAAGGCCGGAACGCAGTTATTGGTAGATTATGGGAAAGACTATTGCTGGGGGGATAAGAAAGTCTTTCAGAAGCTTTAGTTTGAGGAGACTAACCTATTGACATAGACGACATCAAGGCAACTGTTCTATGCTTCTATAGATCTTTTTTTCACTACTAAGATATATCTACATGCCAAACTTAAATCCTGATGACATCATCACAATATCTATTCATAGCTTTGGGGAAAGTGGCGAGGGCGTCGGTGATCATGAGGGATATCGAATCTATGTCGATGGAGTACTTCCTGGTGAAATTGCGACAGTGCGGCTGAGTTCTTGTCATAAGACCTATGCACATGCGACTCTTCTCGATATTCAGTCTCCATCAAAATACCGCGTGCAGCCTGTATGTAAACATTTTGGCGTCTGCGGTGGATGTCAGATTATGCATCTCGACTACTCTCAGCAGCTTCTTCTTAAACAGAGTAAAGTCGTACATGCTTTGCAGAAGTGGGAGAATGTGAAGAGTCTGTCGGTTTCTTCCTGCATAAAGTCGCCTAAAGAGCTTAACTACCGCAATAAAACACAACTTCCTGCTCGGCAAGGAATAGGAGAAAGGGGACTTGAGGAAGTTCGGTTAGGATTATATGCTCGCTCGTCTCATGATCTTGTAGAGATAGAAAGATGTTTTATTCATAGCGATCTAGGGGAACAGGTCTACAAGGAAGTCAGAAAAGTCATCAAAGATTCACACCTGACTGCGTATGACGCGCAAAGTGGTCAAGAAAAGCTGTGTCAGGAACAGCTGTGTCATGCACAGCTTTATCGAGGATATCTTCGTCATGTGCTCATTAAAAGCAGTGAGAGCTTTTCAGAGGCCTTGGTAATATTAGTCACGACGTGCCAGGAGAGCGAGAGTCTTATTTCTCTTGGTCACCGAATTATGCAATCATCTCCATATATTAAGGGGGTCGTGCATAATATGAACCGGACTGACGGGAATGTAGTACTTGGTGATAAATATGAAATTCTTGCAGGAACAGGTCACATTCACCAACGCCTCGGGGACCTTACTTTCACCCTTTCACCCGCATCATTTTTCCAGGTTAATAGCGGCCAAGCCGAGTGCTTATATACGAAAGCGATTGAATTTGCAGGGCTTTGCGGCGATGAAACTGTTTTAGATGCGTATTGCGGTGTGGGTACGATATCCCTCTTTTTTGCAAAGCATGTACAGCGAATTATAGGGGTTGAGTGTATTCCTCAAGCGATTGAAAATGCACGTGAGAATGCGAAACTCAATGGCATACTGAACGCCGAATTTATTTGTGCTCATGCCGAAGACTATGTAAGCAATCTCAATTCAATTGATGTTGTTATCCTAAACCCACCCAGAAAAGGGTGTGAAAGAAGATTTTTAGATGGAATTCGACGCCTAAACCCATCAAGGATTGTCTATATATCCTGTAACCCTGTATCCCTTGCTCGAGACCTTTCCTACTTAGTCGACTTAGGTTACAACGTGCAGGCCATTCAACCCTATGACATGTTTCCACAAACAGCCCATGTTGAATGCGTTGTTCAGCTTAAACGAAGCTAAACATATTGTTGTGGGTTAATAAGGCTCTTCAGTCTATTTGAGATCGTCAGGTCTTTGTATTAAAAGAGAAAGATATCCATATTGGGATTAAGTAATTACTTATTATCAAGAGCCACCTCATGCCATTCAAGGCCTTTTTTTAAAGAATAGCAATAATCAAATCCTATCGCACCTGTTGTAATACCAGATATAAAAGGCTTTTTTGGTTTTTGACCGGTTCGATCTCGACACATGATATGAACCGAAACATTATCGTATTTAAAGGGATATACCATTAAATAGGGACGAAGGGGCGCATAGTTATTAATTAAAGCGATGAGTCTGTCGCGAACTTGAACATAAAGAATTTTCGCATCACTTTCGTTGTCGATTTTCTTTTCGACATAATATCCATAGACCTTGATCCAATCAATTATTCCACCAGGGGTTGGGCCTTCAACTCGGATTAAATCGTATTCTATCTTTAAGAGTTCTTCTTTAAGCGTAGTGCAAAAGTTATTATAGATATCTTTGTGTTTAGGCTCCGAGCTTTTGATAGTTGACACTCGAAGAAGTGCCAAAAGCAAAAGAAATAATTTTCGCGAAAAATTCATGGGATGATTTTAGTTGAGATATTGCTGGAGGTCATAGGGCTCTTCCGCTACGAGAATGAGATCTTGGGTTTTCTCGTCGACTATGTAGTACTTAATTTTTTCACCATGACCAATAATTTCTGCAATATTTGGAGGCTTTCTTCTATTCCAGGCTTCATCCCAAAAGCTTATTCTAATCCCCATCGATTCATTAAAATCCTTAAGATCGAATTTATCTCTAAGTCCTGATTTCATCTTTGTTAAATATGATTTCAGGCACTCATGAACGAGTTGTTTTGCTTGTTCCAATGGAAGCTCTTGATGGCCAATCAGAATGAAAGAACGACTCCAATTTACTCGTGGTCCAACTTGTGGATGACCAATAAATCCGTCAGCAAATGCATATTTTCGGACAGTTTCTGTCATAAAACTATTCCCAGCATTTTCTAGACGTTTATTTAAAACGGCGAGCTCATTTGTATTGAAAGAAAAAAACATGAAGAACGGAACGATATAATTACTGATCATTAAAAATCACCTTATGCCATTCAAGTTTATTTTCTAAAGTATAACAGTATTCAAAACCATACCCACCTGTTGTAATGCCAGATATAAATGGCTTACTTGGTTTCTTTCCTGCTGCGTCTCTGCACATGATATGAACTGAGACATTGATGTTTTTGAAGGGATATACCATTAAATAGGGGCGAAGAGACGAATATTCATTGATGAATTTAATAAGCTGACTGCGAACCCTAATATACAATTTTTTTGCAGCATCTTCGCTATCAATCTTATTTTTGTAGTAATAGCCAGAGATATCAATATCATCAATTATCCCTCCAGGAGTTGGCCCTTCAACCCTGATTAAATCATAGTCTATCTTCAAGAGATCTTCTTTAAGGGCATTACAAAAGTTCGTGTAGATGGCTTTGTGTTTAGGCTCCGAGCTTTTGATCGTCGATACCCGGAGAAGTGCCAAAAGCAAAAGAAATAATTTTTGCGAAAAATTCATCGGATGATTTTAGTTGAGATATTGCTGGAGGTCGTAGGGCTCTTCTGCTACGAGAACAAGATCTTGGGTTTTCTCGTCGACGATGTAGTACTTAATCTTTTCACCATGACCAATAATTTCTGCAATATTTGGAGGCTTTCTTCTATTCCAGGCTTCATCCCAAAAGCTTATTCTAATCCCCATCGATTCATTAAAATCCTTAAGATCGAATTTATCTCTAAGTCCTGATTTCATCTTTGTTAAATATGATTTCAGGCACTCATGAACGAGTTGTTTTGCTTGTTCCAATGGAAGCTCTTGATGGCCAATCAGAATAAAAGAACGCCTCCAACTTACTTTTGAGCCAACTTCTGGATGCCCAACAAATCCATCAGCAAACGAGTATTTTCGAATAGATTCTGTAACAAAACTATTTCCGGCATTCTCCAGCTGCTTATTTAAAACATCACGATCATTCGTATTAAAAGAAAAAAACATACATATTGGGATTAAGTAATTACTTATTATCAAGAGCCACCTCATGCCATTCAAGGCCTTTTTTTAAAGAATAGCAATAATCAAATCCTATCGCACCTGTTGTAATACCAGATATAAAAGGCTTTTTTGGTTTTTGACCGGTTCGATCTCGACACATGATATGAACCGAAACATTATCGTATTTAAAGGGATATACCATTAAATAGGGGCGAAGGGTTGCATAGTTATTGATTAATGCTAAAAGCGTGTCGCGAACTTGAAGATAAAGAATTTTTGCATCAGTTTCATTATCGATTTTCTTTTCGGCATAATATCCATAAATTTTGATCCAATCAATTATCCCCCCAGGGGTTGGGCCTTCAACTCTGATTAAATCATAGTCTATTTTCAAGAGTTCTTTTTTGAGAGTATTACAAAAGTTATTATAGATATCTTTGTGTTTGGGCTCCGAGCTTTTAATTGTTGACACTCGAAGAAGTGCCAAAAGCAAAAGAAATAATTTTCCAATAAATTTCATCTATTTAAGCTCCTATTAACAGCTTCGTGATAAGTTGCTCCTCCAAAAGGATGAGCTGATGATGGTGATTCAAACCTCCAAAGAAATTGGACCTTATCGAGATGCAGTATCATTCTAACCCAATTTACAGGGTTAAGAAAAGGAACAACATCACAGATAGCCACATAATTTATAAAGCCTGGTCGTGTGATAATCCGAGCTGTTCCAAAAGTTGAACCTCCTTTAATTTTTGCATCAAGCCCTTCCAATCCCTGCATAATTTTTTCAGCATTCGCTCCTCCTCTGCTATGGATAAGATCGAACTGGTGTGTCACTTCTGAAAACTTAGTGCCAGCAAACGCGTGGAGCTCACATACTTGAGCACATAATGTACCTACTCCTGATGTCGAATAGCCAAATGAAGTCAATGCTGCTCCAACTATATCTATAGCGGTACCGTTAGTGCATTTATTGGCCACCAGAAAAATTTCAATTTCATTTTTATTGTTAATTGATATCGGTTTAAGGCGATTTATCTCTAGATAGGATAACACTTGTTTTGCGTGCTCTTCGAAGGGAGTTCGTATTCCATTACAGCTCCAACGAATTTTTAAGCTTGCTCCAGGATATTCTCTGCTCAGACGTTCTAAAAGATGTCTGGCATTATTTCCTTCTAAATCATATGCACCTGAAGGTCGATCGTAATAAGGTCTTTCACATGGCGTACAACTATTATTTGGAGTAAAGGAGTCTAAAGTAAATCGAGAGCTATCTTGTGCGTTAATAGATGTATATCCATTTCCACACTCAAGATTCAGCCATGACTCGGAAGG
>CAZOAJ010000024.1:0-25190 GCA_964577935.1 uncultured bacterium | reverse complement strand
CTATGAGTATCTTTCATCAAATGAAATCTTGAGCACTACTTGTTTAGGACTACCTGATTTTTGAAAGCATTTTTTAATTCAAGAGCTTGTTTAATCCCAGTTGGGTTTAACGGTATGTTTTGTTGTCCCATAGCTCTTTTCTGTAGATTCCAGTCTGTTTGACCATGTCGGACAAAGTAAAATGGGCTATTTCTTATTTGCTGCATCTGATCAAATTTTCCCACTTTACTGCATCAAAGCCTGTAAGTCCAAAAGTATCGCTGAGGAGAAATGGACGCTTGATAAGCATCCCATGACCGTTTAAAAGCTCTAAGATTTTATGTGTTGGCATCTCTTTTAGTTTATCTGAAAGCCCCATCTGCCGGTACAATTGACCAGAGGTGTTAAGCAGCTTTTTTATATTCCCATTCTGAAATTCTAGCATTTTCTCAAGCTCTTCTATAGATGGCGGCTCTTTGGTGATCTCTTTAACAGAGACTGTGATTTTTCTCTCTTCTAAGAATTTAAGAGCCTTTTGGCAGCTTGAGCATTTGCTATAGAGATAGATGAGCATAAAAACCTTCGGTGAAACATAAAATCCGATTATGGAATAGGATAGGGTTTTAAATCAGACGTTTTATAAAGGATCCTATGCACATACTTGAAGATGGCTTTGTAGAGATTCAGGATGTAAAAATCCATTACTTGGCAAGTAAACAAATGGATCTGCAAAAACTTTCTCTCTTGTTTGTTCCTGGAATTATGATGCCGGGCTGGATATGGGATCATCAGCTCAAGTATTTTTCTGAAAATTACAATGTTATAGCTATGGATCCTAGGTCTCAAGGCAGCTCGAGTCAATCTTTTGAGGGTCATTATGCATATTCGATGGCAAAAGATATCAAGGCTGTTGTCGACAAACTCAATTTAGATAGGTTTGTGGTAGTAGGCTGGTCTATTGGAGTTCCCCAAGTAATCAATTATGCTGCACATTTTGCTTCCAAAGGACTTATGGGGCTTGTACTCGTGGATGGGATAGTTGGAATAGATCCGAGTGTGTCGTTTTACGATTCAATGTTAGCTCAATGGTCTCAATTTCAATTCGATCGAATTCCAAATACTGAAAAATTTGTAAAAGTGCTCTTTAAGCAGCCTCAAAAAGAAGAATACTTTGAACAACTGAAGGAAGTAGCTCTTCGTACACCGACGAATACTGTCATGACGTTGATAAATAATTACATTTTGCAAGATTTTCGCTCTCTTTTACCAAATATTGACATGCCTATCTTGATGACAACAATTCAAGGGCCTCGTCTAGAATACATGCAGCAAATGCAGTCACTTTTTCCCAGCGCTCGACTAGAGATTTTTGAGTCAGCAGGGCATGCTCTTTTTGTAGATGAGCCTGAAAGATTTAATCGTGTTTTAGATCTGTTTATCGAAGATCTTTTCAGCTAAAAATCTATTTCATCAATCTATTTTTTAATTCAAAATATTTCTTGCCATTCTTTAAGTGAATCGCGCATAGATCAACTTAATATCTATTAGGCACGAAAATGCTGAAGAAAATAACGTTTTTCTCATTATTCATAGCTTCATTTCATCTTTCTGTCCTTTTCGGAAAAACATATAGAGTTGCAGCAACATCGGAATCAGTAACGCTTGGGCTTTATGAGCTGAATAAGCCACCGGTAGTGAAAATTCGCTCTGGAGATAGTGTGTCACTCGAGACATGGAATAGTTGTCTTCATGAAATGGTTTTTAACAAAACAACGCCTGCAGATGTGGCAGCTTTTTATGAGAAGCATCATATCCAGAAAAGACGTGGCATGCACAGTTTGACAGGCCCTGTTTATGTCGAGGGTGCTGAGCCAGGCGATGTGCTTGAGATTCGAATTCTAGATATCAAGCTCAATGACTTTGGGTATAATTTTTTAAGCCCAACCCAAGGTATTTTATCTGAATTCACAAAGCCGAGGATCAAATATTTTAAATACAATAAAGATAGAACCACAACCCAATTTATAGATGGTGTGTGTCTGCAGTTGAAACCATTTCCTGGAATTGTAGCGGTAGCTCCGCCTCTTGACTGGCCAGAAGCTTGGCCTGTCAACATACATAAACATATGGGACAACCTGTTCCTGGCGAATTTAATTCAGTTCCACCAGGTCCTTTCGGCGGTAATTTAGACCAACCTGAGCTTCAGGCAGGGTCGATTCTTTTTCTCCCTGTATTTCAAAAAGGAGCGCTCGTATGGACTGGAGATTCGCATGCCATGCAGAGCAATGGTGAGATAGATATAACAGCTCTTGAAACCTCATATGAAGCAATCAAAATGCAGTTTATTGTAAGGAAAGATCTGAGAGCAGAGGGGGTATTTGACGAAACAAAAAGACGAGGTGAGAATGCATTTACGTGGCCCATAATCGAAAATTCGACACATTGGATGATTGTGGGATTAAATAAGGACCTTTTTGAGGCTATGAAGCTTGCATCGAGAAATGCGATTGACTTTCTCGTCTATACACAAGGCTTTACTCCTGAAGAAAGTTATCAATTCTTGAGTATGGTAGGTGATTTTGAAATTGCCGAAGCCGTCAATGTAATCAAAAATGTAACCGTTCACATCCCCAAAGAACCATTCAAGGGGGTTGGGAGAAGTCTCACTTTATGTTCTGAGGGAGTTTTTCCATTAAAGCCGCCTAAGAGACACAAAAAAGCCTCATGCGTCCATCAAGAAGGACTAACTGTTGAATAACAAGTAGGTACTATGATGAAGATGAAAAAGTTCATTCTGTTTTTTCTACTATCATTGATAGCGACAACTGTTTTTGCTGAAAATTTTGTCCTGATCAATCACACTCGACATCCCAATAGAAATGAAAAATCCAAAATCGCAATTCAATGGGCAACATCTGCAAAAGAAGTTGATAAGGCTAATCAAGCGATAGTTCATGGGATTAAGTTGAAGCCAGAGACATTGAAAATGATCAATCAGTCTGGAACTGTAACTTTAAGAATACCAAAAAAGGCAGAGTACTTTCGTATTCTTGTGTGGATAAACAATAAAGGAAATCCCGATTTCGTCACCAATTGGGTAGATGTGCTTTCCGATAAAACCTATACAGTGGAAACAAAGCATTTGATCCCTTGGCGTCTCATGTCAGGGACTGGATGTTAAAGTTCCTGAGCTTCGATACACCAGGTTGTCAAAAAGTGAGCTCGATATAGCCGTTTGATTTTTTGTGAATAAGCTCTAGCTCGTTAGTAAATGATCGCAAGTTCTGATAGTATATGATTTTTTAAAAAACTAAAAAATGTACAAAAGTTGATCAATATGTTTGCTTGTTGTTTTGACATGTGGTCTCAAATTAGCTCTCAAATTACATCTCAATTTGAAACTTTCATAAGTGCACCTTCTTACCAGCCTCTTCAAGTGGGCATAATCCAAAAGACACCCTCTCTTATGACTCTTCCTGAAGAACTTATAACTATGATTTTTGGTTCTCTCAATTTGAGAGAGACATACCGCTTAAGAAGTACTTGCAAGAAGTTCCAAAAAATCCCGCCTGAACAATATTTGTACCCTCATATGATCCAAGAGATGGTGGGTTATAAAGCTGGATTTACAGGAGCTCCCCAACAAGTGAAAGCCGCACTGAATAAGATTGGTGAGCTCGTAAAAGAATTAGATCTGTCGGGTATGTCTCTAAGGCCTAAATATAAGTTCGACTGGGCACTAAAAATTTGCCCAAACCTCGAATCACTTATCTTAAAAGAGAGTAATTTTGAATATGATCACATAGAAAAAATAGCTCTTCTTCCTCATTTGTCAAAGCTTATATTTAAACCAAGGCTCTATGAAGATATTGCAGATGAATTGTTTTTAGACAAAGTTTTCAAAAACAAGGAGATTAAAAAACTCAAGATTCAAGACTGTGAACTTTTATTAAAAAATATCGAAGAGAATACCTCTTCTCAACTCGAAGAGCTCGACCTTACCTGCAACCATGTAGATTCAATAGATGATACAGACCTTCCAAATATGCTATCCAAACTTGGGAATTGCAGTTTTATTAAAAAACTTTGCCTAAGGTCTAATATCAATCTCTCTGAATTCCTCAGAGCTGTTGTTCAGCAACTTCCTCAGCTTGAATGTTTGACACTTTTTCTCAATGGAAACTGTAGCGAGGAAGCGACAGCTCTTTTGGATGCTTCTTCATTACAAATACTTACGATTAATGACATGTCGTTAAGCTCAGAGGGGGTTCAATCGTTGGCGATTTTAGCGAATAGTTTGCCAAAGTTGAAACAAATTGAAGTGACTCTGGATCTCATCGAAGTTGGTGACCAGAAACATTGCAATGATATGTCGCACGCTCTTGAGCAACTCTCCTTAATTCCACAGCTTAAGGCGGTTTCTCTTGTCACAGCTCAATTGGAGAATCCTTTTGAACAGCCAAAGGATTTGGATAGGCTTCTATTTCGATACGCTCTTGAAAAGCTTTCTCCAAAGATTTCTTCGATTCAATGCGATAATATGGGGTACTTTACACAAGAGCTTATTCAATCCCTTACGAGCAAACAAATCATAATACCGTGTTTAAAGTTATCCATCACAGGCAACCTTTTTGAGGTTACACAAAAATTGATTGATTGTTTTCCGCACGTTCAAGAGTTAGAGCTTAAAAAAGCAATAATAAAGAATCCAATTAATGCGCCGAATCTTACAAAATTCGTTATATCAGAGTCTCAGCTCACTCAGGTGTTTCTTGAAGCTTTTTCCAAAAACTTGCCATCTAAGCTGCGCTCTTTTTCTCTGATAAACCCAGTACGTTTTACGAATGAGCCATATCTAGATTTTAGCCCAGGGCATTTAGATGGAATTATCGAGAATGGAACCTTTTCGGAACTTAACTTAAGTCGCTCATGCTATATTGACGATGAGACTATTAGTTCAATCATTGCTCATCAGAGCGGTACCTTATGTACTCTCAATATCGAAAGCACTTATGTGTCGAAAGATGGTGTAAGAAAAGCGAAAGAACTGCTCCCATCATTAAAACAATTTACACATGAAAATGTGGTTCATGAAGCTGATCTGATCCCTTACTATTATGATTAGCTGAGGGGACATTGTGACTTGCGGCTTTCGATGTCTCTTTTTTTATAAATCAAACCCGAAGAGTAAGTTCTCCGGGTTTGATTGCTGAGGTTTTCAGTGCTATACTAGTTTACTGTTCAATCTGAACTATCAGAGCTTGACTCAGAGCTGCATTTTGGAGAGATATAGACCTTAAAAATATAGGGAGAGGCAATCGTATCTGTCACACAATTTGTGTCCAGAATCGTGCTTGCGATCCCTCCTACAATGTATCCTAAAAAGGTTCTGTGGTGTTTTAATTTATCAAACGCTAGGACCCCGTTCGGATATGTCGATAGCTCTTCATTGTGGATAAAAGCAGCTTCAGAACCAAAGTAATAGACTCTTGGAGCGTTTGGTGGGAAGGGATCTGCGCTACAATATAAAGAAGCTGGGTGCGGAACATGAATCGTGGGAAATTTCGATTTCATGAAATATTGGTTATAAATTCCATGTTTGTCGATCTTTATAGTTGTGATATCATTTGTAAAGGGTAAATTACAGCAGGTTGTGAAGATATTTCCTGGGTTCGGAATAAGTGCTATGCAGCTGTTTTCACAATCACCGTCGCTAAAGATCGCTGAGCTAATACCACCAAAAAGGAGAGTGTACATACTGTCTCTCTTTTTTGAATAAAGGCCTAAGTTAGCGCAGTCATAATTGTTCATGGCTTGTGCTATTGTTTTTGGGTTATTTGGATCTAACATATGTGAAGATCCATTCGCCTCAATTTCGATGGGCACTGTCCAGGCCCCGGGATTATCTAAATCGTTTCCAGGTGTAAATACGCCGGATAAGGCGACATAAGACATTTTGTAGTCTTTCCCTTTCTTTTTAACGACCGGGACAACATTCAAATCTCTTCTTCGATATGTAGGGAGAGGATCTGGCTGTTTATAAGATTTTACACGTAGTTCATGGCAGTTATCGATGATCTTGATTCGGCGTATCTGCATCGAATAGTCGCCGTTGGAGGAGGTTGTGTAGTAGCCGGAAAAGTTTTGACCAAGAGCAAGCAAATAGGTCCCAGGCTTATTGCCCTTGAGCATTTTTCCTCCAGTTAATTGCAAAATGGGGTGAAATGCAAATCGGAAGCAGTCTGATGCGTGGCCTGAGCATGGCTTTTTCTTTACCCAAGCTATCAATTTTGGGACATCGATGGCAGTTAATGCGGGTTTGGTCCCCATAGTTCCTGTCGCAGTGTCGATTCCATATCCTCCGATCATGTAAAGAGTTTTTCCATCATCAGTTTGGCTGAAGAAGGAGTTTGTGACGGAAAGAAGATCTATCTGCTCTTGGGAGAGTTTGGCGGAATGATCATGAAGAGAACGTTTGTAATGCTTCTTCTTCGTGGGATTAATGACATAAACGTCTGTGTTTTGGTGTCTTACAGGAAAAGAGTTAGGTCTTTCTGTAGAGCTGTTTACGTTATGAAGACCGTTGGTTCTGCCGGCAATAAAGAGCCACTCTCCCTCGTATATGGCTAATGCGAACGACTGGAGGCCAACAGGTAAGCTGAAGTCTGCCTCCTCTACAGATACTTGATAGGGCAAAGAATCATCCGGAAGCGGAATTGATATATTTGTGGTTTGATTATTGCATGGACCGCATTGTCCGTAGCAACTCAATGAAATTGTTGTTAAAAAGAGGGACATAAATAACAATTTCTTGGACATATAGAATCCTTATAGAATTGAAAAATTTCTATACATCAAACTGAGCATTTCAGAAAGCAAGTTTTATTTTTATTATATAATTGTCTTGTGTTTGCTCGTGCGAGCTTTGGGAAGGATCTTTCGAAAATTGGTCTGACTCTAAAATGGCAATAAAACTCTAGAAGCCATGAATCGATTTTGTAGGAATTAATGCTTTCAGATCAATGCGACTAAAAACAAAAAACCCGAATAGTTTTTGAAGCTATTCGGGTTTTATTGCCGATGGCCGGACTCGAACCAGCACCAGGTTGCCCTGAGTAGATTTTGAGTCTACCGCGTCTACCATTCCACCACACCGGCAGATCTAAGAAATATGCAAGAATCCTACATGAGGAGGTTCTTTTATTGCTATAATTTCCCCTTTCGAGGCTTGGTCGTTTTTAAATTTCTTAAGCTCTGTTTCTTAACAGTGTGTAGAAAATATTTGTATTTTTACATGATCTAGACGCATTAAGTAGATGTAACACGTGCAATTAGGAGCATTTTAATGCGCAAACTCACCGTATTTTCTATATTGGCCCTCATATCATGTATTCCTACGCTTGTGCATGGGTATGACATCAAAGAAATTGGCAATACCTCCGTTGTGTCTAAGGGTCTCTGTATTTTTGACTGGTTTAAAGGACCCAAAGGCGATAGAGGGGAGCCAGGTCCTCAAGGCCCTAAAGGCGATAAAGGGGATAAGGGAGATTCTTGTGAAGTTCCCGTTACAGGTTTTGTATACTATGTTGATAGCTCATATCAGTCAGGGTTTAAAGAAAGCAATGGGTCAATTGCGGCACCATTTTCAACAATTCAGCAGGCACTTAATGCAGCTAAATCTTCCGGAAGAGACCCTTTTGAACCAACGGTCATTTATGTGAATCCTGGCAGCTACGAAGAAGATATTGTTATTCAGGATTTATGTAGGATATCGATAGTCGCTTTAGGCCCTGTAGAGATTGGGTCTCGTTTTGGAGGTGATAGTGGAGATTGTCGCCTCGGTAACATCACCTGGACAATTTCAGAACAAACGGCATTCGATGGTTTTGAGCCTTCACTTTTGATCTCTCAAGCGGCGCAAGGCGTCATGGGACAAAATTCTTCTGTTGCAATGAACATCTATGGCGGTATTCATGTTTATAACAGAAGCCAGCAACTAGCTCATATGAGCGTATCAGGTGTAGATCTTGGATGCATGTTTTGCGTACAAGGTTCAGTTGAACTTGACGTGTTAAATAGCCTATTTTCCGGAAAAGTGTCTGGTGATGGTCTTATTTTAAACAAAGCTCAATCATCTATATTTGCAGAGCCTCTAGAGATTTTCTCCTATGGAAGCATCTTTCAGTGCGCTCTTGAAAATGGATTGGAAGTTCAAAGTATGCCTATAGACTTCGATGCCCCAGTTGGAATAATTCAATCTGTGATCTCAGGTCAGTTTGCCGGACCTGATCAATCTTTGATCGTGGATGCCTACACGAATCAGTGTTTTGTTCCAGGTGGAATTTTTGGAAATGAAGCAACCATTTCCAGAGGTTCTAAAGTAGTTATTGGGAGCTATACTCCATAATTCTTGAGAAGAGAGGGGACTGTTTGGTTCCCTCTCTTGTTTTGCATTATTTACGGAGATAGGTTTGTGCTTCCTGCCAGGTGAAGGTTACAGGTTTGTTTAATGACCGATCAAACCGAACCTGAATATCTACATAGGCAAATGGATGGCGATTGTCTAGGTTTCTTCCCTCATGAGGAAGATATAATTTGATGAATATCTCCTTGTTACTCCAAGCAGAGGTTTGCGTATCGCTTGTCTCTGAACGCGTAAACTCAATATATTCTTTTTTGGAAGCAAACAGGGGATTGGAAAGATAATATTTCTGAACTTCCTGAATTACCTTATCTGGCTGGCTTTCAAACCCTTGAACAAAAAATGAGGCAGCGCCTCCTATCAAGTGCTTTGAGGAGACATTCTTTTGCTTAATATCGATATACTGTTCATGGCTTGGACACCTATGCCCAGATGTGATAATAATCGGCTTTTCAAGGCTTGATTGTACAAAGTTAAGTATTTCTAGAAGTGCCGGGTAGATGAATTCTTGATTGTTTCGAACGGGAAGTCCATGTCGTTCGATCCCTCCGCAGTCCCAAATCCTATCTTTTTCTTTTCCATTCTCGTATATGATATGAGGAGGATTGAGCGACGATCCTTTACATCGGAAATATTCTTTGGTAATCGAGTTTAGTGTAAACATCTGTTCATCCCAAGGATATACCGGAGCTTCACATCGCTTGTTCGGAAGCCGGTCCTCTCTTTGATTCGCCACTGCTTTGGCCTCTTCCGCGTTCCTTGGCACTCGAATATCGTTTTTATTTCTAAAAATTGCTCTTGGCGTCTTTTCATTATTTGAGCAGCTCGAATACATAAGGATGTAGAGGAAAAGGGCAATAATGGGTGAAAATCGAACAAAGTACATGAACAGTAACCTCTTTCTAATGTAACCTTTTTCTCATGGATATGACGACACCTCAAAAAAGCTCTCAAGATATGATTTCAATGTATGATCTTCTTTTATTTGATCTTGATGGCCTTTTGGTAAATACCGAAGAGCTTCATTATAGGGCCTATGCACAGATGTGCAAGAATCGTGGTTACCACTTGCCATGGGATTTTCCCTCCTATTTTCGGATTGCAGAACGGGGCGGAAAAGGGATCCAAGAGGAGCTCTATAAATCATGTCCAGATCTTTACAGGAAAGAACCTGATTGGTCAATCCTCTATGAAGAAAAAAGAGCTCAACTCTATCAGTTAGCTAAAACAGAGGCTGTACCTTTGATGAAAGGAGTTGAAAAGCTTCTCTTAGAGGTAGAAAAGCGTAATATTCCTCGAGCTATCGTGACTCATTCCCCACGAAAGTTAGTTGAAGACTTTGCTTTTAAACAGCCCATTTTGAAGTCTATTCCTACGTGGTTTTGTCGAGAAGATTATTTAAATCCAAAGCCAAGTCCAGATGGGTTTATGAAGGCTATACATCATTTTGGAAGCCCAAAAAGGGTGTTGGGATTCGAAGATGCTGTGCGTGGGATTGAGGCACTTCAAGCCTGCGGAGTCGACTCTGTTTTGGTTGGTCATCCCGACCCGGTCACCAAGCTTTTATGGAAGGACCGAGGAGTCCTCGTCATCGATAGAATCGACGATATCCTGAATGTCGACATCGTGAATCCTCTTTTGAGAAGATATGCTCCTTGAATCGGTCGAAAGAGATTCATCGAAATTGAGTAGTTCTTCGGGATAGAAGACTTTAATAAGAGAAAGGCCATGGGCCGGAGCTGCCCGCTCGGCCTCTCTTCTATCTTTTAATGAAAATGCTTTCATGATATCTGCGGTCGTTTTTTTTCCGCATCCTATAGCAAGCAACATCCCCGTAATATTTCTTACCATTTTATAGAAAAAGCCATCGCCTTCAAATTCAAGCCTTAACCCAGTCGGCGTTGGAATCACATCAAGACGAAATATCGTGCGATATGGATTTTTTTTGATTGAATCACTTCCCCCAACATTTGCAAAAGCGGTAAAATCATGCTTTCCTAAGAAAAGCTTTGCTGCCTCTTGAATCAGGGGGATGCTAACTTTTTTTCTGAAATGGTACACATATTTTCTTTCGAATGGCATCACGTAGGCAAGAAGACATACCTGATAGTGATAGATCTTTTTTGTTGCCGATCTGTTGGCATGAAATCTTGGCGCAGCTCGGGCGATATCTGTAATCCGGATATCGTGGGGTAGCATCCCATTAAGGGCATTTAAGGTTTTGTGTATATCAAGAGACTCAGTTGTTTTAAAATGGGCTACTTGTCCGATGGCATGTACTCCAGCATCAGTCCTTCCTGCCGCAATAATTCGAATAGGATGTTTTAGAAGCTTGGCAAGTGATTGTTCTATAACTTCTTGGACGCTTATGCCATTTGGTTGTATCTGCCATCCGTGATATTCAAATCCATCATACGCAATCGTTAATCGGTAGACTTTAAGATGTGGGGAAGAGGGGGGCTGTGATTGAGGAAGCATTACGAATTTTCTTGAGAGGGTTCTTGATGGGGGGTCATTTTGCAGGGCACTATTTTCGTTGTGCATTGAGCTCGAGAGGAGACTATTTGCTTAAGTTCCTCTATGGGTTTCCATACCCTTTCTTCCTCTATAGGTTTTGGAACAAACTGAAATAAGGTCATTTGTGGTGGAGCAAACCATCTAAAACGAAATGTTGTCCCAAGTCCCCGAGAGACAAAAAGCGTCTTTTCATCACGCACATGAAGCCCAGAACGCAACGACTTATCGATAATTGGTGTGATTTTTTGCCAAAAAAATGGTAAGTACACCTGCCCGCCATGGGTGTGTCCAAACAGGTAGAGATCCCCTGGGTATCTTTTGATCTTCGGAAATGAATCTGGATTATGAGATAAGACAACAGTAGGGAGAGGCTCGGCAATTGATTCAAAAGCCTTTTCAGGAAGGCATTGTTGTGCCATAATATCGCCAAGACCAACAAGATTGAATCGATTGGAACCAAATCCTACAAGAGCGCTGGTATTATGAAGGACCTGGATGCCGGCCTCTCGATAAAGCTCGATGAGTTCTTTATTTGGAGGAATTGGCGTTCTCACAGCCTCGGTATGACGATCAACACGAAATCCAAGGAGCCTAGAAAATCCCCTGAAAAGAGCGGGAACTCTATCGTGTTCGATAACTGGCTGGCCATCATCATCTAGGGAAACATATTGCTCATAGTCATGGTTCCCTAAGATTGCATAGATCCCAAAAGGGGCTTTAAGGTTTTTAAGCCATTTTAGGAGATCCTCTCTCTTCTCGATTGTTCCATAGCAGAGTAAATCTCCTGTAAAGACGATCGCATCGGGTGCTAAGTCTTCGATTTTTCGATTCAGTTTTTCTAAGAATTTTTTCTGGGTTTCGTCTGAAAAATGGAGGTCTGATAGGTGAAGAAGTGTAAAGCCGCTCAATCGTTTGGGAAGATTTGGTAAGGGAATCGTAATCCGTTTTGTAAAGAGGAGTCGTGGTTCAATAAAACGGGGCCATATTCCAATAATTGATGCAAGACACCATGCGTCCCAAGCAATTTGCCAAGAAGATTTTTTAGGTTTGTTTGAGTTTTTCGTGAGCAAACGTACCTACATATCTGAGATTAAATGATCCTTTGACGGATTTAGCAATGCTTGAATGGTAGCATATAGATGAGCAAATGAAAAGCGCAGAGGAGAAAATCCTCTGCGCAAGGGGCCTTAAGAAAAGAATTAATTTCGGATATGAGCCGAAACTTTCTTTGTAAGTTGGAACATATCGATCTGTTGTGTTCCACCCAAAACGAGAGCGAGCTTTGCATCGGGATTGATGTGTCGCTTTGCTTTTGCGTCTTGGAGTTTATTTTTCTTAATATAATCCCAGAGCTTCTTTGTGATCTCTGTTCTTGGCATTGGTCCCTTGCCAACGATGTCTGCGAGCGCTTCGCTTACATTCACTGGACGCATAAGGGCTGATGGTTTTTTTGGCTTTTCAGCTTCTTTCATTCAAACAGTCTCCTGTCTCTAGTTCTTAAGAACATTCCCGCTATAAACTTCTGAAGAAAAATCTTCAATCAACTTCTTGTATTTTAGAAAATATTTGAAATTTCTCTCGTATTTTCCTCGTGTTATTCTTATGACTTCGGGGAATGAAACACAATGTGAATCAAGATATTGTCGAAATATATAGTATTTATGGCGTAATGAACGAAGAGTTCGCTTAAGAGACAACGAATTCTGTTACCTGTTTGGATATAACCATGAAGTTAATTGATGAATTGATTTTGAAAGCAGAGCGATTTAGAAGCTTGGCTTTAGAATCTCAAAAAAAACATGGATCTCAAGATCTTGATATGTTTCATAACCTGCTGACTCATATCAAAAATGAGCTTCATGAAGGCATTACAAGCTCGCTCAATTATCAATTACAAAAACTTCCATTCAAGCAAGCGGCGTTAGTTCTATTTGTCCTGTATATGGGAGGCACTAAGTCTTTATTTGATGGCTTTACCAAGAAAGACCAATCTCTTTTCAATATACTTATTAAACAACTAGAGGAGGTTGATGATTTTTATAAGCCGATTGGTGGGCTGTATGGGTATTACCAAGAAGTTCTACTTGGTATAAAGAAAGCAAGTCTCCCATCTTGCTTGGATGGAGTTGAATATTTACCTCCGCCAAAATATGACATGCAACATCATGGATCCGGATATTGGAAATCCCTGGTACAGGGAATTGAAAGTCTTAAAGATTCTGCAGAGCTTTATGCAGTCGGAGGGGCCGGAGATAGACTCAACTTAAAAGATGAAAAAAGCGGCAGATCTCTTCCTGCGGCATGTTTAGAGTTTTTAGGTAGAAATCTTTTGGAAGGTTTAATTCGAGATCTAGAGGCTAAAGAGTATCTGTGTTTTAAAATAACAGGAACTCTTCCTACCGTTCCTATTCTTCTTATGACTTCTTCTGAAAAGCACAATGATGAAGAAATACTTCGGATACTGCAGGACCATAAGTACTTCAATAGGCCTGAGGAGAGCTTTTTTAGAATTATTCAACCATTAGCTCCTATGATTTCTGAAAAAGGACTCTTTGTTGTTTCAGGACGCTGTAAGCTTTATTATAAACCTGGAGGGCATGGGGTTGTTTGGAAGCTCGCAGATGATTCAGGAGCTTTTTCTTGGCTAAAATCCAAGGGATGTTCCTACCTTTCTATTCGACAAATTAATAATCCTCTTGCCAATCTGGATTGTGCTCCTTTGGTGCTTCTTGGAATTGGATCTGCGTCTAAAAAAGCATTTGGGTTTGCAGGGTGTAAGCGAAATCCTGATCTTGCTGAAGGATTAAATGTTCTTGAGGTTACTCATAAAGAACCAAGGGAATGTACAATTACGAATTATGAATATACCAAAGATGCCCTTGGGAATTCAGTTGAAAATGGCATATGCGAGTGCTCTGCCAATACCAACATTCTCTTTGCATCTATATCTGCTATTCAAGAGGCTCTCGAGGTAGATCCATTCCCAGGTCGTATGGTGAACATGAAGTCTCACTTTGTCGAAGAAAACGGGGAAAAAATTGCTTTAGTTCGTCTTGAGTCGACAATGCAAAATATTGCTGATGCGATTTTAGACCCTTATATTCCTCTCAGTCAGGATGAGCTTCAAAATAGATTGAGGACCTATCTTGCTTATTTCGATAGGAAGAAGCTGTTTTCAGTAACAAAGAGGCTCCATGGAGCTTTTGAGACTCCAGAACGGGCGCTATATGATCTATTGCAGTATTATCGACTCGCGTTGAAGCTCGAGCCTAGAAATTGCATTCCTCAAGAGCAGATGTTTGACGATTTTGTTCAAAATGGTCCTTCTTTATTTATAAAGCTTCATCCGGCCTTTGGGTCTGTAGAGGAGCTTATAGCAAAAAAACTTTCGGTTGTGGAGCTTGTACATAATACTGAGCTTGAGCTTGAGCTCGCTGAAGTTTGCTTTGAGAATGTTCGGCTTGATGGAAGCCTGAAGGTAATATCTTCAGAGCCATACTCAAGAGGAGATCCTCTCAAGACTCCATCCTGCGTCATGAAAAATGTAAGTATTACGAACAAGGGTCGTTTGATCGGTCAAAAAATAGAAAATTTCTGGCGTTCAGGTGTGGAACGAAACTCTTGTTGCGAGATTTACCTTCAGGGGAATGCCGCCTTTTTTGCGGAAGATGTTGAAATTATTGGAAGTATTCGGTTTGAGGTGCCTGAAGGACATGTTCTAGTTGCATCCTCAAATCCTGAAGATATGAGCGTCGAGTGGAAATTACATCCTTTTGAAGGGTCCAGTGCCTTTTCTTGGAAATACCGCCTTCTTCAAGAAGGCGGTATTTCTCTAGATCCCATATTCAACTTTAAACTAGGGACACTGGAGTGACAAAAGCTGGTAGGATTCCAGACTGCATTAAGAAGATTCCGCTGATGACGGCGGCAGCTATAGATCCACCTAAAAGCGCCGTTTTAACGAGCGGATTTTCATTATCGAAAGCGAGCTTAACAGCAATAACGGCCGTGCTGAGGGCAATAGTTGCGATACCTAAATTCGATTTTGCAAATTCTATTGCAGCATTGAAAAAAGGAGTAATGTGTTGAAATAGAGTGTGTACGCGGGAGGCGAGATTACGAACAATAGGGCCGGTGACTTCTACAATCTTGCATCCTACGTCGTAAACTACGTCGAAAATCTGGTTAATTCGGTCAACAAAAGCAAGGGAAGAGGCAGGAGCTGACATATCTATTTTCCTTCTTATAAGGACTTGTTACTATTCAGAGACTGAGGTTAGGACCAGCTCCATTTTTGTAGCAATTATAAAGTATATATTCATTTAATCTTATATGAGAGATTCCCAATCTCTTCTGCAAAAAATCTCTAAAATCAAGCTAAGATAGAAGGTAAAGATTTGGAGAAGATGCATGGCAGATATTGAACAGCGCTTAAAAGATTTACGTGAAAGAAACCTGCATATGTGGAGGTGTCTTTGACGTCTCTGCTAAAGAGATCAGAACTAAGCAGCTTGAAGAAGAGATGGCTTGCGAAGACTTTTGGAACGACCAAGATAAAGCCAAATTAGTGATCAATGAATCAAAAGATCTAAAATCTTGGGTTGAGCCGATTAAAGATATTCAAAAAAGACTTGATGATGTTGAAGCGCTTCTTCCTGAAGCTAAGGGGGATGAAAGCTTTATCCAGGATCTAGAATCTGAGGTTGTGGCCTGTGAGAAATCGATGGATATCATTGAAGCCCGTCGAATGCTTTCAGGAGAAATGGACAAGGCTAATTGCTTTTTAAATATTAATGCCGGAGCCGGTGGAACAGAGGCCTGTGATTGGGCGCAAATGCTTGTCCGTATGTATGAACGATATGCTGTTCAAAAAGGCTGGGGTGTTGAAGCTGTTGATATTCTCGAAGGAGAAATAGCTGGTATAAGGTCAGCAACCCTTCGGATAACGGGTGAATATGCCTATGGACATTTTCGCGCTGAGAAAGGCGTTCATCGATTGGTGAGAATTTCTCCATTTGATTCAAATGCGCGGCGTCATACCAGTTTTGCAGCGGTTGATGCGAGCCCTGAGATTTCTGATGATATCGAAGTTGAAATCAGGCCTGATGAGATACGGGTAGATACGTATAGGGCATCGGGAGCAGGGGGACAGCACGTTAACAAAACTGACTCTGCGGTCCGAATTACGCATATCCCAACGGGTGTAGTTGTTTCTTCCCAATCTCAGAGAAGCCAGCCTCAAAACCGAGAATATTGTATGAAGCTGCTTCGGGCGAAGTTATATGAATTAAAGATGGAAGAGCGCCAGAAGAAAATCGACTCTCTTTCCGATAATAAGAAAAAAATTGAATGGGGAAGCCAAATACGCAGCTACGTTTTTCAGCCCTACACCATGGTGAAGGATGCTCGAACGAAAGTTGAAGTTGGAGATGTTCAATCGGTGATGAACGGAGAGCTTGACGTCTTCATCTATCCCTATTTAAAAGAGTTTGGAAGTATGAGTTGATCATGACATCACCCGAAATTGAAAATAAGCCCTATCCTGATGGGCTAATGATACGATACACCCAACCGCAAGATGTTGAGCATCTTAAGCGTTGGCTTATGGATCCAACTGTTCAAGATTGGTTTCCTATGTGCAATGAGCTTGAAGTTGATGATGCAGCTCGCAGGTGGGTTTCGTTCTGCCGAGTAAAATCGAGCTTGACCGTAGAAATTAAAGGTGTTCCAGTAGGCATCGCGACTCTCTATGTGCAGGCTTATAAGAAGCTTCTTCACCAAACCGAGTTTGGGATCATTATTTCTCCTGAATGGCGGAATCAGGGTATTGGAACGTTTTTGATGAAATCGATTATCAAACTTGCTAAAGATCAATTCAATATAGAGCTTCTCCACCTTCAGGTGTATGCAGAAAATCCTGCCATTAATCTTTATAAGAGGTTTGGGTTTAGAGAGTTTGGAAAGCAGACACATTGGCTGAAAGATGAAAATCGCTATGTAGGGCGTATTTTCATGGAACGATTTTTGTAAGTAGGAATGTCGTTATTGGGAGATAGACTTCACCCTCTGTACTCCCAATAAACAATTGGAAACATACCATTCTGCTCTAAGAGGTACTTCTGCTAGGCGTATTTTAATTGCTTTTGCTGCGCGTTGCTCGGCAGTCCATCGATTAATTTCGTTGTCCAGAGTGATTCCGAAAAGATAGGGAAGAGCCGGATCGGGATAAAAGAGCGTCTCGTCCCACTTCCAAAAGATATTAGCTCGTGAACATTCGAGAATATATCCCTCTTCATTGACTATAATTGAGTCAAAGCATCCCTCTTGTTCAGCCAGGCGTCTCAAATAGCTTCGGTCTAAATATGAGATGGTTTTAAGCCAAGCCAAAGGCATAACAACAGGGCTTGGATGCATTCGAAGGATTATATCCTTAGGCGTATCAGGAAGATCTGAGATATGAATTATTCTTATTGAATGAGAGCCTTCCTTGACCGCAATAAGACGAATTTTTGCTGAGTGCTTTCCAAAACCTTGGAGATCAATACAGGCTTGGGCAAGTTCCTCTTGAAAATCAGGTATCGATACGGAAAATCCTAGTTGATCTGCATGGCTATGTAGGCGATTGAAATGGGCATTGCTGTGTTCAATGATGCCGTTTATGAGCCGCCCTGTTGTAAAAACCCCTTCGCCTAAAAAAAGAGAAGAGGGCAAGAAGCTATTTGCCAGACCATTCAGATAGAGTTTGTGTATCATGATAAATCGTCATATCCAAACATATTCATAATCGGGCGAGCTTTAATTTGTGTCTCTCTCCACTCATCCTCAAGAATAGAATCATATACAATACCGCTTCCGACCGGATATATGACTTTTTTTTCATTTTGATCAATAATTGCAGTTCGAATAAGCATGTTCCAGTGAAATATATCGGGAGTCCAGAATCCTAAAATGCCTGTGTAGGCGCCTCTTTGACGGTTTTCAATTTCGTAAATTCTTCGACATGCTCGTGTTTTTGGGCAGCCGCTTATCGATCCGCCAGGAAATAATAATTTCAATATGCTTAGAGGGTGTTCTTTCGGATTTTGGAGGATTCCTTTGATTGTTGAATATCTTTGAAGGATACTTCCAAAGCTCATAGTTGAAAAACCTTGGTCGAGACGAACCGAACCGGGTACGCATGTTGAACAAAGATCATTACGCATTAAATCGGTAATCATCGAAAGTTCAGAGAGTTCCTTTTCAGAGGAACATAGGGCCTGTATATTTTCCTCTTCTTGCTCTTTGGTAGTGCCACGAAGTCTAGTTCCCTTCATCGGTTTCGTTTCAATATATCGAAGCGAATTTTCTAGCGTTGATCGTATGAAAAGTTCTGGCGATACAGATGCGAGGGTGAAATTTTCAAATGTTATGTAGGAGCTGAAAGGCGAATTGACAGATGAAAAGAGGTCTAAGAAAAATGGAAACGAATCGACGATCGCTTTAAAAGCGATTTCGTAGGTCAGATTTAGTTGGTAGATATCCCCATTCAAGATGAGTTCTTTAATGGCTTCAAAAGCTTTTGTATATTCGCTAAATGAGGGGAATTCAACCTGAGAGCAGCTCCATTTGCAAGATCGATCTGGTTTTTGTGCATGTTGTGAGAGCTCATCACTTGATACCTCATGATTTGATAAACCTGGATATGAAGCGATAAATTGAGGCTGGAAAAGGACGGCAAGAGGTGATTTGTGCGATTTGTGTTGAGGTGTGGCTACGTTATGAAGAGATGCTCCTAAATCATAGGAAAGATATCCTGTCCATGTTGTGTTCTTGTCAGTGTGTTGTATGAGGACATCCCATGCGCTCTCCATATCAATCAGGTGCTTTTTCCCATCTATGAGGTAATGATCCTCATAGATAACAAGTGTGTGCTTAGGTCTTGAGAATAGATAGATGGGATGATTGATTGATCCAGAGGCATCACCAGTCCATACTAAGGACGTTGGTGACGCCTTTGCAAGTGTGTGTGCCCAACTATAGAGAGTTTCAATAGTTGGAGCAATTTTCTCTACGCTCAGCACTTAGGGATTATTCTCCCTCCATTTCTATATTGTGAAAGACTGCATCCACATCATCAAGTCCTTCAAGCCATTCTACGAGGGCAAGGTTTGAAGCTAAGTCCTCTTTTGAACAACTGACTGTAACTTTTGGAATCCATTCAAGTTCAGCTTCATCAACTACGCAGCCGATATTGACTATGGATTCCTTTACAGCATCCAGTTTTGTGGGTTCAGTGACGATGACATAGGCTTCATCTTCATTGACAAAATCATCCGCACCCGCTTCAGAGACGGTCAAAAAGAGCTCATCTTCAAGAGCATGATTTTTGGTAACGGTTAGGACTCCCTTTCTATCAAAATTGAAAGCAACTGCTCCAGGTGTCGCTACATGGCCGCCCCGTTTGTTTGTTGCAATTCTGATGTCTGAAGAAATTCTATTTTTATTATCGGTCATAATATCACAGATGATTCCAACTCCTCCATGGCCATAGAGCTCATACTGCATCTCATGATACGCTTCTTGGTCGGTGGAAGCGGCTTTTTTAATAAGTCTTTCTATGTTATCTGCAGGGAAGTTGACCTCTTTGGCCTTTTGGATGGCAAGACGAAGTCGGATATTCGATTTAGGATCAGGTCCTCCGTGCTTTACAGAGTTTATAATCTCTTTGGAAGCCCTTGAAAAGAGTTTGCCTTTTTTTGCATCGGCTTTTTCTTTACGATGCTTTATGTTTGCCCACTTACTATGTCCTGCCATAGGAGACTCTCAGTTTTGCTTGGTATTAAAAAGAAGCTGAATATTGTTATGAAGCCATGATTCAGCTTCGTTATGCCAGGGATACCTTTCCTCTAATTCTTGGAATTTTTTGGTATGTACCAATACTTTACCAGATGGAGATATTTCTGCAGGGCATACGGAATGAATCATTTCGTGATAGAGTATAAACTCAATAACATATTCTGGAACATGCGGTACATCAAGCAAGACATGCATTTTAATAAGCTTGAGCATGTCATAATAGAGTCCTAAGGTGAGGCGGGTAGATGCTGATTTTCGTGTCCGCTTGCCAAACCAGGTGATTGAGAGATTCAATGGTTCGGGAAAGAATCGTTTTTCAATATCGTGGTAGAGATCTAAAAGATTCCATATCTTCCCCTGGTGAATGAGCTCTTTCTTCTGTGCGGTAGCTGAAAGGTCTATTGAGCAAACCTCTTCGTGCACAAAACGTTTGAGCTGGATAGTTTCAGGGCCTCTCTTCCCTAGCATGTAAGCTGCAAGCGATTCAAGGACTTGTTGCGTGGCCAAGGTAAATTTTGAATGAAGCTTTACATCGAAAAAATGGAATTCAGGTTGTATTGAGATCAAGGTTGAATGATTTTGGTGCAATTCAAGGCGTACCTGTTTCCCCACCAAACTTTCTAAATCTTTTTGAAGGTCTTGCTGATTTCGGGGTATTGAAATAGATAGCATTGTCATACGTTTACAAGTTCAATCGAATTGGTTTGAGCCCTCTTCTCTATTATAAAAGAGGATAAGAAGTTGATTGAAACTCAGATTTGAGATCCGTCAGTTTTGCGGACAAAAAGACGGTGAGTATAAATGAGTTTCAATAAAAGGGGATGATGCTACCAAATTATGTGCTCTGGACTCAAGAAATCAAATTTCTGAACAAATTATATAATATTTTTTTATATTCCCATCCTAGGGAGGGTTTTTGTAACTCCTTGAATATCAGCAACATATGAACCAACATTCTTTAATTAAAAAAATAAATATGTCTTGTTATCGTCAAATTACAAACGAAAGGGACACAGGAATTAACTCATAATTTCTTGAAAAGCAAACAAAATGCATACAAATGCCGTGCTTGAATACATTCTTCAGGGAAAATAGCTAGGAGAGTATGGTTGGGTTTTTGGATGAATATTGCCTATGAAACATCGAATTGAAGATCCACAGCACGATTTAGTGACACCGGACGGCGTGTTAGAAAATGTAGAGCGTATTTCAGATATCCGTCTTGAAGGTGTGGTGCATATTGAAAAAATTTCTCCTTGGTTTCAAGGATTTGAAATTCCCAAAGAGCTTCTCTATTTTAATGGTAAGAGCGTTCTAGCTCAGGTTGGTGTTAATGTTGTAGGCCTCGATATTCAATTAGATAAGGCAACACTTTCGGCGAAGGTTAAGGTCCAAATTGATGCAATAGGTCCTATAGCTAAGGAGATGCTTCGTCTTATCACAGCAGGTATGCGAGTTGGTAAAATTTTTGCAAAAGATGATCGGCGAAGAGTTCGAGATCCCGATTATATTACAAGAATGTTTGGGCGCTCTGATCGCTGGGGGAAGCCGCTTTTGTCGCTTGGCGCGATGCATGGGAGCGATGCTCTTGTGTTAGATGTTATTGATGGCCGAACGGTTGCCTATCTTTCACTTATGAATGGCCGAGTGCGGTATGCATCTTCGGTATTTGGATTTTTAACGACGATGTCGAAGGCTCTTGATTCAACCATTCATTTGCGTGATATTTTACGGCTTCATCAGGTTTGGGATGAGGGAGCTCTTCGAAATGTAGATGAGGATGAACTTCTTCTTGTTAAAACGCCTCCTTTGCATGTCCGGACTGTTTTTGCTCATGTTGTGGACGAATTATTAGCTCCAGGGTTTGAACACACGACAGCATCGATCTTAGAGCCAAACACTGAGGCCTCAGGAGATATCTATGAGTTTCTTGGGAAATCTAAGCGTGAGCTAACTGATATTCCTTTAGAGTTTTACACTCTTGAACCCTACAGGGAACAGGTATTTTATTCAGATCGAAGTAGGCTGGCCAATGATTTAGAGCAATATGAGGTGGTCGATAAGTCTTTTGCTTCGGCACCAGAACCTTTTGATCAAAATGCCGCTGTCTTTGTGGTTAAAGGCGGTCAACTTGAGAGTTTGGTTCCAGAAGACTGGATAGCTCGAGATCCTCTCTTCCACGATTTGCCTGGGATGGCTCATGGAACACGGCAGGCATTTCTTCTTGAAAGATTTATCGAAAATCAGCCCGTATATCCATTTTTAAAGGCGATTGAGGTAGGCGGTATTACAAGTCAGGGAGTTTTGCTCAGTCGTTACTTCCCATCTCCCATTCTCAAAAGAATGCTCTTGAGTGAGCAGGTTTCTCGGTGCTTGAAAGGCATATATTTCGTTCAGCCTTCTCGGTCTCATGGGGACTTCTTTTCCAGCGAAGACCGCGCTTTGCTCAATGATTTGCATAAGTTTGCAATTCCGGTTTTTTGGGTTGATAAAGCGTCGAAAAAAGTTCTTCAATATGCACAAAAGCCTGGTCGTGAGACGGGGATGTTTGTTCCTCTTGATAAGATTGATCTTTACATGAGGTCTACTGTCTTTGGAGTTTATGGTTCCAATCTAGTTGTTGGTCCATTTGAAGAGGAGCTGCAAGAGCTGCTGCAGGGAGTTATTAACCTCAAACAACAGGTCAACCATCCATTATTAAATAAGCAGACTCCCTTGGCGCTCGTTACAGGCGGTGGCCCTGGTGCGATGGAAATGGCCAATAAGATCTCGCGAGATCTTGATATCCTATCATGTGCCAATATTGCGGATTTTCGATTGAAGGGCGGTGGGGTTGTAAATGAGCAGAAGCAAAATCCCTACGTTGAAGCAAAGATGACCTATAGGCTTAAAGAGCTTGTGGAACGTCAGGCCGAATTTGATCTCGATTTTCCTATTTTTGTAACGGGCGGTATTGGAACTGATTTTGAGTTTTGTCTTGAAGAAGTTCGTCGAAAAGTTGGTTGTATCACTCCTACGCCTGTGCTGCTGTTTGGCGACAAGCAATACTGGAAGAGTAAGATTACCGATAGATATCAGTGCAATTTAGCTCAAGGAACAATTAAAGGATCTGAATGGGTTTCGGGGAGCTTCTTTCTCATATCTAATGCGAAAGAGGGTCTTGAAGTCTATAGGCGATATTTTACTGGTGAGCTTGCGACTGGAAAAGATGCAAAAGCTCAGCCATTGGGGTTCGTTTCGGATCCATTGATTTAAATTGAGGATTGAGGGGGAGAGTACTATCGACGCGTATCAGACGAGATTAAACCAAGTCTTGATACGCGTGTGCAATGTTTTAGAAACCGTAAGCTAATCGAATTGCAAAAAACTCATCTCGACGACGTGAGAACTGTCCATCGGGTGAAAAGCCCTTATGGTATTCACCAAAGATACGAATCTTTCTACCAATACCTTGAATTTTTCCAAATTCATACCCAATTGCATAGGTATTGTTGAACTGATAGTGGGTATCTTGAGCATTCTGTATGTTTACAGCAAGGAATGGCTGTCCATAAAGCTGAGTGAAGTTATGCCGAAAAGCTCGGGCTTCAAAGCCGTATTGAGCATAGAGGGGTTTGAGTTTCATTTCGCTGTCGCTATGAACAATTGATCCAATTCCTCCGTAGAATCGAAGCACCTTGTTCATTTGGTAGGAGGCAAAGAAGTCGAGTGCTTCAAAGCTCTTATTTTTTCTATTGTAGTGATGGTGGTTCATAAGGAATTCATCTCCGAGGTGAGATGAGATGTGGTAGATTCTCACTCGATATGCCCACTTATCTTTTGCAAAGGAGAGAGGGATGCCAACATAGTAGTCAGCGTTTATGAGGGGTGCTGAATCTTCTACGAGGTTAAAGAGTGCAAATACGCAACCCTCAATTTCAAGTTGGAGGTCGCCGCCCCAGAAGTTTGCCCATCGGTAGATAGGGAACTGATCACCAAAGGTTACAGGTCCTGCAATCTTGCCCCCGCGGCAATCATTAAACTGAAGACCAAGTGAAAAGGTGATTTGCCGAGGATCTGCAACCATGGTAGGAAAGAGAACAGTTGATTGAGGAAGCCATATCCCTTGGATTGGTTTTCGGGTATCTATGACGGTGTTCTTTGCTTGAGGCTCGGGATCTGCTTGAGCTATAAGGGTTTTATCGAGTTCATTTTTTGATTTTGAGGTGAGTGCTACCACATAGCTGCGGATGGAATCGGCAAGTTCATAGTTTGTGGGGAGATTTGAAATGATCACTTCGCCGCTATGAACTGATATGATGACTCCCGATTTCGGGTAGGTAGCATCGATGAGGCCTTGGATGTAGGCTGCAAGATAAATATCTTGAGGAGACCTATTTGTATCAATTTCACATTTAGGACACCCACCAGGATGGAAATCTTCGGCAATCTCAACAACAGTTTTGTAATTGTCTTGATGCGCGTACGCTGCGTGAATGAGTGCACAGCTTGCGAGTGCTGAGGTAATAAGGCGCTTCATATTTCCACCTGACCCATGTTTTTACTCAACCAATAACTTGATTTGTTGAGTGTCTACACTCAATGATTTATCTCAATTCTGCAATATATTTTTTTGAATATGCAAATCTTTAGAAAAAGGCATCAGCGATATTGAGAACTAGTCGCCATTTGTGGTAAAAGTTGGGCACTGTTCAAAGATAGAGCTCTCACGAGCTTTTTACTTTCTCTCCGGGGCAATAGCTCAGTGGTTAGAGCAGCGGACTCATAATCCGTTGGTCCACAGTTCAAATCTGTGTTGCCCCACCATTTTAAGCATAAATCTATGATGTATTTGCTTTTGGCGTTCTTTGGAGGAATTATGCAGTTAAGTCAATTAGTGGCTATTGAGGAATTGCAAGTCCCTCGTGCAACTGAAATTGGCATTACAGAGATTGCAATAGGTTCAACAAATTCAATCAAAATACGAGCCGTAAAAAACGCAGTAGATAATGTGAATATCGAAGTTATTCCTTATTCTGCCGCTTCTTCTGTGCGTTCACAACCTCTTTCTGATGAAGAGACTTTACGGGGAGCAACCAATCGAGCGAAAGATTGCTTAGAAAAAACTCAATCTCGATTAGCGATAGGCTTAGAAGCCGGTATTGTTTTCTTGGATGAACAGGTATATCTCTGCCACTGGGGTGCTCTCGTGGATAAAAATCAAAATACCTATATCACAAACGGACCAATTATTCTGCTTCCTCAAGAATTTCGTCAGCCGTTACTCGACGGAAAAAATTTAGAAGAGATTATGCATCAATTTTGTGGTATTGAACACCTTGGATCTAAAGAAGGAGCTATCGGTATTTTCACTAAGAGCTACTTGAATCGTGAGCAAGTGTTAACGCAGATAGCGAAATCACTGATTGGTCAATATTGCTATTACCATCTCTCGGC
>CAZOAJ010000023.1:0-26620 GCA_964577935.1 uncultured bacterium | reverse complement strand
GTGCGACACAAAGATCAAGACGGGAAGATTCAAGAGATGGTAGAAAAGAGAGGATACATCGTATTCTATTCAAAAATCTCAAAATGATATGAATAAACTATTATTATTGACACTCCTGCCAACCATTCTGTTCTCAGCGATTCCAAAACCAGATAGCTTTGGACTCTCAGAGGAGGATCAGGTAGAGCTCCTCATGAAATCTGCGCAGACAACTCTAGAAAAGCTCACCCTGCTCAAAGAGGCACTTGTCGCATTTAGATCACAAGAGGCTAAATGCATTCAAGATCCCTCAAATCGAGATCAACTTTTGCTTCTTTCACAAAAAGCTCTCGAATTAAAGTTTGCTTTGAAGCAAGCAGGTGTTGATGAATACTTTAGACAAGAATTTCTTCAAGAGGTTTCTCACCTCTCGAAAATAGCTGAAAAGCCCTCAATCCCTCAGGTGAATAGGGAAATGATTCGGTGAGAAGCCTCTCAGCAAAATTCCTGAAAACAAGATCTCCTTTTAGTGAGTTCATATCGTGAAAAAATCAATTCAGATTATTGACCGTGCCTCAATGCATATCGAAGAGGAGCAAGTCTGGGGAGAAGGGGTTTTACATTTTCTCTATGGGAAAAGCATCCTCTCAAAAATTTTTGGAACCGCTATCAGAAAGCTTTTGAATATCCCTATTTTCTCACGTATTTGGGGATGGTTTCATGATCGCCCCTCTACAAAAAAGTCGGTTATTCCCTTCTGCAGACAATATAACATCGACACAAACGAATTTCTTTCATGCCCTGAGTCCTTCAAAAGCTTTAACGATTTCTTTGTACGCCATCTTAAAAAAGATGTCAGACCTATATGCGCAGAAAATGACACTGCTGTTTTGCCTGCGGATGCGCGATACACATTTCTCACTGATCTGGGAACTTCTGACTTTCTCGTTAAAGGAGTTCGATTTAACCTAAAAGCATTTTTAAAATCAGATATGTTAGCAGAGCGATTTGAAGGCGGGGTTGGCATACTCGCTCGACTTTGTCCGACTGATTGCCACCGATTCTTCTTCCCAGTTTCAGGGAAGGCATCAAGAGCACAGCGCATTGATGGAGGATATCTCTCCGTAAGCCCAATAGCGACTCATTCCATACCCTCTATTTTCTGGACAAATGTTCGAGAACTGACGCTTATTGAATCTGAAGAATTTGGTCATGTGGCCATGGTTGAAATCGGAGCTACCAACTGCGCAAGCATTGTTCAAACATACACACCTGGAAATATAGTTAAAGGGGAAGAAAAGGGCTATTTCCGTTTGGGAGGCTCCGCCATCATGCTTCTTTTTGAAAAAGACAAAATCTCTCTGAGCCCTGACATCATAGCTCTTTTGCCTCATAAGCTTGAAATACGGGGCCTCTATGGGCAAGCTTTAGGGAATGTGCAAATTACGCGGTAAAATTAGCTTTGCTGAGAGCTTTTTCTTACCAGATGATATTGCTAGGATGGAATCAGAGAATCTACTGGCTTTTCACGTGAATTGTCACTATGCATCCCAGATTGGACGTGATAAAGTCACATGCCCAAAAGTCGGCAACACATCTTGATGGTTTCAATTAACCCTATTTATGGGCTTATGAGCTTCTTCAATAAGAACGTCCTTAGCTTGTTTTTCGGCAAATAATTTTCCAATCGCATAGATAGCGCAGGTGAACCTGTGAAGTATTTCGTCCGTGGCCTCGCCTTTGCGAGCGAGAAAGGTTGGAGACTGAAAAAGGAGTGGAGGTGATATGCATGACATAGGGACACAATTTTCTTCGGTCCACTGCCATTCCTCTTCTAAAGAGCGAAATTTTGTAGTGTCAAGTCGAGGGGTAACGTCCTGGTGACAAGGAAACCTACTTAAGAAAAGTTGTATCTGGACACGTTGTGCAGGTTGAAATGAAGAAAGAGTTGGTTTTGCAACAAATTGAGAAGAGATAAATGTAGGAAATTTTCTTAAATAGTTGTCGAGAAGGCAACGCCGAGCATAAAATTCACAGTTGTGTTCTCCATATCCAAGAGTAATGCCTAAAAGAACAGGCTCTCGAAAAAAAGACATAAAAATATCTTTACTTGGATTTTCGAGGTCTCGAAAAAAAGACTCCTTATCACCAAATTTTTTTTTCACAAATGCAGACAAAAGAGGTTCTTTGGAAATCAATTGGGTCATTGCCTCTTTATGTATAAGAACAATGTTATGATAGCCATTCTGACGCTCATATATTTTTAATATAAACCTTGGAGAATCTTTAAATGTGGTTTTTAGAAATTCGAAAAGGGCCTCTTTTGTTCGTGGATAGAATTTAAGCCTATAAGAGGTAGTAAAAGAAATTGGTTTTTTACCCAATAAAGTGCAGCCCAAGTCTTGTGAAAAAATATCTCGCAGATGTGGTTCAATCTCACAGTTGAGTTTAGGCTCTGCTGTATAAACACTCTGAACCGCGCATGCTCTATCGAAAGTTGAAAACTGCAACAACCAGCAAGATATAACTAATAGTAAAAAATTTTTCATTTGAATGAGTATGCGTATAAGTATGATGTATTAAAAAATAATACATCATTTAACTAATCGGTTAAGTCACATATCGTGTTTCACAAATGATCGGTACTAATGAAAGAAATAGTGCCACGAATCATCACTTTCAACATATCTTCTACATTGTGGGCAATAGTACATAGATTTTACAAATTTGCCTTTTTTGGTTGGCTTTACAATGTAAACCCCATTTTTATCGCTATGCAGCGATTTTATAGGAAATAAACCGTTCTTAGTCTTAAGCAGAATTTTGTTGCCGTCTATTTGAATTTCCTTGGGGTCAACATACCGTTTTTGAGAACAATTTTCTGCAGCTAAGTAATTTGCATTTAAGCAACAGAATGATAAAACAGCGAGGAATAGAATTTTCATATACCGCCTATGTAAAAATCAAAGATTGTGCATACGTGCCCGTTAGTAAAAATAGCCTAGCCGGAAGACATTCCCTGAGCAAATTGTTTTAGTCAAGGAAAGATTTCTAGAAGCAATAATTGAATAACGAGGGCTATTTCCGTTTGGGAGGCTCCGCCATCATGCTTCTTTTTGAAAAAGACAAAATCTCTCTGAGCCCTGACATCATAGCTCTTTTGCCTCATAAGCTTGAAATACGAGGCCTCTATGGGCAAGCTTTAGGGAGTATCAAATCACCCGAAAGCAGCACTCATTCAAAATAATCCCAAGGGAATGAATCAAGCAGCGGCCTTATGTCGATATATCCTGGAGACTCCCCTCCCATTTTTAATGCATCCTGAACCGAAGTTGCATAGGTAAAATGGGATCTTGCAGTCGACTCATAATAATCTTCATATTTGAGCAAAGGCTCAATCCATGTCATTTTGAGAAGTCGAGCAGGTATCCCAAAAGACTCTGCCACTATAATACCATGTAATGAACTTGAAATGACCAAGCGACTCTGCATCATCTTTTGCACAATTTCATACCAAGGTGCAGTCGGCAAAACCACGTTCTTGTAGGGAAGAAAGCAAGCTATTTCTCCAATATTTGGTATGATAATATAGTCATAAAGAGGCTCAAGTCTCTTAAATTCAGGGAATAAGTACCCCATTAAAATAGCAGGATCTCCATACACCTTTGGACAATCAATGCCCATTTTGAGAAGAAAATCACGTGTTTTAGGCCCCCTCACAGCACGAATATCGACATGCTGAAACCTATTTTCAGCGAGAGGGTTTTCTCGAAATCCCGATCCCCATACAACATCGCCATTACGTGCATAATGAAGAATAGACCCCGCTCCAAAAAGAATTTTACCTGGAATATCTAAAGATCGATACTCCATGGGATGACCAACGATCCTTTCTACAATTATCTTGGACAGATAATCACCGAAATTAGCCCCCTCCCCTGAATGCCAATAAAACATGGTGTTTTCAGACCCACGGGCGGAAGATGAAAAAGAGGCCGAAAATAAGGTTAGAAAAAGAAACAGTCGCATCCGTAAGTACATTTGAATCACAAAAAAAATTCCTCAATAACTTTATTGAATCATGAGCTGACTGGAATTCTGTAAGCGACAACTATTTTTTCGAAACAGAAGGTAGGTCGCAGCTTGCGAAAATGGACTGAGTAATTCCGTCCGCTCCAAAAGAAAAACAAGACCTTTTTTTAAACTATGTAGATTTGGATTACTCAGCACAATATACCCGCCATCTTTCACTTTCGGGAAATAAAGCATAATGTCTTCAAACGAACGATCTTCATGGCAATTGCCATCAAAATGAATTAAATCTATAGAGCACTCGCCAAAAAGCTCTAGAGCAGCTTTTGCAGTTTTTTGTTCTATTATACAGTAGCGTTTGAGTCTATGTTTTTTTATGAGGCGTAAAAGATGGCTATGGATAGATGTAAAATTAATTTGATTCCACCAAATAAAGTGTGAGCTGGAAGGATCTAAACCATAGGTTGCCTCAATAGGATCCCAAGGATCAATACCGACAACAACTCCAAATCGATTATATTGAAGAGCTTTAGCTATTGGGATCAGCGATGCCCCCGCAAAGACCCCTATCTCAACGCATGTTTTGCATCGATTTTCACGAATGATATCCATCATCAGGGAAGCTTTTTCTTCTCCATGCCAACCAGGAATCTTTGAAATACCTCCAATCACTTCATTTCTGAACGATTTCCAATCTTTATCTTGAGACGAACCTCGAGCAAATAGACATCCAAAAAAACTACAAAAGAATAAGAGAGAGAGAAGCAACAATTTCGTCATCTGTTATATCCATCAAAATTATTTGAGAAATTTGCTTTTTCTAGTCGATTTTACAATGTAAAACCCATTTTTCTGCAGCTAAGTAACTTGTAAGTCACTTGCATTGAGATAACAGAAAGCTAAAACAGCGCGGCATAGAATTTCATATAGCGCTTATGCATAAATCAAAGATATGCATGTATGATCGTAAAAAAATCGGCTAGCCGGAACACACTTCCTGAGCAAATTGTTTTAGTCAAGAAAGGATTTCTAGAAATAACAATCGAACAACGAGGGGATGCTCAAATTTGAAATATTTAATTACCGTCTGATAGGATCAGTTCTAGTTGGCCTGGAGTTTTACTATGTCGTCACAACTCAATCAAGTATCGCAAGAAAGCAAAACTTTCCATTTCGAATATCCTAAAGCTAAACCTGCTTCCACTGCGCTTGGTAGAGTATGGCAGATTATATCATCTATCGTTCATCTACCGATTGATGCTGTAGAGAAAATTTCTGGTCTCGTTAAGGGGTTGATATTTCCATTCTTTATTAAAGACCTGATGAGCGCAGCTGCAATAGATACAGATTATACAGGGAGAGCTAAGCACCTGGAAACTCAGTATCAAGGTGAATCAATAGAATTAGTTACAAAGCACAAGACCACTGTTCGTGGCATGTTTTTTGACGCAAAAAAGTCAAATGTTGACAAGGAGTTACTACAAACGAGTTTTAATGAAAATCCATCTGAAAATGGCCCTACAGTACTTTTATGCCAAGGAAACGATTCCTCTATTTTTGATTACAAGTATGAGGATCTCATCAAATCCTATCTTGCTCGCAACATCAACGTGATGATTGTCGACTATCAAGGCGTCGGAATGAGCCGAGGAGCTGCCTTTTCTGAGCAAGGATCTTATGACACGGCTGAAGTTGCAATGGAATTTCTGCTATCGAAAGAAATTCCTAAAGAAAAAATTCTTGTCGAGGGTTACTCAATGGGATCAGGACCTGCAACCGACCTTACTGCAAAATATCCGGGGACAAACCTTCTTCTGAGATGCCCATTTGTCAAGCCATCCGAAGTAGGAGATGCCATACTCGAAAAGAACCATGTTTCATTGCCAGTTCGTTTCGTTGCAACAAAGATTTGTGATTATCTTCTTCACTATGATAACTGCAGCAAAATTCATAATGTCGCAGGATCTGTAGGAATTATCTCAGATCCTAATGATGCAAACCTTCATGAATATACAAAACATCATGCAGACCGTCTTGTAGAGGCCATAACAAAAGATGGCATGTATGCTAAATCACTCCAACATAGACAGATCAACGAGGGTCATTTTTCTAAATACGTAACCGAAACAGCTCTTGCAAATGCTCTTGATGAATATTTGATTCGAATCGGGTTTACAACGCCTTCTTTCAATGAGAGCACATCCTCGCCATAGCATTTCCCTATAGATTATACCTCAAACCTCTCCAAACTCGATGAGGAGCTGCTGTAGGCGCTTGATAGTATCTCGGGCAGAAATAGCATCTTCGTAGCGAAGCTCTTTGGCAGCTTTCTTCATGACTATCTCCCAATGCTCAATCTGTTTTTGGATGGCTTTTACATCCGGGACCGGCTTCTCTTGTTTGAATTTTACGTCATGAGATTGATCGATCTCACCTTGAAGAATTTCTAGAAGGGTTGACTGCCGCTTGACACTTCGAGGCGTGATACCATGAAGTTCGTTATATTTTTGTTGCAGCTCACGTCTTCGACGCGTGACTTTCAGCGTGTTTTTAATGGAGCTTGTTTCAACATCTGCATACATAATCACCCGGCCCTTAATATTTCGTGCAGCTCGGCCGCAGATCTGTGTAAGAGAGGTCTCGGATCGAAGAAACCCTTCCTTATCGGCATCTAAAATAGCGACTAAACTGACTTCCGGGATATCAAGACCTTCTCGAAGCAGATTGATACCTACGAGGACATCAAACACTCCTGTTCTGAGCTCATGTATAATCTTCAGTCGTTCAAGCGTGTCAATTTCGGAATGAAGGTAGCGTGCCTTAACTCCAAGCTCTGTGAGATATTTAGCAAGCTCTTCCGCTAAATGTTTCGTTATCGTCGTGACAAGGACTTTTCCACCTCGCTTCGTCTCTGTTCGTATCTCTTCAAGAGCATCATCAACCTGATGAGAGGCAGGTCGAAGTTCGATTTCAGGATCAAGAAGCCCCGTAGGCCGGATAATCTGTTCAATAACTTCTCCATGGGCCTGCTCAACTTCCCACTTAGCAGGAGTTGCTGATACAAAAACTGCTTGGAGATACCGCTTTTGAAATTCTTCGAAGCGGAGAGGTCGGTTATCGTAGGCCGAAGGAAGACGAAAACCAAATTCAACAAGAGATTGCTTACGAGCTCGATCACCATGAGACATGGCTGAGACCTGAGGAATAGTCTGATGGGATTCATCAACGATGAGGAGATAATCTTCCGGAAAATAATCGATTAAGCATGGAGGAGGAGCTCCCTCGCCTCGTTCGCTGAAGTGTCGTGAATAGTTCTCAATTCCCTTACAAAAACCAACTTCTCTGATCATTTCAAGATCATAGGTAACTCTCTCGAAAATACGTTGAGCCTCAATAAGTTTATTCTCTTTTTCAAAAGCAGCTTTTCTTTCAAGCATCTCGGCTTTAATAGTTTTGCATGCTTTTTCTCTCACCTCTTCAGGCGTAACAAAGTGAGATGAAGGCCAAATAACGCAGCGCTTCATCTCATGTCTTCGTCTTCCTGTAAGGGGATCGATTTGACTTATGCGCTCAATCTCATCGTCAAAAAACTCAATTCGAATTGAGGCATCTTCTTCATACGCCGGAAAAATATCAAGAACATCACCTCGAGAACGAAATGTAGAACGTACTAAATCAAGATCAGAACGCTTATACTGCATCTCAACGAGCTGAAAAAGAACATCATCTCGACGCTTTTTTTGCCCCACTTCAAGCGTAAGGCTCATCTGTCGATAGTACTCAGGGATACCAAGACCGTAGATACATGACACAGAAGAAATGATGATCACATCATTTCGCTCTAAAAGAGAGCGAGTGGCCGAAAGGCGCATCTTATCGATCTTGTCATTGATCGCAAAGTCTTTCTCGATATAGGTATCGGTTCGAGCGATATAGGCTTCGGGCTGATAATAGTCGTAGTAAGAAACGAAATATTCGACTGCATTATCCGGGAAAAAGCCCTTAAATTCCTGATAGAGCTGTGCTGCAAGAGTCTTATTGTGCGCAATGATGAGGGCTGGCCTATTGATCTTTGAGATCACACTTGCCATGGTAAAGGTCTTGCCTGAGCCCGTTACACCAAGAAGCACCTGTGATCTTTTCCCCTGCTGAACACCTTGAACAAGCTTTTCAATCGCTTGAGGCTGATCCCCTTGCGGTGAAAATTGAGTTTCAAGTCGAAAATTTGCTCGATTGTTCAGCATTTCATAATCCTTTTATGAAGAGGCATCTCGTATTTTTTTTCGATCTTGAGCGACACGATAAAATTTATTCCATGTTCCAGAAAGGCCCATAGCGCTCTTCATCTCTTTTATTGTTGCAGCCGCAACGTCCGCCATCTTCTGCGTACCTTCAACAATGATAGATTCGACATAGCCATGATCATTTTCGATCTCTTTTCTTCTCTCTCGCATTGGAGACAGGAATTGGTTAATGACTTCCGAAAGCCTTTTTTTGATCTCTACATCGCCAATAGAGCCTTCTCGATATCGTCGCTTAAACTCTTCAACTTCGTCCTTTAAAGGATTAAAAGCATCATGAAAAATAAATACTGGATTTCCTTCAACAGTACCTGGAAGATGTGCATGAACCCGATTCGGATCGGTGTACATAGAAGCAACTTTCTTTTCAACGGTCTTACTATCATCAGAGAGCATGATTGTGTTGCCGGCCGACTTACTCATCTTGCCTTTACCGTCGGTACCTATAAGCGAAGGAATATCACTTAAAATGGCCTCAGGCAATGGAAGAACATCGCCGTAGGTCATATTAAAGCGCCGGACAATATCCCTTGCGAGCTCTATATGCGCTTCATTATCTTTTCCTACAGGCACGTAATGCGCTTTTGGCAAACAAATATCTGCTGATTGAAGAACAGGGTATCCTACAAGCCCGAAAGGGATACTTTCAGCTTCAATGTTTGCATTTTTTGCCATCTCTTTGATCGAAGGAAGACCAGAAAGACGATTGAGAGAAACAAACATCTCGAAAATAAGGTTCAATTCGGCTGTCTGAGGAATTGCCGACTGCAGAAAGATCGTCGATTTTTTCGGATCGATTCCACAGCTTAAATAATCTATAACCATATGGCGGATATTTTCTCGAGTATCGAGGATATCCTGTTTTTCACGCTTTGTTGTGAGGACGTGAAGATCTGCAATGATAAAAAAGCATTCATACAGATCTTGAAAACGAACTCGATTTTGTACGGATCCAACCCAATGACCCAAGTGCAATTTTCCTGTAGGCCTATCGCCTGTAAGCAGTCTTTTTCGTTCGTGACTCTGGGGCATCAATGCATGTTGTCCTGATGTCATATGGATCCTTATTACTATCCGATTATTTCAAGTTGGAGAAGTGCTTCAATAAGAATAAAGAGGCAGGAAAGAGTTATAAAAAACACAAGTCCCCCCCTTCCTATTTTCAAGCTTTGATATCTCATATCATGGAGCACATATCGTTTTATCCAAAGCATAATTGAAGGCAATAACGCCAGGAGAAAAACAACTCCGTAGGTACCTGCAAGATCAAGTGCGACAAAAAATGCGCGTGGGTTTGAGAGAACAAAGATAAGAGGAGGCAAAAAGGTAACGACCAGGAGTATCTTTCGAGATTGTGCCCAAGAACAATTCTTCAACCCATCTCTTAAAAAATCAAACAAACTCAGTGACACGCCCAAAAATGAGGTAAGTATCGCGCAAATTGAAAAAAGATCTGCTCCTAAAGCAATAAGAGGAACTTTTGTTTGCGATGCTAAAAGAGAAGCTCCATTAATGCCATTTTCATACCCCCATTCGATACTTTCTGGACCTGTAAGAGGAACAGAGCCAATGCATGCAGCCTGCCAAATAGCATAGGTAATTAAAGGAAAAAAGCTCCCATAAAAGATAGCTTTTCGTATCGAGAGCTCATCACGGTCAAGGTAGCTGACCAAAGAAGGAATGATCACATGGTATCCAAAGGCCGTAACAATCACAGGAAGTGATGAAAGAATAAAACCTTCCCGAAACACCCATAAACGATCTAAATCGATAGAAGAAAAGACAAAGGAGACTAAGAGAACAAATCCAAGGACAAGCCCGGACATAAGCAATCTATTCATGCGATCTAAGGCCCCGACTCCCAATAAAAAGACACATGAGAAGAGAGCAATCAAGGGAAGGCTATAGAAAATTTTGGGGATAGAAGGACCCATATATGGCAATAAAAATTGCTCAAATAGTCCAGATAATGCAGCCAGATAAGCGGTAATGAGGGCATACAAAAGAAAGAGATAGCTTGCAACTGCAAGAAACGCCCCTTTTTTCCCAAGTGTCTCAAAGGCAAGCGTAACAATGTTACTATCATTGGGATGAACCAAACAGACTTCAAGTAAAATGCGAGCTGCAAGATACATAAAGAACCAGCCCAAAAACATGACGAGGAGCGAAGGAATGAGTCCTGATAAACCGGAAGCAACAGGAAGCGCAAGCATTGCGGCTCCAATTGTGGTTCCTGAAACTAATAGCGTTGCGCCTACAAATTTTGCTCGAGAAACCGTCATATTCTAAGGACCATCCTCACTCATGAATTATATATACTTTAATTATGTATACTTTACCCAAACGATCTCGAAAACTCGATTCCCATAACTAAAAGAGCAAAGGCAATAACGCCGATCATAGCGACTCTTGAACGAATTTTGAGCTTAAATGCAATCAAAGCAGGAAGGATTCCAAAGAGAGTGACTGCAAAGTATCCACCAGCTGCACTCAAAGCAGAAAGAAATAAATGAGGGTTCGTTGAGGAGATCACAAGCGGGGGAACAAAGACAGCAAGGATCAGGCCTAGCGTAACTTTAGTCCCTTTATAGTCTGAACAGCCGACTTCTTTAGCAGCATCGCGAAGGAAGTCAACAAAGCTCCATGCAACGGGAAGAAATGAAGTAGCAAGAGCGAAAAGAGCAAAGGCTTCTGAAGCACGAACAACCCACGGCATTCCTGATGTTCTTGCAAGCACCTGAGTTACCATGTCACCCGATTGAACCGACTCTACCCACGCCTCTGATGTTGTAAAGGGGATAACACCTAGGATTGCCACTTCCCAAAAGAAGTAAATCGTGAGAGGGACAAGACTTCCGCAAATAATTGCTTTACGAATTGCTCGGCGATCATAGTCTAAGTACGTAACGAGTGAAGGAACAAGATTGTGATAGCCAAAACTTATGATCATAACGGGCAAGCAATATGGAGCATATGCCCAAGAGCTCCTTCCAAGATGAGACAGATCGATATGAGATGCCGCCGCTAGTATCAAAATGCAGTAGGTGACAACAAGACCAAGCATGAGCCATTGATTAAGACGATCGAGGAAACGAGCCCCGTAGAGAACGACAATTGCGCCTATCCCTGCAACGATAAGAAATGAAAATGAATGAGAAAGCGTAATACCAAACACGTGCGCGCCATCGACAATCAAGCCGCCCCCACCCAACATATAGGCGGTCATAACGCAGTAAAAAAGAAACGAAAATAGGGCCCAAACAAGAAGAACACCTGACCGTCCAAAAGATTTGGATGCCAAAGTGATTAAATGAATATCTGTTTTTGAATTCTTGCGCGCTTCAAGGACTAGATCAACCAGAATTAATCCCGTGAAAAGCATAAAAAGCCACGCAAAAAGAAAACAAGCTATAGCAGGCAAAAAGCCGCAAGGGCCTGTGATCACGGGGACTCCAAGCATGCCTGCACCGATCGAACAACCAGCAACAAGCAAACTTGCTCCAATAACTTTTCGGTCCATGTCAGGCTTTTCCTAGGTAATCATTTGTATGAGATAAATCATTCATTAAAAACAGAGTATACAGTTTACTTGGAGCTCTCATTTTGGTCGATTAGGGACTGCACAAGAGACTGGATAAGAAACTGGACAAGAGACTGTACAAGAATTAAGTCCTATTACTTGACTAAAAGAGAAGCGCAGAGGATGAAACTTCGACGCCTGCACAAGACCTGCACAAGTTGTTCCATTTTCTTGCGCACCGCCTTACGAGCGATTCCTTTTGGTCTATACAATCTACGAATTACCGTGATTTTACAAACAAGGAAGCTATGCGTCAGTATGTCAAATCAATACCTCAAGATTAGGCATGAAGAACACATAGCGAATATAAAATAATTTCTAGGTCCTGAAAAATCTCTCTTGTGCTCGTGAGAACACTTTGAACAAATTCTCTATGAAGCGGCAAAAAAACTAAAAAGGTACTGCCTAAGAATCTCCTGCCTTCAATTACTTGGAAAGCAGGAGAGTATAAAAATAAAAACTCAAGGCTTCTTCACGATTTTTTGAAGACTCCCTTAGGCCAGGCCCTTCTTACGAGCCGCTCTCTCTTCTTGCTCAAGCCTGCCGATATCATGATTTGAATAGTCGACAAACTTGAAAAATCTTTCGAAGATAGGCTGCTTTTCTGAAACAAGACGCGCCATCTGCTGAGCAACAATTCGATATGCAGGATGTCCTTGAGGAGTAGATCGAAGCTCAGTCATCCACTGAAGAGCACGTAGATTGCACTGGAAATACCAACGAATATTGTACGCCATTGGAACGATATATTGAGCTTCTTCAGGGAGCTCTTTTGCTATCAAATCAAAAGCCTCTTTGGCTTGATCCATTGCCCTTCGGTATTGATCAGAAAGACCACATGCTTCGATTTCAAAAGGCTCTGCATACCCAAGATCACATGTCAAGTATTGCCTATCCTGCGTTGCAATGCGATGTCTTTGAAGATCTCTGTACGCTCCGAAGTCGGCAATAATTTCAAAGGTCACAACTGCATTTTCTAAAGCTCGAGGAGACTTATGTCGTCGATTCATTCTGTTTGCTGCAGCGGCATCTAGAATCTTTTCTTGATCTTCCACGTCAAGCGTTCTTGCATATTTGAGAAGCTCATCAAAACCTCGGTCACAGTGAGGGTAGAGAAGCCCAGCAATGACTTTATAAGGAGCGTCTGGATCAAATGTTGAAAGGCGAACGCCTGGAGATTTCGTTTTTGTAATCTGAGGAGATATCTGCGCAGCAAGCCCTGAGAGCTCAGAAGAAACCCTATCTGCAAATTGAGACCAAGACTCATGATGGCGATGGTGCGGCTCTGCTCGTCGAACAAACGATGGAATAATTTTGGAAAGCTCTTCATAGCTTCTCTTTCCTATATCTTGCAGCTCTGCCAGAGGAGAAATATGAAGCTTACTTAGGAGATATTCAAAAAATCTTCCATTACCAAACATTCCCATGTTCGTCAATGTAGAAGCAGGAAGAAGACCTCGGACACAGTCTAGGACTTTTGCCCTAATTGCAGCCGCATATGCAGCTTTTGTAATCTCTTCTGTTTTAGGAAATACCCTCTCCATATAGTCGGTCAACTGAGGAATCATCGAAGAGTATGTTTCGAAGAGCATATTACAGGTATTCACATAGAGATCTCGAAACGCTGATGTCATAAGAACAGGTTCTCGATAGAAAAGATATTCTCCTTTTACCTTCTGATCGAAATAAATATACCTTGTTGATTTTTCAAGAGGAGATCCACCAATACGGCTATCTTCAATAACTTTTGCGGCAAGCATCGAGATATTTTCGATTGCAAGATGCGCCCCGCCGAGTTCCCCTATTGAATCGTCTCCATAACCGTCAAGGATTCGATCGTAGAAATTTTGCGCCTTCTTAATAGCTATGAGCTGCTCTTCAGCCACAGGAGAACCTTGAGCTATCGACTGAAAACAAGCTTCATCTGGATTTTGGATAAATTCTTTTAAAAGAAGCGACCTGAGTCCTAATGTAGATCTCGAATATCGTGAAAAAAGAGCGCCTTTAATAACCTCTGGAAGGTTTCTTAGCGCAAAGATTGACCCTCTCGAGTTTGTAACATACCGCTCAAGAAGCGCTTCTTGTTGAGGAGTAAACTCTTCATAATCTGTCGTAAAGGACGCCATAGCGACAAACCCTACTGATTTTTACACGCAATTAATAATGCTCAAGGGGGTGCAGAAAACAACTCATATGACTCAATTCATATAATTTATTATCCCTACATCCTCTAAATATGGGAAATAGGATAATCGCAAAATTTATGACTTGGATCAAGTCTTGTTATCTATTTATCTTATCTTCTTTGACCATTCGGCTATACGAATCTTCAAGCTCTGACTCTCTCATCCGAATAAGCTCACCGGGCGAATATTGAGTATGAAGGAAGCGAATAATTTTTCTATCGCGGAAGAGGCGAAGATAGAGGATAAATAGAAAAAGAAAGGGAGGGATAAGAAAGAGAAAGAAATGAGCAAAATCTTCTGCTAGGAAAATTCCTAAAATCCACGATATGAAGAAGAGAAAAACAAAATAGAGAGGTTCCTTGGTGCTCTGAAAAAGCGCGGTAAGAGCCTCTCTGAAATTTGGGGAGCGACCAGGAGGGGCTGAAAATTCACAGGCAAGAATCTCCTCAAACCGATTTCCCGTTTCAAAAGAGCGAGCAGCATGAATCAGCTCATGACGTATAATCTCTTCGGCAGAGTGACCGAAGAAAGATCCCTTTGCAAGTCGAGGATGAAGCTGAATGATAACCTGATCTTTATCGATCCAGCAGCAAGCAGCTTCCCACAGACGTAAATTTTTCGAATCAATTCGGCACGTAACATGGGAGAGATCAATCGACATTTCAGAGGAAATTCGGTCCCGTGTTTCTTGAAAAAGCTGATACAATAAAGTTTCGTTGCCATTCATATTTGCATTTTTGCCTTTCGCTTGAATGTCTAAATCGCGACCCCTTGATGAGAACTGTACCGGTTTTAAGAATTCTACTTAAAATTGTACCTAAAGTTTGAAAAAGTCTTATATAGAAATTGCTTACGAATCTCCTGGCAATGCCTAAAGAAACTTTGAGGATGGCTCTTGTGAAAAACATAGTTTTCATACATCTATCGGCTTATACACCCACGTCGTCTTCATCCTCAGAAAAATACCTCATGTATGCTGCAGCAGAACTTAGCAAAAACTATAAAATTGATCTTATCACCGATCTCTCAGCAGATCGCACACAGGCTCTTGAAGAATACTGTACAATACATCCTTTTGCACCGCTTGGAAGCACAGGGCTTGCGGTTATGGAACTCAACGAACTCATTTCAACACAGAGTCCGCAACTCGTTATTCTCAATAGCCCACTTCCTAAAAGTGCATCGGACCTGCTTGAGAAGATGAAGATAAAAACCCTTCGTATTCACCACGACTTTGATCTCTCTATACCAGATAGGTCACAAAAAGGCATTTTTCGTCGGCTGACCAGATGGCTTTTCTCGATCCGACGTAACCGCCGCCTAAGAACGAAAAATAACGATCAACCTTCGCTTGAATCTGATCAAAAATATGATCTCCATATCACCTTTTCCCACTTCATGAAAAATGAACTTGTGCATCGAGGATATCCCGAACCAAAGATAGCTATATCCTCTCTTGTTGCCCCTTCAACCCTTTGGCAAGAAAAAGATAGTGAAGAAAAGGAGCTTTCAACGCTTCTTTATCCAAGCGAGATCATTGCAGAGAATGAACTCTTACTTATCATTGAGGCGTTGCATGGCATCAAGAAACCATTTCGTCTTTTTGTCGCAGGAGATGGACCTCATCAAAAGGCCTGTGAAGGCTTATCAAGAAGCTATGACCTTGATGATAGAATCACTTTCTTAGGCTCGTGCGATGAAAAAAAACTCGCGCTCTTCAGATCAAGAGCACAAATTTCACTTCTTCCGTCGCTTGAACTCACCCCTTTGAGTGCTACAGGAGTTGAATGCATGCGTCAAGCACTGCCGGTTATTGCTTTTGATAAAGGAAGCACGAATGAGTGGCTTCATAATGGAAGAACGGGGATTTTAGTCCCAAATAATGACACGAAGGCGTTTCAACGTGCAATCATCGACCTTCTTGAAGATCCTATTCGTTCTCTACGAATGGGCAAAGAAGCCTTTCGTCGATCATCACATTTTAATCCTCATCAGGGAATTATTGAGCTGAAATCACACATAGAAACTTTAACTGCTTCTTAAAAGATCTTTTAAATCATTTATTGACAGAAGGTAATCCCGCTGATATGGAATGAAGACGACTTTGAACAGCTAAGGCAACTACATGTCTCTTCTAGAACAAGCGCCCTTTAGTCCAAATAACAATATCGCAAATAACCATCTTGAAAGCAGTTTTGAACAGGTTACGCTGCCACAAAAACTCTCTCATTACTCAAACCTAGGCCTTCAGATCTTTATACAAGCCTTTACAGATCATCCTGAAAAGGAAATATTTCAATATGGCTTCAAATTCTTGAAGAACCCTTCTGAAAAAGTTGAACTGATCAATAACTGTTTTACAGCGCTTATGATGAGAGGAAAGGCCATTCCAGCAGAGTTAACTAATGCAGCCAAAGAGATGGAGCTGACAGGAGAAAGAGCTCCAGAAAGAGCTCTTTTCAATCCCTGTGGAAGAGCCAAGATGTACTCTTACCTCTACCTTTCGGCGCTATTGAATATCAAAGATGATCAGGAGCTTTTCAAAAAAATCCCAAAAGATTTGCAAGACGATGAGGAAGTTGCAACTGCAGCAATCCAACTTGATCCGATGATATACTCACTTGTAAGTCCAGGATTAAAAAAGTCGATCCCTCTTGCACAGATTGCTCTTCAGAGGATTCCAGCATTCACATTTCCTCTTCTCGATGAAGAGCTTCGCGATGATCAAGCACTCGTTATGCAAGCCTTCAAAACTCCGGTGAGCAAATGGCCCGACTTAAAACTTGTCGGCCCCTCTATGAAGAAAAGTATCCCGTTTGCGCTCCATGTCTTGAAACACTGTCCAAAGGAATTTAAGCACTTCGACCCTCAACTTCTTCACCACCCTGCAATAGTTCAAGAAATAGATAGACAAGCAGCTCATCACGAAGCAGACGACAGCCCCACAACAAACATCCTCTGCTTTCCAAGTTTTAAGTAGTCATGATTTAGTAAGAGAAAATTACGACTAAAACACGTCCTCATTTTTTCCTAAATTCTTTAGATCGATGTGCATTATGATTTAAACTATGAGCTAATCACTTCTAATTTTCGATCAACATTAAGCTCTCGAATCGATATGGTGGGAGTTTGGCCACTTCCTTGTGCTGCTTCAATCTGAATTTTCATAGTCATATCATTTTTGATATAGCCTACCAAACTGCTCTGATCAAAGGATTCACCTCTTGAGGCTTTAGCCTTCATTTCTTTGGATTCATCAAGAGAACACCAATGCATCGGGTTCCAGATTGAAGTTTTTAGAGAGATTGACTCTATTTTGCCGATTTCATTTCGAACAAGCGTAAGTTCGATAGGATTTCTTTGCACACCTGCGATATACAAAATAGAAGCCTCACCGGGAAAAGAGTCTTCGATATCAGCATACCGCCTAGTTATTGCTCCCTGGAGAGCCATCGCTATTGCGTTGAATGGTGTCTGGGTCGCTAATATTAAAGCAAGATCACGCCAGGGAGCTTCATCTTCCGTAAAAACACTCCCCACCTGAGCAACCAATTCGTTTAAATATTTATTTTTTACACCATCGATTTCAAGCCCTTGAGGCGCTGGTAACTTTTCCGTAACTATGCCATTATTGTTTAAGCTATAGGCTATACCTCTAAAAGCATCTGTTCGAAATTGCTTTTCAGGACTCTCGTACTGGCCTTCGAGCACATGAGCAGTTGCTTGCTTCAACTGATCTGGATTAATTTGATCTGCCTCGCGTATTAGGGATTCAACCTCTGCCTTTTTTGCTTGAAAGATTGCCCTACGGGTTTCATTGATCAATTCTTGGCAAATTTTATCCTCCTTTTGGTCTGCTTGGATCTTTACGAATTTCTGAAAAAGGGGAGCATTCTCGGTAAGTATTGTTTTAACTGTTGCTTGCTCTTTCGTAATTAGCTCTTTAAGCGCACTGTTGTATTTTTCTTGGTCAGCATCCTTGCGTTCGATGCTGTGAAGTAAAGATTCAAGGGATAAGCCCGTCGCTTCTTCTTCATAGAGTTTCACTTGATCGATGTCACCAAGAACTTTTGCAAAATTTTTATTCGCTACCGAACCAATCTCTTTTAGATATCGATGAGAATCTTTCACTGTCTCGACAGTCACTTTAAGCTGCGAAAGAGCTTTTAATCTCTCAGCACTCGTTTCCAATCTTTCGATTTTAGCTAATTCATTTTTGACAAGGAGATGGACCTTGCCAGATCCATAGACCCCCGACCAAGGAGGTAAAAGATTTGCAATGCGATGATACCACTTCAATGGGACAGCTTGAAGTCCACCTTTTGTCTCCTGAAGAAAAAAGTCCTGTCTAGAAGGAGGTTTCACGGACGCCATAGACGACCATTTTTTTTCTTTAATTATACCATCTTTGGTTTGACCTTTCAATTCAAGCAACAACCTATAGGAAAAAAGGCCATTATTAAAGCCTCTTAAGCAACAGGACTCAAGAGGCCAAGTGTCCCAAGTATTTTTTTAGGCGAGCCACCGCCGCTAAAATATACTTGATAGATTATGCCATCCGGAGCTCCATTCACTTTTCGATCCTGCCGACACCGAAGTAGGTATGCATAACGATTTGCCCAATCTCAAGCTCTGAAGGAGCAGGCGCCTTTGCGGCAGCAAAGGTTTTTGATGATGAAGATTGGGAGGAAGATTGATAAATCTCATTTTTGGAAAAGAGCGCATCAATATTTTTCACAAGATGTAGATAGCCCTAAAGAATTTAAGTACTTCGACTCTCAACTTATTCAACACACTGCAATAGTTCAAGAAACGGATAGACAAGCACCTCACGACTAAGCAAACGATAGCCTCACAACACACATGCTCTGTTTTTCAAGTTTTAATTAGTCATTATTTAGCAAGAAACAATTACAACTAAAATAAACTTGATTTTTCATAACTTCTCTAAATCGATGTAGGTTGTGTGATGTAAACTATGAACTAATCTCTTCTAATTTTCGATTCATCTTAAGCTCGGTAACGATAGGGATTTGATTACTTTCCTGTGTCGCTTCAAGCTTAACGCTCATTTCAACATTAGTTTTAATATAGCCTACTAGACCACTCTTATCGAACGATTCACCCGTTTGTGCCTTAAGGTTCATTTCTTTGGATTGGGTAACAGAAGTCCAATATATCGGGTTCCAGATTGAAGTTTTTAGACTAATTGAACCAATCTTGCCCTCTTCATTTCGCACAAGAGTAAGCTCTATGGGTTTTTTTTGAACACTTGCGATATACAAAAGAGAATCCCCTTGGCCAGAAGAGCGTTCGCTATCAGCAAAGCGCTGAGTTGTTTCCTGCTGGAGAGTTATACCTATCGCGTTGAGTGGCGTTTGGGATGCTAATGTTAAAGCAAGAGCACGCCAAGGGTCCTCATCTTTCATGAAGACCGCATTGAACTGATTAATCAAACTTTCTAAATATTTACCTTTTATCTCATCGTTTTCGAGCCCTTGGGGCGCCTCTAACTTCTTCGTAACTGAACCCCTATTCTCTAAGCTGTAGACTACCCCTCTATCAGCATCCTTTAGAAATTGCTTTTCAGGATCAGTGTATTCGCCTTGAAGAACATTAGCAGTTATTTCCTTCAACTCATCATTTGACACAGCTTGATCTGCCCTGGTCATCAGCGCTTCAATTTCATCCTTTTTTGTTTCAATGATTTTCCTTCGGACTTCATTAATCAATTCTCGGTAAGTACTGTTTTGATCTTGTTCTGTTTGGATCTTTACGAATTTCTCAAAAAGAGGGGCATTCTCGGTAAGTATTGTTTTAACTGTTGCTCGTTCTTTCTCAATTAGCTCTTTAAGCGCGCTCTTGTATTTTTCTTGGTCAGTATCCTTGCGTTCGATGCTGTTAAGCAAGGACTCAAGGGATAACCCCTTGGCTTCTTCATCGAGTTTCGCCATATCGATTTCACCAAGAACTTTTGCAAAATTTTTATTTGCTAATGAACCAATCTTTTTTACATATCGATGAGAATCTTTTACTGTCTCGACAGTCACTTTAAGCTGCGAAAGAGCTTTCAACCTCTCAGCACTCGTTTTCAATTTTTCGATTTTAGCTAATTCATTTTTGACGAGAAGATGAACCTTGCCTGAACCATAGATCCCCGACCAAGGAGGTAAAAGCTTTGCAATGCGATGATACCACTTCAATGGGACAGCTCGGAGTCCACCTTTTGTCTCCTGAAGAAAAAAGTCCTGCCTTGAAGGAGGTTTAACGGATGCCATAGATGACCAATTTTTTCTTTAATTATACCATCTTTGGTTTGACCTTTCAATTCAAGCAACAACCTACAGGAAAAAGGGCCATTATTAAAGCTTCTTAAGCAACAGGACTCAAGAGGCCAAGCGTTCCAAGTATTTTTTTGCGCGAGCCATCTCCGCTAAAATATACTTGATAGATTATGCCGTCCGGAGACTCTATTCGCTTTTCGATCCTGCCGACACCGAAGTAGGTATGCATAACGATTTGCCCAACCTCAAGCTCTGACGGAGCAGGCGCCTTTGCGGTGGCAAAGGTTTTTGACGATGAAGATTTGGAGGAAGATTGATAAAGCTCATTTTTGGAAAAGAGCGCATCAATATTTTTCACAAGATGTAGGTACTGCTTTGGAATTTCGTACAGAAACTGAGAGGGACGCATCGAACGGAAGCCGCCCCAGAGGAGCCGAGTCTCACTGCACGTCAAAATAAGTCGAACTTTGGCACGTGTCATTGCAACATAGAGCAAACGCCGCTCCTCTTCAATGCCATCGAGAGTTTTCTTGGAATTGATATGGGGAAGAATATCTTCCTCAAGCCCCACAACAAAAACGATCTTGAACTCAAGCCCTTTGGCATTATGGATCGTCATCAGAAAGCAAGAGCTCTCTTTTTGCTCATCGGTTGCCTGGTTTAACGTCACTTCCTCAAGAAATTGGAGCGGAGGCCCCTTCTTCAAGCGGTCCCACTCGTGAGCTTTTGCAACAAGTTCGCTAACAATCTCTGCTTTCTCCTGGTATGTCTCACTATCGCTCTCAAGAGATTTGAGATATCCACCATCGAAGACGACAGCGTCAATACATCCGCCAATGCCGGACTCTTGTGCCGCAGCTATCAAATCAAGAGTCGTTGCAAACGATTCAAGAGCCTGCTTCTGCTTTGTTCCAAAAGAGACTGAAAGCTCACCTGCAAGAATTTTTCGAACTACCTCATGAAATGAGAGCCCGAGTTGAACGGCAAGGGTTTCGATCTTGGAGATCGATTGCCCGCCTAAACCTCGTTTAGGCGCCTGAATAGCCCTTGCAAATGCTAATGAATCTTTCGGCTGCAGCACAAGGCGTAGATAACTTAAGATATCCTTCACCTCTTTCCTTTGGTAGAAAGAGATACCTCCATAGATATGATAGGGGATTCTTCGTTCAAGAAAGCTATCTTCCAACGCCCGCGATTGCGCATTTGTTCTAAAGAGGACAGCGATCTCTTCAGGCAAATACCCATTTTCAATATACTCTTCGATAGCAGATGCTACAAACTCAGACTCCTGACGCTCTGTTTTTCCGCAGTAAAGGACTACAGATTCGCCCTCATTTTTCTTGCTCCAAAGACGTTTTTCGATCCGGCCCTTGTTATGCTCAATCAGATAGTTTGAAGCCGTAAGGATCGCCTGCGTACTTCGGTAATTTTCCTCGAGACGAACGAGCTTTGAATCTTCGTATTCAGAAGGAAATCGTAAAATATTTCCGATATCAGCCCCTCTCCAGGAATAAATGGACTGATCGGGATCGCCGACAGCGAAGACATTCTGCTGCGTTCCTGCTAAATAAGAGACAAGCACTGACTGGGCGTAGTTTGTATCTTGATATTCATCAACAAGAAGATACTTCCATCTCTCCTGGTATTCTTTAAGAACTTCCGGACAGCTTCTAAATAAGAGAACAGGCAAAAAGAGAAGGTCGTCAAAATCAAAAGCTCCTGATCTCTTTAAAAGAGCGCTGTAGCGTTCATACACCGACAAAATGCGCGCGTTTTCGATGTTTTTACCAAGCTGCTCGCTCGAGGGAGATACAAGCCTATTTTTCAAGGTTGAGATACTTTTCTCATAAAGGGCTGCATCATCATCGGGAATTGAAAGCTCCTTGAGAACGAGTTTTAAAGCTCTTAAACTGTCATCTGCATCATAGACAAGAGAATTCGCGCCATACCCGATATGATGTGCAGATTCACGTAAAATTTTTAATCCAAGACTGTGGAACGTTGAAATGACGACTGAGCAGCCAACGAGGTTGTGAACTCGCTCTTTCATTTCTCGTGCAGCTTTATTCGTAAAGGTCACTCCAATAATCTGTTCAGGAGGAACTCCCGATTCAATAAGCTTTGCGATCCGTACCGTCGCAACCTTGGTCTTTCCAGATCCTGCACCCGCAACGACAAGCAAGGGACCATCTTTATGAAGAACCGCTTCCTGCTGATAGGAATTCAAAGAACGAAGCTCTTTGTCAATAGCGCTTTTCAGAAGAGGACTCGAAAAAGAGTTTATCGAATCAGGAGACTTCTCTGGTAACTCTCCTGCCTGTAATATGTCTTTTGCAACAGTCATAGTCTTTGCTATCTTCCAAAAATAGAATTTACTGACCCATGTTACGCAAAAGAGATGGTCAGATTTTGCGGAACGTGAGTTACTTGAGTTCGAGTTTAAGAAATGCAGTATACCTGCTATTTCATAATAGAGACTACCTCGATAATTTAAGGAATGATTGTATCGTGAATAGAAATTGTCGTGCACTTTTGAGTATTGTTTTTCCTTTCAAGCTCCTTATAACCTTGGTCATTTTTATTCTCCCAGGTAAAGCGTTCTCAGCGCACACTCATACAGCCGTTGAAGTTGGTGCAGAGCGAATCTTGCAAGAACCTTTTGTCTTTCAACTCAAGGGCAAAAAAATTGGACTTGTCACAAACCAAACAGGCGTACTCAAAACCCTCGAAAGCACAGCTTGCTACCTGAAGAAAAAAGAGACCGAATACAACTACACGCTATCAGCTCTCTTTGCACCGGAACATGGAATCTTTGGAGTCGTTCCTGCAGGTGAAATCGTAGCGAATCAAAAGCATTTAGGAATTCCAGTCCACAGCCTGTATGGAGAGAATAGAAGGCCGACCGAACAGATGCTCAAAGGAATAGAGGTCATCATCTTCGATATTCAAGACATAGGATGTAGATCATACACCTATATATCGACCCTCTTTTATGTGATGGAAGAAGCCGCAAAACGAAATATCCAAGTAATTGTTTTAGACCGACCAAATCCACTTGGAGGACTCACGGTAGATGGGCCCCTTTTAGAAACTCAATATCGATCCTTTGTAGGATACCTCAAAATACCCTACGTGCATGGAATGACCGTTGGAGAATTAGCCCGCTATTTTAATGGAGAGTATAACGTCAAGTGCAACCTGCTTGTCGTTCCTATGAAGGGATGGAAAAGAACCATGAGCTTTCCCTCGACAGGCCTTCCATGGATCCCAACAAGCCCCTACATTCCCGATCCTGCAGCTGCATGCTGCTATGGCATTACAGGAATACTTGGAGAGCTCCAGCTCGTCAACACTGGAGTTAATAACACTATTCCCTTTCGACTTATTATTGCTCCCTGGATAGATGCTGAAGCTTTTGTGAACAAACTTAAAAGTCGATCGCTTCCAGGCCTTCGCTTTGCCCCAATCCGCTATAAGCCATTTGCAGGTAGGTACGCGGGAACACTCTGTCAAGGGGCTCTTATCCTGATTGACCAACCGACAACCATTCGACCTGTTACTACCTGTTGGCATATTCTCGACTGCTTAAAAAGTCTTTATCCCACACGGGTAAGACAAGGACTAAAAGCTTCTGTACTTCGAAAAGATTTTTTTGCAAAAATCTGTGGAACAGACAAAGTGTGGAATCTGTTGAATACCTCAACTTCCCCATTTAATGGACTCAAAGCAATTCATGAAAAGGAAATGAAGGGATTCATGACAGCTCGCAAAAAATACCTCTTTCCCGAATATGGACCCTAATATCCAAATAAATTGGCACTCTCACTACAAGTCTGCTAAAAAATACTCTGTTCCCATTGACCTAAAAAAGATCGGATCTCTAGAATCCTTCACTAATAGAACTTTAAAAATCATTTTCAATCGGATGGAAGTTATGAATATTCAACCTCTCGGAAACCGCGTATTAGTTCGCCGTTCAAAGGTAAAAGCGACCAAAGGTGGAATCCTTCTCCCTGACACAGCACAAGAGAAGCCCAAAGAAGGCGAAGTCATTGCTGTTGGTCCTGGAACTACCAATGAAGATGGTCAAACACAAAAACTTTCTGTGAAAATTGGCGACCGAGTGCTTTTCAGCAACTATGGTGGGACAGAAGTGAAAAAATCAAACGCCGATCAAGATGAAGAACTGCTCATCCTCCGCGAAGATGACATCTTAGGCGTACTTGTATAACGACCCCGATATAGAAAGGAAGCTCTACTATGGTAAAACTGCTCCAATTCAATGAAGAAGCAATGCGCTCTTTGGCCAAAGGGGTTAAAACTCTTGCAAAGGCTGTTAAGGTCACTTTAGGGCCCAAAGGACGAAATGTCGTGATCAATAAAGGCTTTGGCGCTCCTCTTTCCACAAAAGATGGTGTGACGGTAGCAAAAGAGATCACACTGAAAGATAAGTTCGAAAATATGGGCGCTCAGCTCGTTAAAGAGGTGGCATCAAAAACATCTGATATTGCAGGCGATGGGACCACAACAGCTATTGTTCTAGCGGAAGCGATTTTCCAGCTCGGCTTGAAGAATGTGACATCGGGAACAAATCCGATGAGCATCAAGCGCGGTATCGAGAAAGCTGTTGAAACTCTTGTTGAAGAGCTTTCAAAGCTTGCTCAGCCCGTAAGCACCACTGAAGAGATCCGTCAAATCGCAACGATTTCTGCAAACAATGACCCAGAAATCGGTGCAATCATTGCTGAAGCGATGGAAAAAGTGGGCAAAGATGGTATCATTTCTGTCTCGGAAGCAAAAAGCATTGAAACAACACTCGATGTTGTTGAAGGGATGCAATTTGATAAGGGATATCTTTCTCCCTACTTCATCACGAATGGAGAAACGATGAAGGTAGAGCTTAACAATCCTTTTATCCTGGTAACAGACAAAAAGATTTCAACTGCGAAAGATATTGTTCCTCTTCTCGAAAAAGTGATGCAAAATGGCCAAAGGCCATTCCTCATCATAGCTGAAGATGTCGATGGTGAAGCTCTTGCAACCCTCGTAGTCAACAAGATCAAAGCAGGCCTTCCTGTAGCGGCTGTAAAAGCTCCAGGCTTTGGAGACCGAAAGAAAGCAGTCCTTCAAGATATCGCTATCTTAACCGGCGCCACCTTCATTTCCGAAGAAGTAGGACTTCGTCTTGAAGATGCATCTATCGACTCGCTCGGATCCGCTCAATTGGTGAAGATCTCAAAAGATGAGACTACAATTATTGACGGACAAGGAAGCGAAATCGAGCTCAGCCAACGCGTTGCTCAAATCAAAGCAGAGATTGCAAATTCAACATCTTCTTACGAAAGAGAAAAGCTTGAAGAGCGCCTTGCAAGACTTGTAGGCGGCGTTGCTGTCATCAACGTAGGTGCTGCAACTGAAACAGAGATGAAAGAGAAAAAAGCTCGCGTTGAAGACGCCCTCCATGCAACTAGAGCGGCTGTCGCTGAAGGCATCGTCCCAGGCGGCGGAGTTGCAATCTTACGCGCAGTCAAATGCCTTGAGAATCTCAAGATGAACCACGATGAAGACATCGGCGTTCAAATCATCCGAAAGGCTGCATTTGAGCCTGCAACAGCAATAGCCAATAACTGCGGAAAGCAGGGACAGCTTGTTGCCGAAAAGATTTATGAAGCCAAAGGAGCTCATGGATACAACGGCTTAACAGATGAGTTTTGCGACCTGGTTAAAGCTGGAGTTATCGATCCTGTTCTGGTTACTAAAACTGCCCTCATCAACGCAGCCTCGGTAGCATCCCTTCTCTTAACAACCGCATGCATGATCACCGAGAAACCCAAAAAAGCAGCTCCTGCTATGGCTCAAGGAATGGGCGGAATGGGTGGTATGGGTGGTATGGGAATGGGCGGCATGGGCGGTATGGATATGGGTGATTTCTAACCGACGCTTATCGCAATCTCTCTTAGCTCATAAGACACTCCCTAAAAGACTAAAATCCTTTAGGGAGTTTTATTTTCTCTTCATTTACCACGGTATGAGATATGCCCATCTACGAATATTATTGCCCTAACTGTCAAAAAAGCTTCGATATAGCTCACAAAGTAGCGGATAGAGCACAAACTATGTGCCCAGAATGCAAACAACCAACTCTCCAACGCAAATTCAGCAAGGTCGGTCTTTCTTTTCAGGGAAGCGGATTCTACATTACCGACTATGCTCGCAAAGAAAGGTGCGATGAGCCCTCTCAAGAAAAGAAGAAAGGCG
>CAZOAJ010000022.1:0-26781 GCA_964577935.1 uncultured bacterium | reverse complement strand
CCTTCCGCATCATCTCCAACTTCAGCCTCAGCTTTGATGTCCTGATGAAGATCAACGCTTAATCCCATCCGATTGACTTCGGAAGCAATCTCTTTAGAAAGAGTTACCATGACACTTTGGGAAAGGTATTTGCCGACTTGAAGAGTTACTTCGTTGGAGCCTGAATCGTTTGTTACATCTATTCGATCAATACCAAGCGTTGAACGCACAGTGTCAATAAAAGAAAATGGGCCTCCAGGTTGACGAATAGAGATAATTGCCTGAGCAAGCTGAAGGCTTTGGAGAGGAGAGATATCCTGAGCTCCTTTCCCAAACAGAACCCATGATACGATATCCTTATCGGTCATCATAGGTATGGAATAAAAATGAAGCTCTGGGCGTTCGAACGAGCCATTGAGAGTTGTTTGAATACTTACAAGAGGCAGCTCAAGATTTGCGGCAACATTGAGCTGCGAATCATGCATTAAGTTCCCGTTAAAAAGGATCTCTCCACGGGAAATTTTTAGGTCCTTTCCAGCGAAATGATAGTGTCCTTTTAAGCAAGACAAAGACCCAAGTGCTTTGAATTTATTCGTATTTCCTTGAATTGAAAGAATTCCTTTCCATTCAGACGATAAACCTCGACCTTCAATAAAACCATTGTGAGGGAGCTCAATATCAAAATGTAAAGAGACTGGATCATTCATGATCTCTGATTCGTCGCTATCTTTGAATTCAATTTCAAGATCATGTGCAGACTGAGAAAAATCGCTTCTCAGGTCCAAAAGAGCCTGATGGACTTTAAAAACACCTTTAAGATCGATTTTGTTGTTTTTGCCAATAAGCTCAAGATTTCCTGATGCACGAGCATTTCCAATATCTGTATGGACAAGTTCAATATCTTTTGGCCTGAACTTCAAATCATAGGAAACTAGACCTTTTGTTGACCAATCGACAAATCCTTCACCTTCAACTTCGCCGCCGGTTTCACCGAGGGCTTTGATTGTGTTAATGTCTACACGATGTCCATGCATAAGTCCTTGAGCCGATATATTGGTCAAAATACCGCCCGTACCTGGGATTTCAAATTTGCCTTGGATTAGGTCGACTTCTCCTTTTATTTGAGGATGCATGAGGGCACCGGAGAGCGACAGTTTACAAGAAACTACACCTTCACATTGGAGCTTTTCAGGGAAAAAAAGTGAGCTCCATTCGAGTAAGTCGATATCTCCTTTGAGGGTTCCTAAAATACTGCATTTTTCAAGTTGATTTTGCCGTTTGATGTTCGCGTGGAACTCTAGAGGATTTTTTATTCCCTCTCCATTTGCTTTTGCGTGAAGTAGGATGGCGGAAGAATTTAATTCAATTTTATAATCGGTTGTGTGAGAGAGCGAATCGTGACCTGATGCTTCAAGAACCGTTCTCATTGTTCCTGAAAGGCTTCCTGTCGGAGTGTCTTTTGTTCCAGAGAGTACTAAGGAAAAGGAGTGTTCTCCGTGAATAGGAATGAACTTTGCTAGGGTGATTTTTGAAAGAGGAAGATTGATGGCTCGTATATTGCCATCCAGATTTTTTCCCATCTGGCTAATATGGCCTTCGATTAATCCTTGAGATTTATTTCTAAGAATAAAATGATCCAGTAGGAGCGATGTCTTATTCCAAGCTATCTGAGTTGGGCGCTCTAAGACGAGGGCTTCGCGTGTATTTTCGTTCCCCACACGTAGAGTTTGGATGTCGATTTTGGCCTCTTCTTCCCTCACGAACAAGTTTCCTGTAGCGGCGCACGAGATATCTCCAGAAGCTTGAAAAGAAAAATCGGTCAGATTCGAAGTCGAATTCTTTTTTAAGAGTGCCTGGATTGTTTTTTCATGTACGTCATCATATGAGAAGTTCGAGGCTGTAAGAGCGATGTCAGTTGAATCTTGAACCTGCTTTGTTTCGACACGGAGCTCTCCGACATGTAGATCAAGGCTTTGAAAATTGATTTGAGATGCTTGAAGATGTGCGCTTGACGCTATATCAGAAAGGTACACTACCCAGTCAGCGTTGATATGAGCATTATGAATGGATCCTTTTGAAGCAAAACTTAATCCATCTTTGTAATATGAGGTTTTAAAAGGGATCTTTTCCTGCTCTATAATCAAAGATCCATCTAGATAGGGGCCAAGTTGGGTTGAAGAGAGTATTCCTTCAAGTGAAGAATGTATCTTTATACTTTCGTTTCGCTGAAGTATATCTTGAATTGCATCGGAAGTCTCTTCATCAGGCGTTAAGATATGTTTTTGAATAAAAGGCTTGGCGATAAAAGAGTCGATTCTATTGAGAATTATTTTAAGCTGCTGATCAGTACTCGAGTCGTTCCCTTTATACGATGCAGGCGTACCTTGATTAATTCGCTTTTCTTGAAAAATGGTTCCTGATACTTCAATTTTTTTGAGAAGTGAGCGCAGTTTGCAAGAGGCTTGAACGTCAGCCTGACTCAAGATATATGGGTTTGTAAAAGATCCTGTGCCTTTGATGTGTAAAAAACCTTCCTGAAACTCATTTTGCTTCGAGGGTGCTGTTTTATTTGATAGTAGAGCCTGATTTGAGATTTCGATCAGCCCATCGAGAGAAAAATTTGTTGGAATCCCTTTTGTTTCCAGAGAGAAATTACACGGATATTCCCATGAGGGATCAGGCCAGATCTTGGTCGATAGCGAGGTAATCCAGCTTGAGTCGTTCAACGAATAACTACATGCTCCTGAAACGCTGAGGGATACGGGATTATTTTTAATGGAAAGAGAATCAATAGAAAGGTGCCGCAAGATGATTTTCTTTATCGGAATGATCACATCAGATTGGAGGGATAAAAAATCTTTTATTTTTTCAGGGTTTGCTTCGACTGTTCCAATCGAAACGTTGTAGAAGGAGATGTTTCCAAAGAGGAGTTCATGCCATTCCGGTATAAAAGAAATACTTGATGCGCTCAAGAGCTGTGAATCGGGAGTTGATCCAATAACAACATCAGTTGCGGAGAAAAAAAAGGGGGGGATTCCTGAAAGCGATTTAATCTCGATATCTTGGCCTAATGCTTCTTTAACAACGCCACGTATCAAAGATTTTACCTGTTCATTCACTGCGGGTATTTTTAAGAGGCAAGCAGGAGTGAGTAAAATAAGAAGGAGGCTTAAGAAAAATATTCTCAGAGATCGTCGCATCAAAAAGCCTGCCCAATACTAAAATAGATTTGAAACAACGGATCTATACTATGTCGACGATTAAGTGGAAATGCAACGTCGAGTCTCATCGGTCCAATTGGTGTGTTATAGCGAACTCCGATACCTGTTGAATGAAGAAGGGGAGTTCCAAGTGTTGGAAACCAAAAATGATAGACATTCCCTACGTCATAAAAGAGAACCCATCCAAGAGGAGTCGTTGTTCTGATTCGAGCTTCCAGAGTTCCTGTAAGTATCGATCTGCCGCCCATGGGGATTCCATGCTTAGTTAGTGGAGCAACGCTATAGGTTTTATATCCTCGCAGCGATGAATCAGATCCTCCAAAGAATCTATCCGGCAAGGGAATGACATGTTCACTTTCTCCAAAAATATTGCCAACTTGAGCTTTCGCAGCTAGGGTAAGTGCATTATTCAAATAGGAACGATATAAAGTACCCGAAGTCAAATGGATCAGATACGGATAGGGCTTGTCCGCTACTTGGAACGTAGGTGTGACTTTACAATTTATTTGAGCTCCATGAGTTGGATCTAAAAGGCTATTTGCTGAGGTCCATTTAATTTGAAAAGGAATCTTTCCGAGTCTAAAAAGGTGATTGCCATCAAATCCATGTGACTTCAATCGCTCAATTTGTCCTCCACGAATGAAATCGACGTTGTGTGCAAGTCTGTTTTCCATCAAAGCTGACATTGCAACAGATGAACTTTGGTATGAAATGGTTGTTTGAAAGTTATATTCGGCTAAATATATTAAGTTTTGTTGATATTCTTTGAAGTTCGGGATTGTGTAGCTCAATGAGGCATATCTATTCTGCCGCCACAAATCTGCTCGAAATTCAATGCGTTCTCCGTTACCGAAATAATTACGATGCCTCCATTGGGCTCCTATACCTGGTCCATAAGTTGTCGTATAGCAAAGTCCGGCTCCAATAGTCCTTCTTGGACTTTCCTCTACATAGATTTCTATAGGAATTTTTGTATCAGTAACAAATCCTTCTTTAACGGAGACGCTTTTGAAAAGACCGCTTTTTTCAAGCCGTTTTTGCATCTCTTCAACGAGCTTTTCTGAGAATAATTCACCTTCTTTCCAAGGGCAAATAGGTGAAAAATAGCTTGGTTGAATTGATGTGTTTCCTGAGTAATAAACGGGACCAAAAGTGCATTTGGGTCCTGTGAAAATCGAAAAAGTAACGTCTATATTGGCGTGTTTTCTGTCAGCAAGTAGAGTTCTTTGAATGATTTTGCTGAGAGGGTACCCCTTGTTCTTGAGTAATGAGGTGATTACGTGGTTTCCGTCTTCAAGGCATTCGGCGTTAAAAGGCTGTCCCTTTTTTATTCCAATTTTTTCCAGCTCATCAAGGATTTCTTGCGAATCTGAAGTTCCAACGATTTGAACAGAGTCAAATGTGAATTTCGGTCCTAATTGTACCTCAAAAATTACCTTTGCTCGAACTTGCTCAAATTGTGTTTTTAATCGAATTTTTGCGGATAAAAAACCATTTGCTTTCAAGACTTTTTGAAGATTTTCTATATCTCCTTCAGCTCTTCGTTTGAGAGAAGAAAATGTGAGAGGGGGAGATTTTTGGAGTTGAAAGGTCGAAGAGGACTTTTTAAGGCTAGATATGATTGATCGATCTGCATAGGCCGGTTTCTGCTCCAGTTGAATTTCTGCATCGTAATCAATAGCATGCAGCAAACTCGTTGAGAACAGGATACCTAAAAAAAATAAGAGATTGAATCTACCAAACATGAAGAATAGTATCGTTGACAGTCTATTTTTCATACATTCAGAATTTTCACCTAAGTATGAATTGTGGAAACGGCGACATGAAAAGAGTGATATATGAAAATTTTGAATAGAAATAAAAGCCATGATGCTTGGGAAAAGCTTCAAACCCTCCTTCCAGGAGGAGTAAGCTCTCCTGTGAGAGCTTGCCGGCAAGTGGGAGTGACTCCTCTTATAGCCGATCGAGGCGAAGATTGCAGAATTATTGATATAGATGGAAATGCGTACATCGATTTTTGTATGTCTTGGGGAGCTCTTCTTTTCGGACATGCTCACCCTATCATTCTGGATGCCGCACGAATGGCTTTAAATAAGGGAACGACATATGGAATTACGACCGTTCAAGAGGGGGTTCTTGGAGAAAGAATTATGTCCTTGATGCCAAGTATAGAACGGGTTCGTTTTGTCTCATCTGGCACTGAGGCTGTTATGTCAGCAGTGAGATTGGCCCGAGCTCGCACAGGAAAAAATAGGATTTTGGCTTTTGAAGGCCATTATCATGGCCATCATGATCAGTTCCTCAAAGCGGCAGGCTCAGGTGCTCTCTATACAAACAATGCTCATAATGGGGTGCCTGAATCATTTGCTTCTCTTACAGATCGAATCCCATTTAACGACTTCGAGGCAATAAATAGATATTTTGAAAGTCCATATGGAAGAGACTGCGCAGCTATATTGCTTGAACCCGTGGCTATAAATATGGGGTGTGTTCTTCCAAAAGAAGGATTTTTAGAGTTTCTTCGTGCGAAAACAAGGGAATATCAATCCCTTCTTATTTTTGATGAAGTGGTGACGGGATTTAGGCTCGCTCCTGGAGGGGCTCAAGAATTTTTTAAAATCACTCCCGATCTTACGTGTTTAGGTAAAATAGTCGGTGGAGGCTTTCCTTTGGCGGCATTTGGAGGGAAAAAAGAAATTATGAATCTTTTAGCCCCCGAAGGACATGTTTATCAAGCAGGAACGCTATCCGGCAATCCCATCGCGGTTGAAGCCGCAATAGCAGTTCTTGATATGATCGGGCCTGAGGTGTATGAAGAACTACAAAGAAAGAGTGATAGGCTGTTCAAACCGATTGAACAATTGATAGTCGATAGAAACTACCCAGTACAGATCCAACGAATTGGATCGATAGCGACTCTTTTCTTTTCTGTGGAAAGGGTGTCTGCTTTTCATGAGGCATTATATAGCTCGCAAGATAGATTTAGAGAATTTTTTAAAAAAATGCTTGGCCGCGGAGTCTATATTCCTCCTCTCCAATTTGAGACTCTCTTCCTATCGATGGTTCATTCTGATAAAACTCTTGATAATGTCAGTGAGGCTATGTGTGAAGTACTATCTGAAATGTTTGACTCTTCTGAAGCTGCTGGTGCTCATTTTTTGTCTGAGCAGAGTTCTTCACGAGAGAAATCTTCAAGCTGAAGAAATTGCAGTATTTGGTTATTTAGACTCAACACGTTGCCATGAAATACAAAAGGCTATTGAAGAATCACATGAAGATTTTCTATACCTTGGTATTACCTCGGCTGGAGGGGATGAAGAGAGTGTTTTGATTCTTGCAAAAGAACTTTATCAAAAAAGAAAAGATGGAAGACGTGTTGCTTGCAGAATTATTGATAAGGCTCTTGGAGCTTCAGCAATTATTCCCTTTGTTTGTCAACAAATAGACACGAGTCCAGTTGTTTCATGGGGAGCTATTCGAGATGTCTCGAATGAGGGATCTCCTCTTAATGTTCTCCGCAGCCGAATCCAAGGCATGATCGATCCAAATCTCCCAAATGCGAAAATTTTAGCTCAGCTTGTCGACGCAATGTCTGATCCATCGAGCTCCTTTGATATCGATGGTGTGCATAAGGACGAACATCAAACCCTTGTATTGAATAGGCTTCAGCTTGAAGATTTAAAATTGATTTCGTCTCTTTCTCCCTTCACAACTCTAATTCCTGATAAAAATAACGTGTCTGGGAAATTAAAGGAGCAGTTCGATAAACGGTTTAAAGAGAGCTTTCGGGGACAAAGAAGCGGAAAAATCGGCTGGATCGAGATAGGTGGAAAAACGGAAGAGATTTCCGACGCAACTTGGATTTACGTTCGATCGGCTCTTAAGTATTATTCCGAGCAGAAAATCGATGCGCTCGTTGTAGATCTTAATACCCCTGGAGGGGAGGTGTTTGCAGCTGAGCGTATTTCAGATGCCTTGAAGGTTTTTAATTCCAAGAGTGATATTCCTGTTATTGCTTTTATCGATAACTGGGCCGTCTCTGCGGGAGCAATGATTGCCTATTCATGTCCGTTTATCGTGGCATCTAAAGATGCAATCATGGGGGCAGCAATGCCGATTACGATGACATCAGAGGGGATGAAAGAGGCGCCAGAAAAGATAAATTCAGCGCTTCGAACAGATTTTGCAAGTCGTGCTGAATTTTATGGCAGAAATCCTGCTTTAGCGGAAGCTATGGTCGATCCTGATACAGTTGTCGTTAAGCGTGGAGATCAAATTATCAAGCTTGCGAGCATGGATGACATTCGTCGAGGAGGCGTAACTCCTGACGAAATTATCTCTGCGAAGGGAAAGCTTCTGACACTGACGGCTCAAAAAATGTATGAATTTGGAGTTGCAGATGTTCTTGTTGAACCATCTCAACAAACCTCGTATGAAGATCTATCCTCAGATCGCTCTTTAATAGATACTTCGTTAAAAGTGCTTCCTTGGCCAGATACTATAATGAGTGATCATATTGATCCTTATCGCATGGATTGGCAGACCCGATTTGTTGCTCTTTTAGCACAGCCTTTTATTTCATCTCTTCTTGTCATGGGCCTCATGATAGCTATCTATATGGAGTTTTCGTCCGCAGGATTTGGGATTGCAGGGCTTGTTGGTTTGATTTGCCTCTTTTTTTTAGGGCTAACCAGCTTTTCACAAGAAGCAATATCATGGCTTGAGGTTCTTCTTCTCCTCTTCGGCTTATTACTTGTAGCAATTGAAGTCTTTATGATCCCAACTTTTGGGCTTTTAGGTATTTTAGGCGGATTTTTTTCTCTTGCTGGAATTATAGGGATTATTTTGCCTGGAATCTCATCAATACGGTTTGAAGGGACGGCATTTAATGCAGCAGGTGATTATGTGATGACTCGTCTTATTTGGATTTCTGGAGCCATTTTAGTTTCTTTTGTGCTCATGATATTTATGGCTCGGCCTATGAAAAGAAGACTTGAGCTTTTGTCTTGGCTTGTTCTTAAAAGGGATTCGCAACCATCTCTACAAGTTGATAGCTCTGAATCTCATATAGAAATTGGATCCATTGCTCAGGTTGCCTCTACTCTTCGTCCAGCCGGAAAAGTTGAAATCAATGGTCGTCTCATCGATGCGATTTCAAGTGGGGAATTTATAGATGAGGGAACAAAAGTTCGTATTCTTGAAGTTCAACCAGGTAGAGTTGTTGTTGGTAGGATTATTGTTGGGCCGGAGATGGATATATGATTGAAGCAATTTTATTTCTTATTTTGACGTTAGTCCTCATCTTCTTAGAGTTTTATCTTCCAGGAGGTATTTTAGCGGTTCTCTCTGTGGTATCCTATATCATCTCCATACTGTGCTTTGCGCAGTCGGGATACTCACTTTTGTCGATTTTGATTTTTATTCTTTTTTCAATTTCTTTAGCTGTAATTACTGTGCGATTTGCTATAGGTAGGATTAGAAAATCAGCTAGCAAAAATACTTTTTATTTAGATGCAAGCCAAGTAGGGTATACCGGATCCTCTGTAGATATGGGACTTATCGGTAAATCAGGGACTGCTCAAACAGACTTAGGTCCTTCGGGATTTGCTGAGATCGATCAAAAACGAGTTCAGGTTCTTTCGAGCGGGCCTTATATTGAGCGAGGAGAAAAAATTGTGGTGATTTCCGCTCAAGGGTCATATCTTGTTGTGCAAAGAATTAATGCACGAACAAATTAATGGACAAATTATCGGAGTAGAGTATGAATGATGTTCAAGGTGCTTCATTAGTCTTGATTGCATTTGTCTGCGTATTAGCTGTAGTTATCATCATTTTGATGAAATATATAAGCCTTTGGTTTCAGGCCTTCGTTTCGGGGACTCCTATTTCTTTGTTCAATATTGTAGGGATGAGCCTACGTAAGATTCCTCCAAGAACAATTGTGAATGCGCATATAAATGCATATAAAGCGGGTTTGCGTGAGATTCCGGTTGCAGATCTTGAAACTCACTTTCTTGCTGGAGGGCGAGTGCTTGATGTTGTTGCAGCGCTTATTGCCGCTCAAAAAGCGAATATTCCTCTCGATTGGAAACGAGCAACAGCCATTGATCTTGCAGGAAGAGATATTTTAGATGCGGTCAGAACATCGGTGAATCCAAAAGTCATTGACTGCCCTGATAAGTCTCATGGCGAATATATTACGGGTGTTGCAAAAGATGGCGTTCAGCTTCGCTGCCGAGCTCGAGTAACCGTTCGTACGAATATTGCACAGCTTGTTGGGGGTGCCACCGAAGAAACCATCATTGCTCGTGTAGGAGAGGGGATTATTGGCGCCATTGGTGCTTCAGAAACACACTTGGCTGTTTTGGAAAACCCACAACTTATTTCTAAGCGGGTTCTTGAGAAGGGGCTAGATGCACAAACAGCTTTTGAAATTCTCTCTATTGATATTGCTGATATTGCAATTGGAGAAAATATTGGGGCGAAGCTTCGTGCGGATAAAGCTGAATCAGATAAAAGAATCGCTCAAGCGAAGGCTGAAGAACGACGTGCTATGGCTGTTGCTATGGAGCAAGAAAATATGGCCCAAGTCAAACTGATGGAAGCTCGATTAATCGAGGCACAGGCTGCGATTCCTTTAGCGATTTCTGATGCATTTAAGCAAGGCAACTTTGGTGTTTTGGATTTTTATAAATTAGAAAATCTCCAAGCGGACACCAAAATGCGTAAGTCGATTTCAGGGACTGATGCCTAAATCGCAATCCTGTATTAATAGCTTGTTCGGAGGGCAATAGTATGGATCAACTGATCGGTTTATTTATTGCTCTTTTAGTCTTTTTTTTGACGAGTCGTCGAGATCAGAAGCAAAAAAAAAGAGCTTCTGAAGATCCTCATTCAGAGAGGTTGTTTGAAACGACTCCTCAGGGTGCTGATAGGTTTGATAAACTGCCTCAAGATGGATTTCAAAAGCGAGTGCCTACACGCCGAAGGATCTTGCGTGAACAAGAGCATAAGAGTGAAAGACAAAAGCACCTATCAGCACATACAGAGAAGTATGAGGAATATACAGATATAAACCAAAATGAATGCCAGGTTATATCTCCCCTTCCTCCTCAAGTTGAATTTTTAAGGTCTAGGCGTGCAAGTGCTGTGACTGATCTTACAAAGAGATCTGGACGCCGCCTCATGATAGACCATGAAATACTCTCTCCACCTAAAGTTTTTCGTAAAGATTCTAAATGATGACTATTCAGCAGAATGTAGATCGGTTAAGAAATAGAATAGAGCTTTCCTGTCAAAGGGCTGCAAGATCTCCAAAAGAGATTCTCTTGGTCGGAGTTACAAAGCAGCGGCCTTTTTCTGATCTTGCGGAGCTCTACGCAGCTGGAATCAGCCATTTTGGAGAGAATCGACCCCAGGATCTTCTTCAGAAGAGAGAGTTATTTACAGCTCAGGCTTCATGGCATCTCATTGGTCATCTACAAAAAAACAAAGTCTCCAAGGTAGTTGGAAAAACCTTTCTTATTCATTCAGTTGACTCGTTGGAACTTGGGGTGAAAATTGCACAAGCGGCACAAAGTGAAGGGAGTATTTGCTCAATTCTTCTCCAAGTGAACCTTTTATCTGAGGCAACGAAGTATGGCATGAATATAGACGAATGCCGAAGCGTCTATGAAGAGCTCCTTACGTATAGCTCAATTAGAGTTTCAGGGCTTATGACCATGGCGCCTTGTTACGATCGTACAGTCAGATCAGAAAAGCTAATCCGTACTACATTTCAAACAACAAAGCAGCTTTTCGATAGCATTAAAAAAGATTTTAAAAATCCTGACTTTTGCGACCTTTCTATGGGAATGTCAGGTGATTTTGAATGGGCAATAGAAGAAGGGGCTACCATTATTCGAATCGGGAGCTTTCTTTTTTCCTAGAATCAAGAGTTTATTGTTAAGGAAGTCTTGTTTGAAAATAGATCAAGAAATGGCCCTGCTCTTTTGAAATATCTATAAAAGCGATACGATATTCCGTTAATACATTGGTGAGATATGACAACAACTCAAAAACGAAAAACTGCAATAAATCCTACTCGAAGTGAAGATTACTCTGAGTGGTATCAACAAGTTATTAAGGCTGCAGATTTAGCTGAAAATTCACCTGTTCGAGGGTGCATGGTGATTAAGCCATGGGGCTGGAGCATTTGGGAGAATATTCGGGATCCGCTTGATCGACGCATAAAAGAAACAGGCCATCAAAATGCATATTTTCCTTTGTTTGTCCCTTTAAGCTTTATGGAAAAAGAAGCAGCTCACGTCGAAGGTTTTGCTAAAGAGTGTGCTGTCGTTACACATCATAGGCTTGAAGAGAAGAATGGTAAACTTATACCTCAAGGGGAGCTTGAAGAGCCTTTGATTATTAGGCCAACTTCAGAAGCTGTTATCGGCGATGCATTTTCACGCTGGGTGAATTCTTGGCGCGATCTACCATTGCTCATCAACCAGTGGGCGAATGTTGTCCGATGGGAAATGAGACCTCGTATATTTTTACGAACGACAGAGTTTTTATGGCAGGAAGGGCATACAGCCCATGCTACTGAAGAAGAAGCTATGGCCGAGACTTTGAAAATGCTTGAAGAGTACAGAAAGCTTGCCGAAGATGTCTTAGCCCTGCCTGTTATTGTTGGAGAAAAGTCTGAAGGAGAGCGCTTTCCTGGAGCAGTCCATACCTATACGATTGAAGCAATGACCCAGGACCTAAAAGCGCTCCAATGTGGGACCTCCCACTATTTAGGACAAAATTTTGCAAAAGCATTTTCCATTCGCTTCAATAATAAAGAAGGAAAAATGGAACATGCCTATACGACTTCATGGGGTGTCACGACGAGGCTTATTGGTGCCATGATCATGGCTCACTCAGATGATGATGGGTTGAGAATACCTCCAAGAGTTGCTCCATACCATGTTGTTATTATTCCTATTCTGACTCAGGCAGATAAGAATGAGGCAGTTCTTCAAGAGGCTGAGAAGCTCAAACAACAAATTTCACAAGCTTTCTGCTTTGATAGAAAAATCCAAGTGCATATCGACACACGAGATCTGCGAGCGGGTGAAAAGTCTTGGGAGTGGATCAAGAAGGGGGTTCCTCTTCGTATTGAAATTGGTCCTAAAGATCTTGAAAACAGCTCTGCTATGCTCATGCGTCGTGATGAAGAGGTTTCTGTAAAGCATAAGATTTCTTTAGCGGACCTTCCAACCCTTGTAGAGAAAGTTCTTCCAGAGATGCAAGAGGGATTTTTTACGAGAGCAAAAACTGTTCGAGATCAAAATGTAAACACATCTATTACAAACTTTGAGGAAATGAAGGCCTTTTTCACGCCGATGAATGCGGAAAAGCCTGAGATTCATGGTGGTTTTGTAAAGGCGAAGTGGTGCGGAGATACAAAAACCGAGGAGCTTTTAAAGGAGTTGAAAGTGACTATTCGCTGCCTGCCCCTTGATCAAAGCAACACGACCGGAACCTGCATTATCACAGGCAAGCCTGCGACTATTGATGCAATTTTTGCTAAGTCCTACTAAGGGTGTGTTATAAGAATAACTTGAATTTGCTTAAGGCTTTGAAGCGTCAGTTCAAAGCCTTAAAGTTTCTATCGAACAAAAATCCAATGACCTCTGCGCCCTGTAAGTGCAGAGCGTGGACGTGATTTTTTCTTTTCTCTCTGCTCTATTACATCGCCGATGAGGGTCTCGATCTTTTCGCGTTGGCTTTGTATGAGTTGCCAGGTCTGGGCATCAAAGCGATGAGGTTCTTTAAAGAATTGTTGAAGCTTTTTTGGAGTGATGCCAGAGCTCTCAAAAAGCTCTTTAGTTTGATCGTGAGATCTATCTAAACGCTTTCTGAGTTCAAGAAGTAGCCTTTCATTATCTGAAATGAGCTCTTCAAGCTTGAGTTTTGAGAGATGAATTGGATCTTCAAAATGATTTTGAGGTGGATTCTGGCTCGGATGGTAAAACTCTTCATGCTTACGGTCATCCATGCAATCCACCTCTAATTCTGTAGATGAATAATTTCAATTAGTTAAAGATCTCTAATGTTGGCACACTTCAAGAATTTTTTTGTAGTTATTAACAACTATTTGATGAATCTTTTCGGCTCTTTCTTTACGCGCTTCTTTTTTATCTTCTAGATTGCTGAGTTCTTTTGGAAAGATCTCATCTCCAAAATAAAGACCAGCCGGTGCGAATCCAGCAATTCTATCTTCTCCTAATTCAACTCGAATTCCCTCTGGAGGGGGAAGAAGATCATAGCTATAAAGGCTTAAAGGAAAGAATCGGGTTTTCTTTCGCGCCTTTTGACCAAGGAGAAGAAATAGCTCTAAACTCGATGGATCAAAGGCCGCCACTTCTAATTCGCCCTCTTGATTTTTACGGTCTCGTCCACCACTGGGGGCGACATAAATACATCTACCACCGAGGTGTAAAAGGTCTTCAAGCGCAGATAATGTTCTGCTATTATGCTGAAGCTTCTCTGTGCGTGATTCAGGTGGGTGCTCAATATATCTTTTTGAGTAAATGCATAATAAATTTCTCCCTCGTGAGAAGGGGATTGCCAAAGGATCTTGCACTACTCGATGTCCAGCAACAAAGATCATTTCTTCAGCAAGACGAGGCGAGGTTTCTTCGATGAGTAAGCTAATCAGTTGAGGATCGATCTCACTCTGGTGGTTTGAGAAGAGGACTACATTTTCTGAATTATGTATTGCATCAATGATGGCTTTGAGATTTTCTTTTCCAAGAACATGTGAACGTGAAAAATCGATCATTGGACGTACGAGATTAAGCCCAAGATGATAGTAGTCGATGGGATCTCTTTCCCTATGATGATAATAGGGAAATTGCTTAGGCGAGCTACACTCAGCTTCTGCCAGTTTAATATACTGGCAAAAGAGTGAGTGTATCTGAGCTTCTTCGGCTCGATGGATGCTCTTAATAAATGCAGACAATGAATTCTTTAAATTATCTGGTATCGATGAGTTTTCAAGCGTCTGTTTCCACTGATCGTTTGATGTTGACATTACACCTCAAGGATTTTTCCATTAATGAGCGATTGAAATTGAAACTCGTTGATATGGAGCGTATCGCTAAGCTCCCAGTCAATTTTAGCATTTAAAGACTCAGCAACCTCTGCGAGGAATTTTTTATCTTCAGTCGCAAGATGCTTCATCAGCTCAGGATGTACGATAACTTTGATTGCAAATTGCTGTAGGCAGTGGATGAGTTTCTTTAAGTTTCTTTCTAACTCAATCGAGACGGTCTCATGAGACTTTATTTTCCCAAGACCTGTGCAATAGGGGCAGCTGGTGAAGATAGTTTGAGATAATGATTCGCGATTTCTTTGGCGAGTCATTTCAACAAGGCCAAATTCGCTCATCCCTAAGATCGTGCATTTGGCAGAATCTTCTTTCATACACTCGCGAAGGTGGTCCAAAACACGGCGTTGATTTTTTCGCGATCGCATATCGATAAAGTCACAGATGATCAATCCGCCGATGTTTCGTATACGAAGCTGGCGAGCAATCTCTTCGGCAGCTTCTAAATTTATCCGTACAAGGCTTTCTTCAACATTTTGAGAATCAAAATTATTACTCCTTCCTGAGTTAACATCTATGGTATGCATAGCCTCAGTTTGATCGAAGAAGAGATAACCTCCACTTGCAAGCCACATTTTTCGCTTCAAGCTTTTATCGATTTCTCGCTCAACGCTGAATCGTTCGAGCATAGGGATTTTATCTCGATAAAACTCGATTCGAAGAGGATGCTCTGCGGCATATGGGGCATAATGACGTTTGCATTGCTGATAAACAGTGTAATCGTCAATCAAGACCCTGTCGAATCGCTTATCAACAGCCATCATTAAGGATCGCTTAATAATATCGGATTCTTCGTAAAGAAGTCCTGGCCCTTGAGTTTTTTTAAATTTCTCAACGATCTCATTCCATGTTGAGAGCAATTCGTTTGCTTCTGCGATCAGCATTTCTTGGCTTGCGCCCTGGCTTGCTGTTCTGCAAATAAGCCCCATATCTTGAGGCATCTCAAAAGCTCGAATGATTCGCTTCAGACGATCTCTTGCGACACGATCTTCGATTTTTTTCGATACACCACGATGAGGAGAGTTAGGAAGGAGTACGAGATATCGGCCGGGAAGAGATATTTTTGAAGTCAGCCTTGCGCCCTTTGTTCCGATTGCTTCTTTGACGACTTGTACAATGACGAGCTGATCGGGTTTAAGCACTTGGTCAATTTTGACATTCTTAAGCTCTTCAGCTTTTCGCTTATTTTGATCTTCAAAATCCATGTCAAACATTTCTTCGAATTTCTTTGTATTCTCTAAAATGTCGCTGATGTGGATAAATCCATTTTCCCCCTCATGTATATCAATGAAGGCTGATTGAATGTTATGAAGGATGTTTGTGACACGTCCTTTATAGATGTTTCCAGTCATTTGACGATCGCGCTTTCTCTCTACGATAAGATCATAAAGATGCCCGTTCTTGAGGCGTGCAGCACGAATTTGTTTCGGTTCGATATTAAGGAGTATTTCTTCCATAGCTTGTTCAATAGGTATTGTGCCAGTTATGGTATCGTTTCTTCTTATTTGCTAAAAGAACAAGCAAGCAAAAGTGAGGTGTAATACAAAAGTTTTTTCTCTTTTCCCCTCCAATTATGATCTCTATCCAATATAAATTTGATGAGTAAAAATGAAACAAATTGCTTGTTACGAAAATTATCACGCATTGCATCAAGAGGATTTGATTTCCTCAATTTTAGAATATGCTCAAGATGTTCAAACTCTTATTCAATGTGGTTTGGTGAGCAAAAAATGGCAGGCAATTTCTAGGCTGGATCATCTTTGGAAGCGAATATTTGAACGAGATTTTCAATTTAAATTAGAAAATACACCCCAAGCTTCATTTAGAGAGGCTTATCGAACACGAAATTTAATACTTAAAAATATTGAAAAACCAAAGAAAGCCTATGAATTGTTTTTGTATAATCAGCCAAATCTTTTCACCTCCGTCACTCTACATACTGCGACAGGAAAAATATTTTATGTTTCAGAGGGATTTATGTGGTCGAATACAGTATTGGCCTCGGGGGGTAAATCGAATCTATCTTTATTGAATCTACCAGCAAGAGCAAAAGAAGGTTTCTCAAAAATAATTGAAGCAATTTCAATTGAGGAAATTACACATGAACTACTGCTTGTTCATGCTTCTGGAGAAAAGAACGAATGTGAAAGAGGATACATATTTAATGTCTTTAGTGAGTCTATTCTCTTTACTTGCCCCAAAGTAGTGGGGAGTTCGGACAGGTACATTGTATCGCTTAATTCTGAGCTGAGCCAAATTGAGATCTACCAAATCGACTCTCAAAAACAAATTATTTCCATACCATTAAGCGAAGCTGTCACCATCATAGATTGTAGCATTCATGAGGATGTTTGTGCCTGTCGAATGTCAAACAATGCAGCAAATACCTACTTCGTCGTCATAATCGAAGTGCTGAATAATTCTTGGTATTTTCTCGAAGAAATAAAGCTGCCAATTGAGAATCTTAGAATTATATCTGCCTCTCGGCTGATGTACCAGGTGTCGGGCGATAATAGCGATTTTCTAGTTATATACGACATCCTTAAGAGAAAAGTGGTACAGGAATTGACAAGGAGCTTTCTTCCTTGCGATATTTCCTCTTCTACTCAGCAGCATATACCTCAGATTGGATTTGGCCGGGCAATTGTTTATGAAAAAGTGCCTCAAGGGCGAGATTTCAAACCGTATTTGATTGAATGCGATTCAGGAAATGTTCTTGCCGATATTAATGAAATCTCTCGGTCTGAGGGAGGGACCATTGCTAACTGCACGAGAGTTGCAATTGTCAATAATAGGCTCGTTGTTTTTGAAGATATGCCGTCAAGAATACATATTTTTGATCTCATAACCGTGAAACATATAAAAACTCTTGATTTCGAGAACGGCCAAATTCTTTTTGATAAAAGAAGCTCAAAAGATAAGTTTAAAAAGAGGGAATACCACCAGAATCTCATCTACATGCATGTCAATTATGAAAAGTCTTCTTGGAGGTATTTTTTAAATGTAAGTGATGGAAGGCTTATCAGGCATCAAGAGATACACAATAGCAGTCAGTTCTTAGAAAGGTTGGTATATTTTGAATTTCGAGGTCAATATCTCATAACGTACGTAAGCGGCATAAATAGGCACGAGGATTTATTTCATGATTTAGGAGATCATTCGAAAATTAAGTATAGAGTCGACATTTGTATCTATGACTTGACGACTCAAGAGCTCGAGAAGGTGGTAAAAAATGTTTCAAAGGTATCTAAGAAATGTACCATATCTTGAGTTCTTCAGGCTCGAAAAGAATTTTTCCGAGCCTGAACAAGCGTCAATTCTTCTTCAACTCTATTCTGAAATGTTTGTAAGCATGCGTAAGTTATCTGAGTCTGGTGCGAGTTTTGAAGCGACACGCACTGCTGCTCTCAGAGCACTTTCATGAGAATCAGTTCCATCCATGTAGTTTCCTGCAAACCAAAGATTTCGATTCCCTTGAACCATGTTAATTGCCTTTTGAGCTCTATAATAATCTAGATCCATTAAAAGATGGTCATATTCCGCTAGAGCGTAAAGTGGGGATGGAGTTTTCCCCATTTGATCATTTTCAGGTCGAACATCGTATGTGAGCCATGATTTAAAAAGAGGGGTATTTGGACTAAGCCATTCTTTATGAACTGTTGTTGCAGCGTTTGTTCCATCATAACGGATATTCACAACACGCCAATTTGCGGTTTCTGGTGGCATAAACCGAGTATCACCGTGAATCGCTATAGTCGTTTTAAAAAATTTAATGTTGCTTAGGATTGATCTAATGTCTTCAGCTTCAGGAATGTTTTTGAGAAGGGTTTCAGCTTGCTTTGCATTGGTTGCTATCACAAGGTATTCAAATTGAGATGTGTTTCCATTTTCTTCATCGATAGTATAGATACCGCTATCATATCCAATATTTGTAATATTGGTTGACAGCATGACTTTGGTGTTTTCCAGTCGATTTGCCAGAGCTTGGATATATTTTTGTGTCCCCCCAGCGATTTCAATCCATTGGTAGTTCTTAATGTGTTCTGCTTCAGAAAGATATTTGAGGGCAGCATAAGCAGAAAATTGTTTAATTTCATCTTTAGAGACACCCCAGCTTGAGGCCAGAAGTGGATAGAGCAAATCTTCTTTAAACGAATTTGTTATCCAAAGGGAGTCTGCAAACTGTTGTAGCGTTATGCTTTCATCCTGAAGCTCTGCAATGTGTTTGCCTTGTTCGATAAAGAGTTTAAGTTCGATCATAGTCGCCACATCGAATGGGGTAAATGATCTCCACTCAATTTTGCCATCATGTATTGGAGGTAGTATAAGCCTTGTATTGTCATCGGTGCGGTAGAATGTGGTTGTGAGGGTATATTCGTGAAGAGGGACTTTGAGAATGTTGTGGAGCAAGTTGTAGAAGTAGGGATAGTATGTTTGTGAAATGAATTCGAAACCTGCTTCTATTGGACGTTTTGTTCCTTCGATATCGATTTCAACGGTATTAGCGTGTCCTCCAAGTCGATAATTTGACTCATAGAGGGTCACATCATATTCCTTATCAAGTAGCCATGCTGTTGTAAGTCCGGAACCTCCTCCTCCAATTACAGCCACTCGCGGTTTCTCCCCATAAAGAAATGCATATGGGCTATATAAAATTCCCAAGAAAAGAAAAGTACGTCTAAGGATATTTTTCATGACTTCCTCTAGTCTTTAAATTTGTGGTTACTGTTAAAAAATGGTTCAGGCCATGCAAACCCTCTTGGAAGTGCAGCTGATTGAAGCATTTTTTCTTTGAGTTTTTTGTGAAGTCGATCTGCTTCTTGAGCATGAGATTGTGTAATGTTGGTAAAGAGTAAGTTATGTAGCTGCCCTGGATCATCTTTCAAGTTATACATTTCATATTCAAAGTGACTTCCATCTTCCGAGTAGTAGACGGCATAGGTCCAATCGCCTTCGCGAATAGCTCGGATATGACCTCCCGGGACGTCTTTTGGGAGAAAAAATGTATCGTCAAAAGTGAAAAGAATTGAATCTTGCACAGATGCTTTCGGGTTTTGTAGGACTTTAGCTATGCTCTTCCCCTTCCCATATTGATTATAGTTTGGAATGCCAGCGAGTTGTGCAAGGGTTGGCATAAGGTCGAGATGGCAGTAGTAGCAGTCGGTTACCTGAGGTGCTGGAAAAAGTCTTGGATTTGATACTATGAGAGGTATATGGATATTCTCTTCATATACTGTATATGACTTTTCTCTCATACCATGTGAAAGCCCCAATTCTCCGTGATCTGCTGTGCGTATAATAATAGTGTTATCCGTTAAGCCAGCCTCATCAAGAGCATCCAAAATAGATGCAACATGTGAGTCAACGAGCTTTGTTAGATAGGCATAGAATTTGACATACTCTTTTTCTTCATCGAGGTTTTTAAATGGAGATTCCTTGTTGAAAGCATTTCGAGCTTTAAGTTGGACTGAGGGTTTTGTAGTCAAAGAGTCTTCATAATTGCTTGGAAGCTCTATTTCAAGCTGTGTGAAATCTTCTTTTTTATATCCTGCTGCTTCATAATTGTTTGGATAGACCCAAACGTCATGAGGGTTCACGAGCGATACAAAGAGACAAAAAGGTTCTCTTTGTTCAGGAGACTTTGCTGCGATGCTCTTGATATATTCGATCGCACTCTGGCCATATCCTGGGGTTTGCTTCAGATCGTTAGTTGACATTCCATGAACAAAGCGTCCATCGTTATTAGCATAACCTCCACCGAGCGTTGTGAGGCCGTTGAATATGGTTCCATTTGGGTTTGTGATGCTTTCTGTAATAGCGGTCCCGGCATCAGGAGGATTCCATCCTGAGATCCCGTATTTATTTTGAACATTAGCTATGTCATCCTTTTGCCAGTCGTGGCCGCCTTTAATGGGTGGGCTAAGATGCCACTTTCCTTTCCAAACCACTTCATAACCTGCGTGATTTGTCAGAAGGGCGCCGATATCCATCAGTTTTTCAAAGGAGGGAAGTCCAATTAAAGGGGGAGTTGTTGAAACGTGATTAATGGGGTAATGTTCACTGCTTGTAAGCACTGCTCTGCTTGGAGCGCACTCACAAGCCGCGGTATAGGCATGAGTGAATGTCAGACCATTTCTTTTAAGTCGCTCAGTAGCTAGAAGATTTTTCTCAGCCCATCCTGTAGGCCAGTTGGCTGGATACCTTTCCTGGTCAGTAAGGATAACAACTATATTTGGCCTATTTTGGAGTTGAAGCGATGTGCTATTGGCAATTTGGTTATTTTTATTATCGCGTGAACAACTAAAAACCACGAAAGAGAAGAGTAAAAAAGGAAGTGTGTACACATACTTGCGCTGAGATCTGTTTCTAGGTTCTTTGCTGTGGAGCATAAAAGCATCTTTCTTAAAGGGTCTATAAACGGCATATCAAATGTGTATTTTTTGCATCTTGATGAGCTTTTGTCAAATATTTGATTTACGCTATATGCTCCTTGGCTTTCACATAAATATCTCAGTAAACCAATGCTCGGCACCCCTTCGAGGCTCTTTCATTGGAGACTTATTGGAAGAGAATAGAATTAGAGTACTTCATTTTGTTTCGTTCGGGTATTTTGCTCATAATTATTGAATCAATGAATTCTCATGTGCTTCATAAGCAACTTTCATGGAGATGAGCGATGGAATGGGTGTATTTATTTTTTGCGGGAATTTTCGAAATCGTGTGGGCGGTTGGCTTAAAATACACCGATGGATTTACAAGGCTCTATCCAAGTCTCTTTACTCTTGTGGCAATGGGAGTGAGTTTTCTTATGCTATCTCTTGCAATTGAAACAATTCCCATGGGAACAGCTTATGCCGTGTGGACTGGAATCGGCGCCGTAGGGGTTGCATTGATCGGCATGGTTTTTTTTGGAGATGTGTGTAGCCTTCTCAGAGTTTCTTGTTTGGGAATGATAATAGCCGGGATTCTGGGCCTTAAATTTATTGGTGCATAGAGATAATTTATTAGATTTGAAGAAGGCTCAAGATTGAATAATAGTGGCATGAACTACCGGTAAGTACAAAGATATGCCAAATTGCATGGCTGTAAAGAAGCGATTTCCAAGCATAGAAAACAGTACCAAATGTATATGCAAGCCCGCCTATTATCAGCCAGGTTAATGTAGAAGAAGGGATTGCTTCAGACAAGGCCGGTAAGCTAAATGCGATTAACCACCCGAGTCCAAGATACGAAATAAGAGATATACGTTTAAAACGGTCGATAGCAAAGATCTTAAAAGTAATTCCAAGAGCGGTAATCACCCACACGAGTACAAACATGTTCAAGCCATTCAGATTCCGTAAGGGACCGAGAGCAAATGGGGTGTAGCTTCCTGCTATCAGCAAATAGATGAAGGAATGGTCAGCTATTTTCCATGTTCTTTTACGACATGGAGTTTTACATCGGTGGTAGAAAGTGGAAGCAGCATATAATCCAATTAATGTTACTACGTACGCACAGCAGCTGATAATACCTATAACGTCATCACCTGAAAGAGAGCTCCAAAAAAGTATGATTCCACCTATAAAGCTCAAAACGAGGCCTAAGAGGTGTGTCAAATAATTGATTCGCTCTTCATGTATGGTTTCACCTGAAATCGGGCAGATGGCTCCCCGATCCCTTGAAATGCAGGTGTCACTTTTAGATTTTTTATGGGTACAGTGTGGATGAACGGTCATTGCTTGAGAAACCTTGCATATGCAAAGGGACATTCTCTACATAGAAATGATTTTTTACTATCAATCACAAATAAAAGTGAAAATCAAACCATATATAGGACATCCCTTACAGATTGAAATAGCTACTACTAATTACAAAATGAAGCTCATGTATGGGGGTTCAGCAAGACCTTTCCGGAGGTTTTTCTTTGCTCAAGCTTTTTATGTGCCTCTTGGGCCTTTTCTAAAGGAAATTGCTCGTCAATTCGTAAGTTCAACCAACCTTTTTGGACTCCTTCTATAACTGCCTTGGCGCGCTCCTTTAATTCATTTGGATTGGCTATATAGTTAAATAAAGTGCCTCCGGAAATCGTTAAGGAGTGAGGCATTAATACATTGGGAGAAATAGGATCTGCAGGGCCACTTGCGGCACCAAAGATGACGATATTCCCACGAAGGGCAGCAGCTTCTAAATTTCCCGCGAACGTTGTTTTGCCGACTCCATCAATGATTAAGTCAGCTCCATGGCCACTTGTAAGATGGTGAACTTTTGATGCAAAATCTTCCTTTGTATAGAGAATAACGTCATCTGCTCCAGCCTTTTGAGCGATTTTTGCTTTTTCTTCTGTCGATGTAGTCCCTAAAACCTTTGCTCCCAAATGCTTTGCCCACTGAACGAGTAAAAGCCCCATTCCACCAGCTGCAGCATGAATAAGAACAATGTCATTTACTTTCACTTTTCGAAATTCATGGAGGAGATAATGAGCAGTCATTCCTTGGAGAGGAAAGGCCGCTCCTTGCTCAAATGATACATCTTTGGGAATCGGGATCAAATAGTCTGCTTGAACAAGTGCGTATTCAGCATATGATCCAGGCTCATGGACATAAGCTACCCTATCGCCTACTTTCACATTTGTGACGCCTTCTCCCAAAGCTTCTACAATACCTGCGCCTTCAAGACCTGGAATATAAGGAAGTGGTACAGGATAGGTTCCACGTCTTTGGTAGATATCGATAAAATTAACACCCGCAGCAATTATTCGAATGAGCGCCTGTCCTTTAGCTGGTTTTCCGATTTGAACGTCCTGAATTTTAAGGACTTCAGGTCCGCCATACTGAGATATTTGGATTGCTTTCATAAAAATCCTCTTTTGAGGTCTCTTGTAGTGATTGCTGCGAATGATTTGGCGTTATTGATCGAATCTTGCGCCTGAACTATACCCTAGGTTTTAGAAGGATTCCTGTAAAGACAGCTAGACAGAGGTTTTTTTGATGATATGACCTTTTATTTTTCACAAAAAATTAGGTTACAAAAAAACTCTTCAAATATTTACTAATTAATTATGAGTAAAAACCATGTTTTATCTGGTTATTAGATCAAGTTCCAGATGAGAAGTATCAAAAGAGAAGGGGTTTTTGTATGGGCAAGGTTAAGGGATATGCAGCAAAGAACTCAGAAAGTCCTTTAGTTCCATTCAATTTTGATAGACGAGAAGCTCGTTCTGGAGATGTTCAGATCGATATTCTTTATTGCGGTGTTTGCCATTCCGATCTACACACTGCAAGAAATCAATGGAAAAATACCGTTTATCCCGTTGTCCCTGGGCATGAAATTGTTGGGCGGGTGATCCAAGTCGGCAAGGATGTTAAAGACTTTAAGAGAGGCGATATTGTTGCCGTTGGCTGCATGGTCGACTCTTGCGGTACGTGTATGGGGTGCCAGGAGCATTTAGAGCAGTATTGTGATCGAGGTGCTATTTACACCTATAATGGACGTGATAAATACGACCAAACGGTGACCTATGGCGGGTATTCAACCCAGATTATTGTGGATCAAAAGTTTGTGCTTCATGTTCCAAAGGAATTTACGGAAAAAGATTACCCAGGTGTCGCTCCCTTGTTGTGTGCAGGAATTACCACATATTCTGCTCTCCGGCACTGGAAAGTAGGAAAGGGGAGCAAGGTAGGTGTTGTGGGGCTAGGCGGTCTTGGTCATATGGCCATAAAGCTTGCTCATGCGATGGGGGCATATGTTGTAGTCTTTACTACTTCTTCTGGGAAAGTAGAAGATGCAAAAAAGCTCGGAGCTGATGAGGTCGTTATTTCCAAAAGCAGTCAAGAGATGAAACAACAAGAAAATCGCCTCGATTTTATCATCAATACGGTTGCAGCATCTCACAACTTAGATGCTTTTCTTTCTCTTCTTAAGCGGGATGGCACCATGTGCCTTATTGGTGCACCTGAGACGCCGCATCCATCACCATCAGTCAATCAATTAATTTTTAGACGCAGAAAGATTGGAGGTTCATTGATAGGAGGAATTAAGGAGACTCAGGAAATGCTTGATTTTTGTGCAAAAAATCATATCACCTCCGACATTGAAATCATCCCCATTCAAAAAATCAATGAGGCGTATGAACGTATGCTCAAAGGGGATGTCAAGTACCGTTTTGTCATCGACTTAAACTCCCTAAAAGCAGAGTAATAGAGAACAAAAATAACCGAATAGCTCTTGAGGGCTATTCGGTTGATTTACTTGCCTATTCAGAGCCATTATTTGCTATAATCGGAGTGATTAAATAGCATACTCGAAAGCTGGCTTTCATCTTCGAATACCGGAAAAACATCATTAATAGTTGGGGTTGCAGCATTATTGACTACAATAATGTATGCAAAAAGATGGCCATTTTTCCCTTCTATATATCCTGCAAGAGCTTGAGTTATTAAAAAATAACGCTCGGTTGCTAAATTAAAAGAGAGTCCGGTTCCTGGTTTTGCTCGTACTTTTCCGGCTGCTTGAGTCTTTTTTGCAAAATCTTCAAGAGATCCGTCTACACCAAGGATAGGTAGAGCATCAAAAAAACGTTGAAACTGGACGGGTTTTTGTTTGTGAAGATATTCTAAGAGTTGAATCTCTGCCTGCGGTGTTAGACGATTTTCATTTCCTCCAGCAGCATCTATAAAGACAAAAGCATCCTCTGATAGCTTAACTTTGTTGATAGCAAAGTCGCCAATCATTCGCATCCCATCATCAAAAGTCTTCTGTCCAGCGTGCGAAGCAAGGAGTAAGGGAACAAGATCGGCTCCCAAATTATGGCTTACTTTTAAAATAAGCTTGGCATATTCAGAGAGGGGAGGAGAGGTCCAAAGAGCTATTGGTTCAAGCTTTTCGTAAGCCCTAGGAGGCGTCTTTTGGTCCCCAGGATCGTTTGCTATCGTCACCTTGACGCTATTGTTTTCTAGAGCTTGAATAAATGCTGCACGTGCAAATGATTTAGGATCTTTAATTGAGAAGGTTCGGACAATATTGGTTTGACCGATGGGAATGGAACCTTGGACAACGATAGTATGCCCTAAATCATCTGAATTTATCTGTATATCTAGGGGTTTATCTTGCTCAACAGTTGTAAGCTGATTCTTCACCACATATCCTGGAACTTCTGGTCGTGATGAAAGAATGGCTTTTTCGCCGACTGAAGAAGGATTAATGATAATGTCAATCAGGTTTTCATTAATTATAATTGGGCTCAGAACCATTTCTCGCTTATGAGTGGTTTCAAAAAGCGTATCATCAATAAGCACATCACCGATAACTTCCTTGATCCCTTTTTGAGACACTTGTTTTGCTAATTCATTCAATCCATATAAGGGGTCTTGCTTTGTTAAAATAACGCCAGGGACCTCGTTGGCTATGATATGATCCATTTTTGTGAAGGCTATTGTATCTTTATTTAGCTCTCTTCCACCCATTGTAAGGTCACCTTGGGCGACGAGAATCAAATTGCCCTTAAGTTGCCCCTGTAAAATAGTGCCAGCTGCATAGACTGGGGTTTTAAAGCGATAATCATCACCAAAGGCATCAAGAAGCGCTGCTATAGAAAACAATTTTGTTGTAGATGCAGGCGAAAAGAGCTTATCTGAGTTGAGATCAAACAGGACATCTCCGGTATGAAGATCTTTCAGGTATATCCCCCACAGAGAATGATCATATTTTGCCTGATGCATGACTGTCTGCATCTCCTCAGGCAAAATCTCTTTGGACAAGGATTTTTCCTGAGAATAGGCTTGGGAGAATAGCGTTAAAACAGCCGTGAGGCATAATGTAGCTGATAATTCATAAGGCTTCATTATAGAGATCTTTTGGTTCATTAAAATAATAAATAACTTTGCAGGTATTTATTATATAGATGATTTTCAACGATCGCATGTAAAGAGTAAGAGAATAAAGTAATGGGATGAACTTTCACGAAATACTAATCTAATTGGATATCTACTTGGATAATTTTCCTTTTCCATACTGTTTGACCATCTTTTGGCGGAATATGAAGAATTGGTGTGCAATTTGGTAAATCATGGTCATCAAAAATGTTTATAGCGTGTTGAATTGCCCAATAGACCCCGCCATGAGCTACAATAAGGACATTTGGAGAAAAAGTGAGGGCTGTTATTGATTCCTCGAAGTGCACGAGTAATGAATTCAGAATAGGACTCGAAGCTCGTATCACTTTTCCCTGCTTTCCACTCATCAAACCATGAATCTTTAACCTGCCCCTCAAACTTACCTAAATAAAACTCTTTTAAGTCGTGAATACAGACCATTTGGCAGTTTATAGATTCGTTTATGATTTCGGCAGTCATTTTAGCACGCTCTAGAGGGCTGTGACAAATTGTTTTAATCACCTGATTTTTGGTAGTCCTAAACAAGTAGTGCTGCCAAGTTAAGATTGTAGTAACAGATAAAATA
>CAZOAJ010000021.1:30434-31634 GCA_964577935.1 uncultured bacterium | reverse complement strand
CCCATTTTTCTTAATAGCAGTAGATGCGCAATTGGGGCAGATAGTGTTCATTCATCGCTCGAATAATTCAGTGACAAAGATATTATCCTATGAGTATCTTTCATCAAATGAAATCTTGAGCACTACTTGTTTAGGACTACCTAAGAGACATAATGAAAATCCAATTTTCCATCGAAAACACTCCAGCAACGAATCAAGTGTACGAAAAACTGCTTGATGCTTCTGCAGAGGCCCACACGAACCAAAGCGAAGAAGAGCTTTCCTCTCTTTCGAAAGATCAGCAAAAATTGATTTTCGACATATTAAAAGAGGTAGATCTATCAACACCAGTACTGAGAAAAAATCTTATTCAGAGAATAGAAGCTAATCCCAAGATCACACGAGTCGTACACCTTACCATTAGCTTGAGAGAGAAGATCCAAGACGATTACCTGCTCTTTGATGAAGAGCTGATTCGATCTTGTGTAGATGCATTGCAATACATAAACATATTAACAGCTTCTAAAGATAAAGACCAATTAACACGCGATTGGTGGAATAAATACAGTGCGCTTTTTGACAAACCGACTTTGCAATTGCTTGGTACTGATGATCTATATCATCTGACTTCTCTGTTACACCTTATAAGCAACCTAGAACTCTCAGAGCATCAAACACTGCTCCAAAATTTACCTGAACAAGGGAAAGAGTATTATAAAACTCTTAAATTAGGTCTTTCAGAATTTTGGAAGAAAATCTGCGAGATCCACCCAAATGCTTCAGAGGATCGTTTTATTGCACTTTCGCATTATATTTCCTCAAAACAAATATCTTTTAGTGCGATTCAAACTCTTCTATCCTCTAATGATTTGTCCCGACTGTTGCCTCATTTGCGATTTGGATGTTTTATGCAAGTAAATGATGACGTCGTAATTAGCGCATTAAAAAAGGCGACAAAGTTGCAATATGTAATAATATCATCCCCCTCAATCACAACACTACCAGAGCTTCCTTTGTGCAAAAAGCTTTACTGCTCTCATTGCTCCTCTTTGGCAGCACTTCCAAAGCTTCCTTTGTGCCAAGAACTTAACTGCTATTGTTGCTCCTCTTTGAAGACGCTTCCAGAGCTTCCTTTGGGCCAAACACTTGACTGCTCTCATTGCTCCTCTCTGGAGACACTTCCAAATCTTCCTTTGTGTCAAAAGCTTTACTGCTCTGATT
>CAZOAJ010000021.1:0-30334 GCA_964577935.1 uncultured bacterium | reverse complement strand
GCTCCGCTTTGACGGCTCTTCCAAATCTTCCTTTGTGCCAAACGCTTGACTGCTCTCATTGCTCCGCTTTGACGGCTCTTCCAAATCTTCCTTTGTGCCAAACGCTTGACTGCTCAAGTTGCACCAACTTGAGAGAGCTCCCACAAGCCTTGCCTGCCTGTCGAGTGCTCAACTGTGAAGATTGTCCTTCATTATCTGATAGAATGCCGGAGCTTCCTTGGAATGCACGGGTATATTCCAATCTGCAGTTTACCAAACTAGAAGTTGATCTCGATGAACTTACCTCTAATCCACGTAAACTGCTCCTCGAACTGGGAAGCCACCTGTTACAAAACAAACCATTTCCGAACATATATTACCGACTAAAAGGAGAACTCTCCGAAGCAGTCGATATTGGCGGTGTACGGCGAGATTTTATTTCGCGCCTTATGGAGTCTCTGTTTGCAGAGAGCTCAATGAGCGGAAAACTTGTAATGGATAATGAGAAGTTCCCACAGTTGACTGGTAAAGAAGATATCGATTGCTATCGCACCATTGGGCGAATTTTTGCCCTATGCTATCTGCAGGGTTCCTACTTCAAAACAGGAACTCTTTTTTCTGCAGGGGTGTACCAAAAAATCGCTTTTCTTGCGGATCCCTCTCTTGAAACGCTGGATATTGCATCAGATGACAACACCGTTCCAACATACCTTCATTACAGGAATTTTGCTGGATTTTTGAAGTTGATCGAAGGGAAAGACGACAACATACAAGACGTCGAGGACGAGGTCCTTATTGCAGCCTATACCTTTATTGATATGGGTGGAGATGCTGAGGAAGCACGTGGATACTTTAAGAAACAAGACAGCAGAAAACTCCTAGCAAAAGAAGTTATCGAGGCTGCCCTAATAGACCCCCAATTTCAGGCCATACGCCTGATTGCTCAAGAAACAAAGGATAAAATAGATGCAGAAAGCTGGAAGCTACTCCATCAGGAGGGACCCAAAAAGATGCAAGAGAGAATTGAAGGCGTGTTGTCAAAAGAGATACTCCTGAGCAAATTACATTGGGAAGAAACTGCTTCTCATACCTCTTTGGATCTACAACTCAAAGCAAAAACGAAACGCTTTCTGAAAAACTGGATTGAACGAGCATCACCGGATGATCTACGCAAATTTGTACGCGCCGTGACTTCAAATAACACTCTTGGTCCAAATCCGTTGAAGATAGAAATCTACAACCGAGGGCCAGAATTTATTCCTGTTGCACATACCTGCTTTTTCACACTGGAGCTTTCAGCAGAGTATGTTGATCAGGAGACCTTTGACAAGAAGATCAACTTACTTCTTACAGAAGGCATGGCTGGAAGCGGTTTTCAGGTTGCATAAGTAACACAACCGTTCTAACCAATCATCATGAAGTCATAACGTCCCCGCAAAGAGAGGAGCTTGAATGTTCGAGAGCAGTCTAAAAAGCTGCCAGGCAAGTCATTTTCTCTCTTTGCATAAAGAAGGGGCTTGACGGTTGTAGCGCCCCAAAGGCGCCGTTATTGTATCTTTAAGAGGACCTCAAAGGTGCCGATGATTAAAATGAGCCTTGTTCTTCACTTCCTTCCATACCATCAAGCTGCTCCTACTGCTTGATGTAAGCCCTAGTCTGAGCTTCTTCAAATCCAACAGTCGATACTGCATACCCACGAGCCCACAGCCTTTCTCCAAATTGCCTTGATACTGCAATTGCGCTTTTTCCAGATTTTTCTTTTATCTTCTCCATGCTTGGATATTTTCCATTCGCCTTCTCCGTATATCTTCAAGCCTGTCAAATCGAATACGATATCTGTGGTCGTCGTTTTGATTTTAGATCAGAAAGGTCAAGACTCTTCATTCGGCGACAGAAACGTGTATAACTTAAGTGTGGGTATGTCAGCCTTTAATAGAAGAGTACAGATCTTAAAAATCCTTCTGCCATGCGAAGGCTGATAGAAAAGGTAAGCTAAGGTCTTCATCTCTGTTTCTTCTTTTCCGGGGTCCAATTTTTAGAATATCTAATGTAACTCGTTTTCCCAGATCCTTTGTAACTGGTTTATGGCGTCGCCAGGGAATAATTTCGTGGTAAGTTGAGAAATTGTCTGTATAAAAAATGACCTTCGAATTCTTTCTCTTGTATCTTCTGGGATAGTTTTTTTATTCGGCTCATTTACAAACTGTCGACGACAGGTCAAACATTCGTATTTTTGTTTTCCGTTATGGATAGTCCCATTTTTCTTAATAGCAGTAGATGCGCAATTGGGGCAGATAGTGTTCATTCATCGCTCGAATAACTCGGAGAGAAAGATATTATCCTATGAGTATCTTTCATCAAATAAAACCTTGAGCGTTACTTGTTTAGGTCTACCATTTATTGATTCTTTATAAGATCTATTTATCATCCATCTACTTATAAAAATTCATATTTTTATCCCAAAGTAATGATTGGGACATTGAATCATCTGTAAAAAGGATCTCTTACAATGACATGTACAGACATAGGACAATCTATTCATCAGTCAATATTTGTCCCATTTCAGGGTGCAATGAGCCAAGTAGGCGGATATATCCAAGAAGGCACAGAGGCCCTCTACCAGGGATCAAGATTTGTACAAGGACACTGGGAAAAACTTAACTTAAGTATTCGAGATTGGACGAATGAAAAGCTTCCAGGGCCAATAGCAAAAATCACTCAAGCCTTTTGTTATTCTCTGCCTTTAATTGCGATTAACCTTTTAACGCCTTGGTATGTGTCAGTATCAGTATCAATCGCTTTCACAATATTTAAAGTGGCAGAACATCTGAGAGAAGATCCAACGAACTTCAACGGCAAAAATTTGATCCCAAATGCTCTTGGTTTCTCAAATAGCATAACAAGTATCTATAAGATTGCACTTGGAGTCATTACGGGTTCTTCTGAGCCAATTATTTCAGGAACAATCGATGCAATCAAAGCAACGATTTGCTTTTTTTCAAGCGGCTTAGTTGTAAGTTAACCACAGGATATAGATCATAAGTCCTGTTGTTTAATCATATAAAGCCACCCCGAGCCCTCTGGATCGTTATTCAACAGGGCTTGTGATTTCTTTAAATCACTATTTACAGAAACAACTTCGCCTGTTACTTGTGAATACACATCAAAAGCCGCTTTAGTTGATTCTACAACAACAATAAGATCTCCTTCAGCTACTTGTGTTCCAACTTCAGGAAGTTGAACCCAAACGATTTCTCCGATTTCATCACAGCAGTCACGAGTTAACCCGCATCGTATAAAAGGCCCTTCAAGCCGCGCCCAATCTGTTCTTTTTTCCATATCAGTCATTTTTCAAAAAACCTTTAGAATGAGAAATTATTCAACTCTATCTTCCTATTCAACTAGATCTTGATCTCGCAGCGGGCTAAAAGCATAGGCATCGAGTCTAATATATTTGAAGAGACGGGAAAGCTGATTGGAAGATCTTCCATACGAGGAGAAGAAGCTAAATTCAAGCGAAAACCAAGCCCAAGATGAACCACTTCTTTCCTCTCGAGAGTATCAGATATATCGCCTTCTAAAAGCTGCCATGGAATTGAGATATCATATGAACATTCGCCCTCTTTCCATGTCACAAGTGGACTGATCTTATTGATAAGAGGAGGCTTTCTATCCCTCTCAAAATGGTAGAGCTTGGACTGAATTCCCTCAATGGCTTCAGGATAAATAACGAACTGGTGATAAAAACGATTTCTCGTTCTTGATTCAGCGAGAGGTCTTGTATCGATAAAAATCTCCAAACTATCACCAGACCTCCACGAGTCAAGCATCATTTTTGGCTTGGCGGGTATATCTTTACGTGATGTTTCAAGCGATACAAAGAGCTTAAGAGCATCTTTAGTATACCCTAAGAAAAACTCAGGAACATATTTTGAGGAAAAAAGAGAACTGAGTTCAGGAAACCCAAACTCCTTGGACGGCCACTTTGATTTAGAAGCAACAAGCTTAGGGGCAAGTCCTACCTTAAAAAACAACCCTAAAGGGACTTGCACTTGATTCTCATCTCTGGATCTCATAGCACGAGTCCCTCAAGGTTATAAATTACCTGGTCTGAAAGCTCATTTGATCACAAACTTCACGAGCATAACGACGGCCTACTTCACCACCAAGTGTCTCGAAGAAACTCATCGTTTTAGATCTTAAATCCCCATCGAAAGGAAGTTCTCCTTTTTCAATAAGGAACGCAAATGCCAATCCATCTTGCAATTTAAATTGAGGAGACACCCAGGCCCCTGGCGGCAGTTGGGCAAGTGATGCATAGCCAAATATGGCAGATCCATCTTTTCGGACCACATCGACCGTTTTTTTCACAAGACCCCACTTGAGCTTGCGCAATGTAGAAGCAGTTTCAAATAAAGAACTCGAACTTACTTCCTCAATAAAATCGTTAATCATTCCTGGGTCTTTTTGGACCTTCATCCAAATTTGCTGTACGTAAGGCATAAATCGAACAGCAAAACGGGCTTCTCGAACATTGTTCCAGTTGCAAAGCATAGGAAATTGGGATTTATATACTTCACGAGCTTGATCTAGAGCTGAGATAAGAGACAAAAAGTGCTTCTCCGCGATCTCATCTTGAACAGCGCTTAAAGGTTTCCATTCGCCATTTTCTTGACGATATACTTTTGGGTCAAGATTACGAATTTTGACATAAGCTGCATGAAGAACAGAATCAAGCATGGAGTTTAATACGCCATCAGAAAGCGCTTGTTCCAATGGGATTACCTCATCACTATCTGCGCGATCTAAAACGATAACTCGACAAAAAGTTGTATTGTCTTGGGTATAGCTATCAAGTCTAGAATCTTGCTCACCAACCGCGGCAGAAAGAAGAAGCTTCTTAAACTCTTCCTGATTTGACACCCCCTCAAAGGGAAGCTTGCCACCCTTAGCCCGAATAGAAATAGCGCTGCTTGTCATCTCTTTTGATGAAAGAGCTTCACGTATCCTGTCTGGGTTTTGCAAAATAATCTGCTTTCTCGAAAAAAGATTTATTTTTTCCCGATTGTCTTGAGAAAGAAGATCTATCGATTTTAGTCTATCCTGAGCCCCCTGCTCAATGCCTTCTTGAGCCACTTTACTCTTCAAGACAGGAAATTGCTCAAGCAATTTCTTCCACCCTAAATCGCTCGACTGCCATGCCCATACATCCCTCAAAGGTAATGCATCGGAAAGATCTTCGATATTGACTGAAACCCAATTAATACGAAACCTTCTTTGGACGAGTTCGGGATTTGTTTTTAGAAGTTCTTCTGGAGAATATAACTCTGTGGGTAAAGCAAGAACATCTGACCATGTTGATGATTTAGGCCCTTTTCGAACTGCATCGATCCAAAGTTGTATTTTATACATTTGATCCAGGGACTGAATTCTCAATGACTCTGGCAGCTGATATTGATCAAGGCGAATAAAGCTATTAGAGGCCTCAACAAGGGGCTTAAAAAGAGCTGGAGATACTGCTACTGCGGTTTCGGCTCTTCCAATCAATTTTCTTGAGAGGAGAATATCCCGCATAATAATTACAGCACTGTTTTGATCAACTCCTAGGTTTTTCAAACTATCCGCCAAAAGCTGCCCTGGAGACTCATAACCCATTTGTTTGAGTCCTGGCTCCCGACTTAAGAGATCCTGGCAGTTTTTTAAGAGCATGAAAAGAGCTTCTCGTTCAGAGACCTCAAGCCCCTGCTTTTCAGCCATTCGAGCTGTGTCATATACCCAGATAACGCAGGCATCAAGAAACTTTTTCCCAAACCAATCCTGTGGAGAATCATAGCCAAAGAGGAGAAGTCGGCTATTGTCTATCGCCAAAGGAGCGACATTCATTTGCGATATCTGATACTGAAGAACCTGTTTAATTAATTGTGGAGGAAATTGCCTTTGAGCAGCATAAAGCTCGATTTTGGCATCAAATAGTTCTGGATAATTTGGAGCCTTGGATGAAGACATCTCCTTGTATTTATTGAACGAGGTAGCAATGTTTGGAGCAAAATAGGCCCAAACACTCTCTACACCAATAAATGGATACTGAGGATGACTAAATGAAACAAAACCCTTCTCAGCTAGAATAGATGCATCAAGAGCTTCATTGTCATTGATTTTTCTCCAAATTATCGACCCTACACCACTTTCAATTATATCTTTTGTAAAGTAGCCGTCGTTCGCTGGATTAAATCTTGCTGACTTTGCCCCGTATAAATCCTGAGCTTCAACAGAGAGAAACTGTAAATAATCTGTGAATTGTTTCCTGTGAACTTTTGAACCATCCACGCCCACAAAAACCACAGAATTATCTTCAGGATTCGTTGAGAGGGTTGAATAGGTCCCAAAAAATGAAAAGGAGATGACAATCACAACTGTGATAATAACAAAGAAAAATCGTTGATAGCGGCGAAAAAAGGAAAACATGTTTTTATTCCGAAAATTCGAGGACGGATCCTATCATAGCAACTTCTTTCCCTCAATCAAGGGAATTTTATTTTTATGAAAAGTGCCCAAACTCTCTTTCAAGTTTATTTTTTGCTTTGCAAAACTCCTTTCACTTCATTTAGGTATCTCCAAATCAACAGCACATTGATCCTTTTTGCAAGCTATACCGCTCGATGGTCCTGAAGCCAACGCTATAATGAAGTATCAATTAATATACCTCATACTGTATTATGAGCTTGCATTTTGAGATTTGCCCCTGCGCAAGCTATCGTAGTTATTGCTCAGAAGGAGATCAAAAATCTGCAAATTATGGTTGGATATTAAGCCATGGATAATTCTCAGCAATCGAGTCAAAATTCATTCTTGGGCAGGCTGAAAGAACGTATTTACCGTTCACTTATACTGCACCCTAAATTTGCCTCTTTTATCCCCAAATCGATAACTTCAATCCTCGAGGGATACTCTCGATCGGACTTTTCGTCAGATCTTATCGCAGGAATGACTGTTGGCGTCATTGCTCTTCCTCTTGCCATGGCCTTTGCAATAGGCTCAGGAGTTGATCCCGAACGAGGAATATATACAGCAATTATTGCAGGATTCATCATATCTCTTCTCGGAGGCTCTCGCTTTCAAATTGGCGGGCCAACCGGTGCTTATGTGATTCTACTTTTCACCATCGTGCAAAAACATGGCTATGAAGGCCTTGCCACAGCAACTTTCACAGCAAGTATTCTTCTCATGCTCTTCGGGCTATTCCGCTGTGGGATACTGATACGTTTTATTCCTCATCCGGTAATTGTAGGATTTACTGTGGGGATAGGAACTGTCATCATTATCAATCAAATAAAGGATTTCTGCGGGCTTACCATCCCCTCTCCTGCTTCAGATCCAATAGATAGACTCCACCAATATGCCAATGCCTATTCAACCTTTGATTGGATTACATTTTTTATTGCCTCTATCACGCTATATGCCATCATCAGAATTCGACAGTACTCTAAAAAAATTCCGGCGCCCATTATAGCTCTTATTCTTGCCACAACTCTAGTTTGGTTATTGAACTTACCTCTTGAGACGATCTATTCCAAATTCGGCACTATTCCCTCTTGTTTGCCTCAACCCTCATGGCCAAACTTATCATTTGAACTTATCCGAAAAACCTTTCCCGATGGCGTTTCTATTGCATTGCTCGGCGCGATTGAATCACTTCTTTCCTGTGTGATAGCCGACAGCTTAACAGGCACAAGACACCTATCTAACTGCGAGCTTGTAGCACAAGGTGTAGGAAATTTTGGTTCTGTCCTCTTTGGCGGAATTCCTGCAACTGGAGCTATCGCAAGAACGACAGCAAACATCCAAATGCAAGCGAAATCGCCTATTTCAGGAATGATCCATGCCGTTACACTTTTCCTATTAATGGTTCTTTTAGCACCTATAGCAAGCCTTATGCCTCTTGCAGGACTTTCAGCAGTGCTTATATTTGTTGCATGGAATATGCTTGAGATCAACCATGTTAAGAGCATTTGCAAAGGCCCAAAATCTGACTCCCTTGTGATGATTTTGACCTTTTTAGTGACTGTATGCGTAGACTTAACAGCTGCAGTTCAAGTGGGCGTTCTTTTATCGTTGATTATGTTTATCAAAAAAATGAGCGATTCAACAAGCGGCAGGATCTGGTCTCTGCTTGAAAAAGAAGAAGAGCAGCCTTCATTTTCGTATGAAGAAAGAACACTCCAAGAACTCCCCGAAAATATCCCTGATTCGATTCAAGTATTTGAAATCGAAGGACCATTCTTCTTTGCAGTATCAGACCTTCTTAATGAACTTTATGAAAGGGTCCCTAAGAAGCCTCAAGCAATTATTTTAAGACTACGATCCGTTCCCCTCATCGATGCAAGCGGCCTTCATGCCCTTGAACGATTTTCGCATCGGCTCGCAACTTTGGATGTCCAGTTCTATTTGTGTGAGGCAAAACCAACAATTGCTTCAACCATTCTCAAACTCAAATTCCCTTCATCTAATAGCGTTCAATTCATCGAGAAGCCGCTTCAACAAGTCCTAGGATATTTACAGAGCTGCCTTTTAGCTGCTCCAAGTGAATCGGGAGTATAAAAATTTAACTCCTCTTATCCGATTCAGAGCTATGTCTAAAGAGATAAAAAGACAAGTGGGTACATACTCACCGCAGTTAAGGTGAAGGATTCTACAGCATTAGACTCAAACCATCTAGATTGATGATAAAATCAATTATTACATAGCTTTATGGAAATTGTATTAGGATCAAAGAGACACTTCTGAAACGAGTTTGCTAGTAATTTTTTGAATTTTAAAAGCTTCTTATCAAGTTCTAGTATATCGTTAAACGATGTTGTCGTGTTTTGCATCTTAAGAAGAATATCATCGGGAAGAACAGGCGCAAATGATTCCCAGGCTGGTTCGCGTATAAATAACGAACCTTGATGCAAAAACGCTTTTTTAGTTCTTCTTTGAGCCGACCCCCCAACTTTCTTACCATCAAGGAGAGGGTCATACAGAGAGGATTCCGCCATGCAATACGCCGAAACGCCTCGTGAGGAGCGAACGCCTGATTGAAAGCATTCAAGCCTCTCTCTATCGATATCAAAAGCTGTGGCTAAAGCTTCTAAAACCATGTTGTTGATCAACAAATAGGAGCTGCCCGCTGTGCCCAAAAAATGAGGATCCGGGATAAAGAGCGAGAAAGAAAGGTCATGTCCATGAAGAAGCACAGAACCTCCCGTAGGTCGATATACCCAGGGAATGCCATTCTTTATTAAATCGACTTCCTTAAGCCCTCCCTCTCGGTTGAGAATACCAAATGAAAGAGAGGGTTGAGACCACTCATAAAATCGAAGGGCCGGAACCTCTCCATTTTCGAGTAGTTTAAAATCAGGCTGCATTGCCAGACTCGCCTGAAGAGGCCCACTATCTTGAATCGAAAGGATCCGTGATTTCATGGATAGAGAATTGGATGCGTTTTTTGCTTCAATGAATCACCAAATACATATCCTAATTTTTTCAAATCATGGGTATGGAAATCTTTTTCATTATAAAGATACTGAAGGTTCATCCCTCCAAAGAGAATAAACCAAAATGCAGTATTCGCATACGTTTGAAGAGCTTCCGGAACAGGCCCATTTATTCTATAAAAAATGACAGATCCTTTTGAGAGCGTTGTTTCACTTTCTTCGATTTCAAGAGAACCTAAAGAAATAAAACAGCCAATAAGGGCCCCTTTTACAGAGTTTGCTTCCTGGAGAGGCGATTCTCCCAACATAAAGGGCTGAGCGCATAATTGATCGCTTACATATCGAACAGTTGGTTGATAGGCAAGTGATGAAGCGATTGCTGCAAGCCTTGTGAAAGAAAGGCTCTTCTGCATCTCTTTTTCTTTGATATAGATCCCGTGACCTGTTTCAAATAGTGTTTTCGTAAAAGCCGCTTTATCCCATTTAGCTCCATGGAAAAAATGCAGTAGCTTTTTTCGCACCATTTCAATTGATCGAGGCGAGAAAAAACCCTCTAACTCTAAATATCCATTTTTTTCAAAAAATGCATTTTGATCTTTCGATAGTGCAATCAACATAACTATTTTACTTTTTTCTCAGCGTTAAAGCCTGTTAGCAGAAGAAATTGGATGATCAGTATACTCTACATCCAAGATTATATACACGCTGTGGTTCTAGGCTTTATACACAAAAGATTATTTTCACCATGCACACAAACTGTATGTCAGAAAATACATTGGCAATTTTCTGATATAGACTCATGCTCGCTAAAGACGCGGCACATTCAAAAAAGGCAGTGTCCTTAAAACCAATTTTTAAGCCAGGATGTCTGACGAAGAGATTGTACTTAATGGAAAGAATATGCACCTAAATAAACTGAAAGAAATACTCCCAGCCATTGAAGAACGGCTTCGCTACTCCTTTAATAAGAAAAATGTTCTTATTGAAGCTTTCGTACACCCTTCCTTTAAAAATGAGTGTAAAGATATCGCCTATGATAATGAACGCCTTGAGTTTCTTGGAGACTCTGTTTTAAACATAGTCGTTTCAAAATTCCTGTTTTCTCAATATCCGCATGACAGTGAAGGCAGCCTGACAAAGAAAAAGGCTCATATAGTTTCAAAGACTGCCTGCGCCTGTTTTATGCGTAAGCTTCATCTTTTTGAATTTATGCTTCTTGGCCGTGGGGAGATTATTCAATCCGGACGCTCGGAAGAATCCAATCAAGCACATTTATTTGAAGCTATTATTGGAGCAATCTATATCGATGGGGGTCTTGAAATAGCTGAAAATTTCATTATTCCATTGATTTCTGAAGATCTTGAAAACCTTATAAACTCTTCAGAAATGAACTGGAAAGCCAATCTCCAAGATATCTGCGCCCAAAACAAAATAGCGGCTCCGATTTATCGCCTCATCAGTGAGGAAGGGACTCCTCATCAGAAAATTTTTGAATCCGGTGTCTTTATCAATGAAAAAGAAATAGGCCGAGGCAAGGGTCGATCGAAAAAAATTGCCGAACAGATGGCAGCCGAAAAAGCTTTTTCAAGCATAACCTGTGGTTCTATTACTCTTAATGAATTGAAACTATGAAAATCAAAAGCGTTTGGATTTGCACAAGCTGTGGCAATAGACAATCTCGTTGGACTGGCCAGTGCGGTCTTTGTCAAACATGGAATACAATGGAGGAAGAGGTTGAAACAGTAGTTAAAACTCCTAGGCCTCTTTTACCAAACACAAATCCATCAAAGCCCGTTCGATTGAACGAGATTCGCGAACAGAAAGCAGAACGATTCACAACCGGGCTTCAAGAAGTCGACCGCGCCTTAGGATCGGGCTTTGTTCCAGGTTCTCTTACCTTGATTGGAGGCGACCCAGGGATTGGCAAATCGACTCTCGCTCTTCAAGTTGCTCATCAAGTTTCCAAGAAGGGGCAAGTTCTCTACATTTGTGGTGAAGAATCTTTAGAACAAGTAGCTCTTCGCTCTCGTAGGCTCAAGATAACAAGTCAGGAAATACTCTTTACGAGTGAAACAGAGTATACGAAGATTGCAGCTCTCATGGACGAGATCAAACCATTACTGACAATCATTGACTCTATTCAAGTTATATATCGAGGAGATATCCAAAGTTCACCAGGATCTGTTACACAGGTACGTGAGTGTGCAGCATCCCTCATGCAAACCGCAAAGAACTTGAACATTGCCACCCTTCTTGTTGGCCATGTTACGAAATCAGGGGAAATTGCAGGACCTCGAATCCTAGAACACTTAGTCGATACAGTCCTCTATTTTGAAGGCGATCGACATCTCCATCTACGCATTTTGCGCGTAATGAAAAATCGATTTGGCCCAACTGATGAAATTGCAGTCTTTCAGATGGCCGAAGCAGGGCTTGAAGAAGTCGTTAACCCATCCCAACTCTTCTTAGAGACACGCAGTATCGGATCTCCAGGATCGATTATTATTCCAACTCTCGAGGGATCAAGACCTTTATTAATCGAAGCTCAAGCGCTCGTAACAGACACGTTCTTTGCCACCCCTTCGAGACGATCTACCGGAGTTGATCAAAATCGACTAGCGCTTCTTCTTGCAGTTATAGAAAAACGGTGTCAAATACGTCTTGGCCAATGTGATGTATTTGCCTCAATTACAGGCGGACTAAAAATTACTGAACCGGCTCTTGATTTAGGCTTGCTTCTGGCAATTACTTCATCCTTTACCAATAAACCTCTCGACCAAAAAACAATAGTAGTTGGAGAAGTCGGTCTGGGAGGGGAAGTTCGAGCGGTACGGAGGATCGAGGCACGACTTAAAGAGGCGCTTCATCTAGGGTTTACACGAGCTATTATCCCAAAACAAAATATGGCGACATTAAAAAAGAATATCACATCCTCAATAGAACTCATTCCGATTGAATGGGTCGATACCGCTTTATTAGAAGTTCGATAAGGAATATGAAATGATCATTACTGTAGCGGCCAGGACCTCCCCTCTTTCTCGCGTACAAGTGCAGGAAGTTCTTTCAGAAATACGAACTCATTTTAGCGATATTGAATTTGACGTCACGTACCTTAAAACGACTGGAGATATTGATCTCAAAACACCTCTTATCGATGTCGAAAAGAGTGATTTTTTTACCCAAGAGATTGATCTCCTCCAGCTTGAAGGAAAAGCTCGCCTCTCAATACATTCAGCAAAAGATCTGCCAGATCACCTACAAAAAGGCTTAAAAATTATCTGTATCACTGAAGGTGTTGATCCAAGGGATGCACTTGTAATGCCTGATGGGCATAGCCTCTCATCTCTGCCGATAAATCCCCGTATAGGAAGTTGCTCTCTGAGGCGAAGAATCGCCTTGGAAGAACTTCGTTCTGATGTAGTTCATGTCGATATACGAGGTCCAATTCACGAGCGTTTACAGCTTTTACAAGAGAACAAGGTTTGTGCACTTGTGGTAGCTGAAGCAGCTCTTATTCGCCTCAAGCTCACTCATTTAAATAGAATATATCTTGATACCCCTCCTGCACCACTTCAGGGGCAGCTTGCTCTTATTGCCCGAGAAGATGATAAGGAATTAGAGGATCTTTTTTCATGCATCGATTCAAGACGTCGACAAAAAGACAAATAGCCATTTTTGGTCCTGAACCGCTGAGCGATCGAGATGAAGTTGAGTGGATCCATATTCCTCTTATCCAAATTGAGCCGCTTCCTATCCTTCTTGATGGCCTTGAGCAATGTGAAAATGTCCTCATCTCAAGCAAACCTGCTCTTAGGTTGTTTAAATCTGCGCTTGTACATAACAGCGTGCAATTTCAAGGTAATTTTTATAGCGTTGGATGTGCTACTACAAAAACAATCCGAGAGCATTTTCCAGAAAACATAATTTACACTGCCGAAGAGGAAAATCAGGAAGGTCTGTTGAGGCTTATTCGCGAACAGAAACCACGTTCCATCTACTGGCCTCGTTCATCGCTTTCTCGAAACTTTTTAAACAAAGCACTTCAACAGGAACAGATTATTTTTTTTGACGAATGTGCCTATTCATTAATCGAATACAAACATTGTCCTATAATTCCCAAGGAAGTTTCCGAGTATCTGTTTACAAGTCCCTCGACAGTTGAAGCATTTTTCAGGCACAGTACACCTATACCAAAAGATATACAGGTCACAGCAATTGGACCTGTAACATTACAAAAACTTCAGGAGCTTTTATGTTTAAACCCTATGTACAAGCAGATTTGCCCTATGATTTCGGAGCTCTTCAGCCCGCAATCTCAGCAAAAATCATGGAATTGCACTACAAAAAACACCACGCTGCCTATGTAGCTAATCTTAACAAAGCATTAGAACAATATGCGACAGCAAATGATCAACAAAATCTTGGTCAAATGATTGCTCTTCAGCAGGCGATTAAGTTCAACGGCGGAGGCCATGTCAATCATTCTATTTTTTGGACAAATTTGATGCCGATTGCAGAAGGTGGTGGACAACTTCCAGAAGGGTCGCTCAAAAAAGCTATTGAAATGGAATTTGGTTCTGTCGATCAATTTAAAGAGCAGCTAAGCGCAAAGTCCGTAGCTATTCAAGGCTCAGGATGGGGATGGCTCGGATTTAATGCTCCCAAAAAACGTCTAGAGATTGCAACTTGTGATAATCAAGATCCCTTAAGCACAAAAGGGCTTGTTCCACTTTTAGGCATTGATGTGTGGGAACATGCCTACTATCTTCAATATGAGAACGTCCGCGCAGACTACGTAAAATCTATTTGGTCTATTGTGAACTGGTATAATGTTGAAGAGCGCTTCCTAGCAGCTCAAATCGGATCATAAGAAAATAAAAAAGAAAGCCGGAAGAAGAGTTTATCTTATTCCGGCGCTTGTGCTCGTGCTTGTTAAGACTTTAAATCTTGATAAAGCCTTGACCTGGACCAGTACGCTGTCCCGCCATCGGTCCTGGAGCTATAGAGGTAGGTGCTGCAGACTTGCTAGAATCTGTACGGCCTTCTGAAATTTCTTGGCACTTTTTACGCCATTTTTCAACCATTTCAACAAAAACTGGAGCATAGTTTCTCAACGAGTTTGAGAGAGCATGTTCCATATCAACTGTTGAATGAACAAGAATCAATTCTTCATTAACCGCGACTCCGCAGCCGCCGCCAGCCATTTGTCCTCCAAGGAGCGATCCTTCGAGAAGAGCTTCATAAAGACGGAGCTTAATTTTCTCATCTTTTGGAAGACCATCGATTAATGGAGAATAAAGATACAGCTTTTTAGAATTGGGTTCATACGTAATATGAAGAGAATACTCGTCATCAATACCCAAGATACACGTATTGTTCTCATCGAATTCGAGGTCTTCAAGACCTAGCTCTTTTCCGAACTCTTTGAGGTTCTGCTTTGCGTTTTCTAGAGACATGTCATGTCCTCCTTAAGCCGGGGCACAAATTTAATCATAACTTCTACTCTTTGTTACTCCTTTTCCTATTTTTCACGCTAACAAAAACGTGCGGTTGTCGAAATCAATAGAAGATAGATAATATCAAAGTAACTACTAAGGATTGTTAAGATATGATGGGCCTCTTTGGGAGAAGTAAGCCGAAAATCAAAATATCGGCAACGAAGAAAGATGGTTTTTCAGGTTGGGTAAAATGCACAAATTGTTCTGAGCTAATTCATTCGAATGAGTTAGAAAAGAACTTGAACTGCTGCCCAAAATGCAGCTACCACTATCGATTATCTCTTGTAGATAGAATCAAGTTATTAACCGACGATGGATCATTTCAAGAGCTCTCTGCAGAAGTATCATCTGTGGATCCTTTGAAATTTATCGATACTGAAGCCTATGCTGCCCGACTCAAATCGGCACAGTTAAAATCAGGAAATACCGACGCTGTCACAACAGGTATTGCAACTCTTGATGACCTACCACTTGCTCTTGGAGTCTTCGACTTTAATTTCATGGGAGGATCTATGGGGTCTGTTGTGGGAGAAAAAATTACTCGTCTTTTCGAGTATTCTCTCCTTCACCAAATTCCACCTGTGATTGTTTCCACTTCGGGGGGAGCACGAATGCAGGAATCAACCCTCTCTCTTATGCAAATGGCAAAAACATCAGGAGCCCTTGCACAGTTAAGAGAAGCCAAAATACCCTACATTTCGATTCTAACAAATCCAACGACCGGAGGGGTTACTGCATCTTTTGCATCTCTTGGAGATATCATTATTGCAGAACCTAAGGCATTAATTTGCTTTGCCGGCCCGAGAGTTATTGAACAAATTCTCGGCAGACCGCTTCCCCCAGGAGCTCAACAATCTGAATTTCTACTCGAACATGGCATGATCGATGCCATCGTAGACCGGCATGCTCTACGACAAAGATTGAGTCAAATTCTATCAACAATCCATACCGGAATAACTCTCAGAAAAGGGCGAGGCGATTAATGTTTTTAACTCATACTCCACTCCAAATACGTGTACGTTCAAAAAAACCTGAATATTTACCCCAATACGCCACATCTGGGGCTGCTGGATGCGACGTTCGCGCCTGCATCGACACCCCTGTTGAAATACCCCCTGGAGCCATTGCAAAAATACCTACAGGCTTAAGTTTTGAAATCCCATTGGGCTTTGAAATTCAAGTACGCCCTCGAAGCGGGCTTGCGAGTAAACATGGGATTTCTATTGTCAATACTCCTGGAACCATTGATAGTGATTACAGGGGCGAAGTGCAAGTTATCCTTATTAATCATGGAAATGAACTCTTTATTATTGAACCGGGAATGCGAATAGCACAATTAGTTGTAGCACCTGTTCTTCAAGCAGAATTCCTTCTCAGTGATGAGCTTTCCCTCACACAAAGAGGAAGCGGAGGATTTGGACACACAGGCGTAAATTGAGCTACCCAGGGAGAACAGGAAAAAGGTCTGAAAAATCATCCAATATGAAATAAATAATTTCTTAATTGGAATTCCTGATCTCTTGTTATGTAGGACAACATTTTTTATACATCTTCTATTTAAACTTGACTCTCTATTGAGCTAAGTGCAGGATGTGTTGTTGCCCTACTTGCATAAGGCAACGATTGATGAGAGTTCGTGAATATATTAATGAACGGTTGATCTGTTTTCTGGAGGCTTCTCAAAAAAAAGAAGCTCTAACCAGGCTGGTCCGGCATGTATCCGACCAGCTTGATCCAGAACATGCTGATCAGTTTCTGAAAGCGGTAATTGACCGTGAAAATCTCGTTTCAACGGGTGTAGGGCTCGGGGTGGCCGTTCCTCATGCCAAACTCTCATGTTTTAACTCATTCTTTATATGCATAGGAATTTGCAAAAAAGGCATTGATTGGCACTCGATCGACTCAACACCGGTACGGATCATTTTTCTTATCGGAGGGCCTGATGATAAACAGACAGAGTATCTTCAAATCCTTTCCTCTCTTACACTAGCTATTAGAGATGATGAGCTTCGAAAACAACTTCTTACTGCATCAAGTATTGCAGAAGTCCTGCACACCTTTGACGAGCGTTGACCTACAGTTCCTTTATGTATCGATACCGAACATTCTCATGACTCTGAGTACGATTGGCTAGATACATACGATTGGCTAGATACATTTGAATATCATGCTCAATGATTAGATATACAGACAGTTTATATATTTCGAGAGGCTCAAAATGTCATTATTTGCCGCTTTTCGCACCCCAAAGGATGAAAAGCTTTACTATCCAAGTGATGAATCCGCAGAAAATTATTCTCTTCAGCCTTCAAACAAAAAGGCATCCAAAAACACGCCTGAGCCAAAAAAAAGGCTGTCGGGAATATTCGACAAATTAAGGATTGGCTCACTGCAACTACAGACGAATGTAGCAGTCGAGGACAAGAAACAAGACAGCAACAAAGAATTGAAATCGATTAATTTAGAAGCACTGCAAAGACTTATTACTAAAGATTTCCCCGTATTTTTTTCACATCAAAATATGGAAAATTTTGCATCGCTCAAGCAAGATTCATCCCCACTCACTAAACTCCTTGATACTAGCCTACAAAAAACTCTGGAGGCTTTAAACGGACTTCCATCCGATTCAATAAAAAGATTATTTCAGGCAAAGCTTGCATCCCTTCTTCCATCAATATCAACTCAAGAACTCAATATATCCCGCTATTTCTTGAAATTTTATTTAAAAAATCCTCAAGAAACCAAGCAATCTGTCATCAAGAGTAAGAGCCTGCAAGAATCCAAACTTAATCTTAAAAAAGACATATACAGAATAATTTCAACTGAACTCTACCAGAGAGCACTACAAGATCCACAATGCTCTAGTTTTGCGAAAAATGAGTTTCAAATAGAGGACCTGACACTCTTTCCAGAGTTTCGAGAGCACCTTCTAGAATTCATAGGCATCCAGACACGAGCCCCTCAAGAAAGAATATTTATAGACCATGTTTTCATGTTTAAGAAGATGTTTAACGATCCAAGCATTGTCTATAATCAAACAGTGGAACAAGAACGAAAGGAGGCAGCTGAAAAGATTCTTAAAATCATCTCAGAAATAAATACCAACGATTATGAAATTGATATAATAATAAAACTTTTTACAAATTCAACAATTATCACTCATACGCTATTTGATAAGATTTTTGAGGCTGTTGTAGTCTCTATATTTCAAAATTATGTTTGCGCTTCCTCCCAGGAATCCTTCTGGAAATCATCCGAAGGCAACCTTTTTTGCATCAAACAAAATATCCCCATTTTTGCACCTAAGAGTATAGATATTGTGTCTAAGATAGGCCAAGGAGTCTTATCCCTCCAAGGCAATGCCTAGAGAAATAATTTTGAATCAAGATTGACTTGTGTGAGAAAAAAAGGGCCACCATATAAGGTCTTTTAAGAAAATCTCACGATTACATCAAAAAAGACCTTATACATTTTAACGCATAGGTTTAAAACCGATACCTTTATGAATCCGACTTTACAGATGTAGGCTGAACACTTACTTCTGTTGGCTGAATAACAACTTCATCAGTGGTTTTAAAATCTAGCTTTCCATCGGAAACTTCGATCTCACAACTCCATTTTTGATCGGGGTGCTTCAAGATAATTTCTGAAAGAGGATCTTCTACGTACTGCTCAATAGTTCTACGTAAAGGCCGAGCACCCATTTCCGGTTGATATCCTTTTTCGACTAAGAAGCCTTTGGCAGCCTCTGAAAGAGTTATGGTGATTTCCTTTCGATGCAGTCGATCAGAGAGTTTCTTCATCTCCAGATTTACAATATCAGCAAGAGCCTCTTTTGTAAGGGGATGGAAAATCACGAGATCGGTAAGCCGATTCAAAAACTCAGGTTTAAAGTGTTTTTTAACGGCACCCTCAATCTTTTCTCGGATAATCGAGTAATCAGGGAGCCCTTCTTTCACACCAAATCCAATCTCGGTACTTTTTTTGATGAGATCTGCACCCAAGTTCGATGTCATGATGATAATCGTATTACGAAAATCAATCTTTCTACCAAATGAATCTGTGAGCTTCCCTTCCTCTAGAATTTGGAGAAGAATATCCATCACATCGGGATGCGCTTTTTCAACTTCGTCAAAAAGCACAACTGAATAGGGACGCTGACGCACTCGTTCGCTGAGCTGGCCGCCTTCCTCATATCCAACATATCCAGGAGGAGAGCCTGTAAGACGAGATACAGCAAACTTCTCCATATATTCTGACATATCAACTTGGATAAGGGCGTCTTCACCACCAAACATATTGATTGCGAGCTGTTTTGCTAAAAGAGTTTTTCCAACGCCCGTAGGGCCTAAGAAAAGAAAAGCTCCGATAGGTCGGTTTGGATCCTTTATGTCGGCTCTACTTCTCCGAATGGCTCGTGATACAACATTAACCGCTTCATCTTGGCCAATAATATTGGTCCGAATATGCTCTTCGAGCTTCAATATCTTTTGTGACTCACCTTGAGTCAATCGATAAATAGGGATGCCTGTCTGCTTGGCGACTACTGAGGCAACTTCCTCATCATCAACAGCAACCTCATGCTCTTCTTTATTTGATTCCCACTCAGTGCGAACCTGTTGGAGTCTTTCACGCAATGACTTCTCTTTATCGCGAAGTTTTGCAGCCTTTTCGTACTCCTGCTTACTAATTGACTCTTCTTTGGCAATACGTGTCTCTTCTATCTCTTGCTCAAACTTACTTATATCAAGAGGTTGATGCATCATAGAGATACGCATCATAGAGCCTGCTTCATCCAAGAGATCAATTGCTTTATCGGGTAAGAACCGGCCATAGACATAACGATCTGCGAGTATTGCAGCTGATTCGATTGCAGCCTTTGTATAGTGGCACTTATGGTGCTCTTCATACTTGCCTTTCAACCCTTCAAGAATCGAAATCGTATCTTGAACTGAAGGAGGCTGAACTATAATCTTCTGAAATCGTCTTTCAAGGGCAGTATCTTTCTCGATATGCTTTCGGTACTCATCAACGGTTGTCGCACCAATACATTGAATTTCGCCACGTGAAAGGGCCGGTTTTAAAATATTTGAAGCATCTATTGCGCCTTCTGCCGCACCTGCTCCAACTATCGTATGAAGCTCATCTATGAAAAGAAGAACATTTCCATTTTTACGAATCTCGTCCATTGCAGCTTTGATTCGCTCTTCAAACTGACCTCTGTATTTAGTTCCCGCAATCATGAGAGCAAGGTCTAAACTAATCAATTTCTTCTTACGGAGAATGTCGGGAACCTCTCCTCGTACAATTGCGTGGGCAAGACCTTCAACTATGGCTGTCTTTCCAACGCCAGCTTCTCCAACAAGAACTGGGTTGTTTTTACGCCTTCTGCAAAGAATTAAAATAAGTCGCTCAACTTCCTCCTTGCGGCCTATAACAGGGTCAAGCTTACCTTCTTTTGCAAGCTCAGTAAGATCAAGTCCGTAGGCTTTAAGAGCCGCTAGTTTATCTCCGGATGCGGATGTAGAGGAAAAACCACGATCAAGGCCCTTACCGGCACCGGCTCCTGCAGCACCTCCCATAGAGGCACTAGCACTCGTAGCACTCGGCGGAAGCTGTAAATTGAATGACTCAAGCTCCTTAAGGACTTCTTTTCGAACATCTTTGAGGTTTACATTAAGGTTTTCTAAGACTTGAACAGCAACCCCATCCGTTTGGCGCAAGAGACCTAAGAGCAGATGTTCGGTACCAACATAGTTGTGATTAAGAGTTGCTGCCTCTTCATTGGCGTATTCAATAACTTTTTTTACTTTTCCGGTTAATGCGGGCTCTCCGTACAGTTGCAGTTCAGGACCAAAACCGACCAAACGCTCGACTTCTTGTCGTACTGTTTCATAATCGATTGACATTCCGCGTAAAACGTTGACAGCTATCCCTTGTCCAAGCTTGAGGAGGCCCAAAAGAATATGCTCGGTACCTAAATAGTTATGATTCATCCGCTGAGCTTCTTTTTTGGCCAGCTTGATAACCTGTTTTGCTCTGTTGGTGAACTTGTCAAACATATTCAAATCCTATAGTCCAAATGCAAATCGGGAGTAGTTTTATTCATTACCCAGTATAACCATATGGTGTATAACCATATCGTGTATAACCATATCGTAATGCAGAAGAAGATCACACTATCTTGTATTCAACTTGGAGTGATCAAATTCGTCCCATAAGGTTCACTTGATTACATGACCAAACGATACGATTGTCTCCTATTTTTTACGAGATTGAAAGTCTATATTCAAACTCTGTATTGAAATCATATTAAGTTTCGTCTTAGTGACTGATGACTCGATATATGCTATACTTTCTCATTCAACTAAAGCTTTGTTAAATCAAAAAAACTTAACTTACATACAAATATGTCAATCAATAACGTAACAGCTGATCAATTAGAATTTTGTTCAAACATCTACTTTCCAGTCGTTGAAAAGGACAAACTTCTTATTCTTCACGAACCTCAGAAAGATTCCATACAGAACATAATCAATCTTCAAGAAAAGGTTTTTTTTGACTTTCTATTGAAAAACTCCTGTACATATCGCCATCTAAAAAGGCTAGATGAGCTCATCACTACCTTTTTTACCTACAAAAAAACGGCCCCTATCTCCGACGAAGATCTTCTCTGTGGCAGCATGGAAAATATGTCACTTAATAACTCAAGCCTTCAAACAGAAATAACAAAGAAGATTCAATTGCTCATCGATGAGAAATCTTGTTTACGAAAGGCAAGAGCGTCACAGCTTGCTACATGTAAAAATGATCTGAATATAGAGCAGAAAGAGGTTAATAAACTTTGCGATGCAATCGAGGCTTGCTCGACTTCAAACATTCCCGACAGGATTTTTAACCTTCAGATAGATCAAAAGAAAGCCCAATATGGGATATTTAGTTTTAATAAGAACTCCTATTGCCTTATGAAAACGGCTCTTTTGACAGAAATTCCAAACATAGCTGTAGACCCCTCTGGCACATACATTATCCCTACCAACACAAATGAGCCTTGCCGGAATATGACCTCTAGGGATTTGGTCTCTATCAGAATACAATTGCGAATGAATCAGATAAAGCAATCTCCGGTAGGGAACTTAGAGCATCCTGGAAAATTGATACTCAACTTAGCCATCTCCATCGAAAAACAGCTCCTTGGTCCAAATCTAAAGGAGATCTACCACACATGCTCATCTGAAGAAAGCAAGCGTCCTTTAGGGCTCACCTTCAACTCTAGTTTAAAAATTGTATTCGCTAACTGTAATTCTAAAATACACAAGACTCTCAAACAATATCCTCCTCTAGTCGGAGGAGAAAAAAAGGTCACCACTGCTATTGCTTGCTCCTATAACATTCTTACCCCCTCATTTGAAGTTATACGTAAAGTGTTTAAAACCGCACATGGGGAAAAAGAGATAGCAACACAGGGGGAAATCGAAAAAAACAGCAAGACGCCATTGGTTATTTTTGCCTTCAAAGGAAAAAGCGTCTCTTCCTACGAAATTAAATATGAGGGTCATTTAGGCCACCTTGACTTCCGTAAATTACACAGCTCTGAAGCAGTGCAGATAACGCGTCAGCTGTTTGAACAGCTTCAACACATACATTCACTAGGATTCATCCATGGAGACCTTAAGCGAGAAAATATCGTTTTTAGAACCCATAATAATTCATTAGAAGCTCGCATTATCGACTATGGGTTTTCGATGAAACCTCAAGAAAAAAATCCTCCCTCCATAATGAGTCTCGGGTTTTACGGGTCCATATTTTACACTCCGATGGAATGCCTGAAGACCCCCTGGTTTAAGGGAGGTGAGTGCCCCTTTGATATCTTCAAAGTGGAAAGCTATGCTATAAGCTTGACTCTGCTTACGTGCCTTTACGGGATTTTTCCCTGGATGACGGTACTCTATGACCTATACCAAACTCATCAAAGACCAAGTGACGCCCTTATCAACAATTTGAGTCAGATAATAGACCTCATACTTCTTGAAAAGAGTCAATCGCTAACCCCAAATAAGCGCCATTGCGAACTCATCAAGATTCTACTCAAAATGGCAAACTCTGATGTAAATGATCGGCTATCATTAATTGACGCAATTAAAGAGATTACTCTTCTAGAAAATTCCCTCGAAAATTCTCTCAGAAAGGGTGAAAGCCCCAAAAACACAGTCTGAAAGAGACACGCCGGAAAATGACGAGCCAAGACAATGAATTCCTTTTGCTTCAAGCTGTGATGACACATCGCTTCTGTACGCATTAAAGCCAACTGAAAACTGAGGGATAGCACTTTTGGCTCTCGATACTTTTGTTTCAAACGGTTTCTGATGAATCATGAGAATCTCAGAAAGCACCTTGAGTGCAGTTTGGATGATATTTTCATCAGTTGAATCAGTAATAAATGGAGCTTTTGCGCCCCCAAGCATAACTGTGCATCGACTACCTGAATGCACAGACTGCTCTGGAAAAACCACTGAATCAAAAACAACTCCTAAAAGCTCGGGATGAGACGTTGTGGGACATAGAAAACCAAATCCTTCAGGTAAAACACCATCCTCACGAAATCCAAAAGAAACAGTGCATAATGAGGTATAGCGCAAAACTCTCTTCAATCCCAATATCTCCTCCAAAACATAGCTTGGTAGGGCTAAGACAATTTTATTGGCTTTATATACGCCCATATTCGTCACAATCGAATGCGGATTCCCCTCCTGAATCGCTTGAACCGAGGTATGAACCTGAAGTTCCTCATGAAGTTCTCTTGCCAAAGCATCGGTAAGTGATGTAAGTCCATGCTTTAAAGTGGCAATACCTTTTTTAAAAGGCTTATCAGGCTGGAACGCATTTTTTTTATTTCTCGTATATGCATCTATCAATGACCCAACAATAAGAGACCCGTATCGTTGCCTTTCAAAAAGCTCAGGGAATGCACATTCAAAAGAAATATCTTTCGCACTACACCCAAAAATCCCAGTCATCAAACAATCTGCCACACTGTTGGCAAGCGTATCGCCATACCTACGAGCCACAAATGAATATACCGATTCATCTGCTTGTTCTTTAGGCAAGCAAAATAAATCCTTGAATATCGCTTTACAAATCTCTACGCCTAGTTTTGAGAATAGTAAATCCCCTAAAGATCTCGGAAGAGGTGTTAATTTTTTTTCTAAATAGATATATCTATTTTTTGCGTGAGGAGACGCATATATGAGATCATCTTCAAGGGAGAGTTGACGGATGAGATCGAGAAAAATACCATTATGAGCTGAAGCTCTAAAGCTTCTTGGACCAAGCTCATACATCTGACCTGAAGGACTTTTCCAAGACTTAATCCAACCACCAGGAGTATCAGATTGCTCGAGAATCTTCATTTTGATATGGGGATGTTTTTTCTTCAGATACCAAGCAAAAGAGAGCCCAGAAATACCTCCTCCTAAAACGAGGAGATCATAAACACAAGTATCATCATGCATGCGGTTTCTGTTTTAAATTGCTTTTGAATAGGGACGTGTTTTCATTGAATCTAAGTATTGGTCAAAGCAGGCTGCTATGTTCCTGACAAACATTTCACCTTTTGGAGTAACATGAATGAACTGCCCATTTTCAGTTACAAGGCCATCTTCAATGTGAGAAGACAACCGTTCTCTTTCGAGATAAAAGTGTTGATCAAAGTCTATTTTGAACCTGTGAAGAAAGTCCCTCTTATCCAAGGAAAAATCACACATCAATCGATTGATGACGAAGCGCCTCAAGATGTCCTCACTTCCTAAGGCGATTCCCCGTTCGAGGGGAATATCTAGCAGCTCAACTTTTTCATGGTACTTTGCAAGATCTTTTACATTTTGAAAGTAGGCATTTGAGATGAAGCTGATAGATGTCACTCCAAGCCCGATCATATCCTCGCCTGAATAGACAGTATATCCTTGAAAGTTGCGCAGAAGCGATTTTGTCTTATATCGAATACTTAACGGGTCGTTTTCAGATGCAAAATGATCCATTCCTATGGCTGTATATCTCTCTTTAATGAATCGACTCCTTGCAGCTTTATATATTTCAAACTTCTCTTCGGTTGAGGGGAGAAGAGAATCTGGAATCGCATTTTGGTGTGGTTTAAGATGAGGAACTTTAGCGTAAGAAAAAAGAGCAACTCGATCAGGTGAAAGAGAAAGGATCTGCTCAACTGTTTTAGAAAAGGAAGTTACCGTTTGCAAAGGAAGTCCGTAGATCAAATCAATGTTAATACCCGAAAAGCCAAGTTGTCTTGCACGGAGAAATGTCTCTCGTGTCATTACCCATGTTTGCCGCCGCTTGACAGCCTCTTGAACGTCTTCATTCGTATCTTGAACTCCAAAACTAATCCGATTAAACCCTATTGATTTGAGTGCATAGAGCTTTTCACCGTTGTCTGCTACGACGGTTCTTGGGTCGACTTCAATCGATATTTCGGCATCGGGAGCGATTAAAAATTGCGTAAAAAGCGCCGAACATATGCGCTCAAGTTGATTTGTAGTCAGTTTTGTTGGAGTGCCTCCACCAAAATGGATCTGATTAACAAGAGTCCCTTTTTGAATATATTGAGCGATGGTCGTAATTTCTTGCAGAAGCGCTTGAACATATCTTTCTTCTTTATCCGGATTTCGATTTAAGACCACTGAACAACCACAATACAAACACATGGAATTACAAAACGGGACATGGATATACAGAGATATCGGCTCTTGAGTATTTCTTCTGAGAAGATAATCCTTCATCATGTCTGAAGACATTTCCTTCCATGAAGGAGCTGTTGGATAGCTTGTGTACCTTGGAATATTGGTATTTAACTTACGAATTAAATCCGAATCTACGGAAATTTCTTTCTCGAGTGAAGCGGGGATGTCAATAGTTGTTTTATCAGCTGCAGTATTTTCGAACATAGCGAACCATATGCTCCATATGGGCTTCGGGAGTCTTTGGCAAGACTCCGAGACCGAGTCCAAAAATAAACGAAGGATCATTTCTCATTTTGTCCAGAAGGAGTCGTAAATGACTTTCTAACATATCTGGAGTCGAAAAAAGAGCTACAGGATCAAGATTTCCTTGAAGTGCGTAAGAGCTTCCGACCCCACTACGGACCTTCAGAATATCTACCATATGATCTATAGAAAACGCATCTGCTCCGGTTTGTACAAGAGACTGAACATTCCATGATGCTCCCCTCAAAAAGAGAATAATCGGCACCTCTTCAGCAAATTTCCGAACGCGGTTAACGATACGTTTGAGTGGAACAATCGAGTAGGAATGAAAATGGCCGGAGGAAAGATTTGAGGCCCAGGTATCGAATATCTGAATAACATCACATCCAGCGCTTATCTGATTACACAGGTGCTGAACAACAATATCTTCAATTTTTTGAAGCAGATACTCAAACAATTTTTGGTTTGTATATATGAGTTTTTTACACTCATTTAAACTCTCTACCCTTCCCCTCTCAAGAGCATATCCTAAAAGAGTGCAAGGCCCCCCTGAAAATCCAATCAAGGGACATTCAAGCTGCTCTTTAACAAGGGTTATCCCCTCATAAATTGGCTGCATAAAAGGGAGTGCCGAATTAAAGACAGTATCAAATGTCAAAAAAGAATCTGAAATATGAACCTTGGGGCCACCTTCATCTGGGAAATGGACATGACATCCAAGTTCTTCTAGTGGGAAGAGAATATCTGAAAAGATAATCGCCGCATCAAAACCAAACCTTCTTATAGGCTGTAAAGTAACCTCTGCTATGAGCTCAGGTGTTTTACAAAGAGATTCAAAGGAATATTGGTTGCGAAGTGTTCGATAGGCATGCATGTATCTTCCTGCCTGTCGCATACACCATATGGGGGGAACACCTGATGTGTTCTCCCCTCTAAGGGCCTTGAGAAATAGACTCATTCCCAATCCTTATAGTATTCGATCTAAAATCGCCTCAACAGTGAACCCAAACTCACGGGTTAAATCTGCATAGGGAGCAGAGGCTCCAAAGTCTTCCATACAGATGGCTATGCCGTCCAGCCCGATGTATTTGTACCAGCACATATCGGATGCGGCTTCAATGCTCACGCGTTTTGCTGTTTTTCCTAAGGTCTCTTCCTGATACTGCTTTGATTGAGCATCGAATATCTCAGTACATGGCATGGAAACAACACGCGTTGGCTTTCCTCGCTTTTCAAGTTCCACGGCGACATCGCATGCAAGTGAAAGCTCGGATCCTGTAGCAATAAGGCAGTACTGAAGAGTTTCGCCTAGAGCGCTATTTTCTCGTTTAACAACATAGCCTCCACGTCCCATGCCATCAGCGTAGGATACATTTGTTCCTTCGATATCAAGTACGTTTTGTCGAGAAAGAACTAATGCTGTAGGCCCTTTATATGTAAGAGCTGCGATCCATGCATGCTTGACTTCATGGGTTCCAGCTGGTCGAATCACATGCAAATGAGGAATAGCTCTGAGTGTTGAAAGCTGTTCAATAGGTTGATGAGTGGGGCCATCTTCACCTAAAAAGACCGAGTCATGGGTAAACTGATAAATCACTTTGGCTCTCATCAAAGATGCAAGCCTGATCGCATTTCTCATATAGTCTGAAAAGGTTAGAAAAGTCCCTATGAATGGGGTAAACATTTGCGTTTCACGAAGGCCTGTAGCCATACATGCCATGGCAAATTCACGAACACCATACTTAATATTTCTACCTGAGTAGTCATTTGCCTTTATGAAGGGAAACTTCTTGAGAAAGGTCAAATCAGAGCAAGAAAGATCGGCCGATCCTCCAATAAGCTTTGGAATCGAATCCGCAATAAAGTTCAATACGTCCTGGGAGGCTTTTCTTCCCGATACAGGAGATTTGATAACAAGGGTTGCAAGTTTCTCTTCAAAATCATTTGGGAGGGAATCCGAAGCCATTTGATCAAAGAGGGCTTTCTTTTCAGGATATGCCTGAGACCATTTTTTAACGAGCGAATTCCATTTATCTTCGAGTTGAGAACATTCCTTAAGATGCACAGCAAAATAGTCTTGTACGCTTTGAGGTATATAGAATTCTTCTTGAGGAATTCCAAGAGCCGCTTTCGTTAATCGAACTTCTTCAGGCCCTAGAGGAGATCCATGTACTTTATAAGTCCCAGCTTTATTTGGAGATCCTTTTCCGATTGTTGTATGCATAATAACAAGAACTGGTCTTGTTTGACATGCTTTGATCTTGTAAAAGACCTCGTGGATCTCTTCAAAGTTATGTCCATCAATTTCATAGACATCCCATCCATAAGAGAGATAACGAAGTTTTGTATCTTCTGAACAGGATTCAGAAAGAGGCCCATCCAGCGAGACTCGATTGGAGTCATAGAAAACAACAAGGTTATTGATATTTAAGTGGCCGGCAAGAGACGAGGCTTCAGAGGTTACCCCCTCCATAATGCAGCCATCACCTGCAAGGACATATACCTTGCTATCGATAATCGGGTAGGCCTCAGATGAGAATCGATCAGACAGCATTTTGAGCCCAAGAGCTGTTCCTACAGCATTAGCAAGCCCTTGTCCGAGTGGTCCTGTAGTTGTTTCTACACCAGGAGTGATATGTGATTCAGGATGTCCTGGAGTGATCGAATGGAGCTGTCTAAAGCTTTTGATTTCATCCAAACTTACAGCAAACCCAGAGAGATGAAGACAGGAGTAAAGGAGCATTGATCCATGACCTGCTGAAAGAATGAAGCGGTCTCGATTCAACCAATTCGGGTCTTTTGGATTATGCCGGAGAGCAACGCCATAAAGGTATGCTCCAAACTCTGCGCATCCGAGAGGAAGGCCTGGATGTCCCGAATCAGCTTTTTGGACCGCATCGATGGAAAGGCCTCGAATAGTGGCAGCAATTTTTTGGAGATTTTCTTTGAGCTGTGGAGCAAGTGTCAAGCCAAAATCGAGCTCTTGCTGCTCCATGATAATTGAATTAGAAGGGGTATTCAGTTCTGTCATGCTATCCATACGCTTGAAACTCTCTTAATAATGTCTCAAGAATGTACCTTCTCAAGACAAATCAAGCAATTATGGAGTGCAATTTAGATAGCTTACAGTGCGTAAGCAGCAGGTACGTATTGAAATCGAGCGAAAACAAGAGCATCGAAAAATTGGAGCTTCGATGCTCTTGTGTCTATTACAATTTTATTTAGGCTTTTGGACCATATTCTTTTTTAAATTTCTTAAGCATTGGCTCAAGCTCATCAACGAGTTTTTTGGTTTCACCAGAGAAACTCTCTGCTTGAAATAGCTTCAAATTATTTTCAAATACTTTAATTAAGCTATCCCAGTTTTTAGAAGCCTCAAGCTCACTTTTAAATGACAATCCACGAACCATATATCCAGGCTTACTAAAGAAGCTTAATGAACCTATAAATTTCCATCCCCACTCCTGACAAATTTCCAGTGCTTTATCTCTCTTCTTATCAAAAGAAAGAGTTCTGAGCTTTTCGTGCTCATCAACAGCGATTTTGGAATCCTTGATCTTGGACCCGTTCGATAAATGAACTTTTTGTTTTTTTGCTTCGCTACCTTGATCATCCTCGATACTTTTGTCGACGACTTGACCGCCATCAAATTTTCTTTTTTGAGCAACGCTTGCAACCTTCACACTTGATGCATCATGATGACCATGTTTTGCTTTATGCTTTTTTTTATGTCCGGCCTCGGGATCTTGAACAATATCAACCACAAGAGATTTGGCAACTATGGTGGTTTTTCCGTCTTGTTGAGATATGCTGACTGTTTGTTGCTCGAAATGCTCTGAAGTACAAGGATGTGAATCTTGCGCTACTTTGCCATACTGTGACTGTGATGCGTGTTTTGATCCGACTCCGTGAAACATGATTATCTCCTTTAATAATGGATAATCATAGTGCCGTTTCAAGGTTTGCAGTTCATAAATGCACGGTAAAGATTTGATTAATATAGAAACAAAATGAGATATAATTGGGCCCGAGAAAAAGCATTCAGAATAAATATTAACCTGGAAATTGTGGAATAGCTCTTAATACAGCCCGGTACACACTAAGGCCTCCATAAGAGATTGATCCCTGACAAGGTTTTCCAAGCTCTTTAGCTCCAGCAGACTCAAGTCCTGCTTCATATGCCGATTTTAATAGCTCTTCTGGTGTAACAAACGGATAATCAACAGTCAGGATAATCAAACCATTTGGCGCAAGGAGCCTTCGAAATTCGGATAAGGCTTGCTTTCTCTCAACTGGAGACATTTCTTCGAAGGTAGAAATACAAAAAATACGATCAACGCGAGTTGCGCTTGATTAGCCCTCAAAACACATCTTCAAAGTAGATAAAAAA
>CAZOAJ010000020.1:0-31747 GCA_964577935.1 uncultured bacterium | reverse complement strand
TTTGAAAGTCCAATTCAGGTAAGTTCTAAGCAAGATAAAAGCACGCCTGAAACTGCTCTTAAAAATGAGTTTCAATTTCTTACTCAACAAATAACAGATTTGCGCTCCAAAGAAGAGAGAGTTACACTAGGAGCTTCATTTAAAACACTGTCCCTTCAAGCCAAAGAATTAGGGTTAGATGAACTTGTAGTTTCAGCAGATTCTGCCGCTAAATGGCTAACAACTACTGATTTTGATCCTTCTTTGATCACAACAGATATAAAAGCTGTTTGTTTTCTTGTTAAAACAGGGCTTATTTTTACAATTGGCATGTACAAAAACAGTGCGGATGTTCTCGTTGGGGAGCCTATGGACATTCGAAGCGAAAGTGGTAGAGCCCAAATTCTCAAATCGGGCGTTTGGACAGACGTGCTTGATATCGAGAAAGAGATTGATTGTGAAAAAAATCCTGATGGCTCTTTTTGCAAACTAAAGGGATGGTCGTATACCCATCCGCTTGGTTTGATTCCTCAAGATAAGTTTGATTGGCAGGATATACGAAATTTTCCGATCGCTCGGCTCAAACCAGAGGTCCTTCAAGAAATTCGAAGAGTTTCTGGAGCAAGAAGCGACCAGACATATATTCTCCAGCCAATAGTTTCGCAGCAGACTCAACTGCCAAATATCCAACTTTTTGAAAATATTTTCAGGTTTTTCGGCAAGCATGGGCATGCCATGATCTTTGCAAAAGATGGATCGGTCTACTCCGTAGGGACGATGATTAAGTCTGATGAGCTCCATGCACTCAGCAATGGACCTATTTTTGCATTAGCTGCAACAAGCAATGCAAAAATTGCAGCTCCTGACTTTCTTTTAACAAAAAATAATACTCCCCATCATACAGCGTATATTCCCATCACGGAAGAGCAAGCCGAAAAAGCCTTCAAATATATTAACGAAGCAAATGAAGGAGAAGGAATTCGGTTTAATATGGGACGGCAAAACTGTGCACGATTTGTGCTCGGTCTCCTCCATTCAGCGGGGTACATGCCAAATATTAAGGAATCGCTTATTACCATGTTAGCCCGTGGTATGCCAAGCTTGTCTCATATTCCTCTTATTGGGAAGCCGCTCTCTCGTTTAAGAGAGAGAATCAATAAACTGGCGGCTCCATTGTTTTCAACCATCGGAAAATTGTGGGAAAAATCACCGCGGTGGATGAAGAATCTTTATGTGGGCTTAGAGAATATCGTTTTCTATATTCCTAAAAAAGTATCAACTTTGGCTCTTTCACTATTATGTGTGGGACTTTTAGGGGGATCAAAATCGGTGTCTGAACCAAAGAATGGGATGCCAGACACTCTGCAAAATGAATCGAAGCTGACAGGCTTTAAAAAGTTATTCAATGGAATACGCGACCTCTTTGACGAAGATCGAATACACGTCTACCAAACCTATAATCTTCTAGAGTTTATGAGAGAAAACTTTACGACGTATGCAGTATTCAACTCAAAAAAGGTTATGCTGCCAATCGGTGTAGCGCGATTGTCCTCTTAAAGTTTGTGATGAATGAGCGTTGAAAGTTCCATTCTGTTGTGGTGGGAGAGATGGCTATACATGTGTACAATCTTTTCAATGAGCTGGTCTTTTTCAGTTGGTTTTAGGGAGATCTGATTCAAATCGATGTTGCTTGATTCCGAATGAGATTTCCCGTTGCTGTACTCAATCAAACCTTTTAATGCTTCTCTTAGAAGAGGATTGACAGTTTCAGGGCTGCATGCTTCCTTTTTCAACTGAGCAACGTGCTCTTCAATTGCATGTAACTTGTTTCCATCCGCCATAAACGTCCCACCTGGATTTTCTCCAACTACAGTAGCATTGTAAAGACGGATATCAAATTTCATAAAAATTCCTGCGCTTTCAAAACTGTGTGATAAAGCAAAATTGTCTTTTGGTACAAATGAAATAAAAAAATTTCTATGCTAGAATGAGGCGTAGGATCTGAGATTATATATGTCTGCTTCACTTCCAATCGGTGTTCATTCGGGCCAGCAAAGGTCATTTTCTGAACCGGCAAGTCCATTCAATCAGGTAGCTGATATCTTGAAGGGTAAATCCTCTCTTACAAAAGAAGAAAAAGAGAGCGTTCTTGCCTTGTTAAAATCAATCGCTGAAACTGCTCAAAAGAATAACGAAACCGATACTCAATCGAAAGCAGAAGCTGCAATTAAATGGCTTAAAACTACTGAGTTTGACCCGTCGCTCATTGCTACTGATATGGAATCAGTTGAGTACCTTGTAAAAACAGGTCTTATTTTCACAGTCCAGCTCTTTAAGAATAGTGCTTCCATGCTATTTGGCGATGAGATGACCATTAAGAACGAAGGTGGAAAAGCTTTGATTTTGAAGGAAGGACGATTGACTTTTGTATCAGAGGTAAAAAAACAGATTCCAGTAGAGTTAAACAAGGACGGCTCCTTTTATAAATTCGATGGATGGACCTTTACTCACCCTCAAGGATTCATTCCTCAAGATAAGTTTGCTTGGAAAGATATACGAAATTTTCCAATCGCTCAGCTCAAGCCAGATCTTGTCCAAACATTAAGAACTCAGGCTGGTGCAGGCCCTGACCAGCCTTACATTCTTCAGCCAATCGTGACTCATGAGAATACAGGAATCAAAAACGAGGCTCTCAAGTCACTTGCGAAAAATTTTGAGAAATTTACGGCAAAGCATGCCCATGCTTTAATCATTGATGATAAAGGGATGGTCTTTTCGGCAGGAACAATGCCTGAAAATAGTGAGCTTGAAGCCTTACATAGTGGTTTTGGAAGTAGTTTAGCGGCAACTGGCAATACCAAAATTAATATCCCAGACTATCAACTTCCAAGAATCAACCTTCAGCATCACACAACCTATATTCCAATGACAAAAGACCAGGCAGATAAAGCATTTACTGTCATAAACGAAGCCAATGTAGGCGTTGGAATGCGCTTTAATATGCTTCGGCAAAACTGTGGCAGATTCGTGCTTGAAATTATTAGGTCTGCAGGTTGTGCTCAGGATCTTGATATAAAATCAGATTTTCCATCGCTTCTATACCAATCCTTGCCCGATATTAAGCATATACCAATTGTTGGTGGCCCTCTAGACTATATTAAAACCAAAGTTGAAGCGATAGCGCAGCCGATAATCGACTCAATACAAACTGTTTGGAAGAGGACTCCTGAGGGGTTACGATCAGGGTTATCGAAGCTAAAAGATGCAATTACATTTATTCCAAACAAACTCAGAACACTTGCTATATCTTCTATAATGATAATTGGTCTTGGTGGTTCCAGAGCTGTATCTAAACCCCGAGATGGAGAAGAGGATACAATCCGCAATGAAGAAAAACTTACACGATTTCAGAAGCTTTTTCGCGGGGTCTTGGATATGTTCGATGAAGAGCATACTCGCATCTACCACACCTATTTTATCATGAAGTGGATGCAAGGTACTTCTGAAAAATACAGGTGTTTTGATAACTCTAAAAAAGCAATTCTCCCAATCGATCCGGCTGCTGGAGCGGCATTAGATAAAAAGTTATCAGATTAAACGACTTGCAATATCGTCGTAAAATTGACGTCCAAGTGTCGTGAGATAGAGCCTTTCACCGTTTTGAATCAGTAGTTCTTCTGATTTGAGTTTTTCTATTTCTAGGTGGGTGTCTATATCTATGTGGCCCCATCTCGACTGAAACCTCGACATATCTAGCCCAGAAAATACTCGTAGGCCGACGGCTAGGAGCTCGCGTCTTCGAGCATCCTGAGAAATCTGTTCCCGAAAATCAATGGGACTATTTCCTTGCTCTACCGCTTTTATATATCTTTGGAGATTTGAGACGTTTGAAAATCGATCTTCAGCAAAAAAGCTGAAAGCTGAAGGTCCAAGGCCTAGAAACTCGCGGCCAATCCAATAACCGATATTATGGCGAGAGATATGGTTTGGAAGTGAAAAAGCCGAAATCTCATATTGCTCAAATCCCTTTTCAGAGAGTGATCTTTGTGCGGCCTGATACATTTTCAAACCTTCTTCATCATTTGGCATACTTGAGATAATTTCCTCGTGCCTTCTATAAAAAGCCGTTCCTGGTTCAATGGTGAGGTTGTATAAGGAAATATGATGGATTGGGAGATCTTTCGATAGAGAAAGAGAATTATTCCAACTTGAATGGGTCTGATGGGGAATCTCATACATTAAATCTATCGACATATTGGCAAAGCCAACACGCGAGGCTGTATGAACGGCATCAATTGCATCTTTGGCCGAATGAGTTCTTCCAAGATATTTTAATTCGGTGTCGTTAAAGCTTTGAATACCAATGCTTAATCGATTAATGCCTGCTTCTAAGTATTCATGAAGACTGGTTTCATTCATTGTCTCAGGGTTTGCTTCGAGAGTAATTTCTGAATTTCTTGTCGAAATGTATTCATTAATTGACTTCAGAAGCTTTTGAACACGCTTGTACCCAAACAGGTAAGGTGTTCCACCGCCAAAGTAGACTGAGACTAAGTTTCGTCCTAAAAGATGCGGAGATATTGAAACGAGCTCTTTCTGAAGCGCTTCTAAAAAGGCATCTTTTAAGAGCTCATTGTCGAGAACTACAAAGAAGTGACAGTAGGGGCACTTCTTTGTGCAAAATGGGATGTGTATATACAGGCTTATGTCTGTACTTGTATTGCCGATTGTATTGCTGATTGTATTACCACTCGTCAGCGTCTGGATCTACAATACCACCACGTCTCCAGCGATTTTTTTCACTGAAGTAGGATTCATCTTCTTCGTCAGATTCCTCTTCGTCGGCTTCTCCTTTCCCTTCCTCGTCGCCTTCATTTCCGTAGAGATCTTCCTCAGATTCTTCATCATAAGAACTATCTTCAGAAACATAAGTCTCCATGTCGAAACCAGCATCTGTTAGACCTGAACTTGAATCATGAGCCTCAAGATCGGGAATAGTAGGCATTTCGTTATAGCCCGCTTTCGCTTGATTTCGCTTTGGAACGATAAACTCTTCGCCTTCACCGCCCTCTTTGAGGAACTGAAGACGTTCTTTTTCTTCATCGATCCTTGATTGGAGTGATCGCATCTCTTCTCGATGCTTATCAATATCCTTCTTTGGCACGAGCCCAAGGGTAAGCCACTGCTCCATATCTTGGAGCTCTGCCTCTAATTTACGTAATCTTTCGCTTTTTATCGACTTCATGTTTGTGACTGCCTCATGGAATCAAGAATATAAAAGATTTAAACATTCAACTGCACGTCTTTTCCTGTTGCAAGAATTTTTTTTCAAAGCGTCAAATAGAAGTATGAAAAAAAATGATTTTAACACACAAATACATAGTGACTCTCTGAGTTATCTAGAGGCTCTTCAGGGTATTTCTCAGGGGTCAAATCAAGAGATTATAGAGAAAGGTCAATTTCGATCAATAGATCAAAGATACGATCAGTCAGAGAGATCGTTCTCTTTTGGTTCAACAGGAGAGCTTGAGCTTCCGTCCGGATATGCTGCTTCGGAACAGATTCTTTCTCTCCTTAAGCAATCTGTTCCTGAGGATCAGATCGTTGAAGCTTTGAAGTTTCTGATTGGCGTTGAATACTTTGAAAACTTTTTTCACACAAAATATACAGGACAAAAGCGATTCTCAATTGAAGGATGCGATACGGCTATTGTCATATTAGAAGAGCTCATTAAGCATGCTATGACAGATAGGCTTGATGAAGTCGTTTTAGGTATGTCGCACCGAGGCCGCGTAAATGCACTATATCATATTTTACATAAGCCGCTTGAGAGAATCATCCTTGAATTTGAAGGAGTGGAAGAGGGGTTTTTAGGGGCTGGCGATGTCAAATATCATAAGGGATTTACTCGAATAAGCCAAAAAAATGGACATCTTTTGCGGATTCAGCTTCTCGATAATCCAAGCCATCTTGAGTCGATTTTTCCCGTTGCTGAGGGATATTCAAGAGGATTAATTGATCAAAAAACATCTGCAGGCATCCTGCCGATTATATTCCATGGAGATGCGGCTTTTTCTGGGCAAGGTGTTGTATATGAGTCATTTCAATTAAGCAAATTAAAGCCGTATAACGTTTCTGGCACTTTGCATGTCGTCATAAACAATCGGATTGGATTTACAGCCACTCCTCAAGAGTTTCAGTCGGTTACACATTGCACGGATATTGCACATACTTTTGATATCCCAGTCTTTCACGTACATGCTGACGATCTTGTAGGTGTCTTAACGGCTATTAACACTGCATACTGGATTAAGCAGCATCTTCATTCAGATGTTATCATTGATCTTATTGGCGAGAGAAAGTGGGGCCACAACGAGGGAGACGAGCCTGCATTTACGAGCCCCTCCCGATACCAAGATATACGAGGAAAAAAACGGTTTCATCACAGAGTGATTGATAGGCTTAAAGGCGATTATACTCTTGTCAATCAATTTATTGAGCATGAAATTAAGCTTGAAGAGGAATCTCTAAAGCAGTTATTCGCGAAGGCATTTGAACATACGAGAAAACGACTTCAAGAAATGCCAAAAATTGAGCGATTCTCCTCTTTAAAAGAGCATTCTCTCCTTGTTTCAGACATTGATACTAAATTATCAAAAACTGAGCTTGAAACCATTATAAAGAATCTATTAGAGATTCCCGAAGGCTTCGATCTTCATCAAGGGCTTTTTAGGCAGATAGAAAACCGTCGTAAAAAGTTTTCCGATTCTGGAATAAATATGGAGATGGATTGGGGATTTGCAGAGTCAATTGCTTTTTCATCGCTTTGCCGAGCCGGTGTGCCTATCCGACTCATTGGGCAAGATACGCCAAGGGGAACCTTTTCACAAAGGCATGCGCTCTGGATAGATCAAACTTATGAACAAATCTACTGCCCGATTCAAAATGGACTGAGCGATCCTTTGCTCTTTTCGGTTTCAAACTCAAGCCTTTCTGAGTATGCAGCACTTGGTTTTGAATATGGGTACAGCCTTGCAAGGCCTGAGGCTTTAGTTGTCTGGGAGGCTCAGTTTGGTGATTTTGCGAACGGTGCACAAATAATATTTGATCAGTACTTGTCAGCATCTGAACAGAAATGGGGGAGGTCGTCAAGGCTTGTTGTTTTATTGCCCCACGGATATGAGGGGCAAGGGCCTGAACATTCTTCATGCCGGTTAGAAAGGTTTTTACAGCTATCGGCCCAAAACAATTGGGTAGTAGCTCAGCCATCTACGCCAATACAGTACATGATGCTTTTAAGACGCCACATGTCGGAAACATTTCCAGTGAAACCACTTATCGTCGTAACGCCGAAAAGTCTTTTACGAAATCATCTTTGTGTTTCAAAGGTATCAGAGGCCCTCTATAAAAACTTTTCACTTTGTCTTTGGGACAGCAACATGCAGGCAGAGTCTTTAATACTCTGTTCAGGAAAAGTCTATTATGATTTGCAAGCGATAAAGAGTTTGCAGGAAAATATTGAACGGCTTTCCGTTCTTCGTATAGAGCAATTATATCCCGTGCCTATTCAAGAGATCGTTCAAATTATGAAGCAGATGGCAAGTCTTAAAAAAGTCATTTGGCTTCAAGAAGAGCCTGAGAATATGGGTGCCAATTGGTTTATATCTCAGCATATTCCCGCATATCTACCTGAATCGGTTGAGTGGGTTTCAATTTCTAGACCTGAAGCCGCGTCGCCTGCAACGGGGATACATCTTCTTCATGAAAAAGAGCAAGATTTCATCGTACAAACCCTCTTACGTCAAACGAGACCATGATAAAGCAAGCAATTCTTATACCATCTCTTGGAGAGTCTATTACACAGGTAACGATTGGAGCTCTTTTAAAGCCAAACGGAACAATTGTACGTCAGGATGATGAGCTGCTCGAGATAGAAACCGATAAGCTTAATCAAGTTATTTATGCCCCCTCTTCAGGAGTCCTCCATATTTCTGTAGAAAAAGGGCAAGTTTGTTCGGTTGGGTCTGATATCGGATGGATTGAAGTAGTTCATCAGCAAGAATCTCTTCAGGAATCTCTTCAAGAAGCTCGTCAAAAGGAAGTTTCTGAAATCTTAGACAAACCAAGAAAAAAAGAAGCTATAAATGAGCCAATGAATGAATCAGCATCTGATCAATATGACAGGTGCCGAGTTACTCCTCTCAGTGCAATCCGAAAAGCTATTTCGAAAAGATTAAAAGAAGTCCAGAGTTCAACCGTCATGCTCACAACGTTTAATGAGGTTGATATGACAGCGCTTATGGATTTACGAAATAAGCACAAGGATGATTTCCAAAAGGCTCATAGTGTAAAACTTGGATATATGTCATTTTTTGTAAAAGCCGCAAGCCTTGCCATTGACCAGTTTCCTCAAGTCAATTCTTTTATTGACGGAGATAATTTTGTGACAAGGGAGTACATCGATATAGGTGTAGCTGTTGCTTCTAAAAGAGGTCTTGTTGTTCCTATTCTCCGAAACGCAAATACTCTTTCCTTTGCAGAAATTGAGCATCACATAGAAACATTTCGAATAAAAGCAGATGCCGGAGAGCTCCGTGCGAGTGATATGCAGGGAGGGTCATTTACAATTACCAATGGGGGAGTTTTTGGTTCACTCCTTTCTACGCCGATATTAAACCCTCCTCAAAGCGCTATCCTGGGAATGCATAAAATCACGCAGCGACCAGTTGTTATTGATGAGAAGATAGTAATCAGGTCAATGATGTACCTGGCGTTGACCTATGACCATTGTGTTATGGACGGCAAAGACGCTGTGCAATTCCTGAGCGAAATTAAGAAAATTCTCGAAGAGCCTGAACGTTTTGTTTTGGAACTGGTATGAAGGCTGATAGTTTCTATTTCCATGTTATCTGCCATTCAAAAAACTCCGAAGGCCGTATTTTAAACCTGGCAAAGTTTCCCTCGTGAAGGCTGCTTATCTCGATTTCAACAATTTCGATAAAACGATTTCTGTCTTCAGAAGGAACATTTTCAGTTGCAAATTTCGAAATAAAATCGGAGCCTTTCAACTTATCCATTTTATGTTGAACAGCGGTACAAATAGTTTGCCGAATTAGGTTACGATACTTCATTCGAAATGGATCTGGCTGTCCCATAGCCTCAAGTGTCGCCAAATAAAGTGAAGCTGAGCGTTCATATGCCCAGACGAAAACGTCGCGAAAATATTCAATTCGATTTAATTCATAGATTGCAAGCAATCCCTGTATATAATCAGATTCCGGGACATCAATGAATGAGAGAGGACTTAAATTTTCTCGAATAAAAGGAATGTTCCCGGCCAAACGAGCAACCCTTTTATTAACATCGAGAAATGGCTGTAGGTAGGGCAAATGAACCATGAGGAAAAACGACTGTTCAAAAGGATTTTTGATTACAGTTGCTTTTTGAACAATAAGCTGAAAATATTCCTCAATTATTTGAGGAACTTCGACAGGGTGATATACCGATTTGCCAATTTTGACAGGTATGGTCCGTAATCTCCCACATGCTCTGGGGTCTAATAGCAAATCGTGAGAAAGAAGCCCATGAATATTCAAAATTGTATAACGATTGATATCGACTTCCTCAGCCATATCTACAATAAACTCGATAGCTTCTTTATGATTCAGAATCATTTGAGTTTCGGTCCGATCTTTTCCTGGAGCTTCTTCTCCAGTTGCAAGCAATCGTTCTGTTTCAAGAAGGGAATAAGTATTTCCTTCTAGACGGCTGGAATTCCAAGATAGGTCGATCAAAAGTCGCTGATATATTTTCCTCGCATAGGTTCCGGCCGGGCGACCTTTTTCTGTTCCAGTCCCAAGCTTAAATAATTTTTCAAGAATCGGCTGGGATAAGTAAAAGGTTTTATTTGGTTCATATGAATCAAGAAATTCTCTTCTATAACTTGTATGTCGGCGCAATTGAATTGGAGTAGATATCTCTTTACGTAATTGGCTGCCCTCAATGGAGAGTGGTATTGTAAAGGTTGATTGTATCGTTTCAGTCTTTCTCGAACCTGATTGACCTGGGTTGATGTAATATTTGCTACTTCTTCCGGCGCCTTCAATTCGTATGATTCCAGATTTAACGAGGGTCGATAGCCTATATTGCACAGTTCTTCTGGGGGCAGCTTCGTTTATAGAATTAAGCAGTTCTTCTAAGGAAATACCATCGGAATGAAGAGCGATAATTTGTACTAGGTATTCAAGCTCTTTTTTAAATTTATGAGACATTTTTAACCTTAGTTAAGAACGGCAGAATTACGAGTTGCGCAATTCACGATTTCGCGCAAGAATTTTCCCAAATGTTGCGCAATTCACGATTTCGCGCAAGAATTTTCCCAAATGTTGCGCAATTCACGATTTCGCGTAACCTGTTTCTCGGAATTTTCTAAACCTTAGCGGGTTTCTTTTCGGAATAGGGGAGGGTAGTGACTGTCCCGCAGGACATGATAAACTTCATAGCTTGCTCAACAGTTGCATCTAAGATCTCTACGTCTTTTTCATGAATAAAAAGCAAAAGACCAACTGTTGGATTGGGTGTTCCAGGGACAAGAACGCTGTAATACTTTTCCATTTTGCCGGAAATAGCATCAAACTCAACACAGTTCGTGATAAGTCCGACAGCTTTTTGTCCAGTACATGGGAAGTCAATCAGAGCTACTTTTGAAAAAGTCTGCTTTTTCGGGGTAAAGAGGATATCTGTAAAGTCCTTGCATGATTTGTAGATATTTTTCACAACTGGCACTCGCAAGAGAATTGCTTCGCCCCAATTGAATATCCAGTGAAAAATAACCCATCGGCCAAGGCATCCTAAGAGAATAAGAAGAGCTAATAAGAATGAGATGCTTAGTCCCTTGGAGAGCAAATGTGTTATTGTAGCAGTGTATGAGTTGAGATGTGCAAACGCAAAAAGGCTTAAAATGCTTTTTGCAATAGCATCAAATGGCTTTGTAATAAGATGAAAGAGAATTTTACCAACCCAAAGCGCACAAGCCAAGGGAATAATGGTAATTAGACCTGTCCAGAAGTATTGTTTTATGTGAGTTTTTACCATATTAAGTCCACTTCTCTAGGTTCTATTTCTCTGAGCTCGAGGGGAGTCAAATCTTTAAATCTACATGTGCTGTTTAGGAATCGCCTTCGGGGGATCCACAAGTACCCCGCAGGAAACAATATAACGCAGAGCATCTTCGATCTTCATTTCAATGGGAATTACTTTTTCTTTTTCGTATAAAATTAAATACCCTGAAGTTGGGTTGGGGGTGGTTGGAACAAATACAGAAATTCTATCTCCAAATACAGGATCATCCCGAGTAACAAGACCGACAGTCCATACACCTTCGTGAGGGAAGGGAACTAAAACCACCTGCTTGAAGGCTTTTGCATCATTGCTTAGGACTGTTTTAATCAGTTCTTGTGCTGTTTTATAGACTGTGCTTACAACAGGTATTTTATGGATAAGCTTGTCTCCAAGCTCCATGAGATAGCTAAAGAAGAAATAACGGGCAACCATTCCAATGAAAACGATCATTCCAAAGAGGAAAATGAGTACGAGGAATTGAGATGCAAAATGAAGAACTTGATCTTTGCTGAAAAAGAGAATGGATACATCTTTAAGGCCCAATACGGATAGCAAGCTTTGTGCTATACCCAAGAATGGGTCAGTGAAGAAATCAATGAAAAAGCTGACTATCCAAAATGTAAGAACTACGGGTAAGAGAATGATCAGACCCGTAATAAGACATCGTTTTAACTTCATCAATAAGACCTTGTTCTAAGCAGTAGAACGATACTATATATGTTTCTTAAGTTCATCAAATGAGAGAGTCACTGCCTTCACTTTATATCCTTCTTTGTCGAGGATTTTTTGAGCAGATTGAGCTCTTCCACCACTTCTACAATGAATCAAAAGAGTGTTTTCTTTAGACAATCCAAAACGCTCTCCTTTCTCAATCAGAGAGAGAGGACAAGATTTGGCTTTTTCAATATGGCCTTTTTTCCATTCATCGAGTTCTCGTACGTCGATAAGGCTTGCACCATCAACTAAAGATTTTTGCACTAAGTCGATACTGTCAATTTTCATGATGTATGCTCACTTTTTTTCTTTTTTACGCTTGTACTTTTTTTCTGAGCCTTCTTATCGGTCTTCTTGTCATTTTTCGTTTTACTCGTTGCAGCTTTACTGCTTGGTTTCTTTATTGTCGATGGCTGGGATATTTTTTTGGATGTTTTTATAGCAGTTTTTGGCTTTCGGGCTTTTGGCTCAACCGCTTTTTTATCGTGAAGAGATGTTTTTGCGGAAGTAGGCATTTCCTTGTTCTTTTTCAGACTCTGGGTCTTTTTTTTGGAGCTCTTTTTCCCATGAGCTTTACTTTTACCACTACTTTTACCATTGGATGCTGAGCTTTCGACTTTACCTAAAAGCTTCCAAGTGGCTTCAGCTCGAATAAGATCGACACCTTTAAGCTCTACGTAGATCTTATCTCCCGACGAAAAGGTTTCTCCGGTGTCCATCCCCATCATTCTTGACTTAGCTTCGACATATGTGTAGTAGTCATCGCCGATTTCTGAAATGTGAGCAAAGCCCTCGAGCATATAATCCATAATATCAAAGAAAAAGCCGAAGGGTTTAACACGAGTAATGATCGCCATTACTGTTTTCAGCTCTCCCTTTTTCTTCATATCCTGAATGAGCCTCAGTTTTTTAAGTTGGACGACGCTCATTTCAGCGCGAGCTGAGGTTCTCTCACGATCGGATGATTTTTTTGATATCTCTTCGATATCTTTACGATCAATATTACCATCACAAAGGAGTCTGTGAATAATTGTATCTACATAACGGCGTATTGGACTTGTAAAGTGGCAATAATGCTCTAAGCTTAGGCCATAATGACCGATATTATCAGGCGAATATGTAGCAAGTCTCATGCTTCTTATATAGCAGCTTGCAAGGTACTGCGCATGGGGGGATCCCTCGATCGACAAGAAGAAATTTTGTATATCGTAGGGCGTAGGTTTTTTGTTAAGATTGAATCCAAAAGCTGTTACTAGGGCAGCAAAATCATCTAGGTTCTCTTGAGCTGGCTCTTCGTGGATCCGAAATGAAACGTTCTTTCCTTCGCGAGATAAGTGGATAGCAACGACTTCATTTGCCTTTAGCATAAACTCTTCAATAAGTTGATGGGTAATGTCATACTCAACCCTCTCAGTTCCAGTTGGAACTCCGTCTTTGTCCACTTTAATAATTAATTCAGGCATGCAAAGCTGGACACTTCCGCGTTCACTTCTTTTCTCCTGGAGGAGTTTTGCGACAACCACCATTTCTTCGAGGATGGGCTTTAAACTGCTTTTACGTTTTCCATCGAGGATTTCTTTCGCTTGTTTATAAGTGAGTCTCTTTTTACTGCGAATCACCGACCTGGAGATTTCCCAATCTATAAGAGATCCATCGTGCTTAAGATTAATAAAGACAGAAACAGTCAATCTATTAACGCCCTCACGAAGAGAGCATAGATTGTTACTCAGTTCATGTGGCAGCATCGGAATGCAGACGCCGGGAAAATAGGTAGAGTTGCATCGATTCCGAGCTTCTTTGTCTAGTGCGCTACCTTCTTTAACATAATGAGAGACATCTGCAATGTGAACACCTAGACGGTAACCAGTTTTGGTTTTTTCAAGCGAAACAGCGTCATCAAAGTCTTTGGCTGTATCTGGGTCAATTGTAAAGCAGTTCAGCTCACGTAGATCCAATCGCCCTACAATTTCTTTAGGAGTAACTCTATCTCCAAACCCTTTAGCTTCTTCGACTACATTCTTGGGGAATATATGTGGGATTTGCAAATCGCAAATTGCGAAGGGGATATCGCTCGATGGATCTTTGATGGATCCAATTATTTTGGTGATGGAGCCTTGAGGTCTTGCTTGTTTTGATCCCCACTCGCTGATGGCGACAAGCACTCTATCTCCAATTGCAGGTACATCGTGCATCTTCTCGTCGAGGGTACAGTTTATTGACTGCTTATCGCCGAAGGAAGAGCTGAAAACTTCATACTTTGTTGCGGCGCCGTAGATGATGGTTCCTGCTAAAAGACTTCTATTGCGTTCAAGAACTTGGAGAACCTTTCCTTCAGGCCCGCGCTCTTGAACAGCTGTAATTTCAACTGAAACGGTGTCTAAATCGATTGCTCCACCGACATAAGGTTTTGGAATGAATATGTCGTCAGTGCCATCGTCAGGCTGGACAAATCCAAATCCTCTCGGGTGAACCTTGATTTTGCCTTGAACAACCCGGTTGTTGTTTGTTTGAGGAAGATTTGCATCAATCGAAGTGGAAGATTCTAACAAATCGTTTTGGAGGTTGTTTTGAACGGGAGCATAAAGTCCATTCACAAGCGATATATTCCCTTCTAGCTCGATACGATTGAGTACTTCTTTGAAAAGGTCAGCGTGAGGGGGGTGAATGCTCAAGTTTTTCATTAACGCCTCAAACGACAGGGCCTTGTATTTTCTGCCTTGGACGTATTCAGAAGTAGTTCTATAAAGATTTTCAGCAAGCTTGCTTTGTTTGCTTTGTATTGAGGAAGGGCTTTTTTTTTCTTTAGGCATTCTTTGTAACTTTAATGTCTTTGCATTCTAACAGAGAGGAAGCTAATCGGTCACTAACATGCAAGAGTTTTTCGCGAGTTTTCGTCTGTTTTTATAAATTAATTGGAGGAGATGGGGTAAGATAGACCATGCATTTGCTCGGTATAGCCGAAATAAATGATTATCAGACAACAACCGAGCAAAATGAATATTGTTTAACGTAGTTCCGGAACGCCTAAAGACGAAGAACCGTGCTTCACGACGAGGGCGCGTTTACAAAATATCTCAAATTTATGCTTACTCAACGCATCATGGACCGGTTTGAGAAATTCTTTTGGACCAATTCCGTCGTCATCGAATAAGAAGTGCGATTGGCCGCCAAGAACAAATACGCGACGACCATCCATTGCATATTTTTCAATCTGATCATGTAATGATTTATTGCGAAGAGCAATGCCATTCCTAATTGTGTTGATATCTTCTGTAGTGCTACGTTTATAGAGTCTTTTTTCAACATTCTTTGTTAGTTGTGCAGTCAATTTGAGAAGTATTACTTTCATAAATAACATAGGATTTTCAGCTTTACTCGCAGACTCCGAAAGCCTATTTATAAAATCCTGAGGGAGTGGTTTATTTTCAGGGGAAAAATAGGCGACGAGCTCGTTATACTTGGAAACAAACCCACTTGTATTTTTGATGAATTCGTCAAGGTTTTTAGAATTAGAATAGTCATCTATGGCCTGGCTCGTAGCTTCTGTCAGTTCGATTAAGCTTTTTTCCTTCTGTTTGAATTCGACTATAAATTCTGGTTGAAGTTGCTCGAAGTTTTCTGGTTCCCAGCCTTCGATATCATACTTATCTCCTTCTAGACCGCTAGTGGTTTGCATATCATTTTTAGTGATTTTGGTTCCTGCCACTACGCCTTCTACAAGGATTATGTCTCCTGGTCTATAGTTTTTAGAAATATCCTCACAAACTTGTTTTCGGTAAAATTTTTTGCCATGCTCTTCACCATAACATCGCACTTGAAATTCACCATTCGATTGGGTATTTCCGAACTTAATGAAGTACCTTTTTTCCCAGAAGTCTTGAATTTTTGGGATATTCAAGGCTTCACATTTGTCATTTTTAAGAACTTTCCATTCCTTGAGGATCGTGTCTGTATGTGTTGGTTTATAAAATCCAAGGACATTTCTGAGAAAAAGTTGAAGTGCATTGAGTTGAACAACTGACCATCCGGAGGTTGCATCGTAAGAAAACAATACCTTACGGGCTCCGAGAAACCCTGTTCCAAGAGATCTCCCTAGATTTTCACAATGCTGCCCAAGTGTTTCGCTATTATTTCGTATACAATCTGAAAATGAAACTGGATTCATAATACATCTTAAAATTAAATTTAAACTATTTTATTATACTTTATTGATTCTTGTCAAAATCCAGGTACTGGAAACTATCCCTCCAAAACTTGCGAAAGTGCTATCATGCTCGAAAACTAAACTGGTGTTAATCAATGACTCCTCAACCTCGATATGACCATAGGGAAGTAGAACAAAAGTGGCAGAAATTTTGGGATGAAAAGAAAACGTTTAAATCCACAGAAGACACTTCTAAGCCAAAGTACTATGTGCTCGATATGTTTCCCTATCCATCAGGTGCAGGTCTACATGTAGGGCATGTGGAAGGATATACAGCTACTGATATCATGGCTCGCTTTAAGCGGATGTGTGGATTTAGTGTTCTTCATCCTATGGGGTGGGATAGTTTTGGTTTGCCAGCAGAGCAGTATGCAATTAGAACCGGTACGCACCCGGAAGTCACAACAAAAGAAAACATCGATAACTTTAGAAGACAGTTAAAGTCACTCGGATTTAGCTACGATTGGGATCGTGAATTTGCAACAACAGATGCAGATTATTATAAATGGACTCAATGGATTTTCTCTAGGTTATACGAGAAGGGTTTGGCTTATGAAGCTGAGATTCCAGTAAATTACTGCCCAACTCTCGGGACCGTTTTGGCCAATGAAGAGGTAGATAACGGTCGCTCTAAAGAGGGAGGCTACGAAGTTGTTCGGCTTCCTCTTCGTCAGTGGATTTTAAAAATCACCGCGTATGCAGACCGGCTTGTTTCTGATTTAGATCTTGTTGACTGGCCTGAATCAATTAAGAATTTGCAGATAAATTGGATTGGGAAAAGCGAAGGCGCGCGTGTCAAATTTCAAGTAGAAAACACAGCACACGTCATTGAAACCTACACCACATGCCTTGATACATTCTTTGGTATTACCTTTATTGTACTTGCACCTGAACATCCTCTTGTGTCTGCGATCACTACAGATGAAAATCGTGAGAGCGTTCAAAAGTATATTCAAGAAGCTACGAAGAAGAGCGATTTAGAGAGAACAGAGATTGCCAAAACAAAGAGCGGCGTTCCGACAGGCGCGTTCTGTATTCATCCAGCAACTGGCAAAAGAATTCCGATTTGGATTGCTGACTACGTCCTGTCTACCTACGGGACCGGTGCAGTACAGGGCGTTCCAGGTCATTGTCCTCGTGATAATGAGTTTGCTCATACCTATGGAATTGAGATTATTCGAGTTTTAGAGCCTATTGGACGCTCGATAACTGATGACGAGGAACAGAAGAATCTCATCGAAGAGGATGGGATAATTGTAAACAGCTCTTCAGACACGCTCTCATTTAACGGTCTTTCTTCAAACGAAGCTCGTGAAAAAGGTGTTGTTTGGCTTGAAGAGACCGGTAACGGATCTCGTTCAGTTCAGTATAAGCTTCGCGACTGGCTATTCTCAAGACAACGGTTTTGGGGGGAGCCAATACCGATACTTCATTTCGAGGATGGTTCAAAGCGGCTTCTTGGGATAGATGAGCTCCCGCTGCTTCCTCCAAAACTTGTTGATTTCAAACCATCAGGCGATGGACAAAGTCCGCTCAGCAAGGTGCCAAGCTGGGTGGATATCATCGATCCGGTGACTGGAAAGCCAGCAAAACGTGAAACTAACACCATGCCGCAATGGGCAGGATCCTGCTGGTACTATTTACGCTTTTGCGATCCGCACAATCAAGAAGAGGCTTGGTCAAAGAAAAATGAAGCGTACTGGATGCCTGTCGACCTCTATATTGGGGGAGTAGAACATGCGGTCTTACACCTCCTCTATTCACGTTTTTGGCATAAAGTTCTTTATGATAGCGGTCTTGTATGTCATCCAGAGCCTTTTCATTCCTTGCGGAATCAGGGGTTAATTGTTGCTCGATCCTTCAAAAACAGCAGCAATGCATATGTTACTCCAGAAGATACAATCGAGAAAAATGGCGAGTATTTCCATAAAACGACTGGCGAGAAGCTCAAATCTCAAGTTGAAAAGATGTCGAAGTCTAAACTCAACGGGATTAGTCCTGATGAGATTATTCAAGAGTATGGTGCCGATGCATTGAGAATGTATGAGATGTTCATGGGACCTCTTGAAAAAGAGAAGATTTGGAATACCGATGCGGTGGCTGCCTGCAAACGATTTATTTCACGTGCGTATGATCTAGTTGTTTCTCCAAAAGTCTCAGATACAGACTTTGCCGAATCGGAAAAGCTCATCCATAGACTTGTTGACAAAGCAAGACACGACTTTGAGCTGCTTCAATTCAATACGGTCATTGCGAAGATGATGGAGTTTGTAAATGAGTTTTCGAAATTTGAGACATACCCAAGAAGTGCTTTGAAAAAGCTTGCTCAAGTGCTTGCTCCAATTTCTCCTCACGTGGCAGAAGAGCTTTGGAGTAAACTAGGCGAATCTGAATCGATATCGTATTCAGAATTCCCTGTTGCTGATCCAAAATTCTTGGTGGATGACGTTGTTACATATGTCATTCAAGTGAATGGAAAGTTGAGAGGACGAGTTGACCTTCCGAAGGATAAGGAAGAAGCGGAGATAGTCTCTATTGCTCTAGATCATCCCAACGTTCAAAGATTTTTGGATGGGAAAGAGGTTCGTAAGACCATTTTCGTGCCAAATAAAATCTTGAATTTCGTCGTTTAGGTTTCTAGTTATTTTGGCCTGCTTTATCAAGAGTAGGCCAATTATATTTTCAGTTTACATTTTGAGAAGAGCTGCCTCAAGAAAAGATACTGCTTTGTCTAAAGAAATACGCTTCCTTGGATCCTTCTCGAGCATACAAGCCAAGACATCTTTGAGCTCTTGAGGAGTCAAGCTCTTTAAACATTTCGTTTTTAATCCATCAATTTTGGCCTGAGCAACCTCGTAGCCTGCCATCGATCCATACGAAGCGTCAATATCTCTCTCCGAGGTTAATTCTAATAAGATCATTCCTAATGACCAAACATCATGATGTGATGTGGCCTCGATATAACTTTTATCTTCCTGCATAACTTTGAAAATCTCCGGAGGTACGTAGATTGGAGTCCCTGCAATTGGAACATTTTCTCTCATCCGAGCAGCAAATCCAAAATCGATAAGGCGAGGTTGACCTTCCTTTGTCAACATAATATTCGCAGGCTTTAAGTCTCTGTGAACAAATCCGGCTTTATGTACTTTCTCCATTGTCTTAACTATTGAAAGAAATAACTCAATTCGTTTCTTTCGTGTTTTAGATTTCAAATTACTTATAGTAAATTCGCCTCCTTCACACGGCTCTGATAGAACTCCAACTGTGCCTTTGAGAGTAACTACTTGATGAACATTAATGATTCCAGGATCATCCCCGGTACCTTTTCTAATTTGTTGTGTGATTTTTGCTTCATCCCTGGTCATTTGAACATTTTGAGAGTGCTCAAAGTTATTTTTAATGTTCAGTTTCCCAAGAGCATATAACTTTTTAGTAGCGCAATCTTGAACCTTAGAAGTCGTTTTAAATGATCCCTCTCCAAAGGTGTCGATTTTTTGTAGAACTTGGGTTATTCCTTTCGAAGTCTTTTGTATAAAAAATTCATGTTTAACTGACTCATCGATTTTTTGTGAAACTTGGACCATTCCCTTCGATTTTTGCATCAGAAATTGATCATCATATTTATTAATTAAAATATTTCGAGTTTTGTCTAGAGTGGATTTTATTGATTTTATTGATTCTGGATCTGGATTAAAACCTTTTAATGAGTCAGTCAAAACCTCCGAATTTCTTATACTCATTTTGTTTACAAATACAATCTTATCTCCAATCTCATGCCTTTCCCATTTAGATTTAACCAAAGAGAAGATGAGTGCAATAGTCGAGCTAATGATCCCTTTGTTTGACCAGACACTTACCTTCACTTCGTGGAGCTTATTTCCAGCTTGATCGACTAGGGTCATCCTAGAGGTGATTCCATGGGTAGTTTTTGGCGGCGCGCCATCGAATGTATAGGTTGATTGAGGTTGAATATTGCTCATAATAGAAATCTCACTTCATGGACTCTAAAATATTTTCTAGAACTGGAATAGCCTCTTCTAACGAGATGCGCTTCTCGGGGTCTATTTCTAGCATTCTCTTTAATAGATTTTGTAGTTCTTTTGGTTTGATTTTTTTCCCAAATGATTTGCTTTCAACCATAGTGACTATTTTTTGAGCGATGATGGGTTCCGGTGTTTGTTTCTTTAATTGTGAAGCAGCTGCATTGTATATACTTTCTCCAGTGAGCAGTTCATTGAGGATAACGCCTAGCGACCAAACATCGTGCTTTGTTGTGGCTGAAACTGTCGTATTCTTACTTATAAGTATCTCTTGGGGGATATATTGAGGAGTTCCGGCTTTACGAACTGACTCGCCTAGTTTGCAAGCAAAACCGAAATCGATAATTCTGATTTCTTGGTCGCTCGTGAGCATGATATTATCTGGTTTTAAGTCCCTGTGTACAAATCCAGCCTTATGTACGTTATGCATGGTTCTAACAACAGAAAGAAATAATGATAGTCGTTGCTTGAGAGGTTTGTCTTTTAGTTTTGTATAGGAAAGAATACCGCCTTCACAGGCTTCAGAAAGGATTGCGACTGTAGTATGCTCTTTATCAGCTCCGTCTTTTTGTACTATCGTGTGAATGTTGATAATGCCTGGATCGTCTGTAAGGTGTCTGATTTCTTGAGTGATCTTTATTTCTTCATACGTGCGAGCCACAATTCGAGTATGGCGTTCAATATCATCTACAGCCCGTATTTCACTTAAAGCAAATACTTTTTTGGTGGCTATATCCTGGACTTTTGAAGTCGTTTTGTAGCTACCTTTCCCAAACTCATCGATTTTTTTTAATATTTCGATTCTTCCACCCATTGATTTTTGAAGGAGAACGTGTGTCTTGTTAGTCTCAAAAAAGATGGCGGACTGTTTTTTGAACAGGGATTTAACGGTCTTTTTGGTGATGTCAAAATGGCTGCTTTGGACGCCAAGTGTTTGTTCTAGGAATGATAATGACTCAGATGTTCGTAGGCTCTTCTTATTTACAAAGACGATTTTATTATCGATCGAGTGCTTTTCCCATTTAGGACTAATAAGTGATTTGAACAAAAAGTAGATAAAATTAATCACTGGCCTGGATAGGATATTTGAAGACCAAATACTTACTTTAACGTCACGCAGAGGGATATTTGTCTCACTTTTCAACATCATACGTGAGGACAGGGATAGAGCATCATGAGGAGGTGTCTCTCCGAATTTAAGAGGGCCACTTGAAATCTGCTCTATGAAACTCATAATTGAGCTCTTATCAGTTCATTCATTATAACATTTTTGAATATTGTTATTTCAAAAATCGTCGAGGTCTATGACTTAATACATATTGATGGTATAGCTACTTGTTGTAGCAATTATCTTTGGAGTCGTTATGAATATCAGAAGAGTTGAACTCGGTGAAGCTTTGGACCAGGCTCATGATGAACTCATTAAACTATCAAGTCGTTTTGAGAATACAGGATCACTGCAACCACAAGAGGTCAAAACAGCATTAAAGGCATTACGTCAGGTTGCTGATGACCTTGATACTTCTAATAATTTAAAGCATAAGTCGATCAAGGAAGAACATAACATTTTTAAAATCGTTGAGATGATTCGAAATTCTCCAAACTTTCAAACAGCTCTTGGTGTTTACCAGTTGGAGTTTGCCGGCCTATTTCATAGAATCGAAACCATAATGCGTGAAAGCAAAGAGGGGACTCGAGTCAGTAAAGTCGAGTTAGACCGCCTTGAACCTCGTTAAGGCGGCATCAGACGATTGTAATTATTTATGTATGTAAATTGAAATATTTTTCTTGATTTGGTTGACAGTAAACTCTTCTGAAATCACGACATAATCTTTTGTTTCTTGCTCTTTGGCTTTGAGCCCAACCACACTCCATTCTCCTTGAAGTTCTTCAGGGAGCTCATCATAGAAGAAATTATCGAGGAGTTCATCAGCTCTTCTATGTGATCGTGTATCTTTTGGATCTGAAAAATAACGGTGTATGAGCTCCCCTTCAGGTGTTACCACATACTCGAAAAAACCATCAAACTCCTGATCATCGATTTGAATTAGCCCTTTAGCAATAAATAACGTACAGGGTCCAACAGCTGTTTTCGATTGAATTTCAATAAAATGAGTCTGCACATATCTATCTACGGCTTTTGAGAATGCGTGGCGAACAATCATTTCGAAATATCTATTCTTGGAGAGATTTGCATAACTTGCATCGGTTTCAAAAATTGAGGTAGCAAACGGGTGAAACCATCTTGCAACGCGTGGAGATGTTATTGAGTAAAAATTATTTTTAACAAAAAGAGAGGGTATTTCTTCAATTTCAACTTCAACGGAGGCCTTTAACGACATTTCTCCAAATTGTGCAGCTAGAGAATCCTCAGCAGCAGCTTCTTCAAATTTAATTGGGCTTGCAATAGGGATTTCAATTAGCTTTATTTGAGGAGCTGGTTTCTTGAATTCAGGTGTGAAGTCAAAGGTGTCATTCAATTCGGTTTCGGATTTTAAATATACATCATAGATATCACTGATCCCATTCAAATGCTGATCTAGGGTCACTGATTGATTGAGACTGTTTTGAGTAGCTAGTGGCAATAGTGAAAAAGCTTTTTTCGATATCGCTGCAAACTCAAAACTTGCAAATCTATCTAAATGCTTGAGTACATCCGGAAAGGAATATTTTTGAAGAAAAGATTCTCTAAAACTTTTTGCAAGATCCAAAAAATTGATCTGATAGCTTTTGGAGTTTTTAGATTTTAATGACGTGACAAGAACGTTGAATTTTTTCTCATCAAAACCTCCAACGAATTGCCAAACCTGGGCGATGTGGTGAGTTATATTCCCTATAGAATCTTTGCTGAAGCAATCCGATGTGGCTTTTGGGAAGAGAGTAAACAGTATTAATAAATTGCGGAGCATTTTTACGGCGTGTGATTTGAGATAATCGCAACTAATCTCTGCTTTACTATAAGAGCTTATTCTTTCAAATTGAGATATAAGCGAGGTGACTTGAGTATTCATATCTTGTGAAGCGTACAAAGCGAATGCATTCGCGTGAAGAAAATGAGCATTAACCATCTGTTTAGCTAATTGAATGTCTCTGCCAGATAGCTCGATTGATGAGGTGCATTCATTTAACGCCTTGACAAGCATATCTCGATTTTTATCACCTAAAGATGAATACCACGTCGATGTTGCGAGCTGCAATTCCTTATTAAGCTTTAATAGAGCAGGACTATACGACTCTTTGCAGGAAGGCATGATCTCTAAAGGGAAATAGGCCCAAAAACTCTCGATGTTCTGTTTTTTAGGTTCAATTTCAAATAAGCCAGCTCTTTTCGCGACATCTTTGGCTTTTTTCTCCATTGCCAGTTGTTTGTATAGTGGTTGAGTCTGGTATAAAACGAATTTTCGAGCTACCAAAATCTGTATATGAAGTTTAGCTATATCTGTTTTTTTAGCATCTAAGAGTGCTTGTAGTTCTTGATATTTTCGAGTTTCTGCAAGTCCTGCTTTTAGCAATATGATCGCTCTCTTCGTGTTTCGACCTACTTTTGAATTGACTCCTATCACCCTAACGAATGCATTATGTTTTCTAATATAGGTGAGAATGTTTGAGAGTGTGTACTCAAAATTTTTGAATTTGCTGCGAAGTTGGGTGAGTATTGCTTTATTGGCGATATTGTCAAAAGGGAATGCTTTAAGTACGTGGTTTGAGACGTTTTCCGCTGCCTGATATGGTAAAAATGAATGTGCCGTACAAGATTGAAAGTTTAGATTTTCATCTAAAGATGCGGAGCAGTCACTTTGGTTGTAGCGCTCAATTTTTGTTGAAATAGAAACTAATTGATAAAATACGTTGTAATGAATTTGATCTATTTGTGAAGACATAAAATAATTAAAATTTATTTGTTAAAATGAAATAGTATGGCTACTTCTGTTCGTTATTTATCTATATAAATCGAAACATTTTTCTTGATTTGGTTGACAGTAAACTCTTCTGAGATCACGACATAATCTTTTGTTTCTTGCTCTTTGGCTTTGAGCCCAACCACACTCCATTCTCCTTGAAGTTCTTCAGGGAGCTCATCATAGAAGAAATTATCGAGGAGTTCATCAGCTCTTCTATGTGATCGTGTATCTTTTGGATCTGAAAAATAACGGTGTATGAGCTCCCCTTCAGGTGTTACCACATACTCGAAAAAACCATCAAACTCCTGATCATCGATTTGAATTAGCCCTTTAGCAATAAATAACGTACAGGGTCCAACAGCTGTTTTCGATTGAATTTCAATAAAATGAGTCTGCACATATCTATCTACGGCTTTTGAGAATGCGTGGCGAACAATCATTTCGAAATATCGATTTTTGGAAAGGTCTATATATTTAATATCGTTTTTAAAAATTGAAATAGCAGATGGATAAAACCATCTTGAAACACGGGGGGATATTATTGAGTAAAAATTATTAAATTTAAGCGCAGGGTCATCTTGAGGGGTGTCTTGAATTTCATGACAATCATTAATTGATACAGCACTAAATTGCTGAACTAGAGAATCTTCGGAATCATGAAAAGAGCTCGATTTCAAGAGAGGGTTGATCCGATTATTTTGAGAGGTAGGTGTTTTAAATTGAGGTGCATAATCAAGTTTCTCGTTTTTTTCACACACACCATATTCTTGACCGATTTCTGTAAGATATCCCGGTATTGGCATTTTTTGACGTAGGCGATCTTCGACATCTTTCGGAAAAGCAGATAAGGCCTCGTGAGTGATTGCTACAAATTCATCACTCTTAAATGTTTCCAAATGCTTTAAAACATATGAAAGTGAAAATTTTTGTAAAAATGACTCTCTAAAATACTTTGAATAATTTAAAAAACTTTCTTTATAATCTCCAGATTTAAATGAATCCATAAGATTATTAAATATATTTTGATCAAAGCCTCCGGCATATTTCCAAATCTGAGTAGTGGATGTGATAACAGCTTCAATTGATTGCTTGCCGATCTTTTCAATTGCCACCTTTGGAAAGAGCGCAATCAGTACAGTGATAGTAAGCATTATTCTTAAAGAATGAGACCTCAAAAAGTTGCAATGAACACCTGTTGGGTCTTGAACAAGAGTTTTTATACTCGGATAAAAATTTATAAGATCAGACATACTCTGAGTTATATCATCTGAAGAACATAACTTGGCCGAGGTCACATGTAGAAAATGTGCCTTAACCATTTGTTTAGCCAATGGAATATCACAATGAGGTATCTCGATTGATTTCGTATAATCAGTTAACGCTTGTGTAAGCTTATCTCGGTCTTCATAACTGGAGGAGGAGTACCATTTTGTAACTAGAGATTGTAACTCTTTGTTTAGTTTCGATAGCTCCTTGCTATAAAATGAAGCACAGGAAGGCATAATCTCTAAAGGATCGTACATCCTTTTCTTAGTAGATTTAGCCTGAAACAACCCGGCATTTCCGGCAATATCATGCGCCTTTTTATCACCCGAAAGTTGTGCGTAGAGTGGACATGTTATTCGTATGAAATTTTTTTGGGCTCCGAGCAGCTGAGTATGAAGCTTGGCTATGTTAAGTCTATTATCACAATTCTTTGAATTTAAGAGATATTTCAATTCTTGAAGCTTTCGAGTCTCTGGTAAAGCGATTTTAAGTAGTTTAATAGCTTTTTTTGTGATTTGGTCAGGTTTTGAATTTATACCGATAATATTTGCGAATCCTCGACCCATTTGAATAAAATCAAGAATTCCACGGACAATCTGATGAAAATTACGAAATTTTTGCTGTAGTTCATAAAATATTATTTTATTGTGAGTGGTGTCATTTGAGGGGAGTGCTTTGAGTACGTGATTTGCGACATTCTGTGCGGACAGAAGAGGTAGTGAATCATGATCCCCACAATCCTGAAAATTTAACTCATCATCTAATAATAACTTGTCATTTGCTTTTATTTTATAGGTCTCAATTTTTGTCGAAATTGTTAGGAGTTGAAAAAATACGTTATTTGCAGAAATTTCAATTGGAAATGACATAATTTTAATTAAATTTTTTTAAAACTAGATTATACATTTATTTGTATTTAATAATATGAATTAAATTGCAAACAACTTTACAGGTATTGCTATCTTGCTGAATGATCAGAGGGGAGAGGGATACTTAAATGTCTCGTCTCGGCCTGAGCATGATGCGATCAGGCACGAGATTCTATCTTAAAAATTATCAGACTTTAATTAGATTGCTATTTTGTAAATGAAAGCTGTTCTTTAGTTTCGATATTGAATTCTCTGTGAACCTGCATCCATCGATCATTGGGAATTTCACTTCCTATTTCAGAGACCACAAGTCCGCCTAATCGATTACCAAGAAGGGCTGATTCTTTCAGACTCCATCCTTGGATATGTCCATATAAAAAACCACTCGAAAAGAGATCTCCGGCGCCAGTTGTATCAACAACGGGGACCTGTTCAGTTGGTATTTCCAAAAGAGTTCCATTGTGATAAATAACACATCCATCCGGACCTTTAAGAAAAATCGAAATGCTCTTAGGAAGTTTTAAGCTTCTATCCAACAGGTTCCTGTGGATTTCGTCTTCTGATCCAAATAATGAGGCCATTTCATCAGTATTTCCGATCAAAATATCTACATGGTCCAAAATATGGGAGATAATGTACTCACGGTTCTCCCTGACGAGCACATATGTCCCAAGGTCAATTGAAAAAAGAGAATTATACTTGTGCGCTAGAGCAATTGCTTTTTCTAGCACAGGCTTTGTCCTTAGTGAATATCCCTCAATGTGGACTATTTTACTTTTTGAGATTGCGGCTTCATCTAAATCTTTTGGAGTTAGAGATCCAAAGCTACCTGGACAGAATAAAAAAGATCTTTGTCCATTTTCTGAAATTAAGCATGCTACACGTGCTGTCGTAGTATCTGGAATAGATTGAGCATATACGTCTACATCATTTGCTTTCATGACAGACCGCACAAATTGTCCAGAAAAATCATCTCCAGACTTAGTTATAAGAGCAACCTTTGCTTTCAGTTTCCCTAATCCTTTTGCTGTGTTTCCAGAGCTTCCTCCACTCAGTATCTTGATAGGAGCATCTAGTGATTGTAAGAGGAGGTCGAATTCCTCTTGCGTTACCAATCTTGTGCTTCCTTTTTCTACGCCTACATCAGTAAGTAAGTTATCAGACACAAATAGAGAATGATCAGTTAAAGCATCTCCGATGCACACAACATCATAAGAAAAAAGGTGTGAACATAGAGCAAAAAGAAAGCAAACAGCAGTCCAGATATTCATAACTAAACCAAGAAAAATCGAGAAGGTTAGAAAAAGTTTACACTTTCCGCAAGAAAAATCGCATATGGTTTGAATTTTAAATTAGTGCGATAAGAAGTAGTGAATAGGTTTTGTAATTGCATACCATATATAAAGAGATGCTACGATTGTGAGTAGATATCCTGAGAATATAGCTAACCCATCTTCTTTAATGGATCCTAAGCACATACAGAGTATTGCAAGGCTTGGTATTGTATTGGTTCCTGGAAATGGAAGGGGAAGAGCAAGCAATAGTCCACAAAATGCAATAATAAGTCCTGTAGTCCGCCTTACTAAAATCTGTTTTTGCATAAAGCGGCCTCTGGGGTGCAAGAATCTCTTTAAAAAATCAGTAGTTCGTCTTAGACCTGAGCACATTTTAAGGCAGCTTTCTTGTGTGAGCTGATATCTCTTGAGAAAATCAGGTAAAAATAATTTTGTTCCTAAAAAAATCAAAACTCCAGAAAAGGAAATAATTGCTCCAAAAACAGTCGAGAATCCTAAAAGAGGAATAGGTTGAAGAAACGGGATGACCAGAAGACAACAGAGTACGTACTGAGCAGAGTGACCAAAAACTGAAATAATCTCCCAAAGGGTTATCGCCGGCTTTTTTTCAGCGTATTTTTCCAGCATTCCAATCTTGTCATCAAAAGTTGAATAAGGCATGAGTTGTTATAAACCTGTTGCGTCCTTTTTGAATGAATTGAGACTTTAAGGAAAGCTATTTATGGTAAGTCCCGTAAATCAATCTCAGCAAAATACAATAAATGCACTCACCAATTTCTCAAACAACAGCAGAAAAGTCTATTTAAAAATCGAATACACGAGCCAAGGAGAGCCCTTCTTGAAAACTGTTGATAGGTTTGGGCTCATAGACTTAATTCAATGGTATTTTACGCGCCGATTTGATTTGGATAAAGTAGTTCAAGTCTGTAGTGGAATATTGACTGATTCCAGAATGTGGGATAAAAAGGAAAATCAAATCAAAGCATTAAAAAATCTTAATGAAAAAATTAAAAAGCATAATAAAAACCATACATCTCAAATAGATCCACTGAAAATCCCTCGACCAGCACCCCTTCAGAGATCACGAAGAGTAACTCCTCAAAGAGTTCAAGGTATATCAAATGCGGGTAATACCTGTTATATAAATTCCACTGTTCAAGCATTGAGAGCTTGCGAAAGCTTCAAACAAATTTTAGTAAATCGAGCCGATCTAGGTAACGCTTTTGCTCATGTATTTAGAAAAATTGAATCGGATTCAGAACCACTCGATGGTCGTTCAGTCGAAATGAACTCATTAAGAAGAGCGTTCAATGCCATAGGTTTTTTGGACGCATTTAGTGGTCGTGAGGAGGATCCTGACACACTTTTATTTCCTATTCTTAATTCTTTTAATTTTAGGGCTGTACAGGAAGATAGTCCGTTCCCTTATCCGCATATTTCATTAAGATTGGATGTCGAAAATTCCTCCATTAACGCTATCTTAAACAGGCTTGAAATTGCTTTAAAGACTCCATCCGAAGATTTTCTTCCGATTTTTATTTCTAGGCATGATGAAAGGGGAAATAAATTATTTAACTCAGTTGTGCCTGATCGGCTCATTACAGTCGGAAATGATCAATACAGCCTTAAATCAGTGATAATTCACCATGGCACAGGAAGTGCACAAGGGCATTACACTGCCGCAATGCCAATCCCAAATTCTCAGGATTGGATCCATTATAACGATTCTGTGGTGACCCGAGGTGGTGAAGATTTGAATAGGTTGATTTGCCAAAACGCCACGCTCTATTTTTACGAAAAGGTTAACCAATAGGTATCGCCTCTAAGTTTGTTTCATAATCAAATCGGTTGATTAAAAAATGGCCTGAAATAATCGTTAATCTTTTTATGATTATTCCAAGGAGATCTCCTGCTGAAAATGTAATGGTTGGGGTAACACACAATGCAACCAAGGGGAGGATTGGAGTGATTTGCCATGAAGTAACAAGGGGAGTTACATTCTTTAAAACACCTTCGAGAACTTGTTTCACAATCGGCATTGCGTTAAGGCAGAAATAACTATTTGCGAGATGTCCGAGAACTGTTCCTGAAACTCGAACCGCAGTGTACATCCACTGCGCGATCCCTTTGTTGTTATTTCTAGGAAAACACACAGATATTAAAATCGATACACAGACCTGAGGAACATCAGCAATCCATGACCACACGAGATTTCCAAGAAACGAAGTCATTGGAATCGCACTTGCATAACTCAGTTGATTCCCAAGAATTCCTCCTAAAAAAGAACCAAATATCGGTGAAGCGATTCTAGATATGGTTTGTTCAAGCTGGCGACGAACAGGTTCTAATGACGACACGCAAAATATCTGCTTTGCAACGAAGCCGACTGTATTGCCTACAATATAAGATCCGGTGTCAAGAATCTGAAACGCAACGTTCATATAGCTTCTTCAATACTTAATTTCATGATTTCTAAGGTTTTTTTTAGAATTGGGATAACTTCTCCTAAGGAAATACGCTTTTCAGGATCTACTTTTAGCATTTTGTCTAATACATTTTGTAGTTCATTGGGCAACAGTTTGTTTCCAAATTTCTTACTTTCAACCATCTGAACTATTTTTGAAGCAATATCTTTTTCACATTCAATTCTCAGTCGTTTATCCTTTATTAGGGCCATATTTATGTTTAATTCTGATACGGCCATATCACAAAGGTTTTTTCCAGTCACAAGCTCATTTAGAATCACGCCTAGAGACCAGATATCGTGCTGAGTTGTTGCAAGATTTTTTTTATTCTTTATTTGTAGTACTTCAGGAGGCATGTATTTTGGAGTTCCAGATCTGCGCACTAAATCCCTCAGTTTACAAGCAGATCCGAAATCGATAACTCTGATTTCTTGGTCCTTTGTGAGCATAATGTTATCTGGCTTCAAGTCTCTATGTACATGCCCAGCCTTATGTATGTTATGTATAACCTTAGTCAGAGAAAGGAATAACGAGAGTCGCTCAGTGAGAGGCTTGTCTTTTAGATTGTTATAAGATAAAACACCGCCTTTGCAGGCCTCAGATAAAATTAAAACTGTTCCATGGGCTTTATCGGGGTCATTTTTTTTGACTATTCTGTGAATCTTGATAATTCCTGGATCACCGGTAAGTTGTTTGAGTTCTTGAGCGATCTTTACTTCTTTATATGTGAGAGCGACAATTCTTTTGAGGTGATCAAGATCCTCTACAGCCCGTATTTTACTTAAAGCAAACTCTCTCTTGGACGCTATATCTTGTACGAGGGATACAGTTTTGTAGCCGCCTTTTCCAAGTTGACTCATTTTTTTTAATACTTGGATTCGGCCGTTTGTTGATTTTTGAAGAAGAAGAGAAGTCTTCTTTGTTTCAAGAAAGATGGCAGATTGCTTTTTAAACAGCGATTTAATGGTATTTTTGGTGATGTCAAAGTTACTGCTTTCGTCGCCAAGAGTTTGTTCTACAAGTGATAATGACTGAGATGTTCGTAGGCTCTTTTTATTTATAAAGACGATTTTATTGTCGATTGTATGCTTTTCCCACTTCTGGCACATAGTATGTCTATATATAAAATATATTAAATTGACTACTGGCAACGATATAATATTCGATGACCAAATACTTACTTTAACGTCGCGAAAAAGAATATTCCTATCACTCTTCAGTGTTATACGTGATGATAAAGCTAGATTATTATCGACTGGTAACTCTGCAAATTTAAGATAAGAATTTGAATTTTGTACTGTTATAGCGCTCATAATTATTCCATTAATTCTAGTTTATAAATTGCCCTAAAAAATAAGTGGACATTGTTCTAGAACTAGCGTTCATATTCAACTAAAAGTCTCCTATCAAGTCAAAAAAATTGAGCTTGTGAAGCAAAACGATTTTTGAGCTGTTTTAGTAAAATTAAATATTTAATTTTTTTGCTGATGTGATATTCGATAACATGTCCACCTAGCACTTTTTAAAAGGATTTTGCAAACAATGTCGGTTATTTTATCTCGTTTTCTTGTGATGTCTATCATCGCAGCCTGTTCGTTTTATGGAGGTAACAGTGGCAAGCTTAGTGCTGAGGCGCTAAGTATTGAGCAACAAATAGAAGCAGGAACAGATGACTTGGTCACTAAAAGCTGTTCAAGAGGCCCTCGTGGTCCTAGAGGTCATCGTGGTCATCGAGGTTACCAAGGACCTGTCGGCCCAACAGGTCCTACAGGTGCCACTGGCGTAGCTGGTGCTGTAGGAAATACTGGTTCCACAGGAGCTACTGGGTCTAATGGCGCAACTGGAGCTACCGGAGCAACTGGTGCTACAGGTGATGTTGGCCCAACGGGTCC
>CAZOAJ010000019.1:0-32192 GCA_964577935.1 uncultured bacterium | reverse complement strand
AATACTCGCTCAGCGCCTTCTGGATCTCCTTTCTGAGCATACGCATTCATGAGAATGTTATAGGTAACGATATTTGGAGAGACTTTTAATTCTTTCATCATTATTTTAAATACTCGCTCAGCGCCTTCTGGATCTCCTTTCTGAGCATACGCATTCATGACAGTGGGATAAGTAGCAAAATTTGGAGATATCCCTTTCTCTTCCATCATCTTTAAAACTCTTTCGGCGTTTTCTGAGTCTCCTTTCTGAGCATACGCATTTATGAGGATGTTATAGGTAGCGATATTTGGAGATTTTTTCTCCCCTTCCATTATTTTTAAGATTCGCTCTGCCCCTTCTAGATCTTCTTTTTGAGCATACGCATTCACGAGTGTATTGTAGACGGTGACATCTGGGGATAATCCATTATCTTCCATCATCTTTAAGATTCGCTTTGATCCTTCTGAATCTCCTTTCTGAGCATACGCATTCATGAGGATGTTATAGGTAGCAATATTTGGTAATATTCTCTTTCCTTCCATCCTTTTTAAGACACAGGTTGCTCCCTCTGAATCTCCTTTCTGAGCATACGCATTCATGAGGATGTTATAGATAGCAATATTTGGTAATATTCCCTTTCCTTCCATCCTTTTTAAGACACGCGTTGCTCCTTCTGGATCTTTTTTCTGAGCATACGCATTCATGAGAGTGGGATAAGTAGCAAAATTTGGAGATATCCCTTTCTCTTCCATCATCTTTAAAACTCTTTCGGCGTTTTCTGAGTCTCCTTTCTGAGCATACGCATTCATAAGAATGTTATAGGTAGCGACATCTGGAGGTAATCCATCATCTTCAATCATCTTTAAGACTCGCTCAGTGTTTTCTGAACCTCCTTTCTGAGCATACGCATTCATGAGCGTGTTATAGATAGAGATATTTAAAGAGATTTTTGAGCCTTTCATCATCCTGAACACTCGTTCAGAACCTTCTGGGTCACCTTTTTTAACATACGCATTCATCAAAGTGGTATAGGTAGCGATATTTGGAGAGAGTCTCGCATCTTCTATCATATTGAATACTCGTTCAGCGCCTTCTGGATCTCCTTTCTGAGCATACGCATTCATGAGCGTGTTATAGATAATGATATTTGGGAAGACTCTCCCTTCTTCCATCATTTTTAAAACCCCCTCAGCCTCCTCTGCATTTCCTTCTTGCGCGTATCCATTCATGAGACCATTAAATATATTAATTTCAGGAACAATTCCATTTTTAATCATTTTTAAAATAATTTTTTGAGCATCTTTCATGCTTTTCGTATTATATAAATAAACTTTAACGAGAGGTTCATAGTGAAAACGATCAAACGGAATTGATTCTCGTTGCATTTCCGCCAAAAGACGTTCTCCATATAATGCATCTTTGACTCCACACGCACAGGTAATCATAGAGCTATAAGTAAATGCATGTGGTTTAACCCCTTTGCTTTTCATCAAATTAAAAAGAGTTTGAATTTTTTCGAGATCGCGCTGAACTGCGAATGCTTTAAACAAAGGCTGAAACGTCCTCGAATTGAGATTATGGGATTCGGTAGATTTTATAAGATTAAAAGCTCCTTCCAAATCCTTTCTTTGAACCAACTCATTGATTTTCTTGGAGATATGAACAACGTCTTGATGACTTTTGCTTTCGTTACGATAGCTTGGAACATGATATTGATCATGTTGCCTTGAAAAATTTTTACGATATAGCGGATGAGTCGGACGATTTTCATCAAAACGCGTGGAAGGACTCTTATCAAAATATTGAGCACCAATATCTTGTGTTTTTTTATCAGAGCCACTCCGAGATTTTGAACGATCCCGACTTTCTGAAAATCGCCTTGTATCCGATGTGAAATTGCCTGAGGCCCGCGTATTATCAAATTGAGGAGCCAAACTACGATTATTGCCACTTGGTATCGACATACTTACTCATAATTAACATGTTTAATATCAGTTTCATTAGCTTTTAACGAAAAAAAACACGAACCCTTGCTCTATCCTGAACAGGTTGTATCTATCGCCAAGAGTTTGTAAATGAGCCGAAAAAAAAGCCATACCTGAAAATATGAGAGAAAGAATTCGAAGGCTATTCCCCAAACGAATATCTCTTAAAGGAATTTACCGAATTGTTTCTGTGAGGAGCATTCCCCAACATCTAAACGGAACTGTTGTCATAGAAAATGAAGAATTCGAAATTTTAGTTCTCGAAGTAGATGGGAGCGAGAAATTCACTCCCATCGTATCGGTCTCATGATGCGCAAGAAAAGAAATTAGAAGAAAAGAAAGTACTAAAACTACTTTGTAGCCTTTAAGGCTCCAAACACATGACCGCTTGCAATCAGGCTATCTAGGTATCCTAAATCATATTCTCCAGACAAAAACTTTTCTTGAACAAGCATATCTTCATGAAAAGGAACTGTCGTCTTAACTCCGCCCACATGAAACTCGGTCAAAGCCCTTCGCGCTCGAGCTATGACTTCTGAACGATTCTTACCCGTTACAATCAATTTCGCAATCATTGAGTCGTAATTAGGCGGAATCGTATAGCCAGAATAACAAGCACTATCAACTCGGACATGAGGGCCTCCAGGCGGCACATAATATTCAAGACGGCCTGGAGATGGCATAAAGTTATGAGCCGGATCTTCAGCATTAATCCGCAGCTGCATCACATGCCCTTTGAAAATGATATCGTTTTGGGTATAAGGAAGCTTTTCACCTTGAGCAATCCTGAGCTGCTGAGCCACAATATCGATCCCCGTCAACTCTTCCGTAACAGTGTGCTCTACTTGGACTCGAGTATTGACTTCCATAAAATAGAAGTTCTTATCGCTATCCAATAAAAATTCAACTGTACCGACTGAATGATATCCAGCTTCTTTAACAACAGCTACTGCGGCCTCGCCCATCTTTTTACGAAGTTCTGGAGTGAGTGCTGGGCTTGGAGCCTCTTCAATAAGCTTCTGCCGACGTCGCTGAATCGTACAATCGCGCTCACCTAAATGAACATAATTGCCGAATTTATCTCCCATGACCTGTATTTCTACATGTCGAGGATTCATGATCATTTTTTCAAGATAAACGTCAGGATTACCAAATGCCGCTTCAGCTTCAGTACGGGCCGCAAGATAATGGCGTACAAACTCTTCTTCCGAATGAGCGATTCGAATTCCCTTACCGCCGCCGCCAGCAACTGCTTTAATAAATATGGGATATCCAAGTCTTTTAGCTTCGGTTAAGGCCTCTTCTGGTGTTTCTACTATGCCATCAGATCCAGGAATGACCGGACATCCAGATTTTTTCGCTGTCTCCTTTGCTTTTGCTTTATCGCCTAAAAGAGCAATAGATTGGTGAGACGGACCGATAAAAGTAAGCCCGCAACTCTCGCAAATACTTGCAAAATTTGCATTTTCGCTTAAAAAACCATAGCCAGGATGGATAGCATCGGCCCCTGTAATTTCACAGGCCGAAAGAATGTGAGGAATACGTAAATAGGACCGTTGAGAAGGAGCCTCTCCAATGCAGATTGCTTCATCCGCATGAAGCACATGCAAAGATTCAACATCTGCCGTTGAATAGACAGCTACTGTTTCGAGCCCCAAATCACGACAAGCTCGTATGATCCTAACAGCAATTTCACCACGGTTGGCAATCAATACTTTTCGCATAAGCTTTATGATGGGAGTACTCTAAAGAGTTTGGTTCCGAATTCAATAGGGCTTGTATTGTCAACTAAGATCTCAGCAACAATTCCGGCCACACCAGCTTTTACCTCATTCATGACCTTCATAGCCTCGATGATGCAAACAACTGTGTTTTTCTCAACTCGATCGCCTGGCTTGATGAAGGCAGGATCTTGAGGTGAAGGTGATTGATAGAACGTTCCTACCATCGGAGATGTGATATAGAGAGAATCATCATCTTTCTCGATATCTTTTTTCATCGCTTCGGAACGGGGATTTTCCACAGCGACAACATTTGTAGACCGATGCCGCTCAAAGTCACTTCTCATTGGATTTTCTTCTATGCCTTCCGGAAGAATATCAAATGACCTGATCGGAGCCTTTTCCTCACGCTCTAGCTGGAGCTCAAAATCTTCTCGCTTAATCGTCAGGCGCTTGACGCCATAGCGACCCATTGAAAGCATCAACTGATTGATCTGCTTAACTTCCACAACAAGCTCCTTAAACTGAATATGTGTACATTATTATAGGCTACACTCGTTGAATATATTCTTTAGATTGGGTGTCAACCTTAATAACATCTCCTGGCTCTATAAAGGGAGGCACCTCCAGAACTGCACCTGTCTCTAGCCTTGCTAAGCGCACTCCGCTGGAAATTTTATTCGGACCTGTAGCACCCTCAACAGATGATACTGTAAGCTCAAGAAATTGAGGGAGATCAACTCCAAGTACCGTCAGACCACAAGAAGAAGCTCGAACTTCCACACCTTCTCTAAGATAATTCTGTTTTTCACCTATGATATCGTCAGGAACAGATACTTGATCGAGAGTGTTGACGTTCAAGAAGATAAAACAATCATCTTCAGGATAGAGGTACTCGAGTCTGCTCTCTTGAAGAGCAACCTCCTCGACTTCTTGTGTAGGCTTAAAATTCTTCTCTGAGATTTCACCCGTACCCAAGTCGCGAACTTTGACTTTGATAAAGGATGCTCCCTTAGGGAGAGAAACCTTTACACAGGATTCAACCCTGTATACATTCTTCCCGTAGGAGATAGTCAGGCCAGGAGTGAGTTGATTGGCTGCTACCATGCGGTTCCCCTTTCAGATTTTTCTATAGCAAAAAATATTCAATACAAAATTTATTCTACATGAGAGGCATTATACTCGACAACGCCTGCGCATTTGATCTATTGCATCAGACAAATTAGGTTGCGATAACAGGAATGTCCCAGAAACTAACACAGATGCACCAGCTTTTGCGCAAATAGCCGCTGAATCAAAGTCTATTCCACCATCTACCTGAATCAAGCACTCTTTTTCTCGTTTTATCCGTTTAAGTTGAGCGTGAATATATTCTATCTTCGCCACCATATCTGGCATAAAAGATTGGCCGCCAAACCCAGGCTGAACCGTCATAACCAATACTTGATCAAGGAGAGGAAGATAGCGATCTACAAGCTCGGGAGGTGTTTCAGGAGAGAGAGCAATCCCTACTTTCACATCACACCTTCGAATGTAATCAATCGTGTCCTTTACATCTTCAGTGGCTTCAATATGAAAAGAGATAAGGTCTGCACCCGACTCAACAAATCTTTCAATAAAGCCAAAAGGGTTATACATCATTAAATGGACGTCAAGAAACAGATTGGTTGATCGGTTGATGGCTGCAACAACTTGCGGACCGATAGTGAGATTCGGCACAAAAAGACCATCCATCACATCAATATGAATCCGGTCAGCCTTCGCTTCTTCAATTTTTTTTACCGCATCGCCAAGATGAGCAAAATCAGCAGCTAAAACAGAGGGACAGATAATTGGTTGCATGAGACCACTTTAGTTTTACAAAATATGCTATTCAATCAAGTCTATATTAAGACTTAGCTGAGAAATGATCGAGTGCTTTCGATAGGAAAATAAGTACCCTCAATAATCTATCGTAATTCGAGCAGAGAGACAAGAGGTTCGTATAAAAAAATCTTCTTTAGTTAAGCGAATAACCCAGATTGGAAAAATATTTTCTTATTACCTGTATATCTTGATGAATTTGATCCGAAAGCTGCTGCTGATCTGAAAAATGTGTATCAGGGCGAATGAAATGAATGGGTTGGATTTCAAGCATTGCAGATGAAGGCAAAGAATTATTTTCCATATGTGTCAATAAATGAACTTCTGCAACTGTACTGCGCTGCAAATCAAGTGTTGGTGATTTACCTATGTAAAGAGCTGCTGGTTGCCATACACTTGATGGTTTAATGTCCCCAAAATCTCGGACTAAGGCTGACCATACACCCTCTTGAGGAAGGGCATATCCTTCGATATGAATATTAATCGTTGGAACACCTAAAGTTCTAGCTATCTGAAACCCTTCAAGCTTTGGACCAACAAAAGTAAAGGGACGTCCAAGCAGTTTATGAACTTCTTCAAAAGAACCTTCCTGTATTAGCTTTCGAATAGCCGTCGAAGATACAATTATTCCTGTAAAGCGACGTTTTGAAAGAAACTTGGAAGAAAATCCCCTCTTCATACCTAATATCTCTAAAGTCTCTTTATTCCCTCGACGATTCTTGCCAAAGGCGATATCATCACCTGCGATCCACACACCGACGGGTAAAAGAGTTAAGATTTTGGAAACGAATTCCTCAGGCTCAAGCTCAGCAATTTCTTGTGTAAAAGGAAGTTCATATAAGTAATCAACGCCTAAGTCGCTCAGCAATTTCTGTCTTTGGACATTTGATGTAATCCTTGGAACCTTCCGGCCTGGAAAAATAACCTCCTTCGGGTGGTTAGAAAATGCAAGGACCGCTGTCTTAAATCCCTTTATTAAGGCCTGGGCTCGAAGTTCATGTAAGAGGTACTGGTGACCAAGGTGAATCCCATCAAAGGTGCCAAAAGCAAATACCACGAGCTCTTCTTGTCGAGAGGAGGAGCTCCATGATGTGACCACGTGCATGAATTAAACCTCAGTACGTAAAAATTGGTGCAACATATCGCGTTGTGTATTTTGTATCGTTTCTATAGAGATAGCATCTTTGAGATGAAATGTACCGCTTTTTGTTCTTGATAGCTCTTCTAAATGACCGCAAACGCCGAGATTTTGAGCCATATCATGAGCTAAAGAACGTATATACGTCCCTTTAGAACATGTGACCCGGACTTCTAAATAAGGATATTCATACGAAATAAAATCTGTTTGAGCTTTTATTAAAACAGGCTTTCTTTCAACAACTTCTCCTTTGCGAGCCAAATCATAGAGTTTTTTCCCCCCAATTTTTTTAGCTGAAAACATCGGAGGTGTTTGTAAAAATTCGCCACAAAACGTTTTAATTTCAGAAGTAATTTCTTGAAGCTCTGGAACTCTCTCAGAGGTAGCGACGACATCTCCTTCAGGATCATGAGTTGTAGTTGTCGTTCCAAATCGAATCTTTGCTAAATATTCCTTTTCTCCGGCCATAATCTGATCAGATAGACGTGTAAAAGGCCTTCCAAGCAAAACAATAAGAAGTCCTGTTGCAAATGGATCGAGGGTACCTGCATGCCCAACCGTTTTCAGATTAAAGCAACGTCTCACAATTTGAATAACACGAAAAGAAGTGATCCCCTTTGGTTTGTTTACCAGAAGAATACCCTCAAATTGATCTTTTTGAGAGTTGATACCGTCCTTAATCATATGAATCTCGAAGTAATTAAGCGAATAGAATGTCTAAGAAAATAGATAGATGAGGCATGCAATAATTGAATCAGATGCATCAACAACAAAGTCGCTCTATACTCTCCATATGAGAGAGTATTTTATAGCGACTATAATCCGCCTAGAGCTAACAGACCGGGTTATTAGGAAGACCCTCGCGACTGGCGCTCATCAGAAATTTTTGATAAAAGTTCCTGAACGCGTAGCTGCTTTTCAAGTCCTTCATCAAGGAAAAACTCGAGCTTTGGAAAATGACGTATCCGTACTTTTTTAGATGATAATGAACCTATCATTCCAGCAGAAGATTGAAGAGCTTCTACAATTTTCTGTTTTGTAGGAAGTGGAGCAATAACGCTAACAAATACTTTCGCGTAGCTAAGATCTGGGGTTATTTCTACAGAAGTGACTGTAACAAGATCTGCAGAAACGTTTTCAACGTGATGAATATCACGCCGTAGAACCTCAGAGATGACTTCCTTCAGGAGGGAATTTAATCGCACAACCCGCATTGAAGACATGTGATAATCCTTATACAAACTTGATAACCGAACTGTATTTACTCTCAATGAGAAAGCACTAATTCAGCATACATAATATTATTACTCACAGTTCCCTGTGAGTAATAATATATTGAGCATAATACTCAATGCATCTGGCAACAATTTGACAAAATCTAATTAAAGATCCTGACTCAAATATGTAACTTCAAAAGCTTCGAGCATATCTCCAACTTGAACATCGGTGAATCCTTGAAGAACAACACCGCACTCAAGGCCTTTTTGAACCTCACGAACATCATCCTTGAATCGCTTCAAGGAAGAAATTGGACCTCTCCAAAGCTCTTTGCCAGCTCGAACAATTTTCACATGGCAATTACGTGAAATGACGCCTTCAGCAACTTGACATCCAGCAATAAGACCTGTATGAGAAGACTTGAAGACAGCTTTGACTTCAGCTCTTCCCTTATCATTTTCTTGCGGAATCTTATCAAGAAGAGATCTCATCACATCACGAATATCGTCTACTGCATGATAAATGATATTATGCTCGCGGACAATGACTCCTAGAGATTTGATTAATGGCTCTGCATGAGATTCGATCTGAGTATGGAAGCCCAAAATCATTGCTTTAGAGGCCGCTGCAAGCTGAACATCTGATTCAGAAACCTCTCCAACCGCAATTGAGAGAATATTGAGTTCAACTTTGTTTGAAACAATTTTCTCAAGAGCTGTCTTTAATGCCTCTAAAGATCCCTGCACATCAGCACGAAGGATAATATTGAGGTATTTTTTCGGAATAGCGCCAGATTGAAGCATAGATTCAAGCCCAAGACGCTTTTTCATAAAGGAAGTCTGTCGACGACCTTCTTGGCGCATTTGAGCTACTTCCTTAGCTTCTTTTTCAGAACCAACCACAATGAATTCTTCACCAGCTGACGGTAAATCAGAAAGACCTGTAATCAGGACTGGCATCGATGGGCCCGCTTCAGAAACTTCATCTCCATTCTCATCGCGCATAGTCTTCACTTTTGCCCACTCGCAATCAAACACGAGACAATCACCAAGATGAAGCGTACCGTTTTGAATTATAAGTGTAGCTACCGATCCCATGCCCTTTTGCATCTGAGATTCAACTACGCGACCACGAGCTCTTGCTGAAGGATTAGCTTTCAATTCAAGAACTTCAGCCTGGAGGGCCAACATCTCAACGAGAGCTGATATACCTTCTTTTGTGGTAGCAGAGCAATTCACAGTTACAGTTTGACCACCCCATGCCTCTGGAAGCAGTTCTTTGTCCGCCAACTGTCTGTAAACCTTTTCTTGATCAAAGTTAGGTTTATCACATTTGTTGATTGCAACAACAATAGTTGTATTCGCGGCACGAGCCTGTTGAAGTGCCTCTATTGTCTGTTCTTTCATGCCTTCATCACCGGCAACAACAAGAACGACAATATCGGTAATTTCAGCCCCACGCTCTCTCATTGACGAAAAGGCTTCGTGACCTGGCGTGTCCAAAATCGTGATTGGACCATGTGATGTCTCACACTGAAACGCACCAATGTGCTGAGTGATTGCACCAACTTCGCCTTGTACTCGATTTGATTTGCGGATGGCATCGATCAAGCTCGTTTTACCATGGTCAACGTGACCCATGAAGGCTACGACAGGAGGACGTGTTATGAGAATTGAAGGATCAACACCTACAATCTCATCCTTGATACTCTTGTCCGTAATACGCATTTTTTCAGCATCACGAGTATCGATTGTAATTTCACAACCAAATTCATGTCCAAGAAGTTGAATGGATGTTTCATCATCAAGCAAGTCGTTAAGGGTCGCAACAACGCCCTGTAAGAAAAGCTTTGCGATAAGCTGAGAAGCCTTGAGCTTCATTCTGTCAGCTAAGTCTTTTACACTTACTGGCAAACGAACCGAAACCTTATCAGGACGAATGACTTCATTTACTTCTTGATAACGATGAGATTTTAAAGGTCTTTTCTTTCTCCAAACCTGATCCTCATCATCACCTGCAGTCCACCCATGACGTATGCGAGCATCATCTTTTCCGTCTGAACGCTTTACGCCCTTAATATCTTTTGTTTCGCGGACTTTTGCAGACTTTGCTTTCCGTTCATCTTCTTCAGATCTAAATTCTTTCTCTGGCTTCTGACGAACAATCGCACCTTCTTTAGGTGGTATCACCGGCTGAATAGCTGGTCCTGAACGACCGAAACCTTCACGGCGTGGCTGCCCAGGGAAGGGCGGTCTAGGTCTATCACCAAATGGTCTATCACCGAAAGGTCTATCACCAAACGGCCTGCCCTGACCAGGTGTAAAAGGTCGTCTTGGAGCTCCCTCTCGAGGTGTATATCCCTCACGTGGAGTAAAACCTTCTCTTCTTGGCTGTCCTTCGCGAGGAGCATAGCCCTCTCTTCGAGGCTGTCCTTCACGTGGTGTATACCCTTCTCGAGGAGTATACCCTTCACGTGGCGCATAACCTTCGCGTGGAGTAAAACCCTCTCTTCGAGGTTGTCCTTCACGAGGACTATAACCTTCACGTGGTGTATACCCTTCTCGAGGAGTGTGTCCTTCGCGAGGAGCATAGCCTTCTCTTCGAGGTTGCCCTTCACGTGGTGTATAACCTTCGCGTGGAGTAAAGCCCTCTCTTCGAGGTTGCCCTTCGCGTGGAGTAAAGCCCTCTCTTCGAGACTGGCCTTCGCGTGGTGTATAACCTTCGCGTGGTGTATAACCTTCACGTGGTGTATAACCTTCACGTGGTGTATAACCGTCGCGAGGCCTGTCTTCTCTTGGAGTATAAGCTTCTCTTAGGGAATAGCCTTCACGAGGTTTATCTACACCAGGAATATCTGACCCTTGATAAGCAGCTCTTGGTCTTGAAGAAAAGCCTGATTGATCTGAACGTCCATCACCTCGTTCGCGACCAGAAGATCTTTGAGGTGACGTAAAAGGCTGTATTCCTTTCGCTCGATCTTTAAATGGCTCGAATGGTTTTGAGAATCCTCCAGAGGTCGGTCCTGATTTTCGAGATTCGGCGGAACGCTGTTGGCCAAAGCCGCCTCGATCTTGCCCACCTTTACCAACTTTCTTATCTTGGCTACCTTGAGATGACACTGGATGATCAAGAACAGGCCCTAAACGCAGTCCTCCAGACTCCTCTGTCCGCATCGATGCTGGAAGAGTAGGAATTTTTTTCGGAACAAACGATGATGAAGAATCTTGACCACGAGCTTCAGAAGCTATTTCAGAAGAAGATTCACTTGATTCAAGCCGATCATCAGGTGTTTGTTTAGGCTCAGATGCATGTTTAGGCTCAGACTTCCGTGACTCTGTACGCTCTGCTTTATGGTCAGAATCTTCAGAATGCGCAGAAGCGTGCGGTTGCCGTTTATGAACCTTTGTCTCTTGTTGGACAGCTTGATCTGCTTTTTGATCTTCTTTTGCAGCCTTCTGTTCGCCTAATGAGGTTTTTGCCTCTTTTTCTCGAACATGCCTGGAAGATTCCTGAAAACGCTCCTCAACAGAAGCAATTTCTGCAACCTTCTCTTTTGGAGAACGTTTTTCAACGCCTGAAGACTCTTGAGCACGCTTTACACGAACTGACTCTTGAGGACCCTCAACCGGAGCTTCAGCACCTTGCTTTTCACGAGGCGCTTCTACTTCCTTCTGAGCATCTTTATTATGCATTTCTTGTTTATCAGAATGCTGAGATGCTTTAGAGGTCTTTGATCCCTTTTTTGAAGGCGTTTGAGTTTCAACAACCACTTCTTCGTGACTTTCTTCTTGTCCGCCTTCACCTGAGCCAGCTCGTTTTTTGAGCTTTGCTTTTAACCCACTCAAATTGATTGCTTCTGCAAGCTGGGTATTTTTTACATGCAGCTTTACGTTCTTAGCCAAAGCTTGTTACGCCTTCGTTTTGCGAATTTGTTCTAAAATTTTATCTACTTGCTCGACGCTTATACCTGTCGCCTTCGAAACTTGTTCAGAAGTAGACAAGAGTAATGATCGAGGAGTTGAATAACCCTCAGCAGCCAACTGATCTACCATCATTCGAGAGAAGACACCTTCAACTGCCTTAAGCTCTTCATCGAGCCATGCTTCATCTGATGTTGCAAGATTTGCCCGCTCAAGGGCTGCAATCTTCACATACTCACTCATTTTTTGGATTTTAAGATGTACTCCGACAAGCTCTCCAATTAATTGTACGTTCATACCCTGCCGTCCGATAGCAGTAGGAAAATCCTCATCATCGACGACAATAAATACTTCTGATCCATCCTCGTTGATTTTCATCTTTCGCATAACAACAGGATCTAACGCATTTTGCAATAACTCGACCGGGTCTTGAGCATAAGGAATTATATCGATTTTTTCGTTGTTAAGCTCACGCACCACATTCTTAATTCTAATTCCTCGAAGACCAATACATGCACCAACTGGATCAACTTTAGGATCTGTGGAATGCACGATCAACTTAGTCCTATACCCAGGACGACGAACAATATTATCAATAGTCACAATTCCATCGGAGATCTCAGGAACTTCTTGTGCTAGGAGCGCTCGAACAAAATCGGGACACGTCCTCGACAAGACAACTTCAGCACCACCTGCTTCGGTATCTGAAACCTCTTGCAGCAATGCTAACACTTTTTCTCCAACTTCAAATTCTTCATTTGGCAAGTAATGACGACGAGGCATTACACCCTCTACCTTACCAAGATCAACTATAACGCAAGAACCCTTTCCAACTCTCTTAACGGATCCAGAAACCAAAGAGTTAACTCGATGACGGTATTCTTCCTGAATCACATCACGTTCAGCACCTTTAAGTTTTTGACTAATAATCTGCCGTGCTTTTTGGGCAGCTATTCGTCCAAATTCTTTAGGTGTTGCAGGCACTGTTAATATCTCTCCTAGCACTGCTTCAGGTCGACCAAGTCTTGCCTCTTTCAGTGAAATTTGACGTGCCGGATTGAGAACCTTTTCAACAACTTCTTTATCACAAATAACTTCGATCTCTCCAGTTTTTGGATGGATCGAAACTTGGACATTCTCTGCACCCAATACACTTTTCTTGGCAGCTAAAAGAAGTGAGTCTTTAATTGCTTCAACAATAATCTCGCGTTTGATGCCCTTTTCTTTTTCGAGGTACTCAAATACGGCGATCAGGTCCTTGTTCATCCTGTGTCCCTGCTCTTGCGGTGTCCTAAAGTTCTTGAATCTGTTTTCAGCGTATTAATTATTATAATTCGACTGAAGTGACATATACGTAAAAATGTGCGCGCCTTATATATCTATAAGACGCGCACTTATTTTCTAGAAGCGCTAGTTATAAATAGCCTTTAGGCAAATACTAGCTCAACTCACCTTCAAAAAGCTCTTCAAGCTGCTGTCGAGCAGATTTTGACTTCGACTTAGTTGTAGTTTTTGGGCTCTTTGGGCTTTGCATTACAATATCGTCTCGATTTTGTTGATTACGGTCAATCATATACTCTTTAATCGAGAGCGAGATGCGCTTATGATCAGGGTCAAGCTTAATGACCTTTGCTGTCACTTCATCACCCTTGGATACAACGTCTTCAATTCGACCAAATGGTTGATCTGAAAGTTCGGTTACATGAATCAAACCTTCGATACCATTATCGAGTTCAACAAAAGCACCAAAAGCAGTGATTTTGCTAATTTTACCCTTGACTAGTGTTCCAAAAGGATAGATTCGCTCGATAGTTTCCCATGGGTTTTCAGAAAGCTGCTTAACACCCAAAGTAACACGCTTGTTTTCTTTATCAATTGAAAGAACAACAGCGTCGATCTTATCACCTTTTTTGAGAATCTCAGATGGATGGGACACTTTCTTGATCCATGATAGATCAGAAATATGAATCATACCTTCGATACCAGGCTCGAGCTCAACAAAAGCACCATAGTTTGTAAGGCTCTTAATTTCAGTGCTAATGCTTGTTCCAATTGGATATTTCTTCTCAACATCATCCCAAGGATTATGCTCGAGTTGTTTAATACCCAGTGAAACTTTACCTTCACCTTTTTGAATACCAAGAACTACAGCTTCAACTTCTTGACCCTTTTGAACAACTTCGCTTGGATCAACGATGTTTTTCACCCATGACATTTCTGACACATGGATAAGACCTTCGATACCAGGCTCAATCTCCATAAAAGCACCATAAGGAAGAAGGTTTGTAACCTTACCCTTAACATGTGTTCCTACTGGATAACGGCGCTCAATTTCATCCCAAGGATTTGCTTCTTTCTGTTTCAAGCCAAGAGCTACTCGGCCTTTTTCTTTATCTACGGAAAGAATCACAACTTCGAGTTTTTGACCCAACTGAACCATCTCGGAAGGATGCTTAATTCTCTTCCATGTCATATCAGTGATATGGAGAAGGCCATCAATACCATCAAGATCTAAGAACACACCGAAATCTGTAATGTTCTTAACAACGCCAACTCGGATATCAGCAACTTTGATGTTCTCAAGGAGCTCAGCTTTCTTAGAGATGCGCTCAGCTTCAAGAAGCTCTCTGCGTGATACAACAATATTCTTGCGATCGATATTGATCTTTAGAATCTTAAACTCAAAGACTTTATCGAGGTATTCATCAAGACTCTTAATACGCTTATTATCGATCTGTGAACCAGGCAAGAAGGCTTCAACCCCGATATCCACCATAAGGCCGCCCTTGACCTTTCTGATGACTTTACCGCGTACAATGCTTCCCTCTTTGCAATGATCGAGGATATATTCCCACTGACGTTGTCTTTCTGCTTTCTCTCGAGAAAGAACGATCTGACCATAGTTATCTTCGGCTTGATCAAGATAGACTTCAACTTCAGCATCTAGAACGAGCTGTGAAGTATCTGAGAACTCAGAAATTGGAACAATTCCTTCAGATTTTAGGCCCACATCAACAATCACATGATCTTTAGTGATTTCAACGATTCGACCTGAAAGGATTTTTCCTGGGATAAACGCAAGCTTGTCCTCTTCAGGAACATCTTTTGCTGTATCTAAAAGGGAGTTAAATGCATCGCGATCCTTTTGTTCAAAGGACACAATATCAACGACGTTTACATCCTCCCAGGAATATTGGGATTTTCGAGACATGTTAAAGGTTCTCCAGATTTGAAATATAGTGTGCAAGGGTATCAAAGCGCAGCGAATCGCGCAATCGCAAAAAACAAAGTCTCAAAAAGCTAGCTCGTAGATTATTTTGACTTTGCATTATTATTGGTCATCGCAACACTTATCACGAACCCTCTACATAAGGAATGCAGATCTTTATACATTTTGTTACTTTATCTCATTTTTTATTTATTCTTTTCATTTTAAATCAAAAACAATAAAAAACTTTCATTACACAATAACTATCCAATCTGGATCAATCAACTTAAAATTCGGAAAAAGCTATTTTATGAAAACCTCACGAGTTTCAAGCAAACTGACGCAATGCATCTACACTCGCAATGATGAAGAAGATCTTGATAAAATGAGCTATGTGGGAACCCCTGAAAATCCACGCTATTCTCTACACAAAATTCTAAGTGAATCGAAAACCAAATCTCCTGATCATACATTTTACGAACTGCGTGAATGGTTACATTCCAATTTGAATAATTCCTTCTTTGAATCTTCCGCCATCGACATTTACATCGTCCTCATGAATCTTAGCTATCTTCTCAAACAAGCTAAAGATCAACCAAATCAAAGCGACATTCACAACTTTCAGAATAATGATCATGTCGTTGAAGTTATTGGATATTCAGCGGCCCATCTAGCTTTAGTGTATGCAAAAGATTTAAGAAATAAAAACTTATCAAACCAACCTGAATGCGCAAACACATTCATCAGCTGTATAGCAAATGAGATAGAACTCGATAAAATACATGGGATTCTCCTTAATCAAGAAAACTCATTCTCATCAATGCAATGGCCGATCGAAGTTAAAGATGATTCACATCTCCTTTATCGATCACATTTTTTAAAGGCTATCTTTTCACACTTTCCAAAACTCACCCTTGAAGAGGCAAATTCCCTTATTTTCAAGGCACTTAAAAAAATAAATATAAGTGAAATTCACGAATACAAAACCTATGAAAGAACTACTTTTCTTGCTGATTTTATTATTCTTTTATATTTAACACGAAAAAGTCTGACCTCACAGATGTCCCCTCAGGAATGCTCTTACTCCAACCTTCAAGACACAGAATCCTTAGAGACGTTCCTAACGAACGAACAATTTATAGAATTTGCCCATAGGTGCTTTCAAGATTTACCCAAAGACCTCGATGAGAATGCATTTCTCTTTGCCGTCCTTGGCTCGACTGGAAATTCTGTTATCGACATTATTTCTGATTGTTCTGAGTCTTCTCTTACTCATGCATCAAATTTTTTTAACGCAAACGATCTGACAAGCTTTGAATTCGAACAGATATGCCGCCTGCTTAAAAGGAACGAAAACTGCTCCTCTTTATCAAAAGTTTTATTTATTCAAAAAATAATAGATAAGTTTCCAGCGATTAAGCTAACTGTAAATGCGCTTTCTATCTGTATGGAAATGATATATCTATTGCCTGAAAAGGAATCAGACCATGCGAGGTTATTATGTAGCTCGATCTTTTCAAACAACCGAATCGATTGCGAGTCATCAATCGATGCCGATGTTCGTAACTACCGAGTTATTCATAAAGTTACAAAGAAATTTCCAGATCCACTCAGCGCAAATGGTTTTTTAACTTCTTTAATGAGCAACATAAGTGAAACACTTGAACTCTGTTGCATGAAGTTTAAGTTGCCCATTATGGACGTGCAATCGCATGAAAAAGAAATAGCAACCCAATTATTGGCTGCTTTGAGCAGTCCTAAAAATATATCCGATAATAACAAGCAGCTATTCTATGAAATCACTCTTACTGGATTTTCTCCAATTTTTGACAATCTCGACCTCGACACAAAAACATGTCTTGAAAAAGAGTTAAAAAAGCTCAACGAAACCAATCCTTATCTCCAAAAACTTCTCATTTTCGACAAGGAATCCATAAAGGTAACTTTAATAGAATTACCCGGAAACTTCTCTCTTTCGCTTATCGATCCATTCTGATCAGGTAAGTTATCTAAGCAAGGCTTGAAATAGGAACAATGACGATGTAATAGCTGCAAGGGAGTAAAAAGTGATCTCGAATATCTAAGGAAATTTACCTTCTTCCTATTTAGGCAGTTTCTGCGATCAATAGGAAGAAGGTAAAATTTTAGTAGGATTAAGGCTTATGTTATCGAAGAAGAGGGCTTAGGATCAGCTGATCCTTGATCACCAAAATGAGGTGTAGTCGAATTTTCACTTTTGACATCTTTTGATTCTTGAGAATCGACCATTGGACCTTGAGAACCCTTTGCGGCGTCACCAAGAAATTTACGAACCTTCTCACGCTTGTCATCTGAATTCCACTTGCGCTCGACAATGTTGAGAACATCTTCAGCATCAAGAGTTTCAAATTCCAATAACATATCAGTCATCAATTCAACAACATCGCGATTTTCTGAAATTAAGGTGAATGCTTTCTGATATGCTTCGTCCAAAATTTTCTTCACTTCGCTATCTATGCTCTCAGCTGTTCGCTCAGAATAGGTCTTATCCTTGTAGGAAGACATCCCAAGATACTGACCACCTTCTGAACGCTCATCATAAGCAACAGCGCCAAGCTGATCGCTCATGCCCCACTCACACACCATACTTCGTGCAAGCTGTGTTGCTTGTTCAATATCTTGCTTTGCTCCGGAAGAAAAATCGCCGACAAAAATATCTTCTGCAGCCCTACCGCCCATTAAGACAGCTAGTCTATCTAGAAGTTCTTTCTTCCAATAGCTGACACGATTTTTCTTCGGCATAAACTGGGTTGCACCGAGTGAAAACCCTCTCGGAATGATCGTAACCTTATCCACAGGGTCTGCATGCTTTACTAAAAGGCTTACAACCGTATGACCTGATTCATGGTAGGCAGTTGTTTTCTTCTCTTGAGCATCAAGCTCTAAATTTCTTCGCTCTTTTCCATAGAGCACTTTGTCTCTCGACTCAGAAACCTCTTGCATAGAGACAGCTATTTTCCCTCTTCGGGCAGCAAGAAGAGCCGATTCATTTAATATATTTTGAAGATCGGCGCCGGAACAACCTGGGGTACTTCGAGCCAAATTCATTAAGTCGACAGTTTCATCGAGTTTAATTTTTTTTGCATGCACCTTAAGGATATCAAATCGTCCCTTGATATCAGGGAAGTTTATAACCACCTGCCGATCGAAGCGTCCTGGCCTTAACAAAGCTTTGTCCAAAACATCAGGCCTGTTCGTAGCTGCAATGATAATAATGCCTTCGTTAGTGTCAAACCCGTCCATCTCGACAAGAAGTTGGTTTAGAGTCTGTTCTCGTTCATCATGACCGCCACCAACACCGGCACCTCGATGCCGTCCCACAGCATCAATTTCATCAATAAAAATAATGCAAGGAGCGTTTTTCTTCGCTTCCTCAAACATTTTTCGGATTCGACTTGCGCCGACGCCGACAAACATTTCTACAAAATCCGATCCTGAGATAGAGAAGAAAGGGCAATCAGCTTCACCCGCAACAGCCTTAGCGATTAATGTTTTTCCAGTTCCTGGAGGGCCAACGCATAAGACGCCTTTAGGTATTCTTCCACCAAGAGATGTAAACTTATGAGGATCCCTTAAAAAATCAACAACTTCTTCAAGCTCTTCTAAAGCATCATCAATACCTGCAACATCTTTAAAAGTAACTTTTGTTGCTCCCTTAGGATAAAGTTTAGCAGGCGACTTACCAAAATCCATTGGATTGCCCCCCATCCCCTTTACTTGCCTTGAAAAGGCCAAATAGAGAAGGAAAAGAATCAAGAGAACAGGTGCTAAACTAATTAAATAGCTTACATAATTAGGAGATAACTCTTCACTTGTGAAGGTCTTCTCAAGAGCTTTATTAAGTGGCTGATCGGGAGCTTTGAAGTATCCAGCCTTGTTAGCATCAAAAGCATCCCACTCTTCTTGAGCGTTCACAAACCACTGATGATAGACTTCTGGATCCTGTTTCTCAAGTATACGAGAGGAAACTTCATCGTTATTGAAAAACCAAATTGCATTAGCAACATCTTGGCGGCACTTTTCAAGCCTTTGAGCATTATCATCCAATTTTTGAATCGTTGAAAAATAGCTATCTAAAAGGTCTTTATAGGAACGCACGGAACGCAGTTGACGCAGTCTTATGTGATCTTCAACTTGATTAAGCTTATCTATCACTGTTTTGATGTCATCGCTACACTTCTTAACAAGGGTAGCAGCAGCCAATGAATCAAGCGTCTGCTTAGCAGAAAGTTGATTATCTAAAGCTTTCAGCATATTTTTCATTGTGTCATCGCCTATTCCTAGCAATGGAGATCGCAGATGGCGCACAAGAACTTGGTAGTCATCAAGAAGTGAAGAAGCTCCTCCATCAGAGAACGCTTGATGATATTGAGCCTGAACTTGATCAAAAGAAAGAAATGAAGCAGGCTGTACAGTTTTTATTTCAATACTGTTTTGACGATCTGAGGTATCGAAGAATTCATCAAATATTTGATACCCTCCGGAAGGTATTGTTAACCCAGAGATAGTAACAAAAAGAGCCCCTGCATCAGTAACCTTCGTTCTTTGCTCATCAAGCTCCTGAATAAGCTGAGAGCGTCTTTCTATAAGCTCGTTTTTCTCATCCAGAGTTTCAAGATATTTAAATTTTCTTTTTGACTCATCAGAAAGCTGATCGCGAAATCTTCCTTGAAACGTAACAAGATTACTTGCTGTGGCAATCTTACGGCTATAGGCTGGGTTAATGAGATCAAGGTTGATCAGATGCTCTAGCTGGTAGCTAAATGAGACATTAGCCATCTTTGTATCAAGAAAGTTCTGAATCAACAGAATAACAAAGATAACGCCCAGAACAACAATCATCAAGTTGTTGGGTGACTTTTTGCTTGAGTTTGGATCTTTACGATCAATTTTTGGATCTTCTGCCATACATAAAATTCAAATTAAGTCTCTTTAGAATGACCGATTGGTCCGTTTATGACAAGAATTGGCAGTAAATAAGCCCTTTTTTTGCATATGCCTTTCCAAATTTGGTTGAAACATGGACTGGTTCCTTAACAAATGCAGCGGCAGCTGCTAAGTCATATATTTGAGACCTGCTCAAGTGAAGAGCTCTCAAAACAGGGTGTAAAAAAATAAGCTGCATCCAGGCGTAAAGGTCTTCTCCACCCTCAGATAAAAAACGAGCTCCCTTCTCATCTTCGATAATTCTAAAAGCTTTTTGTATATACGATGCAAAAAAGTCCCTCAACAAAGACCCCTCTGCGCCAATCCTCAAAAGTGGTTCAGTAACTTCTTTGCCAAAAAACTTATTCAGTGCAGGAAAAAGATGAGATCTCATACGGGCTCTTAAAAAAGAATCATCAAAGTTTGTCGGATCCGTAACAGATGGAATTTCTTTTTGAGAGAGATATTTCTCAATATCGCATTTTTTAAACTTCAAGAGCGGACGAAGTATAAGAATATCGTCTTCATATGAAGATGGAAGAATCCCATCAAAACGAACAAAGGGAGCTCCTTCAAATATTCTTTTTGAAACTACTTCCAGTTGATCATCTTCATTGTGCCCAAGAAGTAAGGTACTTGCTTCAAAACGACGAGATTGATCGATAAGAATTTTTCTTCTTTGATTTCGTGAAAAATCCTCTAAATTGCCCTTTTGAGGGATTTCTTCGATTTTCTCAATATAACAGCTAACTCCCATCTCCTGTGCTCTTTCTTGGACAAGCACCGCTTCAAAAGAGCTCTCCTTACGCCAGCCGTGATCGACATGAACCGCCCGAATACACTCTTTTGGATATCCGAGTATATGCACGAGCGAATGGAGAAGAAATGTAGAATCTGGCCCTCCTGAAAATCCAACAACAAGCTTTGGAGGAGAAATTCTAGGGTCTGAAATCTTGTTATTTGCAAATCCAGGCAAGTGTTGTTTAAAAAACGACTTCAAAGAACTTTTTATCTGATGATCGCTCCACTTTCCAGAAATTGAAGGCATTGCTTGCGATAAGCGATCCAAGGTTTTATACTCCCGTGCATTAGTTGGACAAATAAGATTGAGCTATTTCTTGAATACTATACTCAGATCCATCTCTCATTGGAATCAGATCTTCTTTTTCCCAACGCTCTGGAAAACAATATCTCAAGGTTTTTTTCGAGCGTTCGTAACGACATTATTCACCCTTGTGGCGATACTCCTAACCACAAAAATTGAAGAAGTAGCTCGATTTATTTCTCTTGGAGCCAGCTGGTATAAGATCACTCTGTTCATCGTATATCAGATTCCGTATCTTGTCCAAATCGCAATTCCCCTCTCGGCAATTTGGGCCTCTTACACCTATTTTAATCAGCTTAATGGCGAGTATCAAATCACAGCACTAAGGTCTCTTGGTTTTTCCCTTAAAGAAATCCTATTCCCCTTGGCTATTTCAAGTGCGCTATTGAGCTTTAGTTTATTTTTTGTCTTTTTTGATCTGGGTGCAAATAGCCATCTTTTGGCAAAAAAACTTGAGTTTGATGTCCGCTACGCGGAACCACTCGCTCTTTTACATACATCTCAGCATCTTAAGGGATCGCAAGTAGCATTTGATCTGAAAGGATCATTAAAACGAGGAGCGGAAGCACGCGATTTATTTGTTTGCATGCCACGAGGAGATGAAAGCCTTATTCTTATGCTAGCTAAGGATCTTCAATATAAAGGCGATGCAGTTAACGCTGAATCTGTTACCATAATCAATACCACAGCTCTTACAAATGACTACGCCGATCTTGCCATTGAGAATGCCCGAAAAGTATCGACTCCTTCAGATCACCTCTATGAACTGACCGGAGCCAAAAGCTGGAAAATTGCTGAAGACCATATGCCGCTCAGGATCCTCTTAACTCGTCAAGATGAAATCTCCCAAGAAATGAGCCAACTTAGACTTAGCGACAAATCGACAGCGAAGCTTGAAAAGAAAAGTCAAAGAATAACTTCTGAGATAGCGCGTCGGATATCCCTCTCAATTGCTTGCTTTACTTTAGCTCTTGTTGGAGCTGTATGTGCAATTCATACCGGAAGAAATGCACATACTTCCGGGCTTCGCTGTGTTCTCTACACAGGGATATTCATTGTATGTTACCTTGCTGCAAAATCTGTTGATGATAAAACAGTCATTGCAACAACTCTTTTTTTACTCCCTCATATTATACTCCTGAAAATTCTCCTTCATAGAGTTCAGGTCATTGAAGAAGGACAAGCTGGATAGTATATGATAGGCATCTTCTTTATACCCTCCCCACACTTATTGCTTAAAAATTCTTTCAAGCCATGGCTACGTGAAAAAATAGGCATTACAAATCTCTATTTCTTCAAAAAAGCTTTTCTCAAAACCCTTGCCTATCTGCTCCTTTTTATGGGGTTAATAGTTCTTGTCGACATGATGATCCACATTAAAGATATCTTTGATAAGAAAACAAAACTCGAGGCTTGGCTTGGTTTTTATACATGCCTGATTGCTAAAAGATTGGATGTGTTAATTCCATTTTCTATTGGAATTGCGTACGTGCATGTGCTTTTAGTAGCACAAAATCGATGTGAAATTATTCCACTGCTTGTCTCGGGTAGATCTCTTTTGCAAATTCTCAGGCCATTTTTTGCCTCATCATTAATTTTTGCCTTCTTTATGCTTGGACACTACCAATTCATTCTTCCAAAAGCCCTGCAACGCCTTAGCATCATTGAATCGAGTGATTTTGGACGTGAAAAGAATGATGAAAAAGCTACAGGCGTCGGGCAGATAATGCTCAACGATGGCACAAGGCTTATATTTCGAAATTATTCAAAAAAAACAAAAGAATTCTCAGATGTCTTCTTGCTTTATACGCTTGATACCTTCTCCTATATGAATTCACTGAAATTAGGAGAAATAAGCTCTACTGGTTTATTTGTACAAGAGTTCAAACGCAATGAAGAAGGATCGATTGAACTTGTTAAATGCATACCTGAGGCACAGCTACCACGGCTGAAAGTAGATAAAGAGAATCTTTTGTGTGCTACTGCACCCCCAAAAGAGCTATCGATTAAACAACTCTTTCATCTTTTTCCTCTCTATTGGGAATCTCAAAGCGAACGTGCAATCGATGTGTATGTCACACTTTTCCAGAAATTAACACAGCCATTGCTCTGCTTACTTGCCGCAATCATTCCAATGATACTCACAATTAAATTCACAAGGCAGCAAAAAATGTACTCATTGCTTACTTCAATGGCACTTTTAATGCTCGCTCAAATAGTAATCCAAGCCTTTTCCGTTCTTGCAAGAACTACGATTATATCGCCCATCACGGCAATACTCTTTCCGTGGGCAGTCATTTGGTACTTTGCATGCAAACAATTCACAAAGCGAATTGCTCCCTATTGAGAAAAGTTCATTGTCAGAAGCAGAGTTATCATTTAGCTAGACGAAGCGACTTATCTCCTTGTGGGATAGCTATTATGGGTACAATCATGAATCAGCTCCAAATCTTGAACACAACTTGTTAAAAAGCGATGTCCAATCGCCTCTAAGTATGAAGCTATAGAGACGTGCTAGCTACTTGTGTAATCTACTTGCTTAATAATGAATTCAGGGAATTCCATTTTGTGCTTTTCGATGTATTCTCGAATAGTCGAATGGCAGAATAAAAAAGAAGGATTATCCATCATAAATAGTCCGACAGGATCCTCGCCAGCGAAACGATCACTGTTCGAATAAGATAACCGATAGGTTTGAAAATACTGCCTAACTTGTTTCTGCAAATCTTCAGTAGGAGGTTTGTCAAAATCCGATTTCAGATTGATTTGGCCTTTGATTGCATTTTCTAGGTGATAGCGAGCAAGTATTAAAGGACCGCCCATATTTCGCCCACATGACATATCGAAAATTTTTTCGCCTAAGCTCTCTAGTTTTTTATTTACGGTATAAATCTTTTTTAAATCCTTCGCGGATAAGCCCTGGATAGGAGCCTTCTCTAAAAACTCTGTAAAAGCATTGTATATTTGATATTCATTGCCGATTTCGAAACCCAATTCTTTACCAAGAACCCTGAAAAAACTTTTTTTATGTTGGAAAAAAATTCAGAAATTTTTTCTCCCGATGCTGGAATAACTTTTGCTGCTGTTAACTTTTGGCCATCAAATGTAATGCGGTATTTTACCGCTCCACTCGCATCTTCAGGGATTGTTGCTAAGAACTCTTGGGCTTGAACTTGGCTTATTTCAATCGGATTCCGGTTAATTGTATTCAACACACACCTCATTGAATTATTTAATTTAAATACGGTAGCACTATTATGTGCATTACGCAACCAGCACTAGGAACAACTCTCCAATCAACCCTCTCCACAGAACTTCTACACCCTTAAATCTATCACCTGACACGCAAATATGAATACCGCAGAAAAAATTGAAAATCACTCGTTAATATCAGTTAGTCTCCTCCTGAGTAAATGTGCTTGATACCTTAGGAGTAATAGAATATCGTCCCACTTATGCACAGACACAACAGCGTATTTGGAGCATATAAACCTGTACTGTTAAATCTGTACTGCCATGAACACTTAAAGCGCAGAGTGTTATTCAATGAATGAGGCTTCAAACGAAACTTCCTTGTTTAATCTTTTGGAATGGAAGCCCTATCGGGATAAAAATTCTGAAGACTGCATTATCGATCAAGTTTCGATTGATTCAAGGAGAATTCACTCCAAGCATTCGGTGTTTATAGCATTGAATGGGACTCGAACGAATGGACATCTTTTTGTACGCCATGCACTCGATAATGGAGCTCATGCTGCAATAGTTCAAAAAGGATTTACATGCGAAGGATATGATTCAAAACTCATTCATGTAGAATCCCCCCTCCTTGCACTTCAGCAGCTTGCAGGTATCTATAGAACTAAACTCGATACGCAATTTATTGCCATTACGGGGATTTGCGGCAAAACAATGCTCAAAGATCTCCTTTCGCATATGTTTTCATCGCCTGAAGTTTTTGCGAGTCCAGAAAGCTTTAATAGCCAAATTGGTGTGGCTTTAAGCGTTTTATCTGTACGACGTCACCATAAGATTGCCTTTATAGAGGCTGCAGCGACGAAGATTGGGGAAATGAACACCCTTTGTTCTTTTTTAAAGCCAGATTGCCTTATTGTCACAAATGTATCTCAATCACGACTATCACATGAGGACCCTCATGTTTCGGCATTAGAAGCTCTAACTCCTGCATACTCTACACCTTCTCATGGATGGGTTTTAGCCCCAAAAACATCTTATCTCAATAGCAGTTCAGTGAAATCGTCATGTCATTTCTGGAACCAGCACTCTTCAATCCTTCCTACGGTCACGAGAGATGAGAGTTCAGGCCTTTGGAGAGTTAGGACACATGATGGAAGTGAATCAAGTTTCTCTCTTTTTCATAATGAACATTATTTTCATGACCTTTTAAATATCAGTGTTAAGGGAGGCCACCTTCTTGGAAAGCACGTAGATGAGATGATCCATTCATTATCGACATGGCTTCCTGAACCAATGAGAACCGAAGTGTGGAGAAATCAAAAAGGTATTATCTTCATTAATGATACATACAGCAAAGATATCATGTCATTTGACATTGCCTTGAGACAAATAGGTGTTTTTGAAGGCCGTCTTGGCCAACGAAAAGGCATACGCTCAATGATATTTGGAGGCCTTAGAGATCATCCTATTCTCACAAAACAGCAGGCTGAGCAAATCACACGCTCGTGTTCCGCAAGTCTGCTTGAAAAAATATGCATATGGCCAAAAGCTCTAGCAAGCCAATTGAAGCCCTATTTTACGCAAATGGGATCAAAAATTGAAATTTTCGACTGTTCATCTCTTGAAGATGCAATTCAAAAGGCAAAGGCAGAAATTCGACCTGATGATCTCATAGTCATCAAAGGCCCAAACAAAATTAACCCTCTCAAAATCATAGCTGAATTTGAAGGGTCAACTCCCCATAACCTTATCATCATTAATTTAGCGTCTATACAATCGAATATCCAAACACTCAGAAAACTCGTTGGTCCAAAAACGCGAATTATGGTGATGGTCAAAGCTTTGGCTTATGGAACAGACGATGTGCGAATAGCAAAATTTCTTAATGCCTCATGCGAGATTGATATTCTAGGGGTCTCATATGTAGATGAAGGAGTCTCTATGCGGCTACATGGAGTCACATGCAATCTCTTTACTTTACATGCAAGCTCTCAAGAAATGGTAAAAGCATTAGAAAACAACCTCGAAGTCGGAGTGAGCTCTTCTGAGCAAATACATGCAGCCCAAAAGGCCGCCGAGAAGTTGAATAAGCGCTTTAAACTTCATCTTCATGTTGATACCGGCATGAAACGGATGGGCTGTACACCTGAAGAGGCACTTTCACTTGCTGAATTAATTAATAATGACCCAAGACTTATCCTCGAAGGAATTTTCTCCCATCTTGCTGCATCGGATAATCCAAATGAGGATGATTTTACAAAGCGGCAGACAAGTACACTGCTTAACGTCTACAAACAACTCCAACAAAACGGCATTCACGTCAATTACTGCCACGCTTCAAACTCGTCGGCAACAATGCGATTTCCAAATCCTGAATTTAACATGGTACGAGTAGGACTCGCTGCCTATGGATTACACACTTCACACGCAACTCAAGATATTCCTCTACGACCTGCCATATCATTACTGTCAAAAATTGTAGCATTCAATACAGCCTATGAAAATGATACTGTCAGCTATGGACGAACTCATACTATTCAAAAAACGACACGCATCGCCGTCCTCCCAATCGGGTACTTTGACGGACTTCACAGAAATTATAGCGGCAAGGGGCATGTACTGATTCGTGGCAAAAAAGCCCCAATGATTGGCAGAATCTGTATGGATTATATGATGGTCGATGTTGGCCATATTCCTGATGCAGCCCTTGAAGATCAGGCTCTAATCTTCGGAGAAGATGAAAAAGGCCTTTACATCTCTCCTGAAGAATTAGCTCATGCCGGAGGGTCTATTGTACATGAACTCATGACCTGTTTAGGTCCTCGTATCCAAAGATTGTTTATTTATGACGAATCACTTCGAGCACGATAGAATGCTGGCACAAAGCAAAAATCAAAGCATAACTTCTCCGCTTCGATTTCCTACCTGTTCACTTACTAGGTTTCTCTCCTTTATCATTCCAGCTATTCTACTTTTGGGAAGCTGGCTCCTACCCGCGACACGTATCTATTGGAATTATATTGACGAAGCGGTCTTTTGGAACCTTAACCAGTTCGCTAAAAATCACCTTATTATTGGACTTTTTCTAGCCGTTGGGAATGTGAAACTAACGGATGTCTATGGTGCTGTTTTCATGCTTTCATTTCTTATTCTTGCCGTTAGGAGCTGTCCAAAAGAGGAATGGCAGACGCGACTGGTTCAATTTATATTTATTCTTGGCTGGTTTGAGATTGCGATTTTTTTAACAAAACAAGTTGCAACACCAATCCTTGAAAGTTATGGTCTTGGTCGACACAGCCCAACTGTGGTCCATAAAAACGTCTTTATCCTCTCCGATTTGATTCCCTGGTTGAAGGTCAAGTACTATTCGCATTTTTCGTTTCCTGCAGACCATGCATCAATTCCATTCCAATGGGCAGCTTTTGTTTGGTTTTTCTTTGGTAACAGAATTGGCATATTGGCAGCCTCCTCATCACTTGTTTTTATTCTACCCCGATTAACATCTGGAGCACATTGGATCTCAGACTGTATAGTCGGGAGCATCTCGCTTATCTTAATCATTTTAGCAATAGCTTTATCAACACCACTTGGCACTGCAAGCTACAGAATTATTGAAAGGATGGTATTATGGTTCTCGAAGGAAAAGTCATGACATTTGAAGCGCTTTTACATTATGGAAAGGAAATTCGGATACTTGAAAGCATGGCCGAATTTCTTGGCTGGGATCAAGAAACCTATATGCCCCCAAAAGCATGTGATATACGAGCTGACCAACGGTCTCTTCTTTCGAGATTATCTCACGAAAAGCTAGTTGATCCCAAATTCGAAGAAGCTCTTGTCACCTTCCTTGAAAAGCACACTATCGCCACCGAAAAAGATCAAAAAGAACTCGACTGTGCTCGGCTTTGGCTTCGCGATGTTCGAAAAGCAAAAAAGCTCCCCTCTCTTTTTGTTGAAGAATTTTCAAGAACTTGTGCCCAAGCGCAAGGGCTTTGGGAAAAAGCAAAATATGAATCAAACTTTCAGATCTTTCTTCCTGTATTTGAAAACATCGTATCACTTGTACGTCAGAAAGCAGAATACCTGGGCTATGACAAAAACCCTTACGACGCACTCCTTGATGAATATGAGCCTGATACAAGCACCGAAGCAGTAAGCAATCTTTTCTCAAAAATTCGACCCGAAGTCCGAAAATTGGTTGCTCTTTCAGCACAAAGCTCAGGAAAAAGATCTCACGCTCCAAGGATTACAGGTCTTAAGACTACTCTTGAACAAGAAATTGAACTATCTCGAGAGATCATTTCTCTTATCGGATATGACTGGGAGAAGAGTAGGCTTGATCTTTCTGCTCACCCATTTTCTAGCTCCTGTCACCCCAATGACTCAAGAATTACCATTAGGAGACAGGCGCCAGATATGCTTGACCAAATTATGTCCGCACTCCATGAAGCGGGACATAGCCTCTACGAGATGGGCCTACCTGTTAACTATTACGGATCCCCTATTTGTCAAGCTGCATCCCTTGGTGTTCATGAGAGCCAATCTCGCTTATGGGAAGTCATGATCGGTAGATCCCATGTATTTTCAGGACATATCAGCGAACTCATTTATACAAAGACAAGACATAAAATCTCACCTGAAGAGATATTTACAGCATTAAATTCAGTAAACCCCTCACTCATCCGAACTGAAGCAGATGAAGTCACCTACCCGCTGCATGTAATACTTCGATTTGAAATCGAACAAGAATTGGTATCTGGTAAGCTCGACCCCAAAGACCTCCCGGCGCGCTGGAATGAAGGGATGAAGGATAGCTTAGGCATTTGTCCTAAAAATGACCGAGAAGGATGCCTCCAAGATATTCATTGGTCGATGGGAGCTTTTGGATACTTTCCGACCTACCTATTAGGCACTTTGTACGCTTCAGAGTTATTCAGTAAAATGCAAGAGGAAATTCCGGACCTTGCAAAGCAACTGCATGAAAAGAACTTTTCAGCGATTCAAAAATGGCTCCAAGAAAAAATATGGAGCCACGGAAGAAGATATGGGTCGAAAGAACTCATCGAACGGGCGCTCAATCGACCCATTGAAGTTGAAAACTACACAAACTACTTAAAGAAGAAATTCACTTCTCCAACTCTTTAATGCTTATTTGAACGGGAGCGTTTGCGCTGGCTAAATAACAATCCGTCGGCATAAGAAGATGAAGGTTATTATGAAGACCTTTGTAGGCCTCTTCACCCCCTTCATTCTTCCAACGCTCAAGGAAGCGAATAACTGAAATAAGTCGGTTGAACCGCTCTTGGAATATTGGTCTTCCTCTTACTAAAAGAGGAGGACCATAGAGAACCGTTGAAAGATATTGTTCTTCTGCATGAGATATAGAGCGATTATTTAACATCTTTAAGAGAACATAGAACTCTGTCACGAATGGAAGAGTTATATCCAACCCATCTTTACAGGTTATGTAGATGAAGGATGGGGCAAAATCATCTATAGCTTTGAGGACAACGAAGAGTTGAACAATGTCAATAACCTCCATTTTCTCAACCCGGCTTAATTCACTTTTATGAAAGAGGAAGCCCTCCTGAATTGTTTCTAATAGTAAATCAATAAAATGTGCAAAGTCTGTAGTTTTCCATTTATCAGGGTAGATATATCCATGTGTTGCCGAACCAATAGCATCTTTCAATTTTTTGAAAAAGACATCTATTGATGTCATATCCCCTGATTCAATTTCTACCTGTCGATAGAAATCTCCATCTCTGTTCAATGTAAGAGGGATAAGTGTCCCATTAAATTCGTGAGAATGAGAAAGCTCATGAAGAGCATGACTTCTCGCACCTTCTTTCCAGCTTGTTGGATTCTGTAAATCCACCACCAGAACTGGACCATAGCCACGCGATCTAGACTCTCTGAGAAATGCTTTAAACTCATTACTGATCGATGCCTTATCAATAAACTCTTGGTGAGTCGGAAATGGCAGCCTGTAAACAGGAATAGTCGAGTTCTTCCAGCTTAGGTCGTACACCTTGAACGGATAGTTCAATAAAAGCATCGGGTCGTACACACAAGGCCTATCTGAATCTAAGAATTCAACATCACGAAGAAGGGGTTGGGTAGCAAATTCTTTTGAGACAGCATGCAATTTCTGGTACTGCTCCCAAAAATGACTAGATACCCCCGTTCCAGATTTGATATCCCAATCGTAGGTAAATTCGTGGCACTGAGATATAAGAGCTTCATGCAAGTTAAATAAATCTTTAGAAATCCTTCCCTGGGTAAAAATAGACCATGCAATTTCATGAACAAGTCGATATATAGCAAAGTCCCATGCTCTTGGGTTTTTCGGAGGATAAGCTATAAGACGTCCAAAATCAGAAGATGATGTGATCTCTCCTAGAAATGTATGAAAATCATGTAAATACTCCTTAACGCCCTTAACAGGCGTTAAAGGGACTATACGACTCTGTGTATGAGCAAGCATAAGCGCAAAAGTCATATTCGAAGCCTTCTGGACGAGCTCATGATCGCGTGCCGAACCTCGAGCTTTGAAAAATTGATCGCATTGAGGAAAGACCTGACCAACCCAAGTTTTAACCATCAAACGAAGCTGAGCATCATTCCAAATGGAGATATCTCTAAAAACTTCTCCTTGTTTTAATCCCTGTGGTTCCTCTTCAAAATTGCAAATAAGTTTTAAAGTTCGAACAAGTTTTGATCCAAAAAACCTGCTGCCATCATCTCTACGCAAGTATAAAAGTTCATACTCTTGATCTTTACGCAAGGACTCAAGGTCTATAATATGATGCTCAATAGCAAGAGAACCTTGTGAAGCTTTTCCAATTGCTGCTTGAAGAAGTTGTCCAATAGGAAGATTTGCAACAAGTTGAACTTGAGCCTCTCGCCTTGCTAAGGGAGCGATCTTTCTATTGTAGAAGTGCATTAAATCTTTGAATTCTTTAGTCTCTTTTATCGACTTCCAAAAAAGCCCACGTCCCTTGTGGATTCTAACTTGAGAATACTTATCAAGTGTTTCAGCCGCGTCTGAAACAACTAGCATGATAGCCTTCATCCCTTCAAGAGTTTGAGGGTTAATGAGGAGTCCCTCACCCATCTTATCAAACTTTCTCAGGTAATCGAGAATAATTCGAAAATCTTCTCGAACTACTTTCATGACATTTTCGGTATTTTTACTTTGCAACCACTCAACTGTTCCCTCAAGTATTGGCAACTGAGGTGTTGTAGTCGTAGAAAGCCACTCAGGAAGAGCCCTTCCTTCGAATCCCATTTCAGAGATCTGTGTAAGGGTTTCTATAGCATCAAGAAGTGCAATATCGCTTGTTTTGACGAGAGCTGGACGTCTCATGTCCCACCTCCACAATCACATCTACTCTAATTATGGAATATCTGATTATTTTGTTAACTAAATACAAATAAATTAGTTAAATAATTTTATATATATTTATAAATAAAAATGATATAGAAATATAGACAAAGCCACCGCAATTAAACTAAGAACTGCTGCATCAGACAAAAAAATCAGAGCACTCTTGTAAAAAGATTCAGAATCTCTCTTTGTTGTTGACTTCTCATGCAATTATTTGTAGAATTCTGCGCGATATAGGCCCCTATATTCATCTCATGGAAGAGTGGCAGAGTGGCCGATTGCGTCTGTCTTGAAAACAGAAGGCCCGCGAGGGTCCGTGGGTTCGAATCCTACCTCTTCCGATCTTTTTAGCCAGTTAGATAATCCAGTTAAATAAATAACGTCTCGAAATTTTGCTCATCTCATCTCGATGTAGCAACTATAATGGTTTCCTCATGAAAAAAAAGAAGAGAAAATCGGTTTAATCGATCTTGAGCGTATACAAAATAGCCCACACCCCCTAGGC
>CAZOAJ010000018.1:0-36292 GCA_964577935.1 uncultured bacterium | reverse complement strand
GCTACTGGCAGTGTTGGCATTCAAGGAAATATTGGCGTAACCGGAACGACAGGTAGCACTGGAGCGACTGGGGCTCAAGGATCAACCGGGGCTACGGGTAGCACGGGAATTACTGGCAGCACTGGAGCGACTGGAGCTCAAGGTCCCGCTGGCATCTCTTTTGTATCAACGTATGGCCTTGCCTATGACACCTCAGCCCTCGCCAGCATTTCAATCCTGACTCCTTATGACTTTTCATTTTCTCAGTCTGGAGATCTTCTCCACACAACATTTACATCGGGCACGTCTCCGCTCACAGTTCAATCAAATGGGACATATCTTGTTCAGGTTTTTGTTGGCCCATTCAGTCTTTCAACAACTCTAACATTAGCGCTAAAAATATCAGGGACAATTTCTAGCATATATAAAGTCACAAATACAGGAGCCTCAAGCGTTGCTGCAAGTTTTTTCGTTCCTCTATCCGCCGGAGATACAGTAGGATTAACTCTTTCGACCCCGTTGATTATAGGCCTTGTAACACTACAAAGCATTAATAGTTCAATTAATAGGCAGATAAGCGTTATTAAAATAAATTAAAAAATATCAAAGACATTTCTAATGTATTACCAATTGAGTCGTATGCAAAAATTCAATAAAGTTTTATATATCCATGACTAGCGCTCACTCGGAATACAATCGAAGCTTTGATAAACAACACATGATAAATTTATTCGAAATGATCCCGATCTGGACGTTATTTAACGTCATTTGGATTTAACGTCATTTGGCGAAAGACCCTATTTTTTTTAATTTAAAAGAAGTATCTCAATGAAAAAAATTTTATTTATTTCTTCGATGCTGTTTTGCTCAATGAATATTGAAGCTCGAGAGCTTAATGAAATACCATGGGTCAAAGAGTGGAAGAACGCTCAAGAATTTCATTCAGAGCAATCTTATTTAAATGCCATACAGGAAGTCGAAAAAATTGACCCACAATCAATGTTTTTGAGCAAACTGTGCAATTCATTAGCCGATGAATACATCGACATGGGGAAATTTTCCGAGGCTAATTTTTTCTACATACAAGCAATTACTAACAGCGATCTCTACACGAATGACGTACTTTATGCTTATAATTCCATAAAAAAATTTAATCTTTCAATTGACCCTGAGCTAGAAAAAAATATTCTCGATAAAGCATGCGAACGGCAATTACTTCAAAATAATGTTTATACAATTGGAGATATCGTCGCGACTGAACTATCTTCGGATGAAGTTCAAGATGTAGAAAAAAAGGAAATTGCACATGTAAATGGTTTTATTCTCACCAAAAATAAAAATAAGAAAAAAGCATGCTGCTCTGACTGTGAAAAAACAGGTGGAAACTGCCAAGGAAATTGGTAATAGAATATTTTCAGAAAAAGTGTCTTATCTTGATCTGTAGATCGGATTTTTTATTGATATATAAAAAAGATAGCGGCAGTTGGAATCGAACCAACGACACACGGATTATGATTCCGTTGCTCTACCGACTGAGCTATACCGCCATTACGACCATGAGCTTTTTTGTGGCGTACAATTAAGCTGTATTCAAAGAGAAAAATTAGCGGGGGAAGGATTCGAACCTCCGGCCTTTGGGTTATGAGCCCAACGAGCTAACCCCTGCTCCACCCCGCGTCATCTTATTCGCTTTAACACCTTAGATGTGATTTGCGAACGAGCAAGATATTATCTGAGCGCTCTCTTTTACGACAACGATATTTCCTCAGAAAAGTTAAATAAATTCCAAAAGAGCTCTAGACGACTCTTAAAACCTGCATATACTTTAAAGACCTATAGCAATAAACAGACAAAACAAGGTACAACTCATCCAAAAAATGTGAATTTCTACCTATATGTTGCGACGCTCAACCAATTTCTTTGCCTCTATTTTTATTTTTATAAGCACACTTGCTCCACAGGCACTTCAAAACGCTCTTCCTCTAGCACTTCCGGAAGCATTTGATATACAACTTGAGTCCCCTGTATTCTCAAATGGCGTTCTCAGCACAGATAAGGGAGGCTTTCTCAAGGGAAAAAATCTTTACATCCAAGCTAAATCAATTCGGTATACTAAAAAAGGCGTTGGAACTGAACTTGTTCACAAGATTGAGGCTGAAGGCGAGCTCTACATGGAGTTTAACGGGAAGCCATATAAGGGAGAAAAAGTAGAAGTTAATCTCGAAACCAATAGGGCTGTCGTCTGGAATGGATGCACCGAGGCAGATCAATGGTATTTGGGAGGAAGAGTTATAGAGATCATGGCCGATGGCAACGTCGTTTTTCATGATGCTTTTGTAACCACAAGTGAAAATGAACAAAATGATTGGAGCATCGAAGCTGCAACGGTCAAAATCCTTCCTGGAGATAAGCTGACGGCTTCTAATGTGCGGTTTTATTTCATACGAGCTCCCTTCTTGTGGGTTCCGTCCTATACTGCCAACTTAAAAGAACAAGATGGCGGCCCAATTACTTATAGAGTACGTTGGGGAGGCGGGACTGGATTAAGCATAGGAGCTATGTATTCATTTGCATCGTTTTCGAATTGGAGAACAAAACTTGTAGCTCAATATAACGTTAAGAATGGGTTTGGTGCAGGTCTTATAGCAAATTATCGAAACGCACAAGATAATATTTCCTACCAATCTTTTTGGTTTGGAGCTCAAGGCCGTAACAAAGCATGGAGCACTCCAAGATACAGATTCCAAGGTCTTTATCGACAGTCATGGAGAGAATCCGATGTCAACTTCAGGTTTATGTATGACAAGCTCTCAGACTCGAAGATGAAGTCTGATTTTTCTGACCATGCCGTCAATGACGCTGTTGCAGGCCGCACTGATGCCAAGCTATGGAAAACCACTCATAACTGGATTGCAAGCCTAGAAGCACAAGTTCGAGTGAATAACTTCCAGGATGTCAAACAACAGCTCCCAATGGCCACATTGAATACGAGACCTCAAGTCCTCGGAAGATCTGGAGTCATTATGGATACCAAAATTTCTTCCGGATATCTCGATTATCTTTATGCGCACAACACACCTCACGTTCGAAACTTTGCTTCGACAAGAAGTGAGATTGGTCAGAACTTTTATCGAAACTTTCTTTTTAACCCTCTTGTCGTAACGCCAAGAGTGGGTTATCACCTGATTCATTACAGCTCAAGCCCGCAACACCAACAACGTATGCAAGGGCTCGTAACTTCTGGTCTCGACTTAAGCACACGCCTTATCGGAACAAATTCAAACTGCTTCCAAATCCTCGAACCATATGCTTCTTTTGATAGCATAACACACCCTCTTGTCCGACCAAATCGCTACTATGTGTTTGACCTCGAAGATGGTTTTGCTCAGGTAAACACACTAAGATTCGGTGTGAAGCAGCAATTGATGATTGCACCTGGTCTTTCAGGGTTTTCTCAGCGATTTTTATTTGATTTCTACACACGGGCATTTTTTGATCAAAATCGTTATAAAAAATCGCTTCCAAAAATATATTTTGATACCAGTTTGTTTGCGACCCCTTGGCAGACGTATAGCTTAGAGACAGCATGGGATCGCGACCACAATGTGCTCGATCATTTTAACATCATGGGGAAATTTACAATCTCAGATACTCTTGCATTTATTCTTGAGTACCGCGATCGCAGCCAATATGCATGGAGAAAAATCGATCAACAGAATTTTATTATCGATATGGCACGATCGGAAAATCGACTTCTCCATTCCGAAATGTCAGACAAACGTCAACTCGTAAGAACAGCATTTTTTTGGCAGATTGCTCACTCCTTAGATTTAGAAGGAAGTATTCGTCAAGGCTTTGGACGTAAGCACCACCCTCGCTATACCGAGTGGGATTTAACACTTGGAACCGTTATTCGTGGAGCTCTTATCGTGAAATTTACCTATGAAAAACGACTTAATGACAACCGCTTCTATCTCAGCTTTTCTCTTGGTCAAAGAAAACCTTCACAAATTACTTCCTTCAAAAAAATCGGTTTCGCCAATTACGATTTATGAGAACTTTTTTGAGGTGCTTCTTTGGAACTCACAGTTATTGGATCTGGATATGTTGGCCTAGTCAGTTCTGCATGCTTTGCAGAGATGGGATTCAAGGTTACGTGTCTTGATAAAAACATAGATAAAATTCATGGCCTCCAAAAGGGTATAATTCCTATTTATGAACCAGGCCTTGAAGAAATGGTTCGGAAGAATAGCCATGCGAAAAGACTATTGTTTACATCAAGTTATGTAGAAGCACTTAAACATGCTCAAGTCTGTTTTATAGCGGTCGATACGCCTGTAGGTGAAGGCGGCAAATGCGATTTAAAGTCGGTAAAAGCAGTGTCCACCTCTATTGGACAAATTATTGAACATCCTCTCATTGTGGCCACAAAATCTACAGTTCCTGTCGGCACGCATAAAATCATATCATCTATTATCCACGATGAACTCAAAAAGCGCGGCAAGTCCTTCACTGTTGAAGTCGTTTCAAATCCTGAATTTTTGAAGGAAGGGTGCGCAATATCCGATTTTATGAAGCCCGACCGCGTAATTATCGGCGCCGACAGCGAGCGAGCAGAAGAGGTTATGAGGGACATCTATAGACCCTTCATGCTCTCATCTGATCGTCTCATTGTTATGGACGTTGCCTCTGCTGAGATCACAAAATATGCAGCAAACACCATGCTCGCCCTACGCATAAGTTATATGAACTGGCTTTCTGGAATTTGTGAAGCGACAGGCGCAAACATTTTGGACGTCCGTGTAGGCATTGGATCTGATAAGCGGATTGGATCTCAGTTCCTCTGGGCGGGTGCTGGGTTTGGAGGATCTTGCTTTCCCAAAGATATCCTCGCACTCAGATCTATAGCTGAGGAACTTGAGCTTCCAACCCATCTTATCGATGCCATATCTGACATCAATATCCTACAAAAGCAAAAGATAGGGAAGAAAATCCTTTCCTATCTTAATAACACAGGCGGAGCAGCAGGTAAACATATAGCCATACTAGGCCTTGCCTTTAAACCAGATACGGATGATATGCGTGAGGCTCCATCTATTGTTCTTATGGAACAACTTTTGAATGAGGGCACGCACTTGCGAGTCTATGATCCTGTTGCCCTCAGCAACACAAAAGATATTTTCGGCGAGCACCCTCAAATCACCTACTGCCAAAGTGAACAAGAGGCAATACAAGGCAGCCATTCGATAGCTCTCATTACTGAATGGAAACAGTTCCGACTTCTCAACTGGAAAGAGCTTAAATCATCAATGAAAGGACATGGATTTTTTGATGGTCGTAATCAATATAATCCCGACGAAATGTCAAAATTAGGTTTTGATTATTTTAGCATAGGCAGAAACCCAAGCTTTGCCCATCATACCAAAAGAGGCGATGAAGACATGGCTATACTCATTAACGAACCATCATCTCACAAAACATCATGCGAATTGAATCAATCAGGAAAACAATCTTCATAACACCAATTGTTCTTCTATTTTTTCTAGGGCATCTTTTTTCAAGACTGCCCTTCAATATCTTCATTCCCTTTCTCACATTGCGATTGCTTCAATCAAGAGGGAAATCGCCCATGATGCTTTCCTGTGTTTTTGGACTCTGGCATGACATTCTTCTTCCTTCACCACGAATTGGCGCCTATTCACTTTCATATGTACTAATGACCACCCTACTCACACGGTTTTTGAAGAGAATTTCATCAACAGAAAATACAGCTATTACATGCTGCCTTCTATCATTTGTATACGCATTAGGCATCGAAGTAATCGCCCATGGGATTATCTCTCTTTTAGGTATTCCTTCAAGAGACCACATACTGTGGCTCACCTCATATGTAGTACTCCCCTCGGGAACACTTATTCTTACTTTAGCCCTATATGCAGCTGCGTGGATTTTTGGTCGAACCTTCGATAGAAAAAGGAGCTCACGATATGAATGAGCCTGTCACAAATAAGCCTATCCTGCTCAAAGGGGCCCCTGTTTTCGAGTCAGTAACAAAAGCCATTACGACATATACACAAAACTTGCGTGTTCGAACTCCAAAACTTGTTGCCATTCTTACAACTGACAATTTTGCATCTCATACCTATGTCCAAAGAAAAATTAAGGCATGTCATGATGTTGGATTCACCTCAGAAGTCATATCCCTAAGGGACAATCCCTCAGCCTCTCTTTATGAAATAATTGACCAGCTCAATAAAGACGATACTGTCGACGGCATCCTCATCCAGCTTCCTCTCAGATCCGACTACAATCAAAGTGATATTCTCAACAAAATCGATCCAAATAAAGATGTAGACGGATTTCATCCTACAAATTTAGGAAAACTCGTCAGCGGCGATATTTCTGGTTTTATAGCTTGCACCCCTCTCGGGATCCTCCGCTTACTTCGGCACTATCACATCCCAATTGAGGGGAAGCATATCCTGGTCGTTGGCAGATCAATTATTGTGGGAAGACCTTTAGCTCTTCTTCTCTCACAAAATAAACCTGGCTGTAATGCAACTGTGACAATAGCTCATAGCAAAACAAAAAACCTTGAATCAATCGCACGTAGCGCCGATATCATTATTGCAGCTGCAGGATCTCAGAATCTGATTCGATCTTCTTTTGTGACACATGAAACGATTATTATTGATGTGGGCACAAACAGAACCGAACGAAATGGAAAGCCAGCTCTTATTGGGGATGTTCATCCTGAATGCTACGACATCGTAAAAGCCTACAGTCCTGTTCCCGGAGGAGTAGGCCCCATGACTATTGCAACACTCCTGTATAATACGGCACTCAGCCACTCAAGAAGATTTAACCTGACTTCTCCAGAATGTCATTATTAAGACTATTTTTTATTATCTTATCCATTTTGATGACTTCAGGATGCTCTCATCCCCCTGAAATAGTCACTATTTCGGGGGTAGAGATGACTATTCCTTTCCGTATATTAATTCCAGGTCCATTAAGTCCGGAAAAGCAACTTCTCGTAAAAAGCACCATTTACAATGAATTTCGCACAATTGATAACACATTTAACAACTGGAATCCCGCATCGCAAATCTCACAGATAAATCAAGCAAATAAAGAGGTTTGGATTCCTTTAAGCTCTGAAGTAGAACAACTCCTTACGCTTTGCGCAAGATACACATCTCTCACTGATGGTCGATTTGACCCAACAATAGCTCCTCTCTGGAGGGTTTGGAAAAAAGCTCTCGAAACAAACTCTCTCCCGAATCATGAAGGATTAACCAAAGCAGAACACGCCTCAGGATGGTCTCATTTTGAGATCTCAAACCATTCAATTCGAAAAGACAATACAGAATCATGCATCGATCTTGGAGCAGTTGCCAAGGGCTACTGTGTCGATTGTATTATCGATGCACTCAAAAAGCTTAACTTTTCAGAAGCTTATGTCGAATGGGGCGGAGAAATTCGCGTACTTGGAAAACATCCTCTCGGACGTCCATGGACGATTTATATTTCAAACTTTGAAGATACAAACCCAGAAAATGCTCTTGACTACATAGAGCTTGAAAACCAGGCTATAGCAACCTCAGGAGACTATCTTCAGCAATGGACCCTACATTCGGAAATTTCAGACTCAAAAACCTACAGCCATATAATTGACCCAAAGACGAAAACGCCAATCAATGCCTCAGATAGCAAACAGTCAGCGACTGTCATTTCCCCTACCTGTGTTGAAGCTGATATTTTAGCTACAGCATTCCTTGCGACCCCCAGAGAAGAAAGAAATCATTTACTTTCGCGTCTTAAAAATAGCCCCTTACAGTTTGAGGTATTCCTTTATGATGAACGTAAATAATTCAAGCTATGCATACCTAAATCAACCAACCCTTCTCCTCCGTGAAGAACCTAATGCTGAATCCACAGTCGCAACAGAGGTTTTTTATTCCGAAGAAGTTCAGGTGATTGAGGAACGTGATAACTGGTTGAAGATTAAAACAATTGTAGATGGGTATGAAGGCTGGGCTGAAAAAAAAATCACTTCTATTATTGGATGTGATTCACCCTACCTAACAGGCAGCATCGCGCGTGTCCAAAGCCAAAAAGCTCATATATATAGCCAAAAAGATACTGTATATGGACCGATGGCAACACTTCCGTTTCGAGCACGCGTTCAAGTGCTTGAAGATGATGGAATGTCTCGATGGATTCAAATCAAACTTCTTAATGGATCTATAGGTTACATTCAGCGTGGCAACGTAGAAATCAATCCTTCGGTTAAGACGAGGGATGATATGGTTGCTTTTGCCGAAAGCATGGCCTCATGGCAAAGTCCATATTTTTTTGGTGGCAGGACAGCATGGGATGGCTTTGACTGCTCAGGCTTAACTCAAATGCTTTATTATGAATTTTTGGGAATCAAGCTACCAAGGGATTCTAAAGACCAAGCAAAATGCGAATTTGCAAAAACGATACCACTCTGCGAACTTCAGCCAGGAGATCTGATTTTCTTTGGAAAAAACAAGGATAAAATCACTCACGTGGGCATGTACACGGGCAACGGAAAATTTGTTCATGCCAATGTTCGCCAGCTCCAAGGCAAGATCTCAATAAGCTCCCTCGGAGACGATTTGTGGTCAGGGATGAGCAACGACATCCCCTACAGACATTTCACCAGGATAGATACATCTCTAGATGTGCAAAAAATCCTCGGCTAAAGCAAAGGGTTTCTGCACGTCACCGTCAACCTATTTCGCAATGGCTATGTGATGATCGAGAGCACTCTGCAACCTCTCTAATTCGCGTTCAAGAATCCTTCTCTGCTCAGTCGAGACAGCAGCATCATGTGCATGGTGTCGAGCGCGCTTAAGAGCGCGCTCTGCCGACTTCATGTCATTCAAATCAAGAAGACAGTCAACAAGCGCTGATATGATCTCGGGACGATGGCAATCCAGAGTCTCAGCCATTAAAAAGGCAGCAAGCGCCAATTCAGGTTCTCCGGAAAGACGTCTTGCAAGACCAAGCCCTAGCCAAAAATCCGCAATATATGGGTGGAGCTGGCAAAGGAGGCTAAATCCTCGAATAGCCCCCTCAATTTGTTGCGCTTCGAGCAACTGCATCGCGTTATCATACATCTCGCGCAGCTGACCATCAGTAAGACCTAAAAGCTCCTGCCCAACTCTTCCATCCCCTAAGACATCATCGATATGATCGCTTTCATCAACTTCAACAAGTTTCTGTCGAGCCTGATGCTTTTTATGCGGCAAACCCTGATGCTTCCGGCTAGGAACGTATGAATGACGCCTCATGTTGACACCTCTCGGCCGTCTTCTCAATTATACATTAAATTTTAATTATAAAAAATCAGCTACATTTTAACGCCGTTTGAAGTATCAAGTTCAAATATCAAGTCCAAGCATCAAGATTTCATCAAAAGATTTGGCAAAGGAGTTGTTTATGGTTTGGAACACCCCGTCTGGTCAAGTTGATCCTATGTCAGCAAAATGGCAATTAGCTGAACGCCTGACCGGCTACTCTGAAATTGCTAATAACCCCCATAGCGAACAAAAACTTCCTGAGACTGCTTTGCAGTCAATTTTTAACGATACTCTTGAACAGCTTCAAAAAAGACGAAATATAACGTTTTCTCAAGAAATCAAGACACGCATTTGGAATAAGGTTTCGTCCAAAAATTTAATTATGATTAAACATATTTTTATATCTAAATTCTGTGATACTATCCTAAGTCCATTCAATGAAACAAAAGCTCAAATCATGCTCGAAGAGCATATAAAAACTGGTGCTATTGAGACACATGTATATTTGATTCCTCTTCACCTAGCTATTGAAGAGCATAAAGAGCCTCTTCGAAATTTTATCTATCAACAAACAAACTTACTCATACCGTTGTGGGTTCCTGAGATTGTTTCTGCTGTAAACAAAGAAACCGAACAACTCAGATAACTCTGTTAGAATCGGTGTGTGGAAGCTGCTCGAGAGAGCTCTGGATGAACATTAAACATCGAAACGATAACCTGTTCCATTGATTCAATTCTTTTGAAAAGAGCTTTTCTCTTGGGGAGATCTAAAAAGCTCTCCAAATCGTCTATAAGAAGGAGTGGATCAGTTTCACAATCGTCCCTCAAAAGTGACCAACAGGCAAGACGGAACGCAAAGACTGAAAGCTTAGCTTCACCAAGACTTGCTCTCGATTTTGCAGGGACATCGGAGTAGAGAAAACTTAAGTCATCTCGATGAGGGCCATATAATGAACACCCCATCCGCACCTCCTGTTCACGTTTTTCCTGTAGAGTCGACATAAGAAGGTCGGGAGATGAAACTGAGGGAGCGTATTCTAGAACCCATTTTTTCCAAGTGTTACTTAATTGAGACATTTCATGTTGAAATCGGATAGAGACTTCCTTAAGGAGAGATTCTCTATGCCTCATGATTATTGAACCCGTTTCAACAAGCGCTTCTTCCCACACAGAAATCGTCTCTAGTTGCCGCAATTTCAAAAGCTTATTTCTTTGTTGAACTATTCGTTCGTAGCGATGAAGAAGTGCGGCATAGCCTGGAATTTTCTGAGCTATAATTATGTCGAGCTCTTTTCTTCTACGCTGGGGCGATCCAAAAATAATATCGATATCATCAGGGCTTGAAAGAACCGCCAAGAGATTTCCTAAAAGGAGCGAAGCTTTTTCTTGCACATGATTTGAAAGAGCAATCCTTCGCCTCTCACCATCGTAAGATATTGAAACTGAATGATCCATTTCATTTTTAGAATACTCAGCTTCGACAAGAAACTCGCTTGAACCATCTTGAATAAGCTCTTTAATATTATGAGCTCGAAAAGAGGACCCCGAAGCCAGAAGATAAATAGATTCAAGAGCCGTTGTCTTGCCCTGACCATTCTCACCCTCAAGAATGGTCAGACCAGGAGTTAACTTGATATCAAGCTCCTTGAATCGCCTAAAAAAACGTAAATAAAGACGTTTAAGATGCATTCGATTTCAACTACTCGTCGCTTAAGCGCATAGGCATCAACACGAAAAGCGGCGATGGCAAAACATTCATCTGCTTGTCAAAAGGAGCATCTGATATGACTGCAGGATTGAATGCATCTTGAAGCCCTATAAAAACTCTCTCTTCGCGGCAGTGCCTCAAAATGTCTAAGAAATATGTTGGGTTAAAGGCTATATCAAACCGCTTGCCTTCATATTTAATAGGCATGCTTACACGCCCTTCTCCTATATCAGCTGTGTTTGCCGCTAATTTGAGCTCTCCATCTTCAAAGGTAAATCGCACAGAATGGTTTGATTCGGAAATAAATAGCGCGACCTGACGGAGAAGGACCATCAATTCTTCACGATTCACTTGTATAATGAACTGCGATTGACGGGGAATAACTCGTTCAACATCCGGATAATCACCTGAGAGAAGCTTGGACAGAATAAGACTATCGTTTGCTTCTAAGGCTATTTTATCAGGCAGAAGATAAAGAGTTGCTTCCTTGTCATCTTTTGTAAGAATTTTCACAAATTCTTCAACTGCTTTTGCTGGAATATTACATTCATATTGGATAGATGGATCAACAGTTAATGCAAGCTGAGAGCGAGCAAGTCTTTTACCATCAGTACCGACAAATAAAGCTGCTCCAGATGATATTGAAAAGGAAACACCGGTCAGAGCATAACGACTATCTTCCCTCGAAACTGCAAAAGATGTTCGAAAAAACATCTCAATAAGGGTTGCTTGAGGGATCGTAACACGTGTGGCTCCTGCTAAGTCCGGGAGAGCAGGAAAATCAACTCTTGACATTCCATTTAATTTGAAGCTTGCATTATCTGAAAGAATTGTAGCGATGTCTTTGCCGCTTGATGAAACCTCAACATGACCTGCTGTAAGCTCTTTCAATAATTGTGACAACCTTCTTGCAGGAAGAGTTGTTCCACCACTCTCCTGAACATGTGCATTTTTTCTACAAACGACAGCAACAGTCAAATCAGTGGCTGTAACTGTAACAGAATCGTGGTTCGCTTCCAAAAGAACATTGGAAAGGATCGGCATAGGAGTTCTAGGAGCGACAATATTTTGTACTGTGCTTACAATATCGCTTAGATCCTGGCGGGACATGATGAACTTCATTCAAAACTCCTTCTGCGTGCTCAATTGTGTGTATCAAATCAGGCAAATTCTACAGGCACTTAATCCACTTAATTCATGTTCATAACATATTCTAAGGCAAGGTTATGAAAAGATTATGAATATGAACCAATATCTTAGGAACTGTTCTAGTTATTCTAGCACAGCCCCTTAAACCATTTCGGCTATATACATATCATGGTACTTGTGAACCCCGAACTTGTGAATTGGCAACTTTTATGAAAATCTACCAGAAAGATAAGCTCTTTTCAGCATGATTCTCAAAGGCACAGGTAGTTTTTTTTAAGTTATCGAATAATTGGACTTCCAAATTCATCAAAGGAGAGCTACTATTTAGAGCGAGAATTAGTGAATATGAGCGACAAAAAAAACTACATCAAAGAAATAACTGTTAATCGAAAAGCCTTTCATGAATTCGAAATATTCGAAAGGTTTGAAGTGGGCATTATACTTATGGGAACCGAAGTGAAATCAATTCGTTCTCAAGGGGCAAGCCTACAGGAAGCATACGTATCATGCGATGGAGGAACTCTTACCCTGATCGCGTCATCCGTACCTCCATATACTCATGGAAATATCTATAACCATGAAGAAAAAAGAAAACGCATCCTACTTGCTTCCAAACGTGAAATACATAAGATACAACAGGCGATTACTGAAAAGGGAATGACATGCATTCCGCTCAAGCTATTTATTAAAAACTCGCTTATTAAGCTTGAGATCGGGATAGCACGAGGAAAAAAGCTCTACGACAAACGTGAAGACATCAAAACACGTGATGATAAACGTGAGATTGCACGTGTTATGAAGCAAAATTGCTAAGCCGCTTTTTTAAGATAATTGGACTGGACAAAAGCACTCTTAAAACATAGTATTTACACATACATTTATTGAATGCAGGCGTCCGACAATCGATCAAATTGCAGTTGGTCGAAATTGATTGAAAAATCCTGTAGAGATTGTCAATACCACCTTAGAAGAACTGGATTATAACTCATTTTTTGATATAATCCTTTCCTGAAAAAAGTGAATCTGTAGAATTCGAACACAAAAAAAGATTTCGGGTTAGAAATGAAGTTGTCCTTTATGAACAAGTATAAGCTATATCGTCCCTCAGTTGTGATTACTACTGCTCTCGTTGCTGTGGGAGTTATCAACCTTTTTAGATCCTCACTGTCCGCTAGCGAGGCATCAAGTGTCGTTATTGCTTCTGTTGCTTTCTGTTGGGTTGCCGTAAAATGGCTCAGATCATACTCCCCCAACACTATGTTCAGATTAGGGCTTGCATCTCTCATAACCTTTCTATTCACTTCATTTTTTGGCATTTGCATCGGAACGCTTTTTCCAATACCTCAGCCAGGAGTCGGGATCTTTAGCCTCTGTGTTTTTGCAGCCATTACATTTTTAGTAGCGCACAAAGTATTTGAAACAATTTTCCCTGACGATAAATTTGAAGCCAGACAACAAATTTTACGAAAAATTATTCTTGATGTCTCAGCACTCGAAGATAGCCGCCTCGTGGATCTAGCTCGCTCAGGACTTTTAGACCAAAGACTTGCCATCCCAAGAAACCTTACTCGTGAGTTAACAAAACTTTCTGAATCACAAGATGAGAATATTCGATATAAAGCTAAAAAAGCACTCGATGCCTTTAAGCGTATAGAGACTCTCCCCAAAATTGATTTAGAATACTTCGATTTGCCTGATGAAGATGGCGATCTGACAGGAAGAGTTATTAAAACAGCAAAAAATCTTAATGCCTACGTGTTATCGAATGAAACGCCTCTCTCTCGCAAAGATTTAGAAGGAGTTCCTTGTATATCGATTGACAACCTCGCTTCAGCATTAAAGCCTGCTCCCCAGAGAGGTGAATTCCTAGTAATCAAGGTCCTCCGCCTCGGCAAAGAACCAAAACAAGGTGTTGGCTACCTAGATGATGGAACCATGGTTGTTATCAACGGCGGCGGTGATTACCTCGGAAGAAATATCCGAGCACAAGTTCTTTCTCAGAAGCACTCATCTACTGGAAAAATTATTTTCTGCAATGTACTTGATGTAGAAGAAGAAGGAATTGCCTTTTCATAATGCACGTCTACGGAATAGGTTGTGACATTATTGAAGTAGAACGCATTCGGCAGGCTCTCAACCGACAGCCTGCCCTTTTAACTCGTCTTTTTACTCCTCAGGAAATATCTTATTGCCAACGATTTTCAGACCCCTTTCCAAGATATACCGGACGATTTGCTGCTAAGGAAGCCATATCAAAAGCTTTAGGAACCGGAATCTGTGAAAAGCTTTCTTGGCTCGACATCGATATTTTATCTGAACCTAATGCGGCTCCTTGCGTCATTCTGAGTCCCCATGCAAATGCCCATTTCCCGAATATTGAGATAAAACTCTCGATTTCCCATACCCAGCTGAATGCAGTTGCTTATGCCATGGCTCTGACCCCTTTGACCCCCCCCTAAGTTAACATTTTAGTGAACCCTTTTAGTTGACCTCTTTTTTAATCTTAACATTAATTTCAACAACATCTTCAGCGAATTATATTAATAATTTTAACAAAAAGCATTTGAATTAATTTTCTATAAAAATGAAAACTAATTTCACTTCTTCTTCATAAGATAAATAAAAGGATTAAAATGACCACAAATATTGATTTTTTATTTAACAAACCATTTAGAGGATTCCATTCACAAAACACTCCTATCGATTCCAATTCTCCTCTAGCCAATAACTCCAAAGCACAAGTAGAGGCGACGAAAATATCTGAAACTATCTCCAGCAAAGAGCCGTTCCAATTCAACGCAAACCCTGAAGCTGGCCCATCTATAGCAGACAACATAAGCGTTATTGAATATAAAGAGGGAGAACTCACTGCGCCGATCGAAGAACCCAGCAGCCCCTCATTCAAAGAATATGTAGAAAAAATACATCGACTCTATTCGCTTTCTCTATCAACGCTTCCTGGCAAGAATCCAAAAAGCGATCAATTCTCACAGGCAGTACAGAAATCTATTCCAGCCCCCTCATGGCTATATAATGAGGATTTGGCCTGCAAGCACTTGTTGAAAATACAAGCTCAATACAGGCAACGATTTTCTGAAAGATTTCTAAAGGGAAAGTCCGCTCCATCTCTTATTTCGTATTATTGCCATCTTGTTGAAACGATGTATATCCCGGGAGAAATAAAAAACAGCGAATCCTTTGCAAAAAAAATAATTGACATAGATCCAGGATTTATCGGAATACTCTCAGATTCAGCACGATTAAAGGTTCATTGCGATCATGAATTCATACAAAATATCATGGACGAACATGCCTTTTCCACAACATTAGAACAGGCTGACTGGGACGAGTTTTGGAAATTCGCTTTAAACAAACCTGAAAATGTGCAGTTTTTACGCGAAGCTTTTTCCAGTAATCCCTCCTACCTTCTCATTTTCTCAACCGAGGTAAATATAGCTGTCGCTTTCGACAACCCTGTACAATTTGAAAAAGCAACAGCAGATGAAGATCTCTCATTTGAAGCAGAAAAGAAGAACGAGAAGCTCATCTTCATAGCAAAAACAGCTCTTAAATACCCTCATATTAAAGAACAGCTTGATATGAAGGCACAACAGTTAAAATCTTACTCGGCAGCGTTACAAGCAATTCTTCAACAAGAAGAAGAAAGGCAATCTCCATTTCATCTTGAAGTACGCGATGCTTTTGATGTAGCGAATGCCAAGAAAAACATTCTGGATTATATAGAAAAAGTCACAAATAACAAATTTACTACACTTACAACCCTCATCAAAAACAAAACGCTTTTCAGACAAATCGATCAAAGATTTGGCAATAATGAAGCGTGGGTTCGATCAGCTGTCTTGGCGCATCCTAATGCTATCATGATTGCTTCAGATTCAGTTCGAGCAAAGATCGCTTGTGACCGAAAATTCATATTGAAGGTTCTCAATACCTGCAAAAAATCAAATAATATTTGCTGGTCGGCGTTTTGGGAAGCTATTCGAGAGAGATTTCCAGACACACGCTTATTCTTTGAAAAAGCGATCATAAAGAACCGCGAATACCTATACACTTTTGGAATTGAAGGAATACTTACCTACGCCTTTACCCAAAACGATTTCGAAAAAATAATTGAAGAGATTCGTTACGATTTCCCTGCAGCAAGAAAGGCGGAGCTTCGAACAGGGCTTTTTTATCATAAGCTTGCACATGCTTATCCAGAGGTATTAAAAACAATAGAAGAAGAAGTGCACAAAGGCAAAACCTATACCGAGGTATTAGAAAAGATCCTTGAAATCGGCAAAAATTTGCGTCCAAAAACTTCAAATGAAGAAGAAATTGTCAATTTTTACAACGATGCACAGGTTATTCCATACGCAGTTCAAGTTCCTGAAATCATCGAGACATCACTTGCACAACACAGCGATGAAATTGTGGAAAAAGACGTCGTTAAAATGATCAAAGAGCAAACTCTTTTTGCTGCAATCGACCAACAAGTACGTTCCAGCAAAATATGGCTTAGAGAAGCCGTCATGACTCATCCAAATGCGTTGTATCTTGCCTCTGATAAAATCAAAGAGGAAATAGCTCAAGATACTCAATTTATTAATCAAGTCCTTTCTAAATTCAAAAAAACAGTCCAAAACATTGATTGGAATGCTTTTTGGAATACATTAAAAAGTTTTTCAAAAGATTCTTCTATCGAATCTTTAGCTTTTATGGAATCAAAACTTCTCGAAGATTCCTGCTATGTAACCACATTTTCAAGCGAAGGAATATGGAACCTAGCCTTCAACAGCACGAAAACGCTTTCCGACATACACGAAAATGCCGAAATAATTGTGTCAAAAAACCAGAAAAGAATTATTCAGGAAGCATTGACGGTCGCCAGGATCATTCAAAAATATCCAGAGATACAAAAAACTCTTGAGCTCGAGCATAAACAAGGAACTTCACCCACCGCAGCACTCAAAAAGGTCCTTGATCAAGCAGATAAAAAAAGTGAATTTTATCTCGAAATTGAACAGGCAGCAAAGGAGTATGAGTAGAAAACCTGAACACAACGCCAATTACTAAGGCTGTACACTACTAAGGCTGTAAATTTGACCACTGATTTCGTTACACGATGCACTTTTAGATATAAGACGTTGTAAAAGTGCATCGATTCTGTCTTTCTATTTTCACATTTTAAAATTAATTATATACAATCTGTATATAAGATCTTAATACAAATTCATTATAATTTTGATTACATTATGAGATTTAATATGTCTGCTCAAGAAATAAGCACCCCAAACCCCATGAATATCGAATCCTTGTACCAAGAAGTATTTAACTGCAATATAAACGAGCATCTTGAACCTCAACAAGTTGATCTCAAAATGGATCAGCTCAACAAGCTTTCAAAAGCCGTTCAAAGTATTGCAATTCAAGCCATAGAAAAACACCTAGGTGAATCTTGGAAAGAATCGGTAGCGATTGTAACAACCGGAAGTGATGGCCGCTTTGAAAAAACCGGCATTGCATCGCCTATGGAACTTATCGTCATCACAAATGATGCTTCAGCAAAATCAGAACAAATTGCAAGCCAAATACGCTCAATTTTCAAGGAAAATTTAGACAAAAAGCTTTTCTACCACAAATTTGAATGGAAATCGATCACAGGAAAACAAACCACAGGACTTGTGTCGGACTTTGTCGGCGAAAAAGCGATCAAAACTATACCGACACGGCCATTAGATGCTCAATTTTTATACGGAAATAAAGCACTTTACACTCAGTATAGAAAGACACTTGTAGATGAGCTTCTCAACCGCGATTGCAAACTCGTCGATTTTCACAAAAAAACGGTAAAATTTTCATTAAAGACCCTGAGTCAAGATTTGCTGGATCAGGAACCCCTTCAAGATAAATCTCTATCTGAAAAACTGTTCAACAACCATGGAAGATTCATGGATATCAAACAGGGGTTACTCAATTTCAATGGAGAGGACTGCAAAGGGCCAAAATATGGTCCTATGCATTCGATTCAATACTCAGTTGCTCATGCAATTTTAAAGCCATTGTATACTGCAGATGAAAAGGCTTTGAATCAATCAAAAGCGAAAAAATTTGACCGTCAGGCATATGCCAATGAAATGCTCAATACGCTTCCTCCTGAAACTGCGGGCCGAATTGATTGGTTGCAAAAAAAGGACATAATCAAACTTACCCCTCAAGAAAGCGTTTCGTTACAGACATGCTATAAAACCCTACTTCTTTGGTATGCCCACTTGCAAGCCAAATATGATGCTGTAAATGCATCTGTAAGCAAGAATTCCGCAAATAATTCTGATTCGCTCGTTGAGAAAGTTGATAACAATCAAAAGCAAGAAGTCCAGGCCGCTAAAATTCAAGTCACAGCCCAAGTGCCCCCTGATCAACTTAAATCAATCTTAGAAATCACTCAAAAGCTATTAAAGAAGTTCTAGTAGGTCAAATGCAGACACACACCTCAACTGCAATTGTGGTGTGTGTATTTTACACGTATAGTAATGACATAAGCTACGATCTAATCCAACACTATTTTCTTTCTAAATCGAAAATGGAATATTGAGGCGAATCTCGCATCCAATCGGTATTGTCTGCGTGAGATGGTGCTGCAACCGACGACGGAGACTGAGATTAATCGAACCAAATCCCGGCATTGAATATGTATAACCAACACTTATATCGAGAAGAGAAAATTTCTTTTCAGCCAAGGGATGAAAGACTCCTACTTTATCTCCAAAGCCCTTGTCATATTCAAACCCGATTTGAAGTGCATGATGCTGAACAAAAGTCCTTTTTAAATACGCACCCGATAACAGAAAAGGCCTTCCCGCATTCGGCAGGCCACACCCAATATCAATCCACCACTGGCTATAGGTTCCTTTAGTAAGAGAATCTCTCCCAATATTAAAGTTCTGTCCAATCGAATATCGAACGATGGCCGCATCTTTTGCATATAATTCAAATTCAGGACGATTTGACGAATTTCGAGTTGAAGCTTCAAAACGAACTGACACGGAAGAAGCATAGCTATTGGAAACTAAATCATTTGCAAGCTCACGCTTAGCCTCAAGAGCAAGCGATCTAAATTTCGTACCCTTGGTAGCAATCGATCCTACAGATGCCTCAAGACTCAGATCCCATTTCTCAGGACTTGCACGAAGCGACAGAGTTGTTATTCCTGTGGGGTGTAATGGTTTTTTATCTCCATGGGAAGTGGAAATACTTCGATGAGGAAGAAGGTCCTCACTTATTCCCACGTCCAATGAATAGGCTTGATGCACCCAAGGACTATTATCCAGTGAGGATGAAGCAGATAGAAGAGCTATGTCAAAAAGAGAAAGAATAACAAGTCCTTGGATAAGACCCTTTTTTGTCCACATAGAGCAAAAGTACTCCTCAATGAACGCTCTATATAATAAAAACCATAATTGTATCGTTATAGTTTTTATTATATGAGCAACGCTACCATCGCAGAAGATCTATATAGTCAAAGAAGAAAGCTCGCGCTCAACCTCAAGTGCTGCCATACACCCAGTCCCTGCTGCTGTAATCGCCTGTCGATACACATGATCTTGCACATCTCCCGCTGCGTAAACACCAGGAACAGATGTTTTGGTTGTCCCTGGCTGCACCTTGATATACCCATTTGTTTCAAGTTCTACCTGGCCATTTAAGAAGGAGGTATTAGGAACATGTCCGACAGCAAAAAACAGCCCACCTGCAGGATATGTCTCAACAAGGCCTGTCTTGATATTTTTAACAACTACCTCTTCTACTGTCTTTGTCCCTCGCACTTCATCGACAACACTGTCCCAAAAAACGCGAATTTTTGGGTGGTTGATCACTCGATCACCCATGATTTTAGAAGCTCGAAATGCATCACGACGATGAACTAGATTGACCCTGCTTGCAAAGTGGGTTAAGAAAATTGCCTCTTCCATAGCAGAGTCTCCTCCGCCAACAACAAATAACTCTTTGTTACGGAATATCGGCATAGCGCCATCGCAAACGGCACAAGCAGAAACACCACGCTGCCAAAACTCACCATCCCGAGTACCTGGTATATCAAGACGTTTAGCAGTTGCTCCTGTCGCGATAATAATTGCATCAGCTAGGCATTCAGTAGTTGTTCCTTTTATATGGAACGGTCTTCTTGAAAGATCCACCGAAAGCACATCTTCAGAAAGCATTTGTGTACCAAATCTACTTGCCTGATTCCGAAAATGAGCCATCAATTCCGGACCTGTCACGCCTTCAGGAAAACCTGGATAGTTCTCGACTTCAGTGGTCGTCATGAGTTGACCACCAGAAACCCCCGAATAAAAACCTTCAAAAAGTACAGGCTTCAACATTGATCGAGAGGCATAAATTGCTGCTGTATATCCAGCAGGGCCTGATCCAATAATAACAACAGGATGTCTTTGCATAATTTTCCAAAATCTTGATCTTAATCTATATTCTTGCCTCAGGAGATACCTGAGAATAGTCATTAAATTCGACTAAAAAAATTCTGAAAAAAAATGCGACTATTATTGGATTTATATTTCCAATTATACATATGATTAAGTTCAGAACAGCAGTGGTCTTTATGGCACTAGCCAGGAGCCATTTTAGTAGCCATTTTATACTTTGAAGCTGTTATATTGTGTATTAGGAGGAAAGTAATCTTAGTTACAATGACTCAACATATTTTGTTTGATTCAGATTCTCAGGAAGAGCCGCCTGATTGGGTCCAAATCCAATCTCATAAAGCTCGTCTCACACTACATGATACTGTAGATTCACTACAGCAAGCACAGAAGTCAACCTTAACATCCTTCTACACGTACATTTTTGTACTTCTGTCAGTTTTGATCGGCTGGTCTACTACGCTTGCCTGGAGGTCAACAGATTCCCTTTTCATGACAAAGCTTGGATCAGAGGCTTTAACCGATGCCTATTGTATCGCATCTTGCTTCATGATTGTTATTGGAACGGTAATCATACGATTAATCAATTCAATTACAGCAGCCCAGCTTCTTAAAGCAATTTTAAGCGTAGGCATTGCCCTTTTTACTGGATTTGCATCCTTTATCGCCTTTTATGAAGGTTTTGATACCCCCACTTTTTGGTTTGTTGCAAAAATTGCAAACCAACTTTTCAGCATTCTAGCTTGCTCAGGATTCTGGTTGTTCTACGACCAATATTTTATTAAGCGATACTCAAGCAAGCATTACGCTCTTTTATGTTGCGCTTCATTTGTTGGCTATGGATTCGCAGGCCTTGTGCTTCATTTCAATCAAGGATCAGCTTTGTCAAGCTTCTCATGGCAGCTTGTTTTGATCACACTCTCTCTTGGATGCGTTTATTTGATAGCAAAAATTCAACCACAAACGTACCATAACACAAAGAACGTTGTTCATTTTAATGATCAAAGCTCACTTCGAGATTATCTCGTCTCGCTTCTTAAGTCGCCAATTGCATGTGTCTTAGCCTTTTTAACAATGCTTCTCTTTGTACTCTCAACCACCGCTGAATATACCTATCTCTATATGTTTGAGGATTATTATCAATCCACCTCAACAGCATGGGTTGAATCACAAGTTCAATCAGATATGGCAAAGACTTTGGGGACCTGCTGTGCTCTTGTAGGTATTGGCAACCTGGTCACAGGAATTTTTCTTTATTGCCGATGCTATTTACCACTTCGAATTCTTGCATGGCTTGCCCCAGTATTTGCAGGCTCTGCCTTTCTTTTTTGGCATAAAGATCCTCAACTCGTCTATCCAGCAATAGCCGTTTTGATCGTTGACGGACTCTATCCTCTTATCGAAGATAACAACGTTAATGGACTTGTCGGTGCTGTCCCTTCAAAGCTCAAACAAAAAATTCGGCTCTTAATCGAAACATTTTCTGAGCCTGTTGGGATGCTCTTTAGTTCAATATTGATTGCGTATTCGTCAATGTCGCCAGCACATCTGATTGGTATAGTGGCTTCTTTTGTAGCAGCTGTATGCCTCTCTCTTTTGGTTGAAAGGTATAGACGTTCTCATGCAGAAAAACCACTCGCAGTCAATACCAACCCTGTCACACAATATGATGTCTTAAAAGCTAGTTAAGGGTTAAGCTCATCTTTGAAGGATTTAAAACTCCTCATAAGATGAGCTGCAAAATGACTTTAAGGAAGCGGTGACACATGTTCTCTGGAATCATCCGAGAATTAGGAGTAGTTGAACAGATTGTTTCTACTCCTAAATTTCAACTTACAATTTACGCCCCAAGAACCTGCACCAGTCTGATACTGGGAAGTTCTGTAGCCGTCGACGGCTGCTGTCTTACTGTCACCTCTCTTAATCAAGAGCGCTTTACGGTTGATTTAGTCCCTGAAACGCTTTCTAAAACGAATCTCTCAGGCACTTCTGTTGGCAGTAAATTGAATCTTGAAACATCGCTTCAATTTGGAGCATATGTTGATGGACATATAGTACAGGGGCATATTGACACAGTTGGAATTGTAGATAAAATCGAGCGATATCCTGATTCATCGTGGAAATTATGGATATCTATTCCTGAGGAATTCTCTGCTTACCTCGCTCCTAAAGGATCTGTAGCGATTAATGGTGTAAGCCTCACAATCGTAGACTCTATAAGCGGGTGTTTTTCATTTTGCATGATCCCGCACACAGCACAAGAAACAAACCTCTCTCTCCTGCATATTGGCGATAAAGTCAATATCGAAGCAGACATTTTAGCTAAATACCTTGAACAACTAGTTAAATACCGTGGAAGCAATAAAAAGAGTTGAAAATGCTATCAAGGCACTGAAAGCCGGTGAATTCATTGTTGTCACTGATGATCTTGAACGCGAAAATGAGGGCGATCTCATTATTGCCGCTGAGCACGTGACTCCTGAAAAGATTACCTTTATGATAAAGCACACAGGAGGAGTTCTCTGCGTTCCAATGCTTGGCGAGCGCCTGGATGCACTTGAACTTCCGCAAATGGTCTCTAAAAATACCGAATCCAACAGAACTGCCTTCACTACTTCCGTTGATTATGTTCATGGAACTAAAACCGGAATATCATCTCAAGACAGAGCTAGCACAATTCTAGCTCTTATTGATCAGAAATCAACACCTCTTGACTTCTGTAGACCAGGGCATATATTCCCGCTGCTTGCTCGACCAGGAGGTGTGTTAAAGCGAGCAGGACATACAGAAGCTTCTATAGACTTGATGCGACTTGCAAAACTCTATCCTGCTGCCGTCATCTCTGAGCTTATGAATGATGATGGAACCATTATGGCACTCACCGACTCAATCGAATTTGCAAAAAAACATAAGCTCGCATTTGTTACGATTGCCGATCTCATTCGCTATCGAAGACGGTATGAAAAGCTAGTAGAAAGAGTTGTTACTGCTCGAGTTCCAACATCAGTTGGAGAGTGGCAAGCCAATATCTATCGATCAATTCTAGATAATATTGAACATGTCGCCTACGTCAAAGGGAAAATCTCCTCTGAGGTTCCTGTGCTAGTACGCGTTCATTCAGAGTGTTTAACGGGAGACGCCCTCTTCTCCATTCGTTGCGATTGTGGAATGCAGCTTAGATCGGCCATGGAAAGAATTGATCAAGAAGGTTCCGGAGTGATTATCTATCTGAGAGGTCATGAAGGACGAGGTATTGGACTTGCACATAAATTACATGCCTACAATCTCCAAGATGAAGGGAGAGATACGGTGGAAGCAAACTTAGAACTAGGCTTTCCGGCAGACTCAAGAGAATATGGCATTGGTGCTCAAATACTCTCAGATTTAGGTGTTAAAAAGATTCGCCTGATGACAAATAACCCAGCCAAATATGGCGGCCTTGATGGCTACGACTTAGAAATCGTCGAACGCGTACCGATTAAAACGATTCCGACTTCTGAAAACATCAAATATCTACAGGCAAAACAAAATAAGCTGGGCCATACCTTAGATATATGAAACCTCGAGATGTTACAGGCATTCAACCAACACCTATTTTTGCACATATAACAACACTTATGCAAATATAGCAGAATAACAGCTCATACCTTTGGATGATCTATGATACAAAGCATAAACACCTTCTCCGGAAAGCAGCTCCCTCCAAAAAAGAAAATTGCTCTTGTCGCAAGTAGATTTAATGAAGCTATAACGAGAGCACTTATTCAAGGAGCAGAAGATGCTCTCGGTGCTGCCGGATGTCTACCTGAATCAATACACCTCTACTGGGTGCCAGGAGCTTTTGAAATTCCACTTACAGCTAAATCCGTTGCTGAAACAGGCGAATATTCAGTGGTTCTATGCCTCGGAGCGGTTATTCGAGGAGAAACGCCGCACTTTGATTACGTTGCTGGAGAGGCTGCAAAAGGTATATCAAAGGCAAGCTACGATACAGGCATTCCGATAATTTTTGGTGTTTTAACCTGCGATACCATAGATCAGGCAATAGCCCGAACCGGAATCAAACACAGCAATAAAGGCCGAGACGCTGCTGCCTCAGCCCTTGAAATGGCTTCACTTCTCGACCACATCAACGGTCGTCTGAAATGAGGAAGTGAATGTATCAAAGTGTTGGTCAATTTCGCTTTTAACATGATCAACAACCGTCAATACATAGAGCCGATGCTCCTTCAAAAAAGCGATTGTTTTTGTAACAATTTCTGGGCTCAAAAGTTTGAATTCAAGGCTTGGTGAGCCCATAAAAGTACCATGTGATGCACTTGCGAGAGTATTCTTCTCATTTGCAGAGAGCATTTCTTTTTGCACACCATCTAGAATATCTTTGGCATTTGAGAGATCAACCCCTTCGGGATACTCTATAACAGAAATCATGTATGTCGAACCCGAATGCGATTGAGCCAGATAAAGATTGTATTTCATCGATCCTGGTGTAGAAGTCATCGGAACCGTTTCCACAGCATGCTGAGGAATAGCAGGCAACATAACCTTAAAACCAGGATTTTGAGAAACATACTCCTTCCACTCTAAAACTTCAGTTGCTGGGTCTACAACTGCAGTAAGATCAACTTGTGGCACGCATGGACTTGGGTTGAAGAAATAGTATAGAGTCCCGCTCAAGATAATTATGGAGGAGATCAAAACGATTTTTGGTTTCGTTAACATGTCGACATACCCTCAAAAAACCGAACTATTTGCTTTGGCTTCTATTCTTGGCCTATCATGAATCATGAATTTGAATTAAGCAATAGAATCAACTCAAAAAAAGAATTAATATTTAAAAATGTTGTCTAAGAGTCACCAAAAAGGAATTGTTCTGGACAGATTTCTCTTAAACCAAGCTTTAAACCACTTAATCTTTCTAATACATATTTTAAAGCAATATTTTCCTTTTGAATTTAGCCTGGCAAAGCACTAATTCCGATGAAAAATCAACTCTGGAGACTCTCTATCGTATAGAATGCTTTTTACAATTCGTCTGTTTTTGCCGGCACGAATTCGATTAGGACTACAAGTCTTTATATGGATATAGATTTTATTAGTTTTCGGATCTCTTTCAACAGATTTTGGCAACTTAAACTTTTTCTTTGAGAAATAATGCTTAACTTCTAAACAAATTACAGACTCTATAAAAGAGGCGAGTAAAAACGAGTCTGCAAGGCTAATCTTTACTTCTTTATGGAGTGCATAGAGGCTTTTAGCACCATTTACAGAATGAAGAAGAACTGCTGAATCAAATTTCTCAGCGAGCATTCTAATTTGATGAAGCGAGAATGCCCGTTCACGCAGGCCCTGCGTACCAATTCTTCGAATTCGGTCCATATTTTGCCGAATTATAGCAGCTTCGAGCGCCTCAAGTGTGACCTTGCTTTTACTCGGCGACTTTGCAACTTGCTGAGAACCAGATAATTCAATAGAGACAGCTCCAGGAACGACAGCTGAAATCAAATGTGGAAGTGTTGTATTAGTCTGTTGAGCGATCGCATGTGATGTGATTGCACCAAATAGCAGAGGTAGTCCACAAATAAACCTGTACATAGTCATGTCCTTAGATAATTTCCTTCTATAGTCATTTCGATTGCTTTAATCTGTTTTTACGAACCCATGTTGCTCGAAAGTTGTGATGGGCAAATACCCATCCACGCTGGGTCAACTTAGCTCGAGCAGTCCCATTAAAAACCCTTTGTGAAAACAATGCTGTTGGCGGAAAAAGCATATCTTCACAATTGGTCATCCCAACTAATTTCTGAACGCTTCTTGCATAGCTTGCAAACGTCCTATGCATAACGCGTCTATTTATTTTCGCTTGATCATTGCCACGGTTTTCATTCTCTACACGATCCCAGCAGGCTATAATCTCACGAACTGTCTGCTCAAGTATTGGATGATTCGGCTTAGCTCCTATTACACAATTCCCAGCAAGAACAGAGCAGTTAAGCGCATCAAAATAATGCAGATTCTCGATAAAACCATAGTAATCGTAGGATGAATGAATATTCTCAAAAGAGGCAAAGCAGTGAACATCATGATCTACATAAACACCGCCTTCTCTCAAAAGAATCATATATCGTATGAGATCTGACTTTTCGCCGTAATTTTGAGTCCTATTGAGAAATTGGCTTAACGGCCCTAGATCAAAGTCTGAGATAAGCCTTCGAATACATGACGGAATCGGTAAAGGTCTTGTAGATGAATCGGTCCAAAAATGAATTTCCCAATCAGGATGGAGCTCACGAAAGCTTTTGACATTTTCTATCGATTCTATAGGAAAGGAGTTAGGCCCAATCCATATAAAGTGTATGACTCTTGGAATAGATGAACCTATACATGAACCTGTAAAAGGTTTGTGTATTTTAGCTATTTGCCTCCTGAAGAGAGCGCCATATCTGCTGATAAGTTCATGGTCTGAGCTGGTTAATTTCGACCAAATCTTTCTAGAGGTTTTAGATTCCTTTCCACAAAGCTTTTCAAAAGAAATGGAGAGATCGGGAGATATCGAAGGCAACGATTCTGGGACAGAAAGGAACAAACACAAGATTCCTAGCCAAAGAGATCTCATAGCGACTCACACATATTCTACTGTTCTTTATTGAGTGCAACCTTATAGAAGAGAAGCCCCTCGTCCAGAAAAAGACAAGGGATCTCCTCTTAAAGCATTTTATTTAAGATATGGTTGAATGGCATCATTTGGCTTTGGAACTACTGTCAAAACGGCATCAGGAAAGATATCAGCCAAAATTTCTTTGGCATTCTTTCCATGTTTTGAAAGATTTGACACCTCTTCACTTGGCATAGATGCTAACAACTGTTGAAGTGAGTCATTATCAAGCGTTTGAGCAAGTGAGCCAGACTTATTTCCTTGCAAGACGAGTCTCGTGGTGACTCGGACTCCATCTTGAAATAGCTTGTCTTGTCGAATAACGCTCTTACCTCGATACCCAAATGTTGATGCTTGAATATCCCAGAAAGGGTTTTTAGGATGCAAAGCACACCAAAGTCCTTTAGTTCTAAAGGCAATAGCATACGCTGCAAGCCCCTCTTTTGTGTCGTTTGCTTTAGGCAAAAGAGTTGTGCTCATAAGGACGCTCGTGAAATCTTCTAATGAAATCGAATTAACAACAGCAAGCTTTGAGCCTATTTGATAGCAATAGATAGCGCCTGGATAATCAATTCCATTAACGCGAACTGGAGTTTTTGTATCGTCTGGAATAATAAGCAATTGAAATATTCCAGGAAAATCTGTTCCCCAGCGTATCCCTTCTTGGGTTGGAAGCATCGTATAGGAAGTTTTCAAGAAAGCGGCTTCTATTTTCTTCCCGCTCTTTGGGTTGTATATGTTACAAGCGCCTGGAACTTCCACTTCAAGCGATTCTTCATCAGAGCAAATGAGAATTCTAACAGAAGGAGCTTCTGGAAGATTTCGAATTCGACTCAAGCGCTCTTGGGCACCAGAATCAAGATTCATTTCACTCGTTTTTGCATCTCCACCCGCAGACGCAGGGGATCCAGCAGCAATGCAACCTGCAAATAAGCTCAAGGCAACTACAGTAAAGGTAAGACGTTTCATCTAACTTCTCCGGGTAGAAGATGTCTGTTGTCTTCGGTTCTTAAGGTGTTTTTTTCCGCCCTCGGTAATCTCTCGACCACGAGGTGTTTTTTCAATAAATCCAAGTCCTATTAAATAGGGCTCATACACTTCTTCTAATGTACCAGGCTCTTCGCCTATAGCAATAGAAAGCGTTTGAAGACCTACGGGGCCGCCTTTGAATCGGCTTTCAATAACATCCAAAATTTTGATATCCATCTCATCTAGACCAGCCTCATCAATGGCTATCATATCGAGAGCCTGTTGAACATTTGGTAGAGAGACAATACCTTTGTGGCGAATTGTACAAAAGTCCCGAACCCATCTAATTAAATTATTGGCAATCCTTGGGGTTCCACGACTTCTTCGAGAAATTTCATGCGCCGAATCAACATCTATTCTCATACCGAATATTTCACCTGTTCGCACGACAATTTTACTCAATGTGTCGACAGGATACAAATCAAGACGAGTAGAGAAGGCAAACCTTGATCTAAAAGGAGCCGAAAGGAGCCCAAGTCTTGTTGTGGCACCAACAAGCGTAAATGGATTTAAAGGCAAACGAACGCTTTTTGCTTGAGCTGCTGAGTCGACAACAATATCTAGAACAAAATCCTCTAAAGCGGAATAGAGATACTCTTCAACCGCTCGATTTAATCGATGAATTTCATCTATAAAAAAAATATCACCCTTTCTCAGGCTATTTAATATACCCGCTAGATCGGATGGACGTTCAAGTGCAGGACCTGATGTAACAACGATTCCTGCGCCCATAGAGTCTGCGATAATATGCGAGAGGGTTGTTTTACCAAGCCCAGGAGGTCCGCAAAAAAGACAGTGACCTAAAATATCGCCTCGAAACTTAGCGGCTTCAATCAAAATGCTAAGCTGTTCACGAACAACTTCTTGCCCGATAAATTCAGAGAGCGCCTTAGGGCGTAAAGGCTGCTCAAACTGCTCATCTTTTTGCACAAGAGCAGATTCGACAAATCGTTGAGGCATAGATTCTTGGGAATAACGACTTTGAGACAACTGAGCACCCTACAAAATTGAAGTCGGTTGCAGGATAGATTGTTTTGGTCTTAACCGCAATGAGATTGCAATTAAAAAATAACCATTGCATCTTTGCAAAAACTTAACCATTTTTCAGGCGGAATAAATCGATGATTTTCTTTGTGAATAATCTCTTATTATTTTAGAGATAAACCCCTCTAGAAATTAAGTACAAGATGGCTTTATAGTTCCATGCATAAAATGATGTAGATAAATGAGCTTTCTATCACCTATAGCCGACTTTGTAAGTTCACTATTTAATCCGGTTCAGGTCGACTCAAACCAGACCTTAGACAATAAAGAAGGACTTGAATCGGAGTCGATTCCGCCTTCAAGAATTTCTCTGCCAGATCTAGATGACCCCTATGCGCTTGTGAACAAAGCAAATCAAAATGAAGAGCCCATTCAACAGGTCTCAGCCATCTTGACCGATGAGGGTCTTAAAGAACTCTCCTTAGCTGAAAGCCTACTTCTTTTTGTAAAGTCGAGCATACCTATTTTTGATGAGAAAGCCGAAGACTACTACAACGACATGCAGAGCATTAATGAAACCATGAAGAAAGCGAATAAGCTTCTGCAAATACTTCATCAAGCCTCAGATAAAGACCTTTCTGTAGATCTTTCAAAAGTTGAGGGAGCATTAGAAGTTATTCAAGAACTTAAGTCGCATGGATTCGAGATCGACACTTCTAAACTGCAATATACTCGCGATGAGCGCCAGGATCTTATTAAAGGCATTGAACATTTCTATTCGAATTTGAATACAGACATAAAACTTACCTCTCAAAAGTGTCAGAAGTGCCTTCAAGACAGAAGTTCAGTCTATGAAACAGTAATGACGTGTTTTAAATACATTAAAGATGCTGTTACCAAAATTTTCACTGGAATTGTACAAAGATAGTTCTTACAGCCTTCCATAATAAGGGATTAAAATGGTTATGGACCCAGAGATCGACAAAGACTTAATTTCTGATGAAAAACTCTATGAAATGGGTTTTGCTCAATATGAATTAGGCTGTTATAGAGAGGCCGAAGAGCTTTTTATTTTACTTTGTGGAAGATCTCCTCACTCCCCCCTTATTTGGTATGCTTTGGGAGCTTCTCAGTTTATGCTCCATGAATATTCGAAAGCAAAAAGCTCTATTGAATTTGCTCTTTCACTGGATCCTGAGTTTATTGAAGGACAGCTCCTTCTAGCAGAGATATTCATTTCAAACGATGAAATAGCAGATAATAGAGGCACAATTGAGCAGATAGTCAAAACGTTTGCATCAGACACAAACCTTACCCCTCGAAATCAGAAACGCCTTGAGTGGATTGCATATCAACTTAACTCGATATCCAAACCTTCAAAAGAAGGGCAAAAGCAATAATTATGCCTAAATCAATTGATAGAAATTGCATTGATCCAATCCATGTCGACAGAAGACGACTAGAAGAGCTATCAGCCATTGCTCATGCCCCTCCTGTTCCTTATTCTTTTTCGACTATACAACCCTTTGAAGACTCCTATTCTATTGCAAGACTTACCTCTAAAGAAGAGTCTCTTAGACCAAAACTCCCCTCATTATCCCAGCTTTCGCATAGTATCGAGTCATTAAACAGTTCAAACAAGGCTGTAATCAAAGGATCTGGACCTCTTTTCACGAAAGAAGGCGTAATTCAAGTTACAACAACTCCTATAGATGGGGATGTTCATCTAGCGATTCAAAAACTTTTATGTCATCTAGTAGATGAGCACGGCAGGCACGCTCTTACTCAAGAAGATCTTTTTGCACAGGTCAAAGATTGGATGAAAGCCGCCGAAACCGAAATGCAGGAAGCAAACCAGGGACACAGAAACCATGCATCTGCAAATCGTGTCGTAAGCATTGTACAAAAAGCTGTTGAAAGCTTTGGTCTAATTCTTGCAGGCATTATTTCAGCCCTTACGATGGGAACAGTGGTTCTTGGTGCAGCAGCAGTTGTTGTTGGCGGCATTATGCTTTTTGAGATGGCTTTCAACGACGCCTTGAAGAAGGAAGCAGCAAAGTGGATGCAACGAGCTACAAATGAAACTGAGGAGGCGTGGCTTTATCGGATTCAAATGTTTTCGTCTGCAATAGCTATGACCTTAGGTCTAGGTGTTGTTGGTGTACAGGCTATTCAAATTGCCAAAGGAATCTCTGACGTGGCTCTTGCCTCAATTAAGGCCGGAATTGATTATCGAAGCGATGGCTACTTAAAAGAAAAAATATCATTAGATCACGCAATTGAGATGGCGAAGAACCTCGTTGAGCGTATCACCCAGGGAGTTTCTGCCAATGTTGAAAAACTCCAGCAACTGATGAAAATAACTGCATCTGTTGACAAAACTCGAAAAGAGATGGCACGATCTATTTTTCAAGCATAGCGTTGAAGATAATTAACTGCTGAGCATAATTAAGAATAGTAGAAGGAAAAACTAATGAGCCTTTCGATACAAACACCATATGTATTTAAATCTTTCGAAAGTCAATCTATAGACTCTGTCTACGAACCAGAATCAGCTGGACAAAAGAGATCAGCCGACGATCTTAATGATCGATTAGTCGAGCTGATAATTTTGATCTCAAGCTTAATGGCCGAACATTTAGAGCTCTCATCACAAGAAAATATTGATCATAATAGAGAGCAATTGAAGCGCAACCTCTCAACCTACAACCCTCTCTCTAAAATCTCATTAACTGCGCTTTCAATAGCAGCGCAAGCTACAGGAATCCTAGGTCAAGCGCTCCCTTCTGTCCTTCCATCTGCTGCACAATTTTTATCTGAGCGAGTCCTCCCTTTTAACATTCACGACATGTTATTTTCTCGCTTTGAAGGTAAAGATAAAGAGATAGCCAAGTTTCTTGGCAAGGCTTTCGATGGAGCTCATGCGATCCTTCAACAGGTCCACGGGGTTAATGACAACAGTCATGGATCTGAACGGGCAGAATCAGAATCCCATAAGCGAATTGCTGAATCGGATGCTGAGCGAGCAAATCGCAAACAGCAAGAAAACTTAAACCATATCCAAACAGCTCTCCAACAGTTTGCTGAAGCAAACCGTGCTCAAAAAGAAGCTAAACAATCTATAATGAGCCGCTAAATTTAACCTTTTTTATCGAGCGATAGTCAAAAAAAGCTATCGCTCACACCCTTCTAAAAATGGCACTCCATAAGACCGCAGGCACACAAAGTTACATTCAAAGATTTAACTTCCCCATCAGACAACTCTATTCACGACAAGCTCTTAAAGCCTTATCATTTTCAAAATAGCTTGAGAATCACATTGTTTTATTCTTCCCTAAAACCTTAATTTGAGAGCGCCGCTCATTTAAGGCTACCTCTTTAGGCGTCACAATGAAAATTCAATTCTCCCGAGAAAACACACAAGAAACAAACGAAGTGTATCAAAAACTGCTTGATGCTTCTGAAGCAGTTTACACAAACGAGGAGCTTTCATCTCTTTCAAAAGATCAGCAAAAATTGATTTTTGACATATTAAAAGACATTGATCTATCAACAGCAGAACTCAGAAAAAATCTTGTTCAGAGAATAGAGGCTGATCCAAAAATTACACGAGTTGTACACCTTGCGATTGCTTTGGGAGATAAAATACAAGACGATTCCCTGGCGTTTGATCAAGAGCTGATCCGATCTTGTCTAGATTCACTGGAATACATCGACATAGTGATACCTCCTTCAGATCAAGACCAACTCATACGAGATTTTTGGACTAAATACAGCGCTCTTTTTGACAAACAAACTCTTGAATCCGTTGGAACAGATGATTTATATCAGCTGACTTATTTGATTTACATGACAGCAGGATTAAACCTCCCACAACATCAAACAGTAGTTGAGGCTTTACCAGAACAAGGCAAAAAATATTACCAGGTTCTTCAATTGGATCCTTCAGACTTTTGGGAGGAAATCTGCGAGATCCACCCAAATGCTTCAGAGGATCGTTTTATTGCACTTTCTCATTATATATCCTCTAATAAATTACCGTTGAGCGATGTTCAAAGCATTCTTTCGTCCAGTGATGATTTGTCTAAGCTATTGCCCTATTTACGATTTGGCGATTTTCGAGACGTGAGTGATGAAATCGTCACAAACACACTCCAAAAAGCAACAAAATTACAATATGTAAAAATATCATCCCCCTCAATCACTACACTTCCTGGACTTTCTTCATGCAAAGTACTTTACTGCTCTGATTGCCCATCTTTGGAGGAACTTCCAAAGCTTCCCGTATGCAAAAAACTTGCATGCGTTAATTGCATCTCCTTGCAGAAACTTCCAGAGCTTCCTTTGTGTCAAGAACTATACTGCTCGAATTGCCCATCTCTGGAGAAACTTCCAAAGCTTCCTGCGTGCAAAGAACTTGACTGCTCTAATTGCCCATCTTTGCAAGAACTTCTTTCGCTCCCTTTGTGCCAAAAGCTGTATTGCTCGAATTGCCCATCTTTGAAGAAACTTCCAGAGCTTCTTGTGTGCGAAAAACTTGTGTGCGTTAATTGCATCTCCTTGCAGAAACTTCCAGAACTTCCTTTATGTCGAGAACTATACTGCTCGAATTGCTCATCTCTGGAGAAACTTCCAAAGCTTCCTGTATGCAAAAGGCTTGAGTGTTGTGATTGCACATCTTTAAAGAAGCTGCCAAAGCTTCCCGCATGCAAAAAACTTTACTGTTCTAACTGTTCTTTCTTGAATAAACTTCCAAAGCTTCCCGTATGCAAAAAGCTTGACTGCTGTGGTTGCTCATCTTTAAAGAAACTTCCAAAGCTTCCTGCATGCCAAAAACTTTACTGCGCTCGCTGCCCGTCTTTGAAGAAACTTCCAGAGCTTCCTTTGTGCAAGCAACTTCACTGTTCTGATTGCACCTCCTTGAAAAAACTTCCAGAACTTCCTTTGTGCAAACGACTTTATTGTTTTCGATCCCCCTCTTTGGTAACACTCCCAGAGCTTCCTTTATGCCGAGATCTTGAGTGCTATGATTGCTCCTCTTTGATAAGACTCCCAGAGCTTCCTTTATGCAAACGAATTTCCTGCTTTGGATGCTCATCTTTGCAAGAACTCCCACAAGTCTTACCGGCCTGTGCACAGCTCAAATGTGAAGAGTGCCCTTCATTAAGAGATAGTCTGCCAGAGCTTCCTTCGCATGCGCAGGTATATAGAAGAACTTCCACTCAAGTGCACGAAAAACTGCTTGATGTGACTGCAACAGTATACACAAACCAAGGCAACGAAGATCTCTCATCTCTTTCAAAAGATCAGCAAAAATTGGTTTTTGACGTATTAAAAGAAACTGATCTATCAACAGCAGAACTCAGAAAAAATCTTGTTCAGAGAATAGAAGCTGATCCCAAAATCACACGAGTTGTACACCTTGCAATTACTTTGGAAGATAAAACACAAGACGATTACCTTACACTTGATCAACAGCTGATTCAATCTTCTATAGATGCATTAGAATACATAGACTTAGGAGAAGAAAATCACCTAATACGCGATCGTTGGGCCAAATACAGCATACTTTTTGACAAACAAACTCTTGAATCGGTTCAGACGGATGATTTATATCACCTGACCTCTCTGATTTACAAGACAGCAAGCTTAAACCTTCCAAAACATCAAACAGTAGTTGAGGCTTTACCCGAACAAGGCAAAAAATATTACGATGCTCTTCAATTGGGTCTTTCAGATTTTTGGAAAGAAATCTGCAAAACAAATCCAAATAGCACTGAGGAACATTTTATTGGACTCGCGCATTATATCTCCGCTAAACGACTGCCGTTTCTCGATGTTCAATCCCTTCTTTCGTCCAATGATGATCTGTCTAAGCTCTTGCCCTATTTACGATTTGGCGATTTTCGAAGCGTGAATGATGAAATCACTATAAACACACTCCAAAAAGCAACAAAATTACAATATGTAACAATATCATCTTCCTCAATCACTACAATTCCAAAACTTCCTGCGTGTAAACTACTTATATGCCTTACCTGCGTCTCGTTGAAAGAAATTCTTGCACTTCCCCTCTGTCAAACGCTTTATTGCCATAATTGCTCTTCTTTGAAGGAACTTCCAGAGCTTCCTTTGTGCGAAAAGGTGTACTGCTATAATTGCTCTTCTTTGCAAGGACTCCCAAAAGCCTTGCCGGCCTGTGTACATCTTGAATGTGAAGAATGCCCTTCATTAAGCAATAGAATGCCGGAGCTTCCTTCCCATGCGAAGGTAAATATAGGAAAAACCTCCACTCAAGTGTACGAAAAACTGCTTGATGTGACTGCAACAGTATACACAAACCAAGGCAACGAAGATCTCTCATCTCTTTCAAAAGATCAGCAAAAATTGATTTTCGACATATTAAAAGAGATTAATCTATCAAAAGCACAAATCAGAAAAAATCTTGTTCAGAAAATAGAGGCTGATCCCAAAATCACACGAGTTGTACACCTTGCAATTACTTTGAGAGATAAAATACAAGACGCCTATCTCGCACTTCATCAAGAGCTGATGAGATCTTTTGTCGATTCACTGCAATACATTGCCATAGCAGAGGATCCTTTAGATAAAGACCAATTAATACGAAATTGGTGGACTAAATACGGCGCTCTTTTTGACAAACAAACTCTTGAATTGCTTAGTAGAGATGATTTATACCAGCTGACTTCTCTCCTTTATCAAATAGCAAGCTTAAACCTGCCAAGGCACCAAACAATAATTGAAGCTTTACCCGAACAAGGCAAAAGATATTACAAGGCTCTTCAATTAGGCCTTTTAGATTTTTGGAAAGAAATCTGCAAAACAAATCCAAATAGCACTGAGGAACATTTTATTGGACTCGCGCATTATATCTCCGCTAAACGACTGCCGTTTCTCGATGTTCAATCCCTTCTTTCGTCCAATGATGATCTGTCTAAGCTCTTGCCCTATTTACGATTTGGCGATTTTAAAAACGTAAATGATCAAATCATCA
>CAZOAJ010000017.1:0-37537 GCA_964577935.1 uncultured bacterium | reverse complement strand
CTATGAATATCTTTCATCAAATGAAATCTTGAGCACTACTTGTTTAGGACTACCTTGAATTGACATAATAAACTGATTTTTTTGTTATAAATTTATAACTACATAGTGCGACGAAAAGCATTTTGATTAAATTATTATCCATGCCAAAAGAACTTTCGTCTTTACATATTCCTCTTAGTTAGGCTTTAAGTGATATTTATCGTTTTGCTAAAAATATCATTAAAGCATGGGTTGAATCGGTTATGAAAATGACACCTGATCTTAAGCAATTAGCTCACCAAGTAATGAGACAAAGAGGCTTAGAACCAGAATTTTCTATCGAAGCAATACAACAACTAACCCAAATAAACGCTCCTGCCGTCACACCTTCTTCAGCACTTGATCTGCGTGGACTTCCGTGGTGTTCAATTGATAATGACGATTCTCGTGATCTAGATCAATTAACCTACGCGGAAAAAGGAGCGGATAATAAGATAACTATATGGATTGCGGTTGCAGACGTAGATGCCTTAGTCCCTAAAGACTCCCCAATAGATATACATGCAAAAATTAATACAACCTCTGTCTATACGCCTGCAAAAATATTCCCAATGTTACCCGAAAAACTATCCACGAACCTCACCTCACTCAATGAGAATGAAGATCGGGTATCTATGGTATTAAAAATTGAAATCAATCTCCAAGGTGAAATTGAAACCTCCTCGATTTTTCAAGCAACAGTACGTAACCATGCTCAACTGACATACAGCAACATTGGTGCATGGCTTGAAGGCAAGAAGAATGTGTCTGATAAAGTGATGAAAGTTCCTGGCCTTGAAAAGGCCTTAAGAATACAACATGAAGTTGCACAAATTCTAAAATCAAAACGACATGAAGCAGGATCCTTAACCCTTGAATCATCAGATGCTGAAGTTAAAATAAGGAGTGATGAGGAGATCGAGATCGAGCTTCCTCCTCATAACTTTGCGCATCAGCTTATAGAAGAATTTATGATCGCTGCCAATAGAACCATGGCTTTCCATCTCGCCGATGCAAAAATTGCAGGAATACGCCGTGTCGTTCGCACTCCCAAATACTGGGATCGGATTATAGAAGTCGCTCAAAGCTATGGAGAAACCCTTCCTAAAGAACCTGATTCTCAAGCATTAGACATTTTTCTCATGAAGAGGAAATTAGCTGATCCCGACACCTTCCCAGATCTTTCCTTAACTGTCATTAAGCTCTTGGGAAGAGGTGAGTATATTGTAGAAAATGACCCAGAAAATCCCGTTGGCCATTTCGCCCTTGCCATTTCAGATTACACTCACTCTACAGCACCTAATCGGCGCTACCCAGATCTTATTTCTCAGCGCCAATTTAAAGCATTTTTGCGTAAAGAAAAGCTTCCCTACACGCTCTCAGAATTACGTACTCTTGCAACTCATTGTAGTGTCCAAGAAGACGCAGCAACAAAAGTTGAAAGACAGATGAATAAATCAGCTGCAGCCCTCCTGCTATCTTCTCAAATAGGAAGAATTTTTGATGGTATTGTCACAGGTGTTGGTGAAAAAGGAACGTGGGTACGTATTCTTCAGCCGGCAGTAGAGGGCAAAATTATTCAAGGTTATTCAAGACTGAAGATTGGTGATAGAGTGGTGGTTAAATTAAAATATGTTGATGTCACAAAAGGATTTATCGATTTCATCTGCCTTCACGAATGAACGCATGGATGTTTTATGTGATATTTAAGGTAGTAATCTACAAGCTTATCTAAAAGAACTCTTGGATCAGATTCGTAGATGACTTTCGCCCCTGTTTTCTTTCTTACAAGTTTGACTATAGTTTTAAGCTCCGAGGCAATACCTCCTGTGCCTAGAAGAGCTCCGATGAGATTACCCTCATCATATGCAATAGAAAATTCACCTAGAGTCCCTGAGCGGCCTCCTATAATAATCACAATATCCGAACTTCGTATGTTTACAACCTCTCGTCCCATAAGACCGCTTCCTGTAAAGATAAGAACATCATGATAAGCAGTTGGCGAAGCATACTTATCTATGTGTTCTTTTTCACTGAGAGCAGGCGAAATTCCTATAACTAATCCTCCTTTACTGCTTGCTCCTTTAGCAGCTTCAAGAGGAAACCCAGGACAAGCACCTGTGATAGTAATAAATCCATTTTCAGCAATTGCACATCCGAGCTCATAAGCCTTCTCCAAATGCTCTTTTTGCAATTTACCTGAAGCGGAACCCATGACACCGATTTTTAACTTCATTAATACTTAACCCCATAAGACTTAACAAAGTAATTATTTGAAGAAATTAAGTCATCTTAAGGATATATCAAGCTTGTCAGAGTGTTAGATTAAATTTCAGGATGCGCATCAATGCAATCAAGCCTAAAAAAAGCAAACCAGTTCGGCATGGAAGGATATATTGCTCTTTTGGCATGTATGAGCATCTTTGCATACACACTCCTCGAGTACGTAGCACCAAGCCTCAAGATATATTCATCTTACCCTCTCTATCTAACTCTAGCATTGGGAGGAACCCTCCTCATTTTCGACCTTTTTCGCAAAATCATTTCCTTCGAATTTGGATCAGATCTCCTTGCAGGCATATCTATTATTACCGCCGTCCTCCTTGATGAATATTTAGCAGGTTCACTTGTAGTGTTGATGCTTTCGGGAGGAATAACGCTTGAAAACTACGCAATTAGAACAGCCTCTAAAATGCTTGAAGTTATCGCAAAAAGATCCCCAACAATAGCACACAGAAAAAGCAATGGAGTTATCGAGGATATACAAGTAGAACAAGTCGCTATTGGTGACCTGCTGACTATTTTTCCCCATGAGATTTGCCCCGTCGATGGCGAAGTTGTAGTAGGCAATGGCGTTATGGATGAGTCATACCTTACAGGCGAGCCATTTCTGATCTCAAAGGCTCCAGGTTCTGCCGTTCTTTCAGGATCGATTAATGGAGATGCATCAATCACCATTAAAGCAAATAAATTAGCTCAGGATTCTCGTTTTGCAAAAATCATGCAGGTGATGTCCGAGTCAGCGCAAAAGCGTCCTCACATGCGAAGACTTGCAGATCAATTAGGTGCCTGGTACACACCAACTGCGATTATAATTGCACTACTCGCTTGGTTTATAAGCGGCAATGCAGTCCGTTTTTTGGCAGTTCTTGTAATTGCCACTCCCTGCCCTCTCCTTATTGCTATCCCTGTAGCAATTATTGGATCAATCTCCTTGTGTGCAAAAAGAGGAATATTGATCAAGAATCCCGTCATACTTGAGCAAATTAACCAGTGCACAACGATGATTTTTGATAAGACGGGAACACTCACCTATGGAAAGCCGACTCTTACCGATCAAACGCTATATAACAATAATAATCCTCAAACCACCTTAAAGCTTGTAGCAAGCATCGAACGGTATTCTAAACACCCTTTATCTAGTGCAATACTTGAAAAAGCTACAAATGAAGGCATAAAGCTACTTGATGCCCAGCAAATAAACGAACCGAAAGGAGCAGGCCTTCAAGGCATTGTTGATGGACACGAAGTCATTATCACAAGTCGCAAACATCTTCATACTATTGGTTTAGATAAAGAGGCCGCTCTCTTGCCCAAAGGATCGGGTCTTGAATGTGTCATCATTGTCGATCATCAATTAGCAGCTCACTACCGATTTCGAGACTCTCCACGCTCTGATAGCCTCTCCTTCATTCATCACTTAATTCCAAACCATGGAATTAACAAAGTGATGATCGTTTCAGGTGACCGTGAAGAGGAAGTAAAATATTTAGCAAACACTGTCGGAATTACAGATATTTATGCAGGTAAAAGTCCTGAGGAAAAAGTCGATATAGTGAGGAGTGAAACAAATCGCGCAAAAACAGCATACCTTGGCGATGGAATTAACGATGCCCCTGCTTTACTTACTGCCACAGTTGGAATTGCCTTTGGTGTAAATAGCGACATTACGGCTGAGGCAGCCGGAGCCGTAGTTATGGACAGCAGCCTAGAAAAGGTGGATGAGCTTTTACATATCAGCAAGAGGATGAGAATTATCGCTTTGCAAAGCGCCTTTGGCGGGATGGCACTCTCGATATTTGGAATGATTATAGCAGCTTTTGGCTTCCTTCCCCCTGTTGCTGGAGCAATCTCCCAAGAAGTTATCGATGTATTTGCAATTGTAAATTCCTTAAGGACTATCTGGAAACCAACCATCATGACCGATATACCTCTTATTGAGCATCAACATGACACCACCTAAAAAGCATATCTTAGCCATCAATGGTGGATCATCGAGTATAAAGTTCGCGATATTCTCAGCTGAAAACTCATGCACTAAGTCGCTAGAGGGCGAAATTGACAGGATTGGACTTTCTCAAACCACCTTCAAGGTAAAGGACCCGACCGGTGATTTTTCTCGATCTGTTACAGCTCCTGATCACTCAGCCGCTGCAACCATTCTCATATCCTGGATAGAGGAACAGCTTGAACATATTGAACTGATAGCAATAGGACATCGAGTAGTTCATGGAGGGCCAATATACTATAAGCCTCAAGAAATCACCACCCAACTTATTGAAGAGCTCCATCACTTGAGTCCATTCGATCCAGAACACCTTCCACAAGAAATCCTTTTGATAGAAGCATTTCGCATCAAATTTCCAAATCTCAGACAGCTGGCATGTTTTGACACAGCTTTTCACCACAATATGCCCCAAGTCGCTAAGTTACTACCTATACCGCGCCGATATGAAGCTCAAGGGATTCGAAGGTATGGATTTCATGGATTATCCTATGAATTTCTCATGCAAAAGCTTAGTGAATTGGATGGGCCTGATAGAGCACAAGGCCGAATTATTCTCGCCCACCTTGGCAGCGGTGTAAGCCTCGCAGCTGTACATGATGGCAAATCGATTGATACCAGTATGAGCTTTACTCCAACATCCGGAGTGCCCATGAGTACTCGCTCAGGGGATCTTGATCCGGGAATTGCTTGGTATCTAGCACGAACCGAAGGTATCGATGCAAAACGATTTCATGAAATCGTCAACTTCGAGTCTGGACTATTGGGTATATCGGAAACAAGCCCAGATATGCGTGATCTGCTTGATTCTGAAGTGGGAGATTTTCGTGCAGCTGAAGCAATCACTCAATTTTGCTATCAAATAAAAAAATGTATTGGCTCCTTTGCAGCAGCATTAGGCGGCCTAGACACACTCGTGTTTTCTGGCGGGATCGGCGAAAACTCGGGTGCTATTCGGAGCAGAATCTGCGATGGTTTAGAATTCTTAGGCATCAAACTAGAAAGTCGCCTCAATAGGACGAACGATGGTGTCATTTCAGAAAAGGAAAGTCCTGTTACAGTCCGCGTCATTCATACAGATGAAGAATTCATGATTGCCAAAACTGTTTACAGGACTCTAAAACTCAATATAGGTGTTAACCAAGGGAGAATAGATCCTTGAAAACAAAAGAAACTTCTTCAGAACTCCTTCATAAGATGGATGCCTATTTTCGTGCCGCAAACTATCTTTCGGTAGGTCAGATCTACCTCTATGATAACCCACTTCTCAGAGAGCCTCTCAAATTATCTGATGTAAAGCCCATATTGGTTGGACATTGGGGAACAACACCTGGCCAAAACTTTATTTATGTACACTTGAATCGCGTCATCAATAAATATGACCTTAACATGTTCTACATAGCCGGGCCAGGACATGGAGGGCCAGCACTCGTCGCAAACACCTATCTAGAAGGATCCTACACAGAAGTCTATCCAGAAGTTACTCAAGATGAAGCTGGACTCAAAAAGCTCTTTAAACAATTCTCATTTCCCGGAGGGATCTCAAGCCATGTTGGACCAACGACTCCAGGTTCAATTCATGAAGGCGGCGAACTTGGATACTCTCTCAGTCATGCCTTTGGAGCTGTATTTGATAATCCAAACCTAATTGTTGCCTGTATCGTTGGAGATGGAGAAGCAGAAACAGGCCCCTTAGCAACTGCATGGCATTCCAATAAGTTTCTGAATCCAATCAGTGATGGAGCCGTGCTTCCCATACTTCATCTCAATGGCTACAAGATCAGCAATCCGACTATTTTAGCACGTATAGAACATGAAGAGTTGAAGCAATTCTTTCTAGGCTGCGGCTGGACTCCCTATTTCGTAGAAGGAACTGAGCCTGAAGAAATGCATAAGCTTATGGCGGAGGTTCTAGATACGGTTATTGAGGAAATTCAGCAAATTCAAAAAAACGCCCGAACTCAAAATGATATCCAACGTCCGCGTTGGCCAATGATCATCTTCAGGTCCCCTAAAGGGTGGACAGGACCAAAAGTTGTGGATGGCCATCAGAATGAAGGAACATTTCGATCTCATCAAATCCCTATTCTGATAGATGCAGACCATCCCGACCATCTTAACTTGCTTGAAAACTGGATGAGAAGCTACAGACCAGAAGAGCTCTTTGATGAGGATGGCAAGCTCATCCCAGAATTGGCTGAACTTGCACCTAAAGGCAACCAAAGAATGGGGGCAAATCCTCATACAAATGGCGGGATTCTATTACAAGAGTTAAAAATTCCTGACTTTAAGCCACATGCTGTAAATATTCCCTTTCCTGGATCAGTTGATGCCCGAGACACATTCGTTCTGGGCAAGTTTCTGCGAGATATCGTAAGACTCAATCAAGACAAGAGTAATTTCAGAATTTTTGGGCCTGATGAAACCGTTTCAAACCTTCTAAATGCTGTTTTTGAATCAACTGACCGACAATGGGAAGCTCAGATAGAAAGAAATGACGAATTTTTATCACCCTTTGGGCGAGTCGTAGACTCGATGCTCAGTGAACATCAATGCGAAGGATGGCTTGAAGGATATCTATTGACAGGCAGACATGGCTTATTTAATTGCTACGAAGCATTTATTCACATTGTAGATTCCATGTTTAACCAGCATGCTAAATGGCTGAAAGTCACAGCTCAACTTCCATGGCGTCGAAACATTGCCTCACTCAACTATCTTCTCACATCTCACGTCTGGCAACAGGACCATAATGGCTTCACCCACCAAGATCCAGGATTTCTTGACTTGGTCGTCAATAAAAAAGCAGATATTGTCCGAGTCTATCTTCCACCCGATGCCAATTGCCTTTTATCGGTTATTGATCATTGCCTGCGCAGTCGTCATTACGTGAATGTGGTAGTTGCGGGCAAACATGCCCTCCCTCAATGGCTCTCTGTAGACGAAGCTATCGCCCACTGTAGTAAAGGGATAGGAATCTGGCAATGGGCCAGCTGTGATGCGAAGAGCGAACCCGATGTCGTAATGGCCTGCTGCGGTGATACACCCACACTTGAAATTCTAGCTGCAGTTGCAATTCTGAGAGAACATTTACCCGAACTATGCATTCGCGTCGTCAACATCGTTGACCTCATGAAGCTGACATCTCAAAGTGAACATCCCCATGGACTCAGCGATCCAGACTACGACGCTCTTTTCACAAAAGACAAGCATATCATCTTTGGGTTCCATGGATATCCATGGCTCATTCATCGATTGACATACAGACGAGCAAATCTCAAACTACATGTCCGAGGATATAAAGAAGAAGGCACGGTTACAACAAGCTTCGATATGCGAGTTCAAAACGATCTTGACAGGTTCCATTTGGTTCAAGACGTCATTGATCGGCTCCAGCTCGGTGCAAAAGGTGAAGTGTTAAGGCAATTAATGGAAGACAAACTGATTGCTCATAAGCAATACATCGACACATTTGGTCAGGACATGCCAGAAATCAGAAACTGGAAATGGAGATAACGATCCCTTTGATGGGTTCTTACAAACTCACCATCTCTTAAGATGATCAATCCTGCGAGCTGAAAATGCTCGCAGGATATTTCTCTTATCGTAAAGAGCTTATAAGCGAAAGAATAAAGATGATGAAGACAGGCGTTTTAACAACGCGCACGCCCCAAAGCTTATTTGCTATATTCAAGAGCGTAAGTACGATCAATGAGGGGTAAAGAACCTCAACGATAGGTGCAAGCATTCTGAATATTCCCGAAAACTCGAGAGTCGCAAAGAAAAATGAAATCGCACAAGTCACGGTCAAACAGCCCTTATAGCTGATTTTCTTCATTGAAACATCATTATGAAGAAAGTCTGCAAACACCGCCGCCAAAGCAATAGCTGTTGTCAAGCACGCCAAAATAACAGCTGTTGAAGTAACAAAACCTGCATAAGGCCCTAATATATGGTGGGCTATCGTTCCTAAGATAACATCTGCAGAAACATCCGATAAAAGAGCTGTATGGCGAGCAGCAACAAAACTCATCCCTAAATAAACAAGTCCTAAAAGACCCGCGCCAATTAAGCTCGCAATCATCGTGTTCTTAGTCAAGAGGATCCTATCGACATGGCCTCCCTTAACCGATATACGTCGTAATGAGTTGACTACGACAGTGCAAAAGAAAAAGGCCCCAATCAAATCCATTGTTTGATAGCCGGAACTGAGCCCCATGCTAAATGCTTCGATTTGCGTCGGAGGGACCTGATTTTCGACAGATGGTGCGTCAAGCAACCCTTTAACGATGATAACCGCAAGTGAGATGATCAATATAGGAGAAAGCCAATTCCCTATGATCTCTATAACTCGAGACTTTTGTACAGTCAAATAGTAAACAACTAAAATTGCACCTGCACAGTAAAGCTCAAGATGAAGTGTCGGAATCATATGTTTTGCAGTTGCGTACGATAAAGCCACACAGCGCGGAAGCGCTCCTAATGGCCCAACAAGACCCATAAGAACAACTACCACACAAAAACCCGTCACTCCTCCCATGCGCGAAAAGAAGTTACGATACTCGCCGTCAAAGAGGGTAACTCCCAAAAGTCCACAAAAAGGAACTCCGACTGCCGTAATAAGAAGTCCTATAAAAGCCCAAAGGACTGCACCATCTGCTTGCTGACCGACCAAGAGAGGAAATACGACATTTCCTGCTCCAAAAAACATAGAAAACATCGCGAGCCCCACTGAAATCAAGTAGGTTAAATGCGATCGCTGTGAATGATTCTGTTCTTTCATATAGTTCACAAAATTATTGTTTAATCAAGAGTGGCATAAAGAGTTATCTATTTGCCGTTTTATTGTCGTAGATAATGTAAGTATATTGTGACCTCAGTCACAGGACAGATAGATTTGGGCTTGGGGGCCCAATAATGACGACGCAAGGAATGACACAGATAGATAAATTTACCACGGACAAATTTATCACGCACAAATCTGTCATATACAAACCTGTGCTGTTTTTCATTGTCCAATCCTAAATATTAAGAACATGGTATCATGAAAAGATGTCATCATACAATCTTTTTTTATGAACCATATTTATTACTCCTACTACACGCCGTGGCTTATTGAAATTTTACGCCGTAGTAGTGCTGCGTGGTTTATAATTATGTCTCTTCATATATCGACTCTTATTTCTGAAGAACAAAAGCTACAGGATGGAGTCACTTACGAGCTCAGAAATACTCCTGATTCTATAAAAATTCATATTCTGCATGTAGATCCCACACAAGTACGCATTCGTCCGATATCTGCGGCCTGCGAGAGCCTTGATCAAGCTGGTCCTTCTATAGCTTCAATAAGAGGAATTTCATCCATTCTCAAAATCAATAATGAATGGCTCAAACTCCCCTACACACCCAAGGAGGCATATGCCTGGTCCGAGTTAAATCCTCAATTACTCACTGACCGGATCCTCGCTGAAGGACACGTTCGAATTGGTGAAGCTCTGATCCGTTTTAGCAAATTGAATACGGCTAGAAATGATCCTGACGCAGTTCTATATACACCACACTTTGACAAATCAATCAGAACAAGTCCTAGCGGAAAAGAGCTGATCATTAATCAAAGCAAATTGGTTCATATCGCTGAAGAAGCAACCGATACAACTATCCCACCGAATGGATTTGTACTCTCTCTGGGACCTACAAACCCCTATATAAATATTACTTATCCGATGGACATAGACTGTGCCTATCGCATCTATGTCACTCCCCTGATCGATTCAACTCAATCATCGAGGCAGATATGGGAGAACGCTCAACACATACTAGAAGGAAGTGTTCTTCTCATAAAATCAGGAAAACTCATGTCATTACCTGAGGAGCAATATTCAAGAGCAGCCATCGGAACTTTAGGTAATGGACTATGGGCTTTCGTGATCGTAGATAACGCACCTTCTCTTGAAAGCCATGACATGACCATAACAGAGCTCCAGCAGTTTATGCTATCGCTCGGATGCACAGACGCTTTAACCCTCGATAACGGGCTCGCAACTACTTTGACGATTCAAAACAAAGCGGTTAACACTTCTTTGAGAAGCCACCCTGAAGAAATAAACGATATTTCAAATGGGATAGTAATTCTTCCCAAATAATTCAAGGTGGATCAAGCAAAATGAATTAAGAGCTTCTAGATCTAAAACAGATCAAATTCAAGCAACCTGCAATCTAGGGGTCCGTTCACGAAGGAATAGCGCCGTTTTGTTTTAAGACCAACCTCTTTGACATGGTCTATTGTCGTGAAAATAGCTCCACGACCAGGCTTCTTGCTCTGTCTCTTCATAAAGTCGCCCAGAGAAGCATAGAGCTCTTTCAGATCTGAATTTGCATTAAGACGCACACCATACGGGGGATTTGTTACAATGAGTGTAGGAAGCTGAGGGAGATCTACAGCGGCAAAATCAGCACGAATTAATTCAAATGCATTTTGAATTTTAAGAAACCTTAGAGTTTCTTGCATAATCTCTAGAGAACGCCCGCTTATATCAATACCGATAAGGGATTTATCACGTAAAGGCCGAATTGCAGCCTTCGATTCTTCGAGAATGGCCGCCCATGCCTTAGCATCGAAGCGAGGATGGCGCATAAAGCCCCAATTTTTTCGAAACAGACCCGGGGGAATATTTGCAAGAATCATAGCCGCTTCAGTTAAAAGCGTTCCTGTCCCGCAGCAAGGGTCGCAAATGATATCGTCTGCCTGAACACCCACTGTCAACAGAATAGATGCTGCAAGCGTCTCTCGAAGAGGTGCTTCATGCTCTCTCGCCGAGATTCCACGCCGGTGCAAAGGTTCTAAGGATGTATCAAAATAAACAGACAACTGTTTATTTTGGATCGTAATAACAAAGCGCAGCTTTGGTTGTTTTGTATCAATAGATGGACGACCACTCATTGCTTCCTTAAGGCTATCGCAAATACCATCTTTAGCAAGTTGAGCCGCATAAAGCGTATTTCGAAAATCTGGATGCTCGATTTTAGGAGCATCGATCATAAAGGTTTCTAGATGAGGGAAAAAAGTGGTCCATGAACGTTTCCGAAACGCTCTATATAAATCTTCAGCTATATAACAACGATCATCAAAGAGATGCAGAAGAACTCGGCTTGCAGATCTTAAGTAGAGGTTGAGCTTCATCACATCTTCAAAAGAATCAACATCAAGTTGAATGCCGCTTGACTCTGATTCCTCTTCAGAAATACGCGCCCTATCCCCAAGAATTTGGCGCACTTCATTTTCTACAATCGGCTCAATTCCAGGAATACAAGATATAAAAAGTTGCATCGATGACCAAATATAAATACTAAAACAAACTGTAATGCTAAGGACCGCACAAGGATTTAATTGTACAGTCCCTAATTTTACTGCTTACGACGTAAAATGACTATCCATTATGAAGAAATAAGACAACATCGCCATCCTGCATAATGTAGTCACGACCTTCAGCTCGGGCGCGGCCCGCTTCCTTAGCGCCTTGTCTTCCACCATATTTGACGAAGTCTGCATAAGAAATAACCTCTGCACGGGCAAATCCTTTTTGGATATCAGTATGGATTTTTCCTGCAGCTTCCCAAGCAGTCATTCCTTTTGTGATCGTCCAAGCTCGAGTCTCCATTTCACCTGTAGTCAAATAGGTAATCAAGCCAAGCATATCGAATGTGGTGTGCACAAGTCTTTGAAGCCCTGACTCTTGAAGCCCTACGCTGGCAAGAAAGTCGGGTCTATCTGCCGGATCAAGTTGAGCAATTTCCTCTTCAAGCTTTGCGCATAATGAAATTGTCGTTAACCCATGAGCCTTAGCGTATTCTTGAACGCGCTCAACGTGCTTATTCGTCATCTGCGGAAGATCTTCTTCAGACACATTACAAATGAGAATCGTTGGCTTCGCGGTAAGAAAGCGATATGGAGATAGCAGCTCTTTTTCTTCAGTCGTCAAAGCAAGAGTACGGACCGTCTTTCCTTGATCAAGATGCTGTTTTACCTTTACGAGAGCGTCAAATGTAGGTTGAAGATCTTTTTTTGTCTTAAGCTGCTTTTCGATTCTTGTAAGACTATTATCGCAAGAAGCAAGGTCAGCAAGGACAAGTTCGAGCGTGATTATCTCGATATCCTCAATAGGATCAACACGTCCTTTAACATGGATAACGTCACCGGAATCAAAGCAACGCACAACCTGAGCAATAGCATCAGTTTCGCGAATGTGGGTTAAAAAAGCATTTCCAAGTCCTTCGCCCTTAGAAGCTCCTTCAACAAGACCTGCGATATCAACAAACTCAGTTGTTGCATAGATAATCTTTTGAGTCCCTGACAACTTAGCTAAAACACCAAGACGCGGATCAACTACCTCGACAATCCCCACGTTTGGATCTATAGTTGCAAAAGGATAGTTTGCTGCAAGCGCTCTACTTGAAGTAACCGCGTTAAAAAGAGTTGATTTACCTACATTGGGTAATCCGACAAATCCGCATGAAAGACCGGCCATGTACCTAAATTCCTTCTTCAATTAAGTGCAACATACTCTATCAGGAAAACTCCTTTTCTCCTTACTAATCTTTTTTAAAAACTTTTTTGTCGCTATTTAATTCAGTCGAAAGAGAGTAAATGTATATAAATGTTTTATTTAAGATTGAACGGGATCAATTTCTTTAATCGTCCAGTATTTCTTCCCATAATTAAAACGAAGTTCCTCACCAGCACGTATCTTTCGCGTCGTTTCGAAAATAATGTGGGGGCCTGATTCGTTGAAGTAGTGAACTGCTCTAAGGTTTCGGTTTTTGCAAGTACCGTGGTTAAAAAATCGAGTAAAGTTACCTGTCTCACATCCATCAATTGCAAAGGCCTGATACGCATCTTCACCATTACCTTCGCATTCAAAGGAATATGAGCAATCAGGGTCTTCTTTATCTAGATGCTCCCAGGTGACAATCTTACCGATATATTCCCCAATGATCGTGCCCTGTTTGATCTCTTTATTTGCAAACGCTCCAAATCCGACTCGGTCGTCTATCTTTTTGATATCAACAAAGTCGGGTTTGATTTTATCCTTGTCTGGGCGCTGAAGAGCCGCTTCATAATCAGGATCGAGTGTTAGTTTTTTTTCGAGAAACTTTTCATGAGCCTTCTGAAATTGATCGCTAAATCGAGAATCAACAAAAGTTTTCGAACAAGGCGTCACGTGAAATTGCTGAGATGTCTCTTTTAACTGATGATCCTCAGCTACAACACCCACATAGTTATTCTTGTTCTGAACAAATTTATACGCGAGAGAGCTTTCTTTTGTTAGAGTTACCTGAGGCAAAAGCACTTGTGGTATTAGCACAGGATCGGGATCAACAGGCACGGGGCCAAGGGACAATAAAACCTTAGGCAATTCTACCTTTTCTGCGCTTGCGATATCTTGTACAACTGCGACATCTAGTTTTAAGGGAGAGATCGGTACTGAACTTATTTCCTCTGTTTTTGAGACATCTTTTGTTTGAACTTCACAGCAGGACGTAAAATCCTTTTCATTAAAGTTGTACCCATACCTTTTTGCATACTTTACAATTCGTTTAACACCTTTAAAATTACCTAACTGGGAGTATGATCGGACAATAGAGAAAAGGATGCTTTTTGACGGTGTTATATTTGCAGCACACATTTTACTAAGCCAATAGTCGGCTCCATCAGGTCGACGCATTTTCGTGTGAATGCTGATAAGCTGACTGTAAAGAAGCGGTTGAAATGGCACATTCTTGCACGACTCATGTTCGCGGATAAAAATCAACCCTTCCTTCGGTTCCTCAGCGCGAACATAGGCTTTTAAAATCGTTGAGATAGTGCTGCTATCAAATGCAAAACCATTTTTCTGAGCCTCTTCACATAAAGCCTTTACCTGCTCCACATCCCCTATATCTGCAAAAGCATTCATCACACAATTGTAATGGATAACATCAATCACTTTCGAATTTTTAGCCTGAAGCCAACTTAATAATGCTTGAGCTTGTTGAGCTTTGTGCATCTTCCCATAGGCTTCAAAAACTTGTGTATATGTACCATGACTCAAGGAAAATGATTCAAATTTCTGCTCCTCAAATATACAGAGAACACTCGAATAGTCTTTAGCTTTTGAATACCCATTGATAAGTGTTAGATAAGCTTCTATTGGAATCGTGTTCATTTGCTTTTTAAGTTCTTCATAGATCTGTCGGGCTTCTGGCAGATTATTAGCCAAAATGTACCCATTCATGAGGATTGCATAGGTATTTATATTTGGAGCAACCCCCGCCTTTTTCATCATATCCAACACTCGCTCAAAGCCTTCTGAGTCTCCTTTCTGAGCATACGCATTCATAAGTGTGTTATAGGCAGCAACATCTGGAGAGACATTGTCCTCTTTCATCCTAATCCATATTCGTTCAGCTCCTTCTGGATTCAGTTTCTGAGCATACGTATTCATAAGAGTCGTATAGGCCGTCAGATCTAGAGAAAGCCTCTTCTTTTTCACTATCCTGAAGACTCGCTCTACTCCTTCGAGATCCCCTTTTTGAGCATATGCATTCATAAGAGTGGTATAGGCAGCGATATTTGGAGATATCCCACTCGCTTCCATCCTATTGAATACTCGCTGAGCCTCTTCTGAATTTCCTTTTTGAGTATATGCATTCATAAGAGTGGTATAGGTAGCGATATTTGGAGATACCCCACTCGCTTCCATCCTATTGAATACTTGCTGAGCCTCTTCTGAATTTCCTTTTTGAGCATATGCATTCATGAGAGTGGTATAGGTAGCGATATCTGGAGATATCTTCTTCTGTTTCATACGGGTCAAGACTCGATGAGCTCCTTCCGGATCTCCTTTCTGAGCATACGCATTCATGAGCGTATTATACGCAGCGATATTTGGAGATACCCCACTCGCTTCCATCCTATTGAATACTCGCTCGGCCTCTTTTGAATCTCCTTTTTGAGCATATGCATTCATGAGAGTGGCATAGGTAGCGATATTTGGAGATATTCCACTCGTTTCCATCCTATTGAATAGTCGCTCGGCCTCTTTTGAACCCCCTTTCTGAGCATATGCATTCATGAGAGTGCTATAGGTAATGACATCTGGAGATATTTTATTCTCTTCCATCATCTTCCATATTCGTTGAGCACCTGCTAGATCTTCTTTTTGAACATAAGCATTCATAATGCCATTAAATACCCTTGTCTCAGGCATGACTCCTTCTTTGATCATTTCTTCGACAAGTCTTAGAGCGTTTTCTACGCTTTTTTTATTGTATAAATATCTTTTTACCAGAGGTTCATAGTGAAAGCGGTTACACGAAATTGATTCTTTTTTCATCTCTTTTAAAAGCGTTTCACCATATAGCACATCTTCGACCTTACAGGCACAGACTATCATAGAACGATAAGTGATTACGTCTGGTGAGATCTTTTTGCTTTTCATGAGTTTAAAGAGGTTTTGAGCGTTGTCGAAATCGCACTGAACTTCTAATTCTTTAAACAAAGGTTGAAATGTCCTCGGAGTGAGATTATCGGATTGAGTAGATTCTATAAGATTGAAAGCGCTTACCAAATCCCTTCTTTCAACTAATTTAGTAATTTCCTTGGTCACATTTATGATTTCTTGATGATTTTTACTTTCGGCATGAGGGTTCGGAGTATGATATTGATTATGCTTTGTTGAAAAATTTTGGGGGTATACGTGATGAGTAGAACGGCTTCTATCAAAATATTGGGCGCCTATACCTTGTGTTTTTTTGTCAGCTGCACTCCGAGAACCTAAACGATCCGGACGTTCTGAAAATCGCTCTGCGTTAGATACAAAATTGGTTGAGGACTCCATATTATGCATCCGAGAAGACTGAGACGGATTATTTCCACTTGATATCGACATACTTGCCTGTAACTAATTATTTGATTAGTAATTGTATTTTTATTTATTAATAACCATCAATTAAAGAAAATGACTGAAACAACCAATTGATGCTAAAAATTAATTTTGATAAAAAATTCATAGTATATTAATTCGATTTTTTAGTTCTTAAATTTAATCACTTGTTAAGTTTTGATTGAAAAATCAATTTATACGTTTTTTCTGTCGAATTGAACTTTCTACATTAAGCTAAGATAATTACAAGGTTTCTTTGACAGAGGGAAATATTTGAGATATAATGAGTCTAGCAGAGAAGCCCTCTAAGGCAAGGAATCTATGGGCGAAAAAACCGAAAAAGCCACGCCTAAGAAGTTACGCGATGCAAAAAAGAAAGGCCAGGTTGCAAAGTCTCAGGACTTTCCAGCCGCTGCGACTTTCATTATGTCTATCGCTGCAACTCTTGCGGTCATGTCTTCACTTAACAGTGATTTGAGTAATTTTCTCATCTCATGCTTTTCACTTGTCACTCGTCCGAACCTCACAGACCTTTTGGGACCTCTATTCTATCAGGGTTTGTATCTAATTTGTGTTGCTACGCTCCCCGTCCTTTTGGCTACATGCTTTATGGGGGTTCTTGTCACATTTCTTACCGTGGGCCCGGTCTTTTCCCCAGAAGTCTTTAAGTTCGATATTAAGAAATTTAATCCCGTTGACAACCTCAAGGGAAAATTCAAAATGAAGACTTTTGTCGAACTGCTTAAATCTCTACTTAAGATATTTATTGCTTCCGCAATCGTCTTTTTTGTTGTTAAAGGGGCCGTTTCCACTCTCCTTCAGACTATCAATATGCCCATTACCTCAGCAGCTCAAGTTTTTGCCTATTTCCTATGGGATGTCGCTGTAAAAGTAGGTCTTTTTTTTGGTGCTGTGGCTCTTTTCGACCTTATCTATCAAAAGCATGCGTTTTCTAAAGAAATGATGATGGAAAAATTTGAAGTAAAGCAGGAGTACAAAGATTCGGAAGGAAACCCTGAGATCAAAGGCAAACGCAAAGAAATTGCTAGAGAAATAGCATATTCTGAGGGGCCTGCAGCCGGGGTCGCAAAAGCAAATGCTGTGGTTACAAACCCCACACATCTTGCGATTGCCCTTGGCTTTGATCGTGAAGTCGATCCTTGCCCATTTGTTCTCGCAATGGGACGCGGCCATAATGCTGAAAAAATTATTCAGGTTGCAGAAGACTACAGAATTCCTGTTGTACGAAATATTAAACTAGCTCATGAGCTTTGGGATAAGGCCAAGTTATATGAGTACATTCCCGAAGAAACATATGAACCCGTCGCAGAAATTCTCCGCTGGATCGCTGAACTCCAGCAAGAGGAAGAAATTCGCGGCATGAAACTGTAATCTCTAACCTGCCATTTGCATAAGGTGCGTAACAAAGGTTGACGCAAGTCCTCGCACTTGGTACTGTGATCTTATGCTTCATAAAATAAAACTAATACTCGATGGTATTACTGCACGCCTAGGCGGCGACCGCTCTCTTGAAAATGTTTCGAGAGCAAGCGATGTCGTTTTGGCATTGGTGTTGGTTGGTATACTGGGCATGATGATCATGCCTTTGCCTCCGCACGTTATCGACTTTCTGATCGCATTTAATATGGGATCTTCGGTAGCTCTCCTTATGGTAGCTCTGTATATCCCGTCGGCTGTTCATCTTTCGATATTTCCATCCCTACTGCTTATCACGACACTTTTTAGACTTGGATTAAACATAACGACCACGCGCCAGGTTCTTCTCCATGCGTATGCGGGAGAAATCATCATGGCTTTCGGTAATTTCGTCGTTGGGGGGAACTTTGTCGTCGGCGGAATTATCTTCTTAATCATTACTCTCGTACAGTTCATCGTTATTACAAAAGGTGCAGAGCGCGTGGCCGAGGTTGCCGCTCGTTTTACTTTGGACGCTATGCCAGGTAAGCAAATGTCGATCGACGCGGACATGAGAGCTGGCATGATTGATGCAAACCAGGCTCGAGAAAAGCGCTTAGCGCTCCAAAAAGAAAGCCAACTTTATGGTGCTATGGACGGCGCTATGAAGTTCGTTAAGGGAGATGCAATTGCAGGCATCGTAATCACTTCGATCAACATCATTGGTGGCTTAATCATCGGGATGGTGATGATGGGGATGAGCGCCGGTCAGTCAGCTAAAACATTCTCTCTTCTCTCTATTGGTGATGGTCTTGTTTCTCAAATTCCAGCTCTTTTAATCTCGATCACGGCAGGCCTTGTTACCACGCGAGTCTCTTCTTCAGATAGCAGAGATTCAAACTTGGGGAAAGAAATCTCAACCCAGATCTTCAAGCAACCGAAAGCCCTTCTTATATCTGCAGGAATTATCATGGGGATGGGCCTAATCCCTGGTTTTCCCCTGGTTCCTTTTACTTTGTTAGCTGCTGGTATAGGACTCCTAGGATATGCGCTCTGGAGTAATGAACAGATAGAAGTAGAGACTCCTGGTGGAGGCAGATCAGGAAGCTCACCTGGATCGCCATCGGGACCGGCCGCAACAATTGAATCAGCCTCTGTTGACACTCCAGTACGAGGTCATAAGGTTATTACTGGAGGATCCATAGATAGCTATGGACTCACTCTTCCAGTTATTCTTGAGGTGGGAAAATCCCTGAGTTCAGAGATTCAAAAGAGTGGAAGACCCCAAGGCTTTATTGAGCAAATGATTCCAAAAATGCGCCAGGCACTTTATGCTGACCTCGGCATTCGTTTTCCTGGAGTCCACGTTCGAACAGACTCGCCAAATCTTGCTCAAGATGAATACCTTATCTATTTGAATGAAGTTCCTGTTGTCCGAGGAAAGGTTATTGAAGGCAATTATTTGACAAATGAAACCGAAGACAACCTTAAGCGCTATAACCTTCCCTTCGTTTCCTATAGAAACTCTTTAGGGCTCCCTTCCCTTTGGGTTGAATCCAAATACAAAGAAATACTTGAAAAAGCTGGTATCAAACACTGGAATAGTTTGGAAGTGATGATTCTTCACCTTTCTTACTTCTTCAGACACTACGCAAATGAATTTCTTGGAATTCAAGAAGTAAAATCGATGCTTGAGTTCATGGAAAAATCTTTTCCAGACCTTGTTCGTGAAGTAACACGGCTTATCCCTCTCCAGAAGATGACGGATATTTTCAAGCGACTTACTCAAGAACAAATCTCTGTTAAAGATCTTCGTACTGTCCTAGAATCTCTTTCGGAATGGGCTCAGACTGAAAAAGACCCTGTTCTCCTTACTGAGTATGTGCGATCATCCCTAAAAAGATATATTAGCTATCGATATTCACAAGGCCAATCAGTCCTTTCTGTATACGTTTTAGATCCTGAAATTGAAGATCTTGTTAGAGGCGCGATCAAACAAACGTCAGCTGGATCATACCTTGCTCTCGATCCTGATTCGGTTCAGCTCATCTTACAATCCGTACGCTCTACGGTAGCCGCGCCTCCTCCTGGTGGACAGCAACCCGTAATATTGACCGCTATAGATGTCCGTAGATTTGTTAGAAAATTAATTGAACTCGAGTTCCCCGACATTTCTGTTGTTTCCTATCAAGAAGTCGTGCCTGAAATACGAATTCAACCGCTTGGTCGGATACAAATATCTTAAACCATTGATCTGGAGAGGTAGATGCTATGGGCATGAATTCAGACATGGTCCGTGCCGCAATCGCAGCAGAAGCCCAAGATATGGCGGCAGAAGCCGCATTTTTGTCTGGAGAACAAAAAATTGCAGAGCAAGAAATTGCTATGCAAGTCGAAACCGCAAACAATCTACAGAACGCCTTTCAAGAGACCGTGAATCCCGGTGTTACACGTTTTCAGAACAATCAAAAAGATCTTAAAGATACCGGTGTCAGGATAACAAAGGCAAGGCAAGATAGAGTCGAAAGAAGGTTTATTCCACCGGAACAAGTAAAAGAACAAGCTGACCAATTTGAAAGAAGAAACCCTGAGCTCAAATCAGCTGTTCTACGCCAACTTCTAGATGAACTCAAAGAATGTAAATCTAAAGATGAACTCTTGGATTTATTACAAAAGTATTACCCAGATCCGACACTTGCAGACCAAGCCCTCGATTTTCTTCTAGCTACAACTTTAGGTGATCTCCAAAAGATTGTTAAAGAAGCAAAAGAGCAACACACAAAACTTTATAAGCGTGAAATTGATTCAGGGAAGAATATAGATCATGAGGTTAAGCAATACGCGGCCTTAGGACTTACAAATCACAAAAGTCTCCGAGATCTTTATCGGGATATAACAGGTAACCCGCGGGACCCTATTCCCCTTTTCTTAGAGCTTTCAAAGCGCTTTGCTTATAAAGATTTACGAAAGATAATGGCTTTTCTTTTCCACTCACTAGGCGCAGATCTCAAGTCGCAAGGGCCATCGATTCCCGCAGGTCAACTTCATCGCCTTCTTACGGAAATCCGAAATCTTCAGGCAGGCCTGGGTGCGATGAAATTTTTCCAAGGGCGCATGCGTTTAATTAATGTCCTTTTCCAGAAGGAAGGAATATCGCTTCCCCCAGGGCTTAACTTTGAAGAGATTGCACGAACCTTCGTTAACTATCTTCAAGAGCGCTATCCTAACTCGGAAAAGGCACTACAGCTTGCAAACAAAATGGGACTAAGCCAATCAATACTTGGCAAAATCATCGTTTTAAGCCAGATGCGTGATGGGGTTCGAGAAATGTCCCTAGATCGATTTTTCCGATCAATTGACCATAGAAATGAAGTCTTCAACTCGATTCTAGAGGCACTTGAGAGCCTCGAAGATGAACTAGATGAACTGCTCGAAGAAGATCGTGAAAAAGAAGATGAAGACGAAGATCTAACAAGAGATAAGAAAAATAAACAAAACAGCATTGATTCAGACGAAGTTTCATAGCTTTTTTTTGAAGGATGGCTGTATTCAAAGCTCAAGCTATTTGATTTTAAGAAGTGAGGGAGAAAGCATCTATGGTATCAGATAGATTTACTATTTTGATCGAAGAGCTAGGTCAAGCACTTCAGATAAAGCTAAAGCCCGATGCAAATGACGCATGCATGATTAAATATCCGGATGGATTAGAAATAAGAATCGACCCTGACAGGCTTGGAGAAATCATATATATAACATCCGATCTTGGAGCTATCCCTCAAGGAAGATATCGAGAAAACGTTTTTCGTGAAGCTCTTAAAGCTAATGGACTTTCAATAGCTCGTGTGGGCATTTTTTGTTATAACCCCAAAAAAGAATCTCTCCTCCTCTTCGAACAGATTCCTATCATAGATCTTAATGGGATAAGACTTGCTGAAATCACCCAATCCTTTACACAAAAGGCCCGGATATGGAAAGAAGGTATAACAAGAGGTGAAATACCCTCTTATCGCTCAACTGAGATGACATTTGGGCGAACAGGCGGTTCCGGCCTATTTGGATTACGGTAAATACCTCATCTTATGCAAAAGATCGCGAGCTTATTTTGACTCTGGGTAACGTAAACGATGATCTCAAGTTCGTTAGACCAGATAAAAGGAATTGGTCAGATTCTGCATAACGTGAGTGAGTAAATAAGCAACAGCTCAAACGAATGGACACCATAATGAGTCTGACATCTCTCATAGCTCTTCCTCACTGGCTTCGAGTCGGTATTAAGCATCATCATGGTATAGCGCTTGCAGTCTCTTCATTAAGAAGCAGAAGAAGCTGTGGCATCGGCGATTTTCAGGATCTTATATCTATTATCAGGTGGCTATCAACAACTGGATTTGACATGGTCCAACTTCTCCCCATAAATGATACGGGTGAAGAGTCAAGCCCCTACAGCGCCTTATCCTCACGAGCGCTTAATCCGGCACTTATCTCATTAGATTTCATTCCCCACGAAGATCTATCAAATCTTAAGGCCCTTAATGATCTACCAAAGGTCTCCTACCTTGAAGTTTCAAGAGAAAAGCTCAAAATTCTGAAGAAATACCTACGACTCCATCCAGAGCGTTTAAAAGATCCAAAATTTATCGATTTTTATGAGAAGGAAAAGAGTTGGTTAAAGCCCTATGCGCTTTTTCGTGCCCTTAAGCATCATTTTGAAGAGAAACCTTGGTGGGAATGGCCTTCAGCATGCAGAAACTATCCGCCAAAGCTTGATGTTGTTTTACAAGCCGGCATACAACAACTTGAATATTTTTTCGCATGGGTTCAATGCCTTGCATTTTCACAAATGGAACAGGTTCGTGAAGAATCCGACCGGGTTGATGTCCAGCTTGTGGGTGATATTCCAATCCTGATCAACAAAGATAGTGCCGACCTCTGGTCAAATCCCGAGCTCTTTAACTTAGATGTAGCAGCCGGAGCTCCTCCTGACATGTACAGTAAAGAGGGTCAGTATTGGGGATTTCCCACATTCAATTGGGACCAACATATTAAAACGAATTTCAAGTGGTGGCGAGAAAGACTCAGCATTGCCGAACGTTTTTTTCACCTTTACCGCATTGACCACGTCGTTGGATTTTTTCGGATCTGGACTATACCTGTTGGGAAAAAGGCAATCGAAGGCGGGTTTATGCCAGTAGATGAACGCCTTTGGTACGATCAAGGCCATAAAATTTTATCAATGATGCTTGACACAACCACCATGCTTCCTATTGCCGAAGATTTAGGAGTAGTTCCACGCAGCACCCGTGAATGTCTTTTTGATTTAGGGATTCCAGGACTCAAAGTCCTCCGCTGGGAAAGAGACTGGGAAGGTGACAAGCACTTTATACACCCTAAAATATTTTCACCTGAAAGCTGTGCCACAGTCTCAACTCATGATTCAGAAACTCTTGGTCAATGGTGGGAGGCATTTCCTGATGAGGCACAAGCCTATGCAAATCTCCTCAATATCCCATACCAAGCAAAAATGGATGATGAAACGAGAAAATCGATCCTCTTTTGGGCCCACCATGCAGGTTCACTTTTCCATATTAATTTACTCCAGGAATATCTTGCGTTGTTTCCAGAGCTTTCTTGGAGAGATGGCTCCATGGATAGAATCAACATTCCAGGAACAGTACTTCCCTCAAATTGGACTTTCCGAATAAAGCCGACTCTGGAAGAACTGACTCAACATCATGCGCTCGCAAGTACTCTCAAGAAATTAACTATGCAGCAATAGCTGAAATCATTCAGAACTTGAAGTAGGCAAAAAGGACTGTTCAAGAAAAATACTATGAATCACTTGAACAGTCCTTAAGTCACTTGGGAAGATACGCTACAAGTATGTCATGATGTATATGACCATGTTCATACTTAATTTCGTAATCAGGATTGATCTCATGCAACTTTGAAATAATTTGAAACGTGGTTACATGATCAAAAGCTTCCGTTCCGAAAAGGCGAGCATCGTCTATCATAATCGTGTGCGTTTTAATCGGATGACGCTTAATTATATCTAACTCTTGAAGTATTGGAGAATTCGAGCTTCCTCGTCCTGTGTCCTCCATGCTGTAATGGCCATCAAGCCAGAAGGTAATTGGACTATTTATATTTTGAATAACATCGCCTAAAACTAACGCGGAATCACCAAGAACAAGATGAACATTAGGTTGATCTTTGAATTTCTCTACTGCTCTCCCATAATAGTTAGGTGCTATCTCAATAGAATACACCTCTTGGAATCCAGCTTTTAATGCCGTTTCGATACCAGTTCCCCAAAAAGTCCCCGTTTCAACCAGATATTTATTTGGAAACTTAGCGAATACCACCTCGCTGGGAGCCGCTGAAATTGAACCACACCATACGGACGTTGCCACAAAAAAAGATATACTCGCTTGACAGACTGACCATCTTCTTTTTACATTATCGAGAATCGACATGCTCATACCTTAAATTGAAATTCATCAGAGACTGCACAACTTGTTATTGCATAGTTCTCATCACTTCACATTACTCAGAAGCGCTTAGACGTTCCCTATTCTGATGACCAATAGGGGCACTTATCGCCTTGATACATGTATCTACAAAAGTATCGATAGCGAATACTTGAGCTTCGGGCGAATCTAGATATCTTTGTATATTCGATATATATTGATTGTATTCAGTTTCATTCATCCCCCGTAAATACTCGAAAAGCTCCATTTCATCCTTAAAATCGGATCGATCGATATAACAATTTTTTGGAATAAATTCGTTCACATTCGGAGCTCCCCAATAAATTGGTACGCAACCTGCATGAAAACAATCAAAAATTTTTTCTGTAACATATCCAGGAATGCCTTTGATATTTTCATAGGCATAGCAAAACTTATATCCTTTGAGGACATCTACTTTCCTAGGAATAGTTCCTCTATAGTTCTTGAAGTCTGATGGCCAACCAGGCCCGTATAAATCAAATTGATTTCCGCCAATTTCCTCGTATAAACGAATGACCCTCAAACGTTGAGAATAAAGCTCATTAGGATGTGTAGAATTTTTATTACATCCGATAAGTGCCGCCAATTTCTTCTCATGAAATTTAGGCATGGAGTTAATCATTGGAACCAACACAGGGTAATGAAATTTAATATATTTATTTCCATCCACTAACCCATCATGCCACGTATACACTTTTGAAAAGATTTCATGATGCTGCGGAAGGTAATTCTCAGCAATTACCGATGGAGGCTCCCATAAAAACAATATCAACTTTTCTTTAGGGTATTTATGAATCTTGTGAAACTGGTTGAATGGCACCTCAAAGACAAGGAGATACTCAAAATCACCTAATGTATCCAAAGACCTGATATGACGTAGCTCATACCCATTTTTTAAAGCTTGGTTTTTAAACCTATACATAGGCTCAAGGCAATTATCTCTATTCACGTTTGGATTCGAGATATCAAATAAATCCCCCCAGAATGGAGCATATATGTACACAATCTTCGTTTTCGTATCGTGCAGCTCTTGGCTATCTACCGAATAAAGCGTGATACTCCAAAGACAAAAGACGTGGATGGCAAATAATTGGATAGCAAATAACAGGATAGAAGCAAAGATTCTGTACTTTGCAGGATTAAAACTTACAGAGCTAATAAACGGAATCCGTCGTACAGATCGCTTACAGGAGTTATCCATCATTCTCTTAATTTTTTGTCTACCTAGATACTTAACAGACACAGTTGAATGCAATACCCATATCAGCTGAGCGGTTAGTGCGGCTTAAATAGAATAGATCTATCGAGAAGTTTCAGAGCTCTTGACAAAGTTAAAAAACTTAATCGTACTCATATGTTTTTGAAAAAAGGTTGCTTGCAAGCCCCTGATTTCGTATTGTCCCCAGACGAGCATGAAAATTGTGTATAAAAAAACGATAATCTCACACACCTCATGAATATTAAAAAAATCCTCTTCTCTTTCTTTGGCCTACTTATTGGTCTGATTATCTTATGCCCACTCCAAAGTGAAGAAAATCAATTACCAATCTCCAAATCAGAGCTTCAGAAACCTCAATATACCCTTTCTATCTGTGCAATATTCAAAGATGAAGCCCCCTACTTCAAAGAGTGGATAGAGTTCCATAGGCTCGTCGGGGCTGAGCATTTCTATTTATATAACAATGGAAGTACCGATAATTTCCACGAAGTCTTGGATCCATACGTTCAAAATGGAATCGTAACGATTATTGAATGGCCAAATCTTCAGCAAAAAGAGACTGAAACTTCTCAATACAACTGGGTCCATTCGACTCAAATACCTGCATATGAACATGCTTGCAGGATCTCTACAGCAGGAAAAACTAAATGGCTTGCTTTGATAGATGTAGATGAATTTATTGTTCCAACCCAACAAAAAAACATCGTTGCAATCTTGGAAAAATATGAATCGCATCCTGGTATTATGGCACTATGGCATACATTTGGAACTTCAGGAGTCGTTACGATCCCAGCAAATAAACTCCTCATAGAATGTATGCATAAAACATGCGCACCCGACCATGACTTCAGCTATAAGCTTGTTAAAACAATTTTGAAACCCGAATTGTATGACCATTTTATATGGCCGCCTCACGCGTGTGTCTTCAAAGGTAATACTTATGCCTACCAGCTTTATAAAGATGAAATTCAAATTAACCACTACATCAATCGAACTGTGGACTACTACTACAATCAAAAAGTGAAGAAGAAAGAGGCTATGGATAATGTTAAACTTTCCCAGCATCTGATTTCTTCTTGGGCTGAGATTGGCAATGACATTGAAAATCAGAACCCATCTATTGATCGTTTTGTTCCAGAATTACGTCGTAGACTAGGCTATGATCAATAAACATGATCAGCATGATTACCTGTTAAAGCACTTTGGAGCTATTGTGAACAGCACATCATTCTTTCAACACTACTTTCTTCGGCTTTTGTTCCTACTCGGCATTCTACTTCAACCTGAAATAGCTTTCTGCGATGAAATGAAACCTCGAGTTTCAATCATCACTTCAGTCTTTAAAGGAGATCAATTTATTGAAGGTTTTTTAGAGAATATCACCAAACAGACAATATTTGATCAGTGTGAATTGCTCTTGATTAATGCAAACTCACCTGGCAACGAGGAAGTTGTAATACGAAAGTATCTTGAAAGGCACCAGAATATCCGATACGTAAAACTTGATCACGATCCTGGAGTATATGGGGTTTGGAATATTGGCATCAAAATGGCAAAATCAGATTTGATCACCAATGCCAATCTTGATGATAGACGATGCCCCGACTTATTGCTTCAGCAAGTTGAGGAGCTAGAATCCAATCCTTCTATAGACCTCGTCTATTCAGACTACCTCCTCACTAGAACAATAAATGACTCACCGGAACAGAACAATTTTCGTCTTTACGTGACTGCGAGTGAATTCAATATCAAGGAAATGAATAGTTGTGTATGTGGACCACAACCCGTTTGGCGTAAATCGATCCATGATAGATGCGGCCTCTTTTCAAGCAGGTTATACTCTTCCGGTGATTTGGAAATGTGGAATAGAGCCGTAAGCAAAGGGTGCGTCTTAAAAAAAACTCCTGGAATCAGCGGTCTTTATTATGAAAACCCGAATGGGCTTTCAACAAAACCTGATAGCAAAAAGAATTTAGAGGACCGTTTTATATACGGAGCCTATTCATACCTATGGAAGCAAACGAAAGAGCCTAAACTCCTCATTAAAATACCAACTAGGTCTAGGCCAAAACAGTTTTTCGATCTTTTAGATATATATTACCGCTATTTATCCGGAGATGTCGCCTATCACTTTCTTATTTCTCTTGATGAAGACGACGCTTCCATGAATAACCCGTCCATTATTGAGACACTACAAGCATATCCAAATCTATCCTATTATTTTGGAAAGAGCTCCTCAAAAGTCGAAGCTGTCAATCGAGATATTGAAAAGCACTTGGATTTCGATTACTTGCTTATCGCAAGTGATGATATGGAACCCGTTCGCTGGGGCTATGACAAGACAATTGCAGAGTTCATGAAATGCTATTTTCCAAATAAAGATGGGGTGTTGAATTTCAGTGATGGGTTTGCAAGAGGTGAATGCAACACTTATCCAGTACTCGGGAAAAAATTCTACGAGATGTTCGGGTATGTATATAATCCTGAATATCAATCTCTTTACTGCAATGTAGAGTTGACACTAGTCTCCAAAATCCTTCGGAAAGAGGCTGTCGTTGACCTTGATCTGCTGGTTCACAACCATCCATGTTGGGGCAGAGGAAAGATGGACACCCTCTATACCCGCAATGAAAACCTCAAAGCCAAAGACTTACAAATATTTCAGTCGCGAAGAGGGCAGGGATTTCAACTCAAGAGCGAGCTGATTGAAAAAGCAACTCCTCACATGTGGAGTATTTTAATATGTACTCTTGATGAAAGAGAAAAGCAGTTCAAGCCTCTTTATCAAAAGCTCTGCAGGCAAATCAAAGAAGCAGGTCTATCGGATCAAATCGAAATTCTCTTTTACAGGGATAACCGCGAACTTAAAGTTGGGCAGAAGCGTAATTTTCTTTTGACAACAAGTTCCGGGAAATATGTCTCATTTATTGATGATGATGATGATATACACGATAATTATATCAAGATGATCTTCGATAAACTCTGTTTGAATCCAGACTGTGTAAGTCTTGCAGGAATTATGACAACACAGGGGCAGAATCCATGCAAGTTTATCCATTCAATTCAGTACAACAATCAGTATTGTCAAAAAGATAATGTCTATTACAGGCCGCCAAATCACTTAAACCCTCTTCGAAGATCTATTGCGATACAGTTTACTTTCCCGGAAACGAATTTAGGCGAAGATCGGGCATGGGCGCTTGCGATCGCTGAATCAGGCCTTCTCAAAACAGAAGAACATATTGATGAGCCCTACTACTTTTATCGATATGATGGAAAATATGAAAAATAAGCCGAAATTAGTTTTAGGAGCATAAAAGATGATTCGGTATCCTCTCTATTTAAGCTGTATCTTCAGTTTTATCTTTTGTGCCATGCCTCTTTATTCCTTCCAGCAGGAAAATGACACAAAATACTACCACTACTATTGTACTGTTGCCGACAAGGCTCATTTTGAGCTCTTAATGAATCTTATTGGAAGCATTCATAAGGCAGATTTTGATCACCTAGATGAAATTGCTGTTTTCGACATTGGTTTAACGACAAATCAAGTTGCCTTGCTTTCAACGATTGAGAAGACAAAAGTATATTCAGTTGAAATGACGCACCCAGATCTTTGTAAATATTTTGTCACAAACCCATGGGGGCGAGAAGTTCGAGGTTGGTTCGCTTGGAAACCCGTCATCATAAAGCAAGCGCTCGATATGTTCCCATCTATTCTCTACATTGATTCAGGCTCTCTTATTCTCACAAGCCCAGACAACCTCTTCAAACATATTCATCAGAATGGATATTTCTTAATTGATGTCGGGCACAATATCTCTGATAGAGTTACTCAACCCGTTCTTGAAAAGGTAATCTCTAAATTCTCAAAAGAGGATCAATCCTTCATACTCGCTCAAGATACATATAGTATCGACGGGGGGACCCAAGGACTCTCAAGGCAACTGTCTGAATCCTATATTCTCCCTATGTATGAATTATCAAAAGATCTCACATTATTTGCAGACGATGGCTCTGCCAAGATGGGATTTGGAGAGGCTCGACATGATCAAACACTCTTTACTGTTTATGCCCGAAAGCTCAGATTAAATGTGGGCAAGCAGGGATGGAACGATCTGAAAGTTGATGGCAGGACAATACCATTTCACGTGCATTGGCACCCATCCGAGGTAACAAATCAAACGTGTATTTTTCGATGCCGAGGAAATAAAAGTTTTAGCGGCAATATGCAGGGTTCCATTCGCATCAAAAGTGAGCCTTAACTCCTTAAGCACATTACTTATGAATTGTATAAAACTATTCACACACATATAATACCCTTTCAAAAACATTTCTGAGGGTCATAATGAGACTAGATTCATATGCAATGTACACCAGTATAGCACTAGGCGGCGTTGGTTTTGTTTCCTACTGCATCGTTACTAATAATCTCCTCGCCCACAAGACGAACGCCAAATTAAATGCGCTTAATGAAAAAATCTCTTTGGTCTACAAAAACCAAGAAGAGATCAAGAATAACCAAGAAAAAATTTTAGCTAATCAACGAAAGTTCTCAAAAAATGCAGCTGGAATGTTGGTAAGCAGAGTGCCATTTCAAAAAGCAAGCTCTGAGCCTCAAACAGGAAGCGAATATTCTACCCGTAAAGAATAGTTTATGCTTCATTTTCTTATCTTTTCCACGGAGTCCATAACCAAAACATGTACTCCGTAGTTAATTAACACTTCCTCGTGAGTGTAAAACTTATTCCTGCACAGTTCCTATTGTAGTCTAGGATCAGTCTCCCGAATTATGGAGCTAACATTGTTCTTGTTAAAGCCTTTATAGCCCTCATTGCGCTCAAGGTTTTCTAAATGGCTTCCTAAAGCCCCTTCTCGTTCAAACTTATCGCGCTGCTCTTGGGTTATTGAACCATTTTTGAAAAGAACATCGAGACGCTTTGGATTAACACGCCACACCTCGCCTTTTGAAAAAGCCTGTTTTAAGTACGGAAAGAAGCTAAAAGGGTTCATCATGCCAAGCCCCGACTCATCTAAACTCTCTTTCATTTGGTCAAATGAGAACTGTGCTTCAAGGTGATGCATTCCGCCCCCTAATATAGATTCCCCGTGCAGACCGCACCAGAGACCAACGGTGCTCATCTTCGAAATCTCAAGGAGCTCTGTATGTGCAAAATCGATATTAATCTCATGATCAAGGAGGTCCACATCAAGAAATAGGACATACCGAGCATTTGTATGCTCCATAACCTGTGCACCCCAACCAGCTTCTCGCCCTGCATAAAAACGTTCACGGCAATAAAAACCGAGCGATTCAAAGAGACAAACAAGACGTTTGAAGTACTTTCTAGATGATCTGAATGTGTGATGGTCATGATTTGCCCATCCAAGGCCATATCTATCTTGACGCGCTTTTTGCCACTGACCCGCCTGATTTCTTGCCTGCCAATAATCACGCTCAGCCTTTAAGACAATCCACGATGCACATTCAGATCCAACCATTTTGACAAGCTTCTTAGCTCTTTTTTCAGCCTCTTGAAAGCATTTTTCATCATCATCAAATCGTGGGCGCGTCATCCATAAGGACATCCCATCCATCATGAGCTGTAACCATTCACCATTTGTGGCTTGAGGTTCAATCGCTGAACGAGCGCGTCGTTCAATCGCTTGGATTTGTATCGTCCCCGATTGAGACTCTGCTTGCCAAATATTTGCTTGTCGAAGGACTCCTAAATATCCACCGAGAATGGTTCGGTCAAGTCCATGCGTAAGAAGAAACTCTTCAACACTATCAACAGAAATACCTATTGATGGGTGATGGTCATCGATACGAATGAGAGAAAATTGAGCTTTTGGATGATGGAATAACTTTACACGGCCGACTTCAGCTATTTGAACAAAACCAAGATCTACGATCTCATTTATACCTTTGGAAGAAATAGTGACATGATCGAGCCAATCAAACAATCGTGTAGAAGTCTTCTCAATAAGGTCCTGTCCAAATTGTTTGAACTGAGGACAAAGTTCCTCGATTTTTCTTACGATCCCAAGAAGAATTGCTTCTGCTACTGGCTCACATTCAAATTCCATACCTATCAAGTCCTTATTTCTACCGATTCACTCATAGCACAAATTGTATTTCCCCTTGTATTTCCATTCGTATTTCTTCGTGGACCTAAGGCTAAAAGAGAAATTTGAGTTAAATTATCCTGAGTATATGCAAATGGTGTTATCTCCATATTCACAATTCTGACCTGATCGGGATCTGCTCCATTATCAATTGCATTCTGCTTTGCCTTGCGTGATAGAACTTCAACCATTGATTCTCTATTTGCTAAAGAAACAATCCCATCTGATCTCCCGCTCATTTCAGAATGGGCTGCACCTAAGGCATTAGCAATCCCCACATGAGCTATGTCGGAGGGTAGATAGACTGGATATATATATTTTTTTATGGAGTCCGCAACGAGAAGAGCACCTCCTCCTACTATGATAACGGGAAGATTAACCTCCTTCCCCCGGACTAGCTCTGCAGCTTTGGCTATTCTCTGTCCAACGAGGTCCAAGATTTCATTGCACATTGACATTTCTATTGAAACGTGCTCATATTGAGCTCCTGAAATAATGAGTCTCTCACTTTTCAAACCAAGATCGGTCATTGTTAACACAGAACCACCGAATGAAACTGCAGAGTTTGAGAGATTCATGGCGACACTCTCAGGACCTACATTTTTGAATATGGGATCAACAATGCTTCCACCACCTATCGACAAGGATACAACATCGGGAGCAGCACATTGAAGTTTAACGTCTGCTATCTCAACTGCACCTGTTGATCTTTGCACAAAACCGCCTCGAACCCTGCAAATATCAGTAGATGTGCCTCCTATGTCAATTACAATACAGTCTTGAAAGCCCTTTAAAAGGGCTCCTCCTCGACCTGAATTAATAGGCCCACAAGAGAGTGTTTTTATCGGCAAGTCTATACCGGTTTGATATAACATCCTGCTTCCATCATTTTGAATGAAATACAAACCATCAGGATCAGCTCCTAGATCTGTAAGGCCTTGTATCAGTTGTTTGAAACCACTTTCCACTACCGACATTAGTGCTGTATTAATGAGAGCAGCATTTTCTCGTTCAATAAAACCGATCCCTCCAAGTTCATGTGAGCATGTTACTTTGAGCATCTCGATATAGTGCTGTTTGATCAAATCTCGCCCAAGTATTTCATGATCAGGGAACAAAGACCCAAAGACACTTACTAAAGCAATACCTTTGGCTCCCTTAAGGACAAGCCTGTCAACAGCCCGTAAAAAGAGATCTGGATCAAATGGAGAAAGAATTCTTCCATCACACTCAAAGCCACCACTCACAGTCTCACATCCAACAAAAAAGTTCTCTTTCAATCGAGTAGGAAGACCTGCTCCTCCTGAAAGACGAGGATTTTGACTTGCAAACCTGATAAGCCCCGTTGGCTGAAGATCTTTGGCCTGTAATAGCGCATTTAACGCATGTGTGGAGCCTATGGCAATCTCATGTATATCTTTTATTGATATTCTTGCCCGATGACAAATTTCCTGAACCCCTTCAAGGACTCCGCGATCGATAGGATGCGTAGTATTTTGTTTATGAGTTGCACATACTTCATCATAACTATTCAGGAGAACAAAATCAGTATTGGTACCGCCGACGTCTATCCCTATTCGATACTTCATATTCAATCTTCTTTTATTAATTTTGGTTCAAATGTATATCCAAATGCTCGAGGAGATGTCATTTCAAGTCCACATTGACTTGTCCATATTTTTGGCGATGCCATTACAAGAATTTCAACTTGTTGCCCATACTTAATCTGATCGCTTAAGATAGGAGTTCTTGTTTCCTGGTTGATAAGCGAAATAATATCCGGTGTTGTCGAAAGAACTTCTTCTCCTCTTCGAACAACTAGATACTCATTCTGAACATCGATGATATACACTTGCTCTGAGTCGTTTTCTTGGATCAGTATCTCTCCCTTCTGGAATCCCCCTTCAATTCGAATCATCTGATCAATGATCATCCCACGACCAACTACCTTTCCTGGGAGAGCTCTATCTCTTTCAAGAACCTTTCCGAGCGCAAGTGCAGATCCAAGGCTTCCAGGAATGAGAGCTACTTTTGCCTGCCTTCCAGTCATTGGATAGAGCATCATGGCAGCAGTTGACCCCATGGGCACTACTAAAGACCTTGCAAAATGCTCAAGCACTTGTGTTTCTTTGCAATCAAGAACCGCTCCATTGAGCAGGCCATCAACTAAAACCGCTGGAGTTGGTTTAATTGAATGAAGAGCACAAGAACTGATATTTACTGTCGGAAATGCTCGGCCTAAAGTATCTGCATCTATCAATTTTAGATTGCATTCCAAGGCGGCAATGAGTGCTGCAAATGCATTTGCTCCACCTATTTCTCCTGACACGACCCCCCAGAGAGGTCTATCGAGAAATCGTTCAATAAGTATTTGAGCTTTTTTCCACTCTCCGATCGTTGAAAGCTTCTCTGATGCCACAAGGGGAGCTCCGATATACGCACAGCAGACAACTATTTCTTCATCAGGAATTTCATCAATTTGATAAAGAGATACTGGTCCTTGATGCAAACATAGCTCATGAGCTGCAAGGAGATCAAAGGATGGGTCTCCACCTCCACCTGATCCCAATAAGCTTGCTCCTAAGGCTAAAAAATGAAGATCTTCATTCGTGAGTACATTTTTCATTATAAACTCTCAGAAACTTGGGGGTTCAACTCTGAAGAACCCAAAATCTTTGATCCTGCAATCGAGATTGTGAGGGTTACTATAAGGACGTCCAAAATGGCTATTCCTGAAAAGCTACTGCCAAAGAATAGGTCGAGCATTCCGATAGATGTTCCAATAGAGACCGCAAACCATGAGGATGCTCGAGATGTAGAGGTAACAAATGTTGATTTAACTAATTCAGAGCCTAAGGCAATAGTGGCTATTGCAAAAAGCTCTAAAACAACACCAAAATGTTCATATAACCCAAGTTGGGTCAAAATGAATCCAACCAAAGCCATAAAAATGATCAGTTTATTTTCAACAATTGCCGGGAAAAGTGCACGAGCTGCAACACCCCCGGAGTAGAGATTTGTAACATTTGTTGTCCATCCGGCAAGAACAATAAAAGTTGAAGTAACAAAAAGTAATAAGTATCCACCATCTCCTACTAAAGCCGATACGAGCCCACACGATTGAGCGCCTTGGCTTAAGTAGGCACCTATGGCCTCAACAGCCGAAACACCAAGCAGAAAACTTGCAATAGTAGCCTTATGTACATCTTGTTCTGTTTTAGCAGCCCTAAAAAATGTTGGCAGATCTAATACAGCCATAACAGCCCCTCCGACAACTATAAGAAGGCCTTTTTGGATATCTTCGTAGCTTCCTCGAAAACCTGATATAGCTCGATCCGGAACACAATTGATACAAGCAAGCGCAAGAGTAATTGCCATTACAGGTGTTGCAAAAGCCGATAGCTTACTAATCGCCTTTAAACCATAAAGACAACTTCCTGCCATGAGAGCAATAAATAAAGCTGTAACAGGAATACTCATTCCATTATCAATGCGGAATAGGTTGAGAATATCCTGAACAACAACTTCCGTTTGGATTGAAAACCACGAAACCATCGTGATAGATATTAAAAATCCTGAGATAAGCCTGCCAGGCTCCCCCAATATTGAGGCAATACACTCAGTTGTTGAAAGCCCCGTCGAATAGGCCAATCGACCAACAGCCATTGCCATAAGTGTCAAAAACGCATTAGCCACCAAAATAACAAGGCACGCTGTAAAAAAAGGAAGGTTCTTCCCTATTTCAAATCCTATAAGGAGAAGCGGCATGCATACCGCTCCCCCAATCTGAATCATTGTGAGTTCTTTCCAATTCAGGCGTGTCATAAAGATATCCCTTGAGCATTTTGTTGCTTGATGAGCTCAACAGAGGATTTCTCGTATTTCAACGTCGAACAATATATGTGATTGATCCGCATTAGACTTTGGTTTTCGAATGAGCACCCCTTTACATGAGCCTCTAGAGCAATTTTCTGAATCTTTTCTTGAAGCAATGGAGCTTGAAGAAGAGTCTCATCAAGACTTGAATCGCTATATTGTGCATGTTGAGCGGCATTCATAAGACATAGATCAATAAAATTCGACTTTAAAAGCCTCGAGAGATGCTCTTCTTTAGGCTCAGGCACATTTTGAAACCTTTGTCCTTCGATAACTAGCACAGGAACATCCATAGCGACATGACTCTCTTCAACAGGAACCGCCTCTATTGACTCTCCGCTTAAATCAGAAAGCCCATTCTGAATTTTGTAGAGAATTGCAGAGTTAAACGGATCTTGAAAATTTTCATCCCTATGTGAGGCCTGCTTCATTTTGAGTAAAATTGGAATCGAATTAGCCCCAGAGATATGCAAAACAGCCTGCATCGATAAAAAACAGGGCATTACTATCTTTTCATTACTCATCTGGAGTAATTGGACGAGCTCAACACCCGCCCCTTCAAATGAAGGGATTTTTTTCATGCAATGTATAATTTCATGACAGGATGTCTCGGCAATTTCACTTTTTGTTTTCTCTATTATAGCCTTTATTTTCTCTGTTAAGAGCGAAGCTGATTTGGGAGGAGTTGCTTTTAATAACGCTCCAATTTCAGTTCGTTCATAAAATTTTGTTATCCTTTCTTTATGACATGAACAATCTGATTTAGTGGTATGTACCGCCTTTGCCTTATGAAGAAGAAAGCACTTAATCATATAGGCAATTGAATCAGGAACTGTAATATCAAACTTTCCTGAATCGATTTCTTTGTCTAAACTGAGAGTCAGACCTTTCGCTGCTTGATTGAGCTTATTAAGCTTATCTTGAACACTAACAATTTTGTGTTGAAGAGTTTGAGCAAGTTCGTTCAGACATGAGGATTGCTCAAGTACTTTTTGAGCTATCAAGGAGACAATGATAGCTCTATTTTGACATGACTGATCACTGACATGTGCATCAAATTTCGATAATTCACCCTTTTGCAGTGAATACACCGCATCTTTAGCAAGATTAAGAAGATTTTTAATCATATAAAATCCTTCTTTCGTTGCAATTTCTTGCATTTGAGCAGAAGGAAGTAAGGAAGATAAAAGTGAAGACTCAGATCCATTCTGAATCGACATGGAAGTTAGAAACGACATAAAAAAACCATGTGTTAATTTTTTAAAATAAACCAAAAAGCATGCGACCAAGCGCGATTAAATTATTTATTTTTTACAAACTAAAACGCAGTTTTACAAGCTTATTTAGTAATAAATAAAAATCTTTAAATATGCGCTTGAGACGCCATTTTTACTCAACAAAACCGACTGTAAAAAAGAAAGAGTGGCTTAAACGCCAAAAGGACGGCGGTAGCGCCAATAGAAAGAACGGAGATAGGAAGCGATAACGAGTGATTGGGAGGATGAGCAGGCAAGTGCAAATAACGACAATATAAATCCCTGCAACGTATCGTGCGGGCTTTCTTTATGGGTACACATAATGACCTCCATTAGTGTTTCTTTTGAAGAAATTCAAAACACTCAAAATGGCTCTGGTAACACAAAGTTTATGAGGTTACCTAAACACCTTGGGTATTGAAATCCGAGCTTTTACTTAACAAACTAAAAATATGAAAAATAACTAAGATAGCTTAAACGCTAAAAGAACGGCGATAGCGCCAATAAGAGCGAACAAAGAAAGAGGAATTAAAAGATGAAACGAGCGCATCTGTATCAGATACTGCGTTTTTAGATATGTTTGAAATCAACATAATTACCTCTACGAAAGACTGAATAAGGATTCAGCCAAACAGAAATATAACTTATATCATTTTAAGTTACAAGTAGAAATTTAGGCCGAAATGTCGCTTATCTAAAAATGCTTATGGAAAAAAGTTAGTAAGGAATTTCACAAAGCCGAGAACCTCTACCACATTAAATTTTTCTTTCGCAAGTCATTGAAAACCAACATCCTATAAAATTCAAAATACAATTTCGTTGACGAAAGAATTCACACTGCGCTAGAAGGTCTTTCCAATTTTGGTTTTTACTCTATGCGATCCCTCCTGAAATTGGCTCTCCTC
>CAZOAJ010000016.1:0-41880 GCA_964577935.1 uncultured bacterium | reverse complement strand
TTCCTGTTAATCCGATTGGTCCGGTATCACCAGTAGGACCTTGAGCCCCAGTTGCTCCAGCATTTCCAGGAATGCCAATCAGACCTTGAGGTCCGATTGGCCCAGGTTGACCAGTGCACCCTGCAGCACCAGGGGGGCCTTGCTTTCCTCTTTTGCCTCGCTTGCCACGTCTTCCAGGTTGAGAAGGGGGACAACAGTATTTTTTTTTCCGTTTTTTAGTTTGTAATTTCTTCAAGCTCTTTTTTGAGGGGGTGATCAATAAGTCTAAAGTGTTTTTGGGAAATTCACTTGATTCGACTAATTGAACTTTGTCTGGGGCTGTAATAACTGGATGATAAGTATAACCAGACGGTTCTTTCGATTTACTGGATCCAAATAACCACATAGGAGACATTCCGGTAGTGTATATAAACATATACAACAGGGGTGTCTCCAGCTTGAAATATGAGATATTTCTTAAAGCCTCAAATATGTGCGTAAACATTCAGATCAGCGAATTCCTTGTGTTAGTGTATATAAATATTTTAAATCGTATTAATAGTGGAGGACTATTTTAATTTTATCGGGATGTGTATTGTTCTTCGAATTATCAGGTTCTTGTATATATGAGGATTGAGAGATGAGGTGTTTTGATCAAGTTAAACAGCCTGAAAAATTTGTCACTTCTTTACACATTTATCCAGTGAACTCTTTGAAAGGAATAGATGTTTCACGGCTAGATATCGAAATAAATGGTCCAAGGTATGATCGTCGATGGACTCTAGTCGATGAAGAGGGAGAATTTTTATCTTTACGACAAATTCCTAAGCTTTCGCAGCTTGGCGTTGAGATTCTTCCTGGAAAACTTTTGATACGAGCCAAGAGCGTGCCTCCCTTAGTTGTAAAAGAGCAAGGAAAGAAGACAGAAAGAACGGTTGCACTCCGGTCGGATTCAGTTGCAGTCTATGATGAGGGTGATGAGGCCGCTGAATGGTTTGAGGAGGTTATCGGTAGGAAATGCCGTTTAGTTCATTTTTCAGATGAAGCTATGCATCAAGTTAATCAGAAATATGTTAGATCAAGTGAAGATCATGTAGCTTTTTCTGATAGCTACCCCATCCTCATAACTTCAGGAGCATCACTTGGAGATTTAAATTTTAAGCTCTCATCTCCTGTTTCAATGAACCGATTTCGTCCAAATATTGTGATTTCTGGATGCGAGCCATATGAAGAAAATTCGTGGAAGTTAATACGTGTTGGTAGCTTAATACTTTCTTGCGTTAAGCCATGTTCTCGATGCATAGCTATCAATGTTGATTATTCAACAGGAGAGCGTGGAGATGAACCTTTAAAGACGCTTGAAGGCTATCGAAAAGATGGGGATAAAATCGTCTTTGGTGAAAACTGCATCCATCAAGCGGTTGGTACTATATCAGTAGGAGATGAAGTGGAGGTTTTGGAATTCAGGTCTGAATGTAACTAAAAGCTTTTTTCGAGAAAATCAATTCGCAAAAAAAGAGTTATGTGAAAAAAGTTGAATTAGAGGTAGCTTTAGCAAGTATTTGAAATGTTTTCTATCAACATATAATCCATTGGTGTTTGGTCATGAAAGGCGAAAATGAGATGAGAAGCCAATTTGAATTAACTGTTGGTGGTCTAAAAATTTTTGGAATAATACATGAACCGCTTCACTCACAAAAACCATATCCATTCGTATTTATGTTCCATGGATTTGGGGGAAGTAAATCGGGGAGGCATAGATATTTCGTTGAACTTTCAAGCAGACTCGCTGAACAAAATATTGCCTCAATAAGATTTGATTTTCGAGGGGCAGGGGATAGTGAAGGAAAATTTGAAGAACAGACGGTCACATCTCAACTTGATGATATGAGAGCAGTTTTTGCTTTTGCACAGAGTCTACCACAACTTGATATATCTCGCTTTGGCCTCTTTGGGCGCTCTTTCGGAGGATTTCTTTCAGTCCTTTTTGGATCCGAGCTTGTTACTTTAGATAAACATCCTCAATCTATAGCTCTTGTAGTTCCATTTTTTGGGGTATCAAAAATGGAGATCGCATACCCATTATCGTGGAATAAGGAAAAGGGACAGTTAACTTTTCATGGGATGCCAATTTCGAATGAACTTATCGATGATATAAAAAAGCATAGCGCACGTAGCGCTTTGGAAGTTCTGAGCGATATACCCCTTATGCATACGCAAGCAGGAAAAGATGTTGTAGTTGGATATGACAATCTTAAGGAATATCAATTGTGTAGGTCTATCTCGAAAGCTGAAAGTCTCTTTATTGAACTGCCTCAATCAGATCATGAATTATCAGACTACGATGAACGAATGCAATCTATAGATCAGGTGGTGAAGTGGTTCAAAAAAACTCTGTAATTGAATCTCGAAATCAATATAAGCCTACGCTCTCTGAAGTTTTAGATAAGATCGCACAATATCCTAGAAATTCTTATTTTGAAGAGGCTGATCGCACCTCAACAAAGGAAGATGTTAGAGCTCTTTTACCTCATATCTCTCATGATGCAGTTCTTCGCCTCAAGGCAACCGATGATCCGTATATTGAACATGTGCCATTACGGGTAGGGGTTATTCTTTCGGGGGGGCAAGCCCCTGGGGGCCACAGCGTTATCTCGGCTCTCTACTGGTTGTTAATAAAAATACACCCAAGTTCCCATCTTATTGGAATTGAAAATGGGCCAGATGGATTATTGAAAAAGACCAGTCGTATTCTTACCGAATTTGAAATTCGGCAAAGCACGCATGTGGGAGGCTTTCATCTTCTTGGAACAAGTCGGAAAAAAATTGAGACAGATGACGAGCTTTTGAAAGCTGAAGAATATGTTCGTGAACTTCAACTCGATGGCTTAGTGATTATTGGGGGTGATGACTCAAATACGAATGCAGCCATTCTTGCGGAAAGGTTTCAGGTAAATGGAGTTGGATGTAGTGTCGTAGGTGTCCCTAAAACTATTGATGGAGATCTTCAGAATCACTTTTTGCCTATATCCTTTGGATTTGATACAGCTTGTAGAACCTATTCCGAGCTCATCGGTAATATTGGGATGGATATTCTATCGGCTAAGAAATACTATTTTTTTATAAGGCTTATGGGGCGCTCTGCCTCTCATATAACCCTTGAATGTGCTCTTCAAACAAAACCAAATTGTGCCCTTATAAGCGAAGAGATTGAAGCTAAAAACATAAACCTCTCCCAAGTTGTAGAAGAAATCGTACAGCTTGTTGTCGATCGATATAATGAGAGTAAAAATTATGGCTTGATTTTGCTTCCTGAAGGACTTATTGAAGTATTATCAGATATCAAGATTTTGATTGCTGAATTAAATGACTTGTTCTCGCCAAGAAATCCATTGTCAACTCAATTCATAGCCCTTAAAACTCCCGATGAACGGCTTTTGTTTGCCAAAAATCATCTCTCAGATAAAGCACGTCTTTGCCTTGTTCAATTTCCTGAAGAAATAGAACATCAGTTAGTCTTTGAGAGAGATTCACATGGAAATGTACCGGTTTCACAGATTGAAACTGAAAGACTCCTCCTCACTCTGGTCCAAAAACAAATTCGACTGCGATATAACCATATTCCATTTATGCCTCTATCAGCTTTCTACGGATATGAGGGGAGATCTGCCTATCCAACAAATTTTGATGTAACGCTCTGTACGAATCTTGGCTATATTGCAGGGCTTTTAATTGCTCATAAAAAGAATGGGTATATGGCTGCTGTTACAAATATGACTCAAAATTCTGAAGAATGGATTCCTTTGGCTATACCAATTTCTTCTCTTATGCAGCTTGAAGAAAGAAAAGGAATTTCGAAACCAGTTATTGAAAAGGCAAAGGTTGATTTGCAAGGGATTGCTTTTGCTACATTTGCTCGGATGAGATCTTCTAACTGCAAAGAAGATAATTATATATCTCCTGGTCCTATCCAGTTTTATGGTAGCAGCGAAGGATCTGTAGAGCTTCCTGTTGTTCTATCGCTAAGATACAATCAATAAGTACAATCAGTTTTATGTTTATTTTTTGAAAAATAGCCTCTTTATGTTTTCGTAGAATCGAATTCATATGGCGGGTATGCTGCTTCGGTCGGTATCTAGATTCTAAGAGAAAAATTTCATATGGCATCACATGCACAAAAAGAAATCCAAAATATCGAAGTGAGCAAAACAATGCCTGATGGCTTTGCTTGCCGCGTGCATGTTGCTGCATGCTATGTCGAATACAAGGGGTGCTACCTTCTTCTCCAGAGACCTGAAACGGTGTCTGAAGGGCTTACTTGGACTATACCAGGAGGGAAAGTTGAAGCTGGCGAAACGACTCATCAGGCCGTATCACGTGAACTTTTTGAAGAAACTGGTATTAAGATAGACGAGTTGAAGGCATTTGAACCTAGAGGCTCATTCTTCATCAGGAGAGATGATTTTGACTTCATATACCACATGTTTCATCTTTCTCTTTCTTCTCTCCCGAAAGTTTATATTTCAAAAGAGCATCGTGCATATGACTGGGTAGGTCTTAATGCCATTGATTCGCTTCCATTGATGCAGGGAGCCAAAGAGTTGCTAGAGCATTACAAGAATAAACAGAATGAGAAAATGTCTACAAGAAAAGGGGCTTTTGTCTGTGTTTACTTGATCTTGCGAAAAGATGCCGATGTGCTTATGCATCTTCGAAATAATACCGGATATGCGGATGGATTCTACGGCCTTGTTTCAGGACATGTTGAGGATGGAGAAAGTGCTACTGAAGCTATGTGCCGAGAAGCACTTGAGGAAGCTGGGATTACTATAAGAGCTGAAGATCTCACGTGTGTTCATGTGATGCATCGAAATTCAGATCGATACAATATCGATATCTTCTTTGAGTGTTCTTCTTGGGAAGGCGAGATAGTTAACCAAGAACCTGAGAAATGTTCTGCTCTTTGTTATCAGACAACCAACGATCTTCCATCCAATACGATTCCATACATTAAAGAGGCATTAGAAATGACCTTTAAAGGAATCATTTTTTCTGAGTATGGCTGGAATTAATCAACTTTACCTTTTGTGAATTTTTTTGTTGATTGAGATCGCTTGTTCATGCAATGGTCTGGTACTTTCTATGGACAATTGCCAAGTTCTTATGGGTCGTAAAATTGCCATCATCGTACTTATTGTTTTAGCTATAGCTGGAGTTGCCTTTTGGCTTCTTACTGATCATGTAAAAACTCTTGATACATTGACTCTCTATGGAAATGTCGATGTCCGTGAAGTACAGCTTGGATTCCGCGTGAGTGGACGCGTTCAAGAAATGGCATTTGAAGAGGGTGATCTTGTTCAAAAGGGATCCTTTATGGGAACTCTGGATAAGCAACCATACCTTGATCGCGTTTTAGAAGCCGATGCTGCTGTAAAAACAGCGAAATTCGAGTTGTTGAATGCAGAAGAAGTTTATCTTAGGCGTCAGATCCTTAGAGGAACAGGTGCCATATCTGATGAAGATTATACGAATGCTCTTTCTTCTCGAGACATAGCTTATTCAAGACATAAAGAAGCTGAAGCAGCTCTGCTTGTGGCAGAAACAAACCTTCGTGATACGCAAGTCTTTGCTCCGGCAGATGGGACAATTTTGACAAGAATTCGTGAGCCTGGAACCGTAGTTAACGTTGCAGACCCCATATATTCTCTATCAGTACTATCTCCTGTCTGGGTGCGAGCGTATGTATCTGAGCCTGAACTTGGGCTGATTTATCCAGGGATGAGAGCTTGTGTTTATACTGATACCCCGAAAAATACCTCTGAAGGGAGTAAAGTTTATTACGGTCATATCGGCTTTATATCGCCAGTTGCAGAGTTTACTCCAAAAACTGTACAGACAACACAGCTAAGAACAGATCTTGTGTACAGACTACGGATTATCGTTGAAAATCCAGATCTTTATTTTAAACAAGGGATGCCTGTGACGGTCGAGCTTCAATTAACTCCGGACAAAAAAAGAAGAAAATTTATTGAATGTCCGAAGTCGGAAATCCCTGCATCGGAAGTGTCTGCAACTGATGAGTCGTCAAGAGTTGAGGCATCCGAGTGAGCGATCCCAGAGTGATTGATCCTCTTATTGATCCTCTTGTTCAAATTCAAAACGTAACTAAATGCTTTAATGCTTCGCAGAATGGATCGACTATCTATGCATTAAAAAACGTCACTGCATCCATTCCATCTGGAAAGCTTGTGGGATTGGTTGGCCCTGATGGGTCAGGTAAAACCACATTGATTAGATTGATAGCAGGTCTTTTAGTTCCGACTGAGGGGAGTATAAAGGTCCAAGGATTCGACACTCGGACTGAAAATAATGAGATATCAAATCTGATCGGCTATATGCCACAGAAATTTGGTCTTTATGAAGATTTGACGGTCTTGCAAAATCTGACTTTGTATGCCGATATACAAGGAGTGTTTGGGGAAGAACGCAAACAGGCCTTTGAGCGATTGTTGAATTTTACGAGACTTCAACCATTTATTTCCCGCCTTGCAGGGGCCTTATCAGGCGGTATGAAGCAAAAATTAGGTCTTGCCTGCACTCTTATACGAAAGCCTGTTCTTCTTCTTTTAGATGAACCAAGCGTTGGTGTTGATCCACTATCTCGTCGTGAATTATGGAGTATGATCCAAGATCTTATAGTCCAGAATATAACCGTCGTCTGGAGTACAGCCTACCTTGATGAAGCGGAGCGATGCCAGTCAATTCTTCTGTTAAGTGAAGGAAAAGTTCTTTTTAGTGGTGATGCACACCTGCTTACAGATCGGGTAAAAAATCGCGCATTTAAGCTTACACATTTTAATGAAAGCAAAAGAGATCTACTGGAACAATCGCTTTTGGATCCGTGTGTTGTTGATGGGACAATTCAGGGAAAGGATATACGGGTTGTCCTCAAGAATCAGAGCGATTCAGAAATTTTAAAAAACAATTTAAAGGACGATGCCCTTCAAATAATTCCAACTCAAGCAAGATTTGAAGATGCTTTTATTGATATTATTGGCGGGGTTCCAAAAGAGCCCTCGGTTTTATCCAATAAATTTGCAAAATCGGATGTTCAAGAAGTTCTTGTCGAGGCTCATGGATTAACCAAACAATTTGGCTCCTTTACGGCTGCGGATAATATTACATTCCAAATTCAATCAGGCGAAATTTTTGGTCTATTAGGGCCAAATGGTGCAGGTAAATCAACAACTTTTAAAATGCTCTGCGGCCTTTTAAAGCCGACACATGGGAAAGCAATTGTAAATGGATTAGATTTACTTAAGGCACCAGGACAGGCCCGTTCTCACATTGGATACATGGCCCAAAAATTTTCCCTCTATGGAAACTTAAGCGTTTGGCAGAACCTTCAGTTTTTTTCAGGCGTCTATAATCTTAATGGGGATATTCGTAGAGAAGCGGTTCACCAGATGGTCGAAGCTTTCCATCTTAAGGAGTATTTGAATCAATCTGCTGACTCTCTGCCTTTGGGTTTTAAACAGCGTCTTGCTCTTTCCTGTGCGATCATGCATCGACCAAAAGTTCTTTTTCTCGATGAACCTACGTCAGGTGTTGATCCGCTGACTCGTCGTGAGTTCTGGAGCCATATATATGCGCTTGTGCAATCTGGCATGACGATAATGGTAACAACCCATTTCATGGATGAGGCTGAATATTGTGATCGGATTGCCTTGATTTATCAGGGTAAAATGATATCGCTTGGAACACCGGATGAACTTAAGGATTCAGTAAGAAGTAATGATATTCCGGATCCAACTCTTGACGATGCATTTGTTATGCGTATTCGGCAGTATGACGAGAGTCAAAAAGCTCAAAACCGTGTTGAAGTTGCTTTAAGATAGAAAAGGCTTTGTTGTATGCAGTTCTCAATTCGGCGGGTAAGATCCTTAGTCATAAAAGAGTTTTATCAGATTAAACGGGACCCAAGCAGTATTCTCATTAGCATAATTCTCCCGTGTATTTTACTTTTTATATATGGCTTCGGGGTCTCTCTTGATTTAGATCATTTACGAATAGGCCTTGTTCTTGAAGATACATCGCCTGAGGCTCAAGGTTTCGCTCGATCTCTCATCGACTCTCCATACTTCGATGTTCAAATCAGCCGAAATCGTTATGCTTTTGATCGTGAAATCACAGTAGGACAAGTTCGAGGGATTGTTGTGATCCCCTCATATTTTTCAGCTTTTAGGCACGGCAAGGGTGTGATTGCACCGATTCAGGTCATTGCTGATGGAAGTGAACCAAATACTGCAAATTTTGTTCAAAACTATGTAAAGGGTGCCTATCAAACATGGCTAGCTATCGAGAGAGTCTCGAGTGACCTCAAAGGTTTACCGCTCATAACTTTTGAGCCTCGCTATTGGTATAACGAACAGCTTGAAAGTCGAAATTTTTTGATACCCGGGTCGCTTGCAATTATTATGGCGCTTGTAGGAACTCTTTTAACTGCCCTTGTAGTTGCTCGTGAATGGGAACGAGGAACTATGGAGGCTCTTCTTTCGACGCCTGTTACCATCTTGGAGATAATCATAGGTAAACTCATTCCCTATTTTATACTCGGGATGCTCACTATGTTGATGTGTTTTCTCGTGGCTGTTTATTTTTATGATGTCCCGTTTCGTGGGAGCCTTTTTGCATTAGCCCTCGTTTCGGCGAGTTTTCTTTTTACTGCGTTAGGACTTGGTCTCTTGATCTCAACTGTTTCAAAAAATCAATTCGTTGCAGGCCAAATTTCTATGTTCACGGCGTTTTTACCTGCATTTATGCTTTCAGGATTTATTTTTGAGATCAGCAGCATGCCTCAAGTTATTCAATACATTACCTATGTTTTGCCTCCAAGGTATCTTGTATCGGCTTTGCAAACACTGTTTTTGGTCGGAAACGTTTGGACGCTTCTTTTGGTAGATATCGCTATTACGCTTGTGATTGGAATAGTATTGTTCCTCATGACAGCCCGAATATCGCATAAGAGGCTTGAATAAATGCGTGTTTGCCAAAACTTAAATATTTCAAAGAGATCTGAGGCCGGAAAAATTGATTACGTATACGGTATAGGTAATGTGTGCGTAGCACTGGCTTCTAGAGCTTTTGTAGGCATGCTTAAGACCGCGACTGGTATTCTTTCTGCTGTACCATTAGTTGGTGGCAATCAGGTTGTATCGGAGTGCCTTGATAGGGTGAATGCGTTTGCGGAAAGAATTAGGTGTGCATTCGAGCTCCATGCGGTTCAAAATCTGGCCATCACGTCCTTACCAAAAAATTATTCGAACATTGAGGTTCGATCAAGGAACATGCTTGCTCGATCCGAAGTTTTCTCTTATATAGTCGATGAAAAGATAGATAAATTACGAGAGAAGTTTATTTCTCCATCCTATTGTCAAAGTAAAGGACTAAATCCCTTAGATCCATTGCTTCGCTATAATATGCAGATAAGTAAAATAAGAAATCTAGTAGAGGCTCGAGGAATTTGCTCAGCTGCATCTCTTATAGTGATTAAGGACTTACTTAAAAGACCTGTGTATTCCAAGCAAGAGATGATTCAGACTCTTAAAAAGTTTGAGTATGGCTTTCCTTCCAAAACAGCTGCATTGCAGTCACTCCAAAGAATGTATTGCGATTGCTTGAGAGTATTGCGATTTAAAAACTTGTCGGAATATGAGGGCAAAGATAGGAATTTACGTATCGTCGAGCGTACTGCCTCTCTAATAAATCTTAAGGCTACCGGACATTTTGAAAATGTAGATCTAGATCGAGAGTGTTTTGATCGGTTGCCATTAGGTCATTACTACCTTAGGTTCCAGTTGAAATCGAATGGACACGCGGTTGTATATATAAAACAGAAATTCGGTTCATTTCTTTATGATTCGAACTATGGATTGAAAGATTGCTCAACTCAAGCTCCTTCTCAAAGCGTTCAGGTCATGCTTGATCATTATATAAAAGGTTTATGGAGGGCATTGCCATTCGGAAAGATAAGAGTGGAATGGATGAGATTCGAACTTTTTAAATGAATTTTTCGATATCAAAAGACGGGTTTTTGAAAACTTCCATCAACCTATTTAAATAACAATTAAGGGGGTCGGTATGTCTATTACGAGTATGTCTTTATCGGGGAGCTCTTTTAATCAACTCCCCATAGAAATCATAGCTGACCAGGTTAGGCCATATCTTACGTTCACTGAAGCTTGCTTAGTATCTAGAACCTCTCGATGTTTTTTTGAGGCCTTCAATTCAAATAAAGATTATTCCAGCATGAAAAAATCTATCTCTATAGCTGGAGATGTTCTTAAGGAATTATTCATAAAGCAGATTGAATCCATTCCAGTTGCTCCAGGTTTTTTTAATCAAAATAGAGATGACCCTAAATATGTATTTTCATTGAGACGAATTCCTGGAGATAAAGTATGGATTAACTTCACATGTCCTTATCGCAAAATTGCAGCACAAAATAATGAGTCACTCCATTACATCGAGTTGAAGATAGGGGCTGTTTATAAATCGAACTTAGCTCTTGCATTGCCTGAGGTTATTTTTCACCAGGCCCATGATATTGGAGCTTCCACAATTGATTTGATGTTTGATGGGTACAGAAAAATAAATTCTCCTGATACGATACAAAAAATTACTGGCTATGCCCAATCTTGTGCAACTGTTTTGGGAGCATGGGCAATAGCTCCTATCCTTATTCCATCTGAGTTGATTGCTCGAATCATAAAATCTAATAGCTCAAAAATAAACTTGTTTGAACGGTTTAGTGTAGAACTCGAACTTCATCGAGAGCAGATCGCTCCTTCTGATGAATATTTTATCCGGCTATGCATTCTTAAGCTTAAATACTTGCTGAATACAGCTCTGACTTGAAAAAAAATTCTATAAATAATTTGAGAAAACCTGAATAGTCGCAAAAGCTCTTAATGCCCATGATATGATGGTTTGAAACTGAATTTATGCTGAATCGTATTTTAGCTCTCATCTATAAAGAGTTTTTAGCTGTATTAAGAGATAAAAAAAGCCGTATTGTCTTGATTGTCCCGCCGATCATGCAGCTTTTTGTCTTTGCCTTTGCGGCGACTCTCGATGTCAACAATGTGTCTATAGGAATTCTGAATCTTGATTCCGGAAAAAGAGGCTACGAGCTTGTTCAGAGGTTTGTTGGAGCTCCAACTTTTAACCACATAATGTTTCTTGAGTCTATTGATCAAATTCAGCCGTATATAGATATGAGACAGGGAGTCATGGTTGTCGCAATTAACGAGGATTTTTCAAGAAAAATTGATGCAAAGCTTTCGACAAAAGTTCAATTAATTCTCGATGGACGCAAGTCTAATACAACGCAAATTGTTGCAGGGTATGCCTCATCTATTCTTGAGCAATATAACCATGAAATTTTGCCAGATTTGCGAATCAGAGAGCAGAATGTACAGTTGATTCCAAGAAATTGGTATAACCCAAACCTTATCTACTACTGGTACACTGTCCCGAGTCTCTGTGGAATATTGACGATGGTGGAAACAATCGTCATCACAGCTATGTCGGTGGCTCGAGAACGAGAGCTTGGAACATTTGATCAGCTTCTCGTCTCTCCTATGGGGCCGATTGAGATTCTTATAGGAAAGATGGTCCCTGCAATCGTGATTGCTATGCTTGCTGGAACCTTAATTCTTTTTGTTGGGATTAATATATTTGCTATTCCCTTTACAGGATCGCTTCTCTATCTCTACTTCAGTATGTTTGTCTTCATCACATCAATAGTTGGAGTTGGTCTATTTATATCCTCACTATGCTCCACACAACAGCAAGCGATACTGGGTTCATTTGTTTTTATGAGTCCGTCAATTTCTCTTTCGGGATTTGCGACTCCTATCGAGAACATGCCTGAGTGGCTCCAGCCATTTACATGTCTTATCCCGCTTCGGTACTTTTTGGTCGTAGCAAAAGGTTCATTTCTTAAGGCAATGACTTTTGATGCAGTGCTTTCTCAAACGTGGCCCATGGCCCTTATAGCCGTGTTCACCCTAGGCGGTGCTGCTTGGTTTTTTAGACACAGGCTGTCGTGAATTTGTTTATTTGGGATCATTTCTTCCCTTATATGCAAAGTAGAGTAAGCAGGCAAGAATTGAGCATATGAATATGCTGTTGAGTATCAGTTTGATATTCCCATGAAACTGATCCCACTGGTCCCCGATTAGATAACCAATACTTAGGAAAATTGTGCTCCATAAAATTGCACCAGAGTAGGCAAATAACGAAAAAATGGTGTAATTCATAAAACTCATTCCCGCAAAAAAGCCTGCAAGATGACGAACTCCAGGAATGAAATAACCAAGTGTTAACGTCCATTTTCCAAATTTCAAAAACCATTGATTGATTTGTTTTACTCTTTCTTGAGAGAGATAAAGCTTTTTCCCATAATTACGGATAAGGTATTTGCCAGCTGTTCTTCCTATTAAATAACTTAAAGTAATTCCGCAAATGGCGCCCAAGTACGCCGCCAGAATCGTTGGAAAGAAGTGTAATTTACCTGCATGTATCAGAGCACCGGCAATTACCATGAGAGTTTCATCAGGCACGGGAAGAGCAAATATACCTAAAAAAAGAAGAGTGAACAGAGCGATACTGCCATATTGAGTGAGCCATAGAAGCAAAGTGTTACTGTCGATCGAAAAGTCCACTCAAACAGCCTTCTGTAGATAAAAATAAAAAGTATAGTATAGGAAGGATAGAAAACCACTTCAAAATATGAGCAATAAGAATGTGCTCCATGAAATTACAATAAATTTTCCTGAAGATCAGATAGCTCTTAATGCCATTTTGAGTGTGCCAGAGAACTCGGCCTTGATGGTTATATTTGTTCACGGAAGTGGTAGCGGGCGGTTCAGTCCGAGGAATCAGTATGTGGCTGAGTATTTAAATAAGCATGGTATAGCCACTCTGCTTCCCGATTTGCTCACCTCTGATGAGGATTCTATAGATCAGATAACTCGTGAGTATCGATTTGATATACCTTTATTGACAAAGAGGCTGCTTGGAATTACCGCATGGTCTAAAAAGCACCTATCAATAAAGATTGGATACTTTGGAGCAAGCACAGGTGCTGCGGCAGCCCTTATTGCAGGAGCGCAACTTGGTAGTGGAATTTCGGCCATTGTTTCCAGGGGAGGTAGACCTGACTTAGCTATGGAATATTTGCCAGAAGTGAAATCTCCCACGCTTTTAATAGTCGGCGGCAACGATTTTGATGTGATTCGACTTAATCAAGCGGCATATTCAAAACTTTGCTGCAGAAAAGAACTTCAGATAGTTCCACATGCAACGCATCTTTTTGAAGAGGCTGGGGCGCTTGAATCGGTCGCAAAGCTTGCAGTCTCTTGGTTTGAAAAATTTTTATAAAAGCGGCTTTCTCTTGGGCTTTAGTGTTGGAATAGCATCCATAAGACTTTTGGTATAGGTACTTGAAGGCGTATGAATGATCGATTCTGTCGGTCCAAGCTCTACAAGATTTCCCTCGTGAAGAACTGCAACAGTATCTGCCAGATATGTTAGAGTCGAAAGATCATGAGTAATAAATAAAAAACCAATTTGTCGCTGCTTTTTTAACTCTGATAGAAGAGATAGAATCTGTTTTCGAAGAGGAATATCTAAGGATGCAAGCGGTTCATCAAGAATAAGTAATTTTGGTTCGGGGGCGAGAGCTCTCGCGAGAGCTGCTCTTTGTTTTTGTCCTCCAGAAAGTTCATATGGATATCGGTTAAGAATGGTTTTGGGGAGCTGTACTGATTCTATAAGTTCATCTATTCGTGAATCAATGTTGATGTGGTTTAGATTCGGAAAATGGAGTTTTAAAGCCTCTGCCAAATGCCAATAAATACTTCTTCTAGGATTAAGAGAGCTTTCTGGGTCTTGAAAAAGCATTTGAACGCTCTTTCGTATGTCTTTAAGATGAGCTTTGTGAGAACAATCAAATTTTCCAATATGAGCAGATCCTGCGCTAGGTCTGACAAGCCCTACAAGAATTCGAGCAAGTGTTGTTTTCCCTGAGCCGCTTTCGCCAACAAGTCCAATACTTTCGGAGGGTGCAGCGGAAAATGAAATATTATTAAGTGCTTTTTGCTTTCTTTTTTCGACGTGAAACTCGACTGAGACTTGGTTGAAAGTAAAAAGGCAGTCGCTCATCTACTCAACTCTCTTTTATAACAAAATTCAGCGGCCTCAAGCAGACTTATTCCTGCCTGACTCTTAGGTGAAGAGAAGAGTGTTTCTATGTTTGCTTCTTCCACGATTTCACCTCTGTCTAAGACTATAGCTCGATGTGCAATGCGAGCGACAACACCTAGATCATGAGTAATAAATAAAAAGGCGATTCCATACTCATTTTGAAGAGACTCCATAAGATCTAGCGTTTGTGCTTGCACAGTGACATCAAGGGCTGTAGTCGGTTCATCTGCAACAATAAGCTTTGGATTATTCATGAGAGCCATTGCTATAAGTACTCGCTGGCGCATTCCACCGCTTAATTGTGATGGAATCGCTAACATATAGAGCGCCGCTTGTTGAAAGCCGACACGCTCTAGGAGTTCAAATGCACGGTCTTGTGCTTCTCTGTAGGACTTTCCGGCTAAAACACCTGCTTCTATCAATTGTTTGCCTATAGAACAGGTAGGATTAAGAGCGCTTAACGGGTTTTGCGGAATAAGTGCAATATGTCTTCCAAGCAATTTACGCCTTTCATGAAAGGGGAGAGTCGAAATCTCTTGACCTTCGAGAAGAATTTTTCCGGATGTAACTTCAATGTCTTTAGAGAAAAAAAGCCCAAGTATTGCCTGCGCAGTGAGACTTTTTCCAGAGCCAGATCTTCCAACAAGGGCAACGGTCTCTCCTTTATGTATTTTGAGGCTAATTGATCCTACAAGCTTCCCTAGGGATTTATGTGATATGATCAGATTTGAGACTTCCAAAACGACATTCATGATTGGTAGGAATCCTCAAGACGTTTTTTTGGGTCATATAAATCCCTTAAGCCATCAGAAATAAGTGTGATGGAGAGAACTAAAAGCGTGATAGCTCCTGCAGGAAAGAAGAGTCTCCATGGATAAAATCGTAGAGCAGGCAATGCATCTGCTACGAGAGATCCAAGAGATGCTTGAGGAGGTTGAATTCCGATGCCTAAAAAGCTCAAAAAGGCTTCTGAAAAAATTGCCTGAGGAATGCTTAAAACAGTAGCCGCAAGTATTGGGCCGAGCATATTAGGGATCATATGATGGAAGAACACTCGAAGAGGAGATGCCCCTATAATTCTTGCTGAGGTAATATAGTCCATTTGCATGATATTCTTGGTCTGTGCTCTCACAATACGAGCCATTTGAATCCAGCCAACAAACACCATAGCAAAGAAAATAGGCGTAAAACCTTGTCCCGCAATAACAGTTAAGAGTAAAACCACGAGCAAATAAGGAATGCTATAGAGAATGTTAGCGATTCCCATGAGTATATTATCGACTTTCGAAATGCTAAGCGCAGCGGTCATTCCCCAAGCAAGGCCTATGCAAAGATCAACAATTGATGCCAGAGCTCCAACAGTCAAAGAGAGCTGAAGTGCCGAACATACACGAACAAGAAGATCTCTTCCTAGATCATCAGTACCAAAAAGATGCGCATGAGAAGGCGCTTGATTTTTGTTGTGCAGAGCAGTCGAAAATGGTTCATATGATGAGATAAGCGGGACAATGAAAGCAATCGCACTGATCAAGCATAAGAGAATCAAACCTATCTTGATTGAAGTGTACGCTCGCATCAACGACCTTAGTGACTATGTTCGAACATTTCCATTCGCTTGTCCATTCTCTTCTGAAGAATCTCAACCAGCGTGTGAATAAATAGAAGAAGCACACTGTATAACAAGGTCATAGCACCAATCAAGGGATAATCACGATTTAAAACAGAATTAACAAACCATTGACCGAGCCCAGGAATTGCAAAGACGCGCTCTACAACAAAACTTCCAACGAGAATATTGGCTGCCATCGGACCTATGTAGTTCAAGAGTGGCAATAGACTGTTTTTGAGAGCATGGTGGGTCAACACTTGCCATTCATTGAGTCCTTTCATTCGTGCTGTCCAGATGTAGGGTTGTTCAAGCACTTCGATCATTGATGCTTTCATGAGGCGTGAGATTTGGAAAGCCGGACCTAATGCTAAAGCTAGGGATGGCAGAAGAGTGTGTGAAAAACCTCCCCAGCGTGCAACCGGCAAAAAAGGTATAGCTATCGCAAAGAAAAACTGCAGTGATGTGGCTGCTACGAATGTGGGTATTGAAACACCGAAAGATGAGATGATTGTTGTCAGATATTGTGCTTTCTTGCCCTGTGTAAGCGCCATCAATGTCCCATAGATCGCACCAATAGGAAGCGCAATAAGGAGTGCTTGAAGGCCAAGCTGCAAAGAGAGCGGAGCTCCATGCAAAATGATCTCTTGAACCGTATGTTCTTGATATTTTAATGAGGGGCCAAAGTCAAGGCTTACACAGGATCGTAAAAACCTTCCATACTGATATATAAGAGGGTCTTCTAGACCCCAGTGCGCTCGGACCTGTTTTAATACTTCTTCAGGAATACCTTGCTCATCCTGAAATGGGTCCCCTGGTATTGCCTTCATAAGAATGAAAGTCAATGTCAAGGCCATCAAAATCAAGAAGGCTGTCAAAGTTGCTCTTTTAACTATATTCCAACCTATTTCAATAACGAATTGCTTATTCATCAAGTGCAATGATGCCCAACGGATTTATGGAGCTGTTTGTATATTCAGGTGTTGTTACAAAGTTAAAAGCTGCTTGATAGAGAGGAATAATCGGAACCTCTTCACTTATAATTTTGTCAGCAGCCAGAAAAAGGTCAGCTCTTTCTTGATCATTTGTCGTAGAGCGGGCTTTCTGTAAAAAGAATTGATATTGAGAGTTTTCCCAACCAGTTTTATTCGTTGTATTGGATGCAAATTCAAAAACAGAAAGAAAGTTAGATGGGTCAAGGTAATCGGCATACCATGAACCTAAAGCTAAATCATAGTCTCCATTATTCACATGCGTCATAAAGAGCTTTGAGTCGCAAGGCTGCAGATGCACTTGACAACCGAGGGTTGATTCCAAATCATGTTGAAGTGCTTGCGCAATTTTAGAGGTTCTATCATTTGCAATGAAAGAGAGTGTGATTTTAGGAAGTTCCGCAATAAATTGATCCTTTGGAACGGCATCATCGTACGATATTTTGATCACTTGCGAATTAAACTCTTTTGGAAGAAGAACTTGAGTTGGTGTTTGGCCTCCTTGGAGAATATGTTCAGTTAACGCATCTCTATTGATGTGCTTTGCAATGGCTTGCCTAATGGCTTTTTTGTCGAAGGGCGGCCTTCTTGTATTCACTCTAATGAAATGAGTTCCTGCTGCAGGGGCAAATCTTAGCTTTTTTTCGCTTTTGATAGTTTCCAAGGCGTCGGTTGGAAGCATAGATAAAGGAGATCCAATCCAATCCAGTTCTCTTTGATTGTACATGGCAAGGGCGGTTGATTCATCCATGACATAGAAGGTGATCGATGTAGGACGAGAGGCTGACGAAGCCCAATAGTTGTGGTTTTTTGTTAAAGTTGTATCCGATTGCATCTTCCAATTTTCAATGACATAAGGGCCATTTGATGTAGCTCTTTCGCTTTTGGAGATCTGGCCATCTTCTGTGAGTTTATGCCTTGGAACGGGGAAGAAGGGCGGTGTTGTAATCATTTGCATGAATGCTGGATTCGGACTCTCAAGGGTAACTACAAGCGTTCTTTCATCAGGACATTCAACACCAAGTTCAGAAGCAGGCTTTTTCCCTTCATAGACATCTTGGGCGTTTTTGATAACATAAAGTTGATATGCATTTGGAGCACCAAGCTTTGGATCTAGAGAGGTTTTCCAGGAAGTAAGAAAATCCTGCGCAGTCACTTCGACTCCATCCGACCATCTGCAAGGGCGTAGATAGAATCGATATGTCTTCCCGTCCTCAGAGATGGATACTTCTTGAGCAACACCAGGTTTTACAGATACTCCTTCTGCTGGCTTATATAGCCCCTCATAGAGGAAGTGCATAAGATTCATGGTCGAAAGCATTCGTGACTTTCTAGGATCGATGTTCGTGAAATCTTCTGCGGTTGCAATTTTAAGTGTTTTGACTTCACGGATTTGCTTGTTATTACCTGTCGAGCAAGCAACAGTGCATAACGCTAGGAGGGCGAAGGCTTTCTTTAACATATTAAATATCTTGTATAAATATCTTGTAATAGCACCGAGATCATTCATATCTTGCACCTTTTGATCAACACTTCTTTCCTAGATAAAGAATCTCTCTGAGCATAAGCAAAAGCTTGATGATTAATTAGACAATGTGAGTTAAATAATAAAATTAAAAATTGTATACTTAAGTCAAGATACTTGAGTCAAGGTCTGGTGAGTTTATGTCTCCTATAAATGGCCCTTTGTCAACGAATTCATCGCAATCATCTGAAAAAACAGATCTGCAAAAAACTCAAGAACGCCTTAACAAATTTTGTGAGCAACATTGTCCTGGAGTTCCTCAGGAAAAAATGCATGATATGATTGCCTTAGGAGGAAACCTTGTAAAGCTCATGGAAAAAGCAGCGGTGAATGAAGCAGATTGGGAAAAATTCTTAGAAGACAAGGCAACACCTCAAGCTGCCGTCTGTTTGATGTGGTACCTTACAAGCAAAGCTGCAGAACACAATGATCTATTTACGGCTGGTGCAATGAGGGTTGGAAAGGGAAATCCGATTGATGGAGCAAAAATTGAGCAATTTTTGAAAGCATGTGGCCCCTCATATGCCAGAATTTCTACACACATGAAGGAGAATTTAACTAAGGCTGATGCACAGTATGGGCTTGATTTACGAAATGATTTATTGCCAAGAGATAAGAAACTCAAAGATGGCGAAATGTTACCTGCAGGAAAACAAACTATCCTTTTTGCAAAGCAACCAGACGGAACACTCTACATCAAACTTGAAGAACACGGTTGTCCTCGATTTTGGGAGAAACAATTTCGTACACTCACACATTTTCAAGAATATGTTGGACATGCAATTGACTACATTTCAACGCGCCCGCTGACTCAATCCATAAAAAAACATGCTTTCAAAGTTCTGTCAAAGCTTGGTTTATCAAAAGATTCCAAAACGGATGAGCTTAAGACTCGGAAAGAGAAAGTTCCTGAACATATTCAAACTTCATTCAAGAAGGCGATTAATTCGCTGAAAAACAAGAACATAGATAAAAAAGCCCTTATAAATGAGGGTAAAGCGCATGGTGTAACACGTATGCGTAAGATTCTTCAGGATAATCCAGATACAAATGAGGGCCCTGTATCACAACGACAATCACAACGACAAATTGCGCTTGAAATGTTGAATGCACATATAAATGAAAATAAACCGAAAGGGTATATCGGAGAGGTTCGTGGAAATGAAGTACTGCTTCCTTCGCTCGGGCCTTCAGCAAAGCCGTTAGATTAAGGCATGCGTAAGTGCCTTGGTATAGTTTGTAAAAGTTGGGTGCAAATTAGCCGTTATAAGAGCGCCCTTTGAGAGCTGTTCATAGTGGTCTTTATCGCTTAGAAGTTTTTCGATAAGGTCTGCGCTTCTGTGTGGATCGATAATTTTAGGGCTTGAAACTGTTGACGACTCGGGATCGAAAACAAATTCCGGGAGGTTTTTTTTCTGACCTCCAAGTTCATAATAGGATTCGATTGGAAGGGTGGGTTGAACGAGTATTCCTGAGATTTGATCCTCAATCACTTCGGGTAGACCATCAACGTTACTTGCAAGCACGGGAAGGCCGCGAGCGGCGGCTTCTATTGCGATCAACCCCAGTGGTTCTCGAATTGAGGGAACGAGGAGTAAGTCGATTGAGTCGTACCAGTCGACAACATTGTTAACAAATTTCAGCCTTGCTATTTTCCCCTTGAGCTCAAGTGTTTCCGTAAGTCTTGTACAGGTTTCTGCATCATCACCAACACCTGCAATTACAAGCTCAACATCAATCCCTCTCATTGTAAGTTCATGGAGAATATGGATTGCTATTGGAACTCCTTTGAGAGGAGTGAGACGTCCAATATATCCTAAACGGAAAGGTCTTTGAGATGGAAGGATCCGATGAGTTAGGGCTATAGGTATATCGGGGCGTCTAGGATTGGGAATTACAGTTATCGGACAATGAACAGACCAGCGCTGCTTAAGCATTTCTTTTGCTGCTCGAGAAATGGCAATAATAGAATTTGCAGAACTTAAGAATCTTTGTTTGCTCTCGGTAACCGATCCCATCCACGCTGCTCCATGCTCATAATAGGTGACAGTAGATTTGGGATTTGTAAGAACAAAATCACTCTCCATTCGGTTCCAAAAAAGAATGTTAGGTGATGAGATTTGATCTATAGCTTTATTCCTCTTCCAAACTGAAAGAGGGTGAAGAATTTTTGGTATTTTTAGACCGAGAAGATATCGTTCATAAACAACTTTTTGAGCATGCTGTAAAGCCAAATCAAAATGTTGGTGCGGCTTTCGGCCTGTAATTGAGACCACATGATGTAGCTTCGTCTCTTGTTCAAGATAGTGAGCGAAGAGATGCTCGACGCCGCCTGCAGTGTCTAAGTTAAGTATATGAACAATGGTCTTCATTGATGGACTTGAGTAAGAATTCTTGAGTAAGAGTTATTGCCGCATTTTTTTCATATCTAGGAAATTTTGGAGAAGAATCGTTGCGGTTGTCGCGTCCACTTTTTTTGAGCGTGCTTTACGAGAAAATTGAGCCTCACGAAGAGCACGATCTGCTTGAACGGTCGTGAGTCGTTCATCAAAAATTTGGATTGGTAAGGTGCATAGTTCTTTCAAGTGTCCTACAAATGTGCGCACAAGCTTTGTAGTATCAGAGTCTCCTCCGTCTAACTTGAGCGGAAGCCCTACGACAATTTCAACTACTTGAGTAGTTTTTATAAGATTCTTCAAGTATTCAGAAACGATAACTGCTGCCCTTTTGGGATCGCGAGCACTCTCGATTGTAGGGAGTGATGATGCGATGGTTTGTGTTGGATCTGAGAGTGCAAGACCTATTCGAGCAAGGCCGAAATCTAGAGCTAAAATTCTCATGTATTTTGTTCTCGGTGTTTTAGAGAGGCTTTAAGAAAATCTACGAAGAGGGGATGAGGTTTAATGGGCGTAGATAAGAATTCTGGATGAAACTGAACGCCGACCATCCAAGGATGATCCTTTACTTCAAGAATTTCGACGAGGTCAAGAGGTTCATGCCGACCAGCTATGACCATTCCTGCATCTTGAAATAGCTTTCGATAATGATTATTGAATTCATATCGATGGCGATGACGTTCGTGGATATGGGTTGATCTATAAGCCTCTTTACTACGACTTGATAGATCAAGTGTGCATGCATAACTTCCCAAACGCATGGTGCCGCCGAGTTCTTCAAGCCCTATTTGAGAGAGAAGTAATGAGATGACCGGATCTTCAGTCTGTTGGTTCATTTCCGTTGAATTTGCATTTTTTAGTCCGAGAATATTCCGAGCAAATTCCACTGCCATCACTTGCATACCAAGACAAATACCAAAATAGGGGGTTTTGCTTGTCCGGCAGTATTCAGCAGCTCGAATTTTTCCTTCCCATCCTCGTTCCCCAAATCCACCTGGGATCAAGTATCCATCAAGACCTTGCTCCTTGTCAGAAAAAACTTCTGAGTCAATTTTTACAAGATTTAATCGAACTTTTAAATGATTTGCAGCATGCTTGAGTGATTCATAAAGCGATTTATAAGCATCTTGATGTTGAACATATTTACCCACGATGCCAATTGAAAGCTCGGTCTTAGCTGTCTCATCACGTTCTACGTATTCCTTCCAATCGGATAGATCAACAGTTTTGTCACAAGCCTTGTCAGGAAGGTTAAAAGTCGATATCAATGCTTTTGTTATACCGCTCTTATCAAGCAAGAGTGGTATTGAGTAGATGCAGCTCGTGTCATATGCATCAAAAACGCATTCGGGTGCGACATTGCAAAATGAGCTAATTTTTTCTTTTACATCAGGTGCAAGCGGTTTTTCGCATCTGCACACGAGATATTCTGGAAAGATGCCAATCTGACGGAGAGATTGAACAGAGTGTTGGGTTGGTTTAGTTTTGATTTCCTGAGCTGCTTGAATATAGGGGACATACGTTACGTGAATATTTAAGCACTCTTTGGGATGCTCAAAGCGCATCTGGCGAATTGCTTCAAGAAATGGAAGCGATTCAATGTCGCCAACAGTTCCACCAACTTCTGCAACGACAAATCCTTGCCCCGTGAGCTGTTCTCCACAGAGTTTAATTCTTCTTTTAATCTCATCTGTAATATGGGGAATGACTTGAACAGTTTTACCTAAGTAATCGCCTTTTCTTTCACGTCGAATAACTTCATGATAGATCTGACCTGTAGTCACATTTGAAAGACGGCTTAATGGACTTGATGTGAATCGATGATAGTGGCCTAAGTCAAGGTCGGTTTCTGCTCCATCATCAGTGACGTATACTTCTCCATGTTGAAAGGGGCTCATTGTCCCAGGATCAATATTGATATAGGGCTCAAGCTTCAACATAGCTACGGGGTAGCCTAATCGCTCGAGAATAAGAGCTACAGCCGAAGCAGTGATTCCTTTACCTAGAGAGGATGCTACTCCACCTGTAACAAAAATATACCTGCAATGACTGCCCAATTCATTTTTGCCCATTGATATACCTAAAATGATTTAGATGAGGAAGAGTCGAACTCAATAGCTTCAGTTTACAAAATACGACAGCTTTCTGACACTAAAGATATCTAACGCGTTCAAATGCCTTTGGATTTAGCTTTGTTGAGGAAGAAATCAGTTCATATCCCTCGTGAGCAAAGACAACTAGGCAGGCAATAGCTGCGTGTTACATCTCATTCACAAGATTTTTTGAGCAGACGTCTTCAGGCGCCATTCGAAAATCCGAGCAAGAAAGTGTCTCTCATCTCGTAGCTCGATCCAATCGCCTATTTGGGAAGCAGTTGCTTTCCGATTATAATGCGTCGCGGATAGCATCCCGAATTTGGAAAAGGATGGATTCATCGGTGACATAAGATTTGTCGTAGGGGGCATAGTTTGATCCCCATCTTGCGTCTTTAAAGGTAACTTCAGCAAATTCTCGGGACTCTTTGTACCTTGGAATAATGTGAACGTGAATCACTGGAGACGTATTGCTTAGGGAGGCGTAGTTCATCTTGTTTGGCTGAAAAAGAGTTTTGAGAGCAGCTTTCACTTTTTCTCCTATCAAGAAAAACTCGTCGCGTACTTCCCCTTTTATCGATAGAAAATCATCCATGCCTTCCTCGTCCTTGAGCTGAACAAATGTTCTGCCAAGGTAGCATTGATTCTCATGGAGATATAGATCCCAATGTTTGTAAGATTTGATCTTCAACTGTTCGTAATCCATGCTATCCCTCTTTTCTTGTTCATGAGAAGTCGCTGTCCATATTGGAGTAATCCCAATTGTACAAAAAACACATAGAAGGGTAAATAATATTGTCTTGAAACGATGAGTCATTATTTTTCTTTTAATTTAATTAATAAAATAATGCAAAACATATTTAATTCTAACATTTAAAATAAATATTATATAAAACACGCTATAATAAATTTTAAATAATAATAGTTTAACAGGATCTCTTTTAGTAAATATCCATCTTATTAGCGTAAACATTTGGGAGCGAATGCTACAAAATACGACAGCTTTCTGACACTAAAGATATCTAACGCGTTCAAATGCCTTTGGATTTAGCTTTGTTGAGGAAGAAATCAATAAAATTTCGCACTTTAGGAGAAACATAGCGACGTTGAGGAAAAGCAACATATAGAGGTACTTCAGTTTCAATAAAAGAAGGGAGTACTTCAACAAGCGTTTTGTTTTCGAGTAATTCTTGAACCAAGGCATAATGAGTTTTTATTATCCCTAAGCCATCTTGAGCTAGTTTTATCATCGCTAAAGAATCATTTATACAAATATAGGGTTTTATCGAGACAGTTTCATTATTTGGAAAATTCAATATGTTGGGAGGGCTACGCATGCTATGAATGATATGTCGATGTTTTGCCAAATCCTTTGGAACTCGGGGAGTCCCAAATTTGTTTAAGTAGGAAGGAGAAGCACAAAAACAAGCCCGATTAGTCTCTATTTGTTTTTGAGTGATATGCCCGGTTAAGGGGATGCTCATTCCTATCGATATATCAAGAAGTTCTTCATCAAAATTTGGAAGCCGTTCCGATAATTCAATATCAACATGAATATTTGGGAACAGAGAAAGAAACTCATGAAGGTATGGCAATATATATACAGAGCCAAAGTATCGACTGCTAAGCACTTTTAATTGACCCTGGGGAACTATTTTCATTTGATCAACAAGAGCTGCTGCCATATCAAGCTCTTCAAGAACGCGTCTGCATTGATCACAATAACTTTTCCCAACTTCAGTAAATTCTAGATGTCTTGTTGTTCGAGTTATTAACTGGAGCCCAAGCTCCTTTTCTAGCAGAATGAGTTGCTTGCTTACGGCAGCAGTTGAGACTCCGAGCTCGCGTGCGGCTGCGGCAAGGCTTCCTTTTTCTGAAGTCATTACCAATGCTTTCATCTGAGATAATGCGACCATAATCAATTTAAAGTTGATAGTTGTTAACCAATAGATGAATTGTAAAATTATAGATGATAATCCACAATGTCAATTTTCAAGATCAATGAACGGAGACACTATGAAAGCCATAAATGTAATGAAACACGGAGATGTTGATGTTTTGATTTTGCAGAGCGTTCAAAAACCAGTTCCTAAAAAAGGTGAAGTTCTTATCCGTCTGAAAGCAGCCGGAGTTAATTTTATTGATATTTACATGCGTACTGGAAATCCCGTGATACCAGTTTCACTCCCATTCATTCCGGGCGTCGAAGGTGCTGGAGTTGTTGAGGAAATAGGTGAGGAGGTAACAGAAGTTAGGCCCGGAGATCGGGTAGCATATGTAGGAGTACTCGGTTCTTATTCTGAATATATTATAGCTCCCTCTTCTCGGCTAATAATTCTACCTAGGGAAATCGATTTTGATCTTGGTGCAGCTTTTCCACTTCAAGGGATGACAGCTCACTATTTGGTTCATGATGTGTATTCCATCAAACCTTCTGATCATGTGTTGGTACATGCAGCAGCAGGAGGCGTAGGTCTATTGGTGGTCCAATGGCTTAAACATTTGGGAGCGCATGTGATTGCTACTGTATCTTCTGAAGAAAAGGCAAAAATTGTGCAGAATGCTGGTGCTGACGACGTCATCGTGTATACGAAACAAGATTTTGTGATCGAAACGAAAAGAATTACAAGCGGAAAAGGAGCTGATTATATCATTGATGGTGTAGGAAAAAACACACTTACAAAAGACCTAGATGCTGTACGAACTCGAGGCTCCATATGCATATTTGGACTGTCCAGCGGCGTTCCTGATCCTGTTGAGGCTCATAAACTCCAGCTTAAATCAATTGCACTTGTTGGAGGCAATTTGATGAATTATTTGACTTCAAGAGAAGAGCTTCTCAAAAGAGCAAATGCTGTAATGAATGGAATAAAAGAGGGCTTTATCAAAATAAATATTAGCCATGTTTTTCCGCTTGAAAAGGCGCAAGAAGCACAATATTTATTAGAAAGCCGCCAATCTACAGGTAAGCTTATTCTGAAAATTAAAGATTAGTCATTAAATTATAGATGAATCATTTGCAGGTAAAAATGTTTAAAAAAAGATTGGATGGCAAGGTTGCTCTTATTACAGGAGCTGCGCAAGGAATCGGAAAAGCAACAGCAGTCTTATTTGCTATGGAAGGTGCTCAAGTTATTGTTTCTGATATCGATGATGTAAAGGGGGCTTCCGTTGTACAAGAGATTGGAGATGGCTCAATCTATCTTCACTTAGATGTTCAAGATGAAGCCTGCTGGAGTAATGCAATGAAGCTAATTCTGAAGAAATTTGGTAAACTTGACATTCTTGTGAATAATGCGGGAGTAACTGGATTTCAGGACGGATTTGGTCCACAAGATCCTGAAAATGCATCTTTAGATAGTTGGCGGCAAGTTCATGCAGTCAATTCAGATGGAGTCTTTTTGGGTTGCAAATATGCCATTCAAACGATGAAAAAATCACTTAACGGAGCAATTGTTAATATCTCCTCAAGATCCGGTCTAGTCGGTATTCCAGGTGCCGCAGCTTATGCCGCAAGCAAAGCTTCTGTAAGAAATCATACAAAAACTGTAGCTCTGTATTGCTGTCAGCAGGGCTATAAGATTCGGTGTAATTCGGTGCATCCCGCAGCTATACTTACACCGATGTGGGAGCCTATGTTGGGAACTGGTCCTGAGAGGGAATCTAGAATAGCTAATATTGTTAGAGATATCCCGATGCATAAAATGGGGTCAGCTGAGGATGTAGCTCATGCAATACTGTTTTTGGCTTCAGACGATTCAAAATACATAACTGGCATTGAGTTAACCGTTGATGGAGGAATTCTAGCTGGAGCGAGTGTAGCTCCGAGCCGGGTGAGTTCCTAGCTTATCCAATTTGAAAGCTTCAAAATATCTTCAGGTGTATCAATTCCGGGAGCTTGAGGAAGAACTTCAACCGCGTATATGTCATAGCCATGCTCCATAGCTTTTAGCATTTCTAAATCCTCATGAAGCATTAAAGGTGTAGGGGGAAGTTTTGCGAAAACGGGAAGAAAATGAGGTCTAAAAGCATAAATGCCGAGATGTCTAAAGGCGGGCATTGTAAGTCTTTTGCTTTTTGATCCTGGAAGTTGTGACCTGCTAAAATAGAGAGCCTTTCCATTAAGTGCTTTGACACACTTAGTGATGTTTGGATTCGCGTAATCTTCTTCCGACGTGAGCTCCGTTACGGCCGTGCCGATTACAGCACTCGGGTTATCCATTAAAAGCTGAGCAACATGGGTGATAATAGCTGGATCTATGCAGGGTTCGTCGCCTTGAACATTGACTATGACGTCATATGTAGTGCAATCAGGCAACTTTTCGACAACTTCGGCAAGGCGGTCTGTTCCTGTCGGGCAGCTCGGACTTGTCATGATCACTCGTGCCCCAAAAGACTCGGCATGGTTATAAATTCGCTCATCATCGGTTGCAATAATGGACGACGTAAGACTTTTGTTTTTTTGAACCTGTTCCCATGTTCGTTTCAGAAGAGACTTTCCCTTAATATCAACAAGGGGTTTTCCTGGAAAACGTGAGCTTTGGTAACGGGCAGGGATTATAGTCAGTATTTTCATAGACAAACTACCAATGAGTTTTGAGGTGGGGATTATAGCCGATGTTTCCACTTTCGATATACATGTCAAAGAGCATAGAATCTTCTAAATCATTTTAAACGAGACAGTCATGAGAGTTGGAATTATAGGCGGGGGGGCAGCCGGAATTTTTGCTGCTTTAATTTTAAAGAAGGCTCGACCAGATATACGTGTGCTCGTTTTTGAAAAAACAAAACAGCTGCTTTCAAAAGTTAAAATCTCAGGAGGTGGCCGCTGTAATGTAACTCATGGTTGTTTTGACCCAAAAAAGCTCGTTTTAAACTATCCTCGAGGAAGTAAAGAACTCATCGGTCCATTTTCTCGATTTCAACCAAGCGATATGATCGATTGGTTCAAAGATCGAGGAGTTGAGCTTAAGATGGAAGATGATGGAAGAATGTTTCCTAAAACTGACTCATCACAAACCATTATCGACTGCTTTCTTGAAGAAGCTAGAAATCTTGGCGTAGAGATTCTTACGGAGCAAAAACTTCTCGGAATAAAGCAGTTATCAGACAATGATTCTTATAAATGGAATATTTTGTTCTCAGATAGAGAAGCGATCGATTGCAATGCTTTGATTATGGCAACAGGATCCACAAAAGAACCTCAAGATTGGCTGGCAAGTTTGGGACAGCCCATGGTTTCGCAAGTTCCTTCGCTCTTTACCTTTAACGTTCCTTCATCACCTTTATTGGATTTAAGCGGAATAAGCGTTCGAGACGGTATCGTGTCTCTGCCTGAATTGAAATGCTCTTATAGGGGACCGATTTTAATCACGCACTGGGGATTTTCTGGACCGGCTGTACTCAAGCTTTCAGCGTTTGCTGCTCGAGATTTGTTGAGTTGTCATTATCGAACAGATATCCTTATCAATTGGCTTCCTGATATAGATGTTCGTACTTTACTTAGTAAAAGCAAAATAGAGCACACATCAAAACTTATTCAAAACGAGCTTCCTGTAAATTGTATAGGAATTACGAAATCCCTTTGGAAACGCTTTTGTGAGATTGCTCAAATAGGCCCAGAAAAGAGGTGGGCCGAGCTTTCAAAGATTCAGCTAGAAAATCTTGTTAACGTTTGCACGCAGTTTCGTTGTAAGATGGATGGGAAAACAACCTATAAACAAGAGTTTGTTACAGCTGGAGGAGTTGCTCGTGAGGGAGTATCATTCTCGACCATGGAAAGCAAAAAGCTGCCTAAGCTTTATTTTGCTGGAGAGCTCCTTGATGTCGATGGGATCACGGGAGGTTTCAATTTTCAAGCAGCATGGACAACTGCATGGATAGCTGCAAACAATATCGCGCAAACACTGCATAGAACGTAGTATAAGCTATCCCATAAGAAATGGATGGTTGCCTCCGGAATGTTTTTTCAGGTTTTTGCAAATTGTGTGTCTATTTGCTCATAAATAATTCAACCGATCATGTATAATTTGAATATACCCCTCCTTAGAGAAGGTGGTATGTGAATGTTTAGGAGTCCTATTTTATGAAATTGTTCGTTGGTAATCTCTCATGGACCGCTTCCGAAGAAGAGCTTCGTGAGCTTTTCGAAAGTGTCGGAGAGGTTGAATCCCTTCGCGTTATCGTCGACCCACAAACTGGTCGTTCGAAGGGTTTTGGTTTTGTTCAGTATAAGAATCGTGAACATGCGATGGAAGCTATCCGTCAATTCAACGACAAACCATTCCAAAACCGTCCATTGCGTGTAAGCGAAGCTCGTGAAACTGAGCGACGCGCACCACGACAAGGCGGTGGTTTCAATCGCCCAAATAACCGTTCTTTCAACAACCGCTATAACTAATTGTTATACGGTCTTTGAATGTATAAAACCGGCAAGATGCCTTATAGGCCTTTTGCCGGTTTTTTTGTTTAATCATTTCTGCCTACTATTCTTCCTGACGTAACAAATTAAAGTTATATAAACCAAATTTCTGTGCTACAATGAAGCTAGGTGAGGTTTGTTTTATGGACGTAGGTAGTAGTTCAATCTCAAATATTCCAGCACTTTCTACATACCCATCCGGATTAATAAAAGAGCCCGATGATCTCAGCACTAGGATATTTAGGGTTGTTGCAAGGGTTTTTACAGAAATCTCTCGAAACCTTGGTTTAGAAAGTCAAATCAGGCGCCTCAGTTCTAAACATATATTTTCTGATCCACTCCAAGAAATCGATTATAAGTATACAAGGAAAGGTGTTGATGCAAGTAAATTTGGTACAGGTGGATCAAATAGCCGTGCACAATACCATGTTCTTGACAGGATGACCAAAAACATAGATCTATCAAACCAAACGGAACAAGTTCGATCAAAAGTCCTAAGCTTTCGAAACTGCTTTGAACGATCGGAGAAGTTTTTTAACGAAGCAGCAGAAATGTTAACGCCTCTTTTGTTGCATCCGATCGTAACCATCTCTTCATTTGCTACCTCTTTAAAAAATGAATTTATATTGCTTAAGGAGGGGGAATCTTTCATATTCCCAGCAGGGACAGAAGACCATGCAGTGGTGTATAAAGCTACCAAAATGGAAAATGGAAAGCTTTATCTTCGACTCTACAATACCGGAGGTGGAGCAGAGGAGTATGTTGACGAGAATTTTAATACTCGTGTTTGTATGCCTCTTTTTGAAATAGATCCTAGAGATACTGATATTCATACCGTATTCAGCAAGATTTTAGAGTTAAAAAGACTTCCACTTAAGGAACTTCATAATAGCGAATACAACAACGAGATTGAAAAAATCATCACTCAAACCTTAAACCCTGGAGGAATACGGGTTAATGAAGGTGATAAGAAAAACCTCCATAATCCACAAGACCGTGGGAATTGTTCCTGGAAGTCGCTTTCGACTTGCTTTTCAGACCTCGTAGAAGGCATACAAATTGTACCTGACGAGACAACACTCAAAAAATTACCCCAAGCTGTTGCAAATGATCTCGTAGGGAAAGAGATTGGGTATAAACGTTTGGTAAAGATCGTTGATTATGAACTTATTAGAGCTAGAATCGATAAAATAAATCAGGCAGGTATTCATTGCATAAAAGATCGAATAAAAGAAGTGAGTTTCAGTAAGCGTCAAGAAAAGAAACTCGAAGTTAAAAATTTTCTCAATAAATTTCAGAAAGAGTTTCAGAACATCAAGAGCTTACTTATCGAATATAGGATCAAGGGCATTCCAAAAGATTTTGAGTTTCCTCAAGAGCTTAAAAGCCTTCTTGGCGAGCCTTCTAAGCTTGAAAATTTAAAAAAATATATTGAATTAACAACAGAAAATAAAGCTGTACAAAGCTGTATTATAAGAGATTTGGATTCGCTAGTTTATATTTATCACAACAAAGATGTTTGCTCTGAATTTATTAAGGAATTGATTTCATCTGAAAAAGACCCTAATTATCAATTTTCTCTAAGCAGTACTCAACTTATGAGGAATCCAGATTCCAAAAAATATCTAAAAAGTTTGATCGTGCTATTTAAATTTGAATCTGATGATGATAAAAATGAACGTATTCAAACAAAGTTAATCGAAGTTCTGAATAAAAATTAAGTTTTCTAATAAATTTCTACGGGGTTTGAATAGGTATATTCAACCAATCTTCATCGCCAACAACTGAATCCTGTGTAGAAGAGGGATAGGGATGCTCATCCGCGAGTAAGTTAGTAGTTGGATGTTCGTTGTCAGGAGTCATTAAGAATTGTTCCAATGTTTCATCAAGCCCTACATCTCCTTCAATCACTGGGTGTTGTACTTGATCCACAGGTTGGTCTGTCTTTTGTTCGTTTGATTCGCTAGACAAGTGATTTTCGGGATGGGTTTTGCATTCTCCAATGAGCTCCTTAAATAAGTCCTCAAAGAAACTCTCTTGCCCAATAGTTTCATTTGATAAAGAGGAGGGACTTGCCTCTATCTTTTCTGACTGTTCAGCAACTAAATCTCCTTGGCATGGTTTCTGTCCATTTGACACGTCGGGTGGGAGTTTGTTTTTGAGGGTTTGATTTGGTTTTGGTTGAGTAAATGTTTCCTCAGTGAGAATGACCCATTTTTGTCTTTTTCTGGCATTTATTCCATTCTCGACTATATCAACCCCGATTTCTTGATTAGGTAGTGATTGATTTGGAGGAGCTAGTTTGAATACACTTTGATAGGCTTGTTGTTCTCGAGATGTCTTAGACTTTGATTGGCTCGCGTTTCTTGATCTTGATTTGGCTATATTAGGTTGAGCTGGAATTTGAATATCAGCAATCTTTTCTAATGATACCTGGAGGTCTTGCAAGTTCTCATAACAGGTTTGATGTGCGTCTGGCAGTTTGGATACGTTTTGATGTGGTCGGAGTTTTCTATACTTCGCTTTTCTTGGTTTTGTTTTAGTGGCAGATGATTGAGGAAGGAGGGAGTCCATTTGTCGGATGGACGATCCATGTATATCAAGAGACGGGGTGATAAATTGTCTTTCGTTTTGTTGTTGGATAGGAATCATGTAATTATTTTTATAATTAAAAAACCAATTGTATCAGTAAATTGATTAATAAATCAATTATTTAATTAAATGTTGAAATTCAGAACATCAACTAAATAAGCCATCACATTCAGTATATGACACTTTTAATTCTAATTATCAGACCATGGAAGGGGATTAGTTGTTAAAGGGGGTACTTTTCCTTCTTTTTCTGTATAAGCCGCTGCTGCATAGACAAGACCACCAATAATAGAAACAGCAGGGTCTAACGTCTTTCCTTGTACGCCTAAGCCTGCGATTTTTGCTGTAGCACGAACTTGATCTATATAAGGACTTGAAGGGGAACCCGTAATAGGGATCTGCATGACAAAGTCTTTAGGAAGTCCATACACCAATAAACTTTTCTCTAATGTTTTTGATGGAATGCCAACAAATAAGTTGAGTTTGTCCTGAGAAAGGTTGATAGTACCCCATGTACAGAGATGAATTTTGTTGCCAACAAGGAAATCTGCTCTTGAGCAATTGATAACGCCTCCATTCATATCCAAATAAATTGGAGTGCACCAAAGATCAAATTCACCTTTTGATCCAACGTCGCCTCTGAGGAGTACGAGAATTGTTTCTAAAATACCACCGCTTTTGACTTTGATCTGGCCTAAGTCAAGAATCGCTTTTCTACATTGAATAGTTTGGATATTAAAAGGAGAAAGGGGAAGCCTAAAGCCTTCTGGTTCAATACGGAGCTTGATTTCAGACTTTGAACGAACTGCCGACGCTAAAAGTGGGTTTGCTTTTAGAAGTAGGCTCTTTCCAAGCTCAGGAGAAATGGAAAAAAAGACTTCAAGAGGCGAGTTAATAGTCACAGTTCCTGCCTGAAGTTTGACATCTGCATTAGCATGAAAGCGCTCAGCTCGCGTGGTAAGCTTAACATTACCGTTGAGCCCGGAACTAATTTTTCCTTCGAGCGTCACATTCATGGACTCTCCGAGGGGCTTAGTTGCTTCAAAAAGTTGTAAAGGGAGGTCCTGAATAGTTCCCTGACATTCTATCGTAGATTTTTCTGGAGTAAAAATCTTTTCATTCCAAAGATTGTTAACCCTTCCCTTCAGATAGATCTCAGATCCTTCCTTGGTTTGCGAATCGATTGAAAAAGAGAGATCTCTGGTTTTTGCTTTTAAGTTGAGTAGGCATTTAAGGGGAGCAAACGAAATGTCGCTGTTGAGAACAGTTCCTTTTAGGAGCCCTGTCTCTATACACGCAGAACACGTTGTAAGATCAAGCAGTTCAGGAAGAGTTTCTTTGTTGATAAGGGGAATGTTAATTTGCGATAGAGTTATATTAAAGGGGAGAGGAGATTGAAGCTTAATCCCTGGCTTAAGTATCGCTAATCTCTCATTTGTCATTTGATAGTCGAGAACAAGAGCGTTTTGGGATGAACCGTTTACAATCGATAACCCATTATTTCGCTTGCTCGCTAAGTTAAAATGAAGATCGCAACCATCGCCTTTAAAGAAACCTTCGAATGAATTTTTATCAGACGTCAAAGTGTCAAACCAAACTCGTACATGTCCGGAAAGATTTTCTCCAACTAAAGTTTGAATATCTTTTGGCAGAAAGAAGGTGGGTACTTGATTGAGTTGTATGTGTGAGTCTAATCCTATAGTCTCAACTGAAGAGTGCTTAAACTCTTTGGGAAGAGTCACTACGCATGATGCATCAAGGATATCAATACCTTTACCGACCTGTTTACCATAAAATTGAAGATCGGCTTTTCGGTTTGATAAATCAAATGTATTGATGCTTGAAATTCTCAGCGCTGGAAAGGTCTTAAATACGATATCTGAGGTTTCAATTAAGACAGGAACTTTCCCTGTCATATTCTTACAGTCAATTGAAAATGGTTGAACAGTAAGTGTTATCTCAAAAGGAGAATGAGCTGTTGAAAAATCATTTTTTAAAACTAAAGTCGCTGGATTTGGCAATAGATATTCAGAAGTGTTTTTAGAAATAAACTCAGGCACGGTTAGTTTAAACGATGGTGAGGCGGCTTCAATCCCTAGCGAATTATCAGTCAATAATTTACCAATTATTTTAATTGGCATCGATTTTTGAGGGACTCCAGTGAGTCTGGAAATCTGACATTCAATATTTCCTTTTCGTTTTAGGAGATTAAAATCGTTAGAGCTTCCTGAAGCTGTGACATCTTGCGTATTCAAAGTAGCATCGCATTTAAAATGATCGAGAGATCCTTCTCCATTGATCATTAATGAAAAATTTGACCCTAAGGATTTTGCGATATCGGGATAAAACGGATCAATTACTGCCTGCCAAGGACCAGATGTTTGGCAGTTGAGAGTTAGTATATCTTTATTCAGCATGGAATTAAGAGCTATACCGGCACTTTTCGCGCCATACTGAAAAGAGCTATTCGATTTGACAGCAATGTTTTGCTGTTGTGATGTACAAGTTATTTGCGATTGGATTGAAAGTGGAAGAGGAACTGATTCGGATACAAGAGAAATAGGAGTTACTGTCGAGGAAACTAGTGAAAAGTCGGGAATATTATTGAGCTGAAGCGGTAGGGGAAACGTAACAGGATCTATTGATACTTTGAATGAGCTATTTTCTTTAAGATCAAATGTTCCATTGAAATCACACAGAGAACGTAGTGCTTCAAATGACTTTGGGGTTAGGGTAAAAAAGAGAAGGTCTTTGCCGTCTACCACTAAGAAATTCTCTTTTTTCACAGCGGTAAGGTTCATCTGAAGATCTTGCGAATCAACCTTCAAGTTGATATCGCAATTCTTGGAGTCGATATTGCCGGTCGTTACCACGTTTATAGAGTTGCCAAGTATCGGCTGAGCAAGCTCCAAGGGCATGAAATTAGTACTTTTGCCTAATGCTTTTAACAGCCCTAAATCAAGTTGTTTGACCTGGAGATTCCAATTAATTCGGGAATTCGACTCTTTCTGAGGTTCTTTCGAAAAAAGATGGTTAAATAAGCTCGATATGCCGTCAGCTGTCGGCATATCAACGGTGCACTGAAGAAGTACTTTTGAGGTAGTTTGTGTAATTGCATCAGCTGAAAGAGAGAGGTCTACGTGTTCTGGTGAGGATTTTAACTTGAATGCGATGTTTTGCAATCTTGGAGGCATTGAGTCATCAAGCGGAATGAACTCAACAACACCATTTTGGACATCTATATCAGCTACGGGGAGAGAAATTGCTATTGGCTCATTTATATCGGCATTTTTTGGCGGCGTATGAAGCTCGGTTTGTGAGCTTATTTTTGAGCTTACTTGGCCGTTTTTTTTTGTTTTAACGGTTTTTTTGTGAGTTTTTTCGGGACGATCGTCAGCGGTTTGATTAAACTCTTCTTGATTAAATTCTTGTTCGACTGATTCCTGTTGTAGCACAATTTTGGGGGAGATAATGACTGCGTTTCCTAAATCATTCGGATTAAGAGCAAGCTGTAAGAGAGTTTTGTCTGTTTTAAACTCTTCACACTTAAAGCGCTCCGTACCAGATTGATCTATGGCAACAACCTTTTTGATCTCAACAGGAGAAAACCAACCAATACTTGCCGATCCAATTGTAAGGGTATATTCGGATACATAGGTCGTGAAAATCAACAGGAAATTTCTTGTAGCGTTAATAGAGATAAGAGTTGGCAGTATCCCAATAAGTAGAATTACTATAAGAAGTATCGTAAGTATAGTCTTTCCAAGCCATCGTAGCAATCGCGTCACGGGGAGCCTCATTCAAAAGTATTTTATACGATAAAAGAGTTGTGGAAAGAGGTCAATCGATACCATCAAGAAGGCAAATGAGGATATTAATTTTATGAGTGATAAAGGTAGAAAAAATGAGAAGAAAGTCGCTGATCCAAAAGATCACATGGCGAATGAAAGGACATTTTTAGCTTGGATACGAACAAGTATTGGAATAATGGCTTTTGGTTTCGTTGTCGAAAAATTTACTTTATTTATCAAGCAGCTAGCTCTTATACTTGGAGCAACTCATTCTACACCGTTTTCACAGACAACTTCTATTCGAGGATATTCTTCTATATTTGGGATATCCCTTGTAGCGCTTGGAGGAGTCATAGGATTATTTGCTTTTGTTAAATATAAGCAAATCGAGAGGCAGTTAGACGAACACTCGTATCAAGCGTCAACGATGCTCCCCATGACACTCACCGTTACTCTATTATTGATTGGGGTATTTCTTGTTATATATTTGAGTGGGAGCTTTTAAAAACTCACTCAAATATATAACCAAATATGTTCTGTGGGGCTTATTTCTTTTTTATTTTATTCCAGAGCTTAAGACCTGCCACAGCAAACTCAAAAACATCATTAATGCGGTCATCGAGGGGAGCTTTTGCTATACATGACTTAGATTTTTCATCTATGAATCTATGCCATTCGGAGATGATTGGATTCCAGTTATTCATCTGGGAGCGAATTTTATTGAGGACCCCTTCATCTTTTATACAAAATTGTTTGTGAAGTAGCAATGCAGTCCCTGCTCCAAGCATTGCCCCAACAAGTAATCCAGTCCCTAGTTCTTTGTGATCACCAATATTCAGATAATCAACATGACTTCTGATGTTTCCAAATAGCTCTTTTGCTTTATTTGTCCATTCATCAACTTGACAAAAGACATTCTCTGAAACGGACTCCTGACATGAATTCACAAGATCGTTAACGGTGTCGCGAATTTCATGATATTTGGCTTTAGCATCGCTTTTTAGTTTCTTCCCGCTAGAACAAGTTATAAGAGTAGCTCCTGCCGCTCCAATAAAAGCTCCCAGCAGTGCACCTGCCAACAATTGTTTAGAACCTATTGAATGTTCCGACATGATTTTAGCTCCTAATTTTAAATTTCTGCCAAAGACTAAAGCCTTTTAACACTAATTCAATTACCTCAGAAACATTTTCAAAAGTTGTGTCAGTGCTGGTATCAGAAATTCTCTTGAGTAATAGTGACTTAGAGGTTTGACATTCCATCTTTTCGCCCAAATTTTGAATGGAACGGAAAGCAGGATCTAAACATCTCATCTTGTAGTTCAAATTCGCTGATATTTCATTTGCGTGATTCAAGAAGGTTCTTGGAGCATGGTCTAAGGCATCAATTTGTTTTTGTAGAGAGCTCAATGTTTGATTGATTTGCTGAAAGGTTTTTAGGGCAGTGATAGACATCATTGACAGGAAGATAACGAGTATAATAAACGCTATCGCAATTGCTAAAAAAATTATTTCAATTGTTGTCATGACAAAGCCCTTGAATTGTAAATCTTTATTTTAAGTTGATGTTAGCATATCAAACAATTTAGTACAGAACGAAGCAGTTCTTCCTATAAGAAGAGGAGATTGATCTCTTGGATATGAATTTAGAGGAAATAACACACCATGCATCATGGGTCATGTTTATTTTTCTGATTGGCTACACCGCTATAGTTATTGAAGAGTTTATAAAATTTAACAAAGCAGCGACGGCTTTGCTTATGGCGATTGCCTGTTGGACAATACTATTTCTGGAGCCTGCTGAATCACTTGATCGACATCTCTATATATTTTCATTTCAGATGTTTAAGGTAGCTCAAGTAATTTTTTTCTTAATGGGAGCCTTAACAATTGTTGAGATCATCAATGTACATAAGGCATTTGGAGTAATCACTCAGAATCTTGTTATACCGTCAAAGAAGAAGATGGTTTGGGTGATTGGTTTCGTTACTTTTTTCCTTTCTTCTGTTCTTGATAATTTAACAACTACGATAGTCATGGTATCTTTGCTTACGAAGATCGTAGGGGATCGTGAAGAGAGACTTTTGCTCGATGGGGTTGTCATAATAGCAGCAAATGCTGGAGGAGCATGGACTCCTATTGGAGATGTTTCAACCACTTTATTGTGGATTAATGAACGAGTGACTGCTTTTGGGATAATGCGAGATGTGTTCTTGCCAAGCATTTTAGGACTGACGGCATGTCTTCTGTGGTTCAGCTCTAAATTTTATGGGACATTTCCGAAAACAGATATAAAAATTGAATCATCAGAGCCAGGTGGTACCTTAGTTTTAGTTCTTGGTCTATCAAGTCTCATATTCGTTCCGATTTTTAAAATGTGGACAGGGCTGCCTGCCTTTATGGGAATGATGTTTGGGCTTGGTATTATGTGGGTCGTCACTGACTTGATGCACTATAGATATAGTGAACGAAATCATTTACGAGTCATAGCAATTCTTCCAAAGATAGATATATCCATAATTTTGTTTTATTTAGGGGTGTTGCTCTCAATCAATTCCTTAGAAAGTGCAGGGATCTTAACTCAGATGGCGCATTGGTTAGATCAAAAATTACCATCTAATATGTTTATTCCAATACTTGTAGGGTTAGTTTCATCAATAATAGATAATGTTTCATTAGTAGCAGCAACAATAGCAATGTATGATCTAAAAGTATTCGCTGCAGATTCGGCGTTTTGGCAAGCTATAACATATTGTGCTGGTACAGGCGGAAGTATTTTGATCATAGGATCGGCGGCAGGTGTTGCTGTAATGGCAATTGAGAAAGTCAGCTTCATTTGGTATTTAAGAAAGATAACTGTACCTGCACTTGCTACATACTTTGCTGGAATCGCTGTATATTTTCTCTTAAGTCCAATCACTAAGATGGTTTAACGAGAGATAAAATTGAGTAATAATCATAAAAAAGAGGGGTAGGAGGGATAAAATATGCTATTCCTGTCACTCCCTTTTTTATATATATAATATGTCTGATAATTGATGTTATGTTGTAATTATGGTCTAAAATCAGGCTAAACTAGCCTTAAAATCTGGCTCTTTTTGAACCTATTTTGCATCCAAAAAATCTCACAAGCAAACAATCAATTGCCTTGGCACTTGCCTTTGTTTGAGTGTGTACATTAAATCTTGCACTCTCATTTTTTCAGATTTTCAGATTGTAGTGATTAAGGACTTATGATGGTCAAGGAAAGAAAAAAGTAATTAAGACTATTCTTCTTTTTCGTGTCTTATATAAGAAAAAAACCTTTCCTCAATATACGCAATAGATATTGCCTTATGAGGAAAGGTTTTTGAGTTCTAACTCAACAGATTATGATAAATCTATTGTCTAGAACCGTTTTATCGCAGTCCAAGTGCCGTTTGTGCACCAGATAGAAGCTCCAGAACTTACTGAAGGTGAAGTTTGTGTCCTTGATACCCAAGTAACAACTACATCGCCAGTTTCATTAATAGAAGCCATTGGATTCGACACATATTCAGAATTGCCTGAAATCTGTGTTGCAGGAGACCATGTATGCTCAACGCTGTCATATATTGCAGCAAAAAGTGCAACACCATGGGCTGCTGAGCTGTAATCTCTCCAAGTAACTACTAAATCCCCTCTATCGTTTGATATAATAGAAGTTGCATCAATATAGCTTGATCCTGAACTTAACGCTCTAGGCTCTCCTACTGGAGATCCGGCCTGAATCATGTTGACGTACAACGATTTAGTTGTTGTATGAGCTACAACATCAGTTGTTTGATCAATGTATAAGACGCAGGCATTATCAGCTGCATCCGTTGTTGACTTCAGATCTACAATATCAGCATTCATGACTGTCGACATGGAAGTCAATGCACACACTAATGTAAAGATATATTTCTTCATAAATAGTTCTAACTCCAATTAGTTATCTAGCTTCGTGAGAGTGAATAATACAGTTGGTGTTTGCGCAGCAACACTTGTTCCAAGAGTTAAAGGGCCGCCACGATTGAAAATTCGAATTCCAGTTGTACCTACAGGGACAGGAATGAGATATGTTGACTCAGCCCATTTTTCTGAGAAAACATCACTTGTAGGAGGTCTAGCAAGGCCGGGAATCCCAACCCAGGTTCCACCAGCACTTGGAACAGGATCTGTTGTATATTGTATAAAGAAAGATACACCTGTAACGTCTGCTGCTGTAAGGAACCCAAATGTCATCAAATAGGATCCAGGTACAACTCCTTGGATGTAGTTGTTTGTTGGATCTGACGAATTAACTGACATAGAGCCTGTTCCCATGGCGAAGAGGAACGGTATCGCATTATTCGTAGGAACAACCGTTCCTGAAGTAGCCCAATAAAATGTAGCAAACTGTTGAGTAAGCGCACCTGTAGCACCGGTAGCCCCTGTTGGACCCGTGACGCCAGTTGGGCCGGTAGGACCAGTAGCACCAGTTGGGCCGGTTGGGCCGGTATTTCCTATAGCACCGGTAGCTCCTGTTGGACCCGTGACGCCAGTTGGGCCAGTGGGGCCACGATGTCCTCGATGACCACGATGTCCCCTAGGACCACGAGGGCCTTCACAGCAGCTTTTAGAGACTAAATCCCCTGCTTCAATCTGTTGGTCAATCCCCTGAGCTGTCTCTGCACTAAGGTTGCCAATATTGCCTCCGTAAAAGGAGCAGGCTGTGATTATAGACATAATGAGAAAACGCGATAAAATAACTGACATAGGTTTCAAAATCCTCATAAAAAAGTGCCACATGTACATCTCTTCGGATACCATAGAATTGATAAAAATAAATATTTAATTTTACAAAAATGACCATAAAAATCGAATCGGTAGAGAAATGATAATCGATATTGGTAAGAAGACGGTGTCCCTTATAAGAAAAAAACCTTTCCTCAATATACGCAATAGATATTGCCTTATGAGGAAAGGTTTTTGAGTTCTAACTCAACAGATTATGATAAATCTATTGTCTAGAACCGTTTTATCGCAGTCCAAGTGCCGTTTGTGCACCAGATAGAAGCTCCAGAACTTACTGAAGGTGAAGTTTGTGTCCTTGATACCCAAGTAACAACTACATCGCCAGTTTCATTAATAGAAGCCATTGGATTCGACACATATTCAGAATTGCCTGAAATCTGTGTTGCAGGAGACCATGTATGCTCAACGCTGTCATATATTGCAGCAAAAAGTGCAACACCATGGGCTGCTGAGCTGTAATCTCTCCAAGTAACTACTAAATCCCCTCTATCGTTTGATATAATAGAAGTTGCATCAATATAGCTTGATCCTGAACTTAACGCTCTAGGCTCTCCTACTGGAGATCCGGCCTGAATCATGTTGACGTACAACGATTTAGTTGTTGTATGAGCTACAACATCAGTTGTTTGATCAATGTATAAGACGCAGGCATTATCAGCTGCATCCGTTGTTGACTTCAGATCTACAATATCAGCATTCATGACTGTCGACATGGAAGTCAATGCACACACTAATGTAAAGATATATTTCTTCATAAATAGTTCTAACTCCAATTAATTGTCTAGCTTGGTAAGTGTCAATAGTTCTACTGGGTTTTGTCCAGCATCACTCGTACCAAATGTAATAGGTGCCACACCACCATTGATAATTCGTACCCCAGTAGTGCCTACAGGAATAGAGATGATATATGTAGATTCATTCCAAATATCTGCGAGCACATTTATCAGAGGTGGTCGAGCTAAACCTGGAATAAATGTCCATGTTCCTATAGGAGATGGCGAGACATCTGTGGTGTATTGAATAAATAATTTTATTCCAGAAACAACAGATCCTGTCGTACCTGAATGTAGAAAACCATATGTGAACGCATATGTTCCAGGAACAATTCCTTGAACATAGTTATTAGTTGCAACTGATGAGTTCACGGACATTGATCCAGAGGTTGTTACTAAGTTCAATGGTACAGCGTCCCCTGGAGAAACGTTAGTTCCCTGAATAGCCCAATCAAATGTAGCAAACTCTTGAGTAAGCGCACCCGTAGCGCCGGTTGCTCCTGTAGCACCAGTTGCGCCGGTAGCTCCAGTTGGACCCGTTGGGCCGACATCACCTGTAGCACCAGTTGCGCCGGTAGCTCCAGTTGGACCCGTTGGGCCAACATCACCTGTAGCACCAGTTGCTCCGGTAGCTCCAGTTGGACCCG
>CAZOAJ010000015.1:0-42998 GCA_964577935.1 uncultured bacterium | reverse complement strand
GATGATTTGTCCCGACTGTTGCCTCATTTGCGATTTGGCGATTTTGAAGGTGTAAGCGATGAAGTCATAACAAGCACATTAACAAATGCGACAAGGTTGCAATATGTAAAAATATCGTCCCTCTCAATCACAACACTTCCAGAGCTTCCTTTGTGCAAAAAGCTTTACTGCTATTGTTGCCTCTCTTTGAAGACGCTTCCAGAGCTTCCTTTGTGCCAAGAGCTTAACTGTTCTAGTTGCCCTTCCTTGGCAGCACTTCCAGAGCTCCCTTTGTGCCAACATCTTGACTGTTCTCGTTGCCCTTCCTTGGTAGCACTTCCAGAGCTCCCTTTATGCCAAACGCTTTACTGTTCTCATTGCTCCGCTTTGACAGCTCTTCCGGAGCTTCCCTTATGCCAAACGCTTGACTGCTCTCGTTGCTCATCCTTGGCAGCCCTTCCGGAGCTCACTGTGTGCCAAGAGCTTAACTGCTCTGATTGCTCCGCTTTGGCGGCTCTTCCAGAGCTTCCTACTTGCGAGCGCATTAACTGCTCAGGCTGTACCAACCTGCAAGAACTCCCACAAGCCTTGCCTGCCTGTCAAGTGCTCAACTGTGAAGATTGTCCTTCATTACCTGATACAATGCCGGAGCTTCCTTGGAATGCACTGGTATATTCCAATCTGCAGTTTACCAAACTAGAAGTTGATCTCGATGAACTTACCTCTAATCCACGTAAACTGCTCCTCGAACTGGGAAGCCACCTGTTACAAAACAAACCATTTCCGAACATATATTACCGACTAAAAGGAGAACTCTCCGAAGCAGTCGATATTGGCGGTGTACGGCGAGATTTTATTTCGCGCCTTATGGAGTCTCTGTTTGCAGAGAGCTCAATGAGCGGAAAACTTGTAATGGATAATGAGAAGTTCCCACAGTTGAAACAGTCGAATGAGAAGGAAGATATCGATTGCTATCGAACAATTGGGAGAATTTTTGTCCTATGCTATCCGCAGGTTTCCTACTTCAAAACAGGGACTCTTTTTTCTGCAGGGGTGTACCAAAAAATCGCTCTTCTCGCGGACCCCTCTCTTGCGACGCTGGATATTGCATCAGATAAGAACATCGTTCCAACGTATCTTCATTACAGGAATTTTGCTGGCTTTTTGAAGTTGATAGACGGGAAAGACGACAACATACAAGACGTCGAGGACGGAGTCCTTATTGCTGCCTATACCTTTATTGGTATGGGTGGAGATGCTGAGGAAGCACGTGGATACTTTAAGAAGCAAGACAGCAGAAAACTCCTAGCAAAAGAAGTTATCGAGGCTGCCCTAATAGACCCCCAATTTCAGGCCATACGCCTGATTGCTCAAGAAACAAAGGATAAAATAGATGCAGAAAGCTGGAAGCTACTCCATCAGGAGGGACCCAAAAAGATGCAAGAGAGAATTGAAGGCGTGTTGTCAAAAGAGATACTCCTGAGCAAATTACATTGGGAAGAAACTGCTTCTCATACCTCTTTGGATCTACAACTCAAAGCAAAAACGAAACGCTTTCTGAAAAACTGGATTGAACGAGCATCACCGGATGATCTACGCAAATTTGTACGCGCCGTGACTTCAAATAACACTCTTGGTCCAAATCCGTTGAAGATAGAAATCTACAACCGAGGGCCAGAATTTATTCCTGTTGCACATACCTGCTTTTTCACACTGGAGCTTTCAGCAGAGTATGTTGATCAGGAGACCTTTGACAAGAAGATCAACTTACTTCTTACAGAGGGCATGGCCGGAAGCGGTTTTCAGGTTGCATAAGTAACACAACCGTTCTAACAAATCATCATGAAACCATTATAGTTTCATGATGATTTTGTTTCAGATGCCCCTTATGGCAGCACCTTCTGCACATATGCTTGAGTACTCCCCCAGACAAAGTCTATATCAACTGTGTCAATAAGCTCAAAGCGCTGAGGCTTAATTTCTCCAAACCAAAAGCTTATCGTAATTATATAACCACTCGTTTTTGACTGAACGAGTCTTTGCGCAAGCAGATCAAGTTCTTCATGTGAGAAATGAAGTATGTAGCAGTAGACAAGATCAGCCGTGAAAGAAAGGCTCTGATCAAAACAGGAATATTTTCTAAAATGGACCGGAACACTGCACATGTGAGCTATCTTTTGAGCTCTCTTGATAAAGAGACGATTAATATCAACGGCTTCAACATTGGACCCTTTTACTAGATAAAACCAAAAAGAGAGGCGACCTCTCCCGCATCCAAGCTCTAATACCTTTTTGATTCTTCCGGCTGAAAAATCACGAGCTAATACTCCAGACCCCTCAATTATTTTATCCATTACCGAAAAAGGTGTTTCTCCATATGGACCTGAACTTGGATAAAGCTTTCGTGCGATCCGATATGGGCTTTTAAAAAAATATAAGAGCAGCACAAGGGAATCGACAAGAAATAATTTTGGGTGAAAAACATAGTAAAAGAAAAAATTCTTAACCCAATCGAAGATGTTATAAAAACGAACCCAGAGAAAAAGCATTGAAATATTCCAAAATGTATCCCTCAAGATTTACCTGAAAATCTACATTGTTGTTAAATGTTCCTCCTCACAAAAACTCATTCCAGCAACTACAAAAAATAGCCTTTATTTGTATCGACTTTCTCTGTATCACTGTACCTATAAAGTAGAAGCTTACTCTACATGAACTGTATTCCAGGAGGATCTGTGATTCCTATTACTCTTGAAGCCATCTCTGAAAGCTTAAAAAAAGTTGGTTTTGAAACGCATATTCAACCAAAAACTGAACAAGTTCCTTCTGATATTTTACTTGTTCCCGTTGGATCAGATGATCAAGGCAAAATGTTCATGCTTCAAATTCAGCACGCCGACCAACAAATTGCTGTTGATTTAGGTCAGAAGAAAGAAGACTCGAATAGACCTCTATCTTTTACAACATTCCTCCTCGGCATCCCCTACGAAATTCCCGATGATATCAAAATGGATGTCATGAGAATGCTTCTCATTGCAAACAAGGCACTCCCCTTACAAGGTCTTGGATACTCAGAACCAGAGAAATCAGCCTACTTTCTCTTTTCTTATCCAAGCAATGAAATGGAATTTTCCGAAGATACACTCTATGGAATTATTGGCACTGTTGGGTTTGTTGTTGATAACATTGCTCCGGTAGTCCGCGATTTATCGGAAAAAAAGACAACAGTAGAAAAACTTCTCGCTGAGAAAGCAGATTGATTTATTGATTTGCTCAAAATAGGAGTTCTCTCCGATCATCATAGTAGGATTACACAATACAAGTGATGATGGAAAAAAACGAATTAGCGAAAGAAGTATCTTTCCACCCTTTCAATCGAAAGTCGATCATTGCCGAACTCGGCAATGATCGACTTATTCGAGCCTTGACTGACATGGTTCGAATCAGGCAGTTTGAGACTCGGGCTGAAGCTGCTTACCTTGCTGGCAATATTGGAGGGTTCTTTCACTCATATATTGGTGAAGAAGCAATTCAGACAGCAGCTGTCTCTGCTCTAGGCCCAAATCATTGGTATATCACCTCATATCGCTGTCACGCTCTTGTGCTTCTCTTGGGTGAATCAACCGCAGAGATGATGGCTGAGCTTTTTGGAAAAAAAACAGGAAATGCTCAGGGCCGAGGTGGCTCGATGCATATGTACAGCTCCAAAATGCTTGGTGGATTTGGTATCGTTGGAGGTCAAATTCCTATTGCAACAGGCGCCGCCTTTCGCAACAAGTACTTGGGCCTTAAAGATGAAATAGCCGTCTGCTTTTTTGGAGATGGAGCTGTCCCTCAAGGAACATTCCACGAATCGCTCAACCTCGCTTCGATACATTCGATCCCATGCATGTACGTGATCGAAAACAATCAATGGAGTATGGGAACACCGCTTCAAAGGACGCTTGCAAACTTTCGTCATTTTCCTGAAGGCGCTGCCGATGCCTACGGAATGAACTATTATAGGCTTGACGGAATGGACTTTTTCTCTTGCTATTCAGGATTTAAAGAAGCTTTTGAACACATGAAAAAGACATCTCGACCAGTCCTTATTGAATGTATTGCCGAACGATTTAAAGGACATTCTGTTTCAGACCCAGGTCTTTACAGAACAAAAGAATCCCTCAAAAGCTGTATGGAAAAAGATCCTATTCAGCTGTTAAAAAACGCTCTTATTGCAGAAGGTCTCCTCACAGAGAACGCTTATAAACAAATAGAGACATCAGCACGAGAAGAGGCTATCAAAGCTGTCAAATTTGCTGAAGAATCCCCATGGCCCGACCCAATTGAATTAGAAGACAATGTATTTGCTCCATAAGGCGAGGTTAGGATAATTACCATGGCTTTTCAAACAATTGACATACGCGAGGCAATTCGCCAAGCGATTGATGAAGAAATGGCTCGAGATTCAAACGTCTTTATTCTAGGCGAAGAGGTCGGCCACTACAACGGTGCTTATAAAGTTACGAAAGGATTACTCGACAAATATGGCCCTCTTCGTGTCATGGACACTCCCATTACAGAAAATGGGTTTGCAGGCATGGCGATTGGAGCTGCAATGACGGGATTGAGACCTATCGTTGAGTTTATGAGCTTCAATTTCTCGTTTGTTGCTTTTGACCAAATCGTTTCAAATGCAATTAAAACGTACTATATGTCTGCTAATCGGTTTTCCGTACCAATTGTCTTTCGAGGACCAAATGGTGCTGCAGCCCAAGTCTCCTGCCAACACTCTCACTGTGTTGAAGCCATCTATGGGAATCTACCTGGCCTTATCGTAATCGCTCCAAGCAACGCCTACGACGCTAAAGGATTATTAAAAAGCGCAATTCGCAATAATAACCCAGTGCTTTTTCTCGAATGTGAGCTCATCTATGGCGAGAAGATGGAGATACCAGTCGAAGAATATTTAGTTCCTATTGGTAAAGCAAAAATTGTGCGCTCAGGGACTGACATAACCCTTGTGTCACATAGCCGAATGGTTAATCTTTGCTCCAAAGCAGCTGAGACACTCAAAGATCAAGGAATATCTTGCGAAATCATCGATTTGCGCACAATTAAACCTCTTGATATTGCAACGGTCTTAGAATCCATAAGAAAAACTCATAACTGCGTCTATGTTGAAGAAGGACACATCTTCGCAGGAATTGCATCGGAAGTTGCATTTCAAATCCAAGAACGGGCATTTGATATGCTTGATGCTCCTATTGGCCGAGTTTGCCAGCGCGAGACTCCAATGCCCTACTCAAAAAAGCTGGAGCTTGAAACCTTGCCAACTCCTGAACGCATTATCGCTGAAGTAAAAAGAACCCTTAATAGGTAGGATTTGAATGTATGGCTGAAACACTCACAATGCCCAAACTCTCCCCTACTATGACTGAAGGAGTTATTGCACGTTGGCATAAAAAAGAGGGAGATAAAGTTGAGCCAGGCGACCTTCTCTTAGAAGTTTCAACAGATAAGGCAACTATTGAACATAATGCTTTAGATGGCGGCTTCTTGCGAAAAATTTACATTCAAGAAGGCGATAAAGCAAGTGTCGGCGACCCACTCGCTATTTTGACCGATACGAAAGATGAGCCAATTACTGAAATCGTTCAACAGAAAAAAGAAGAGCTCAAAGAACCACTCAAAGAACCAACAAAAACTCAAGCAGAAGTTGCAGTAGAAGCTCCTAAAGTTAAGACTCCAATACAAGAATCAACAACAGCACTTCAACCCCAAACACTTCAGCCAGAATCAAAGAGAGTAGAACTCAACAGAGCTCAGACCCAAACGATTGCTTCTCCCTATGCTAGAAAACTCGCGGAGCAAGAAGGACTTAACCTTGAAGGATTTACAGGATCAGGTCCTCAAGGCCGCATTATGAGCCGAGATCTGGATCAGATACGATCACATCAAGGCGAGAAACGACCTCTCAGCTCAACATCTACTTTCATGACTCCAGGAAACCTAAAAGCCACCGAAGAACCGCTTTCCCCAATGAGAAAGGTGATAGCTCAGAGACTCCAGCAGTCAAAAGCAACTATTCCACATTTCTACCTCAGGCAACTCGTTGACCTTTCAAACCTCATTTCAATGCGTGAGCAACTCAAATCATCTGGTGTGGCGGTCACTGTCAATGACCTGATCGTAAAAGCGACAGCCTCTGCATTAAAAAATCATCCAAACCTACGCACCACATTCGATGAGGCCAAAGGCATTGTCATAAAACATCCATATGCGGATATCTCTATTGCTGTAACTATTGAAGGCGGTTTAATTACTCCTATCGTTTTTCACGCCGACCAAAAACCATTACAAAGCATCTCAAAAGAAATTAGAGAACTTGCTGAAAAAGCAAAGACCGGAAAGCTTCAACCTAAAGAATTTATGGGTGGCTGTTTTACCATTTCAAATCTTGGCATGTTTGGGACAACTGATTTCATGGCTATTGTTAACCCTCCGCAGTGCGCTATCTTAGCCGTCGGAGCTGCAACACCTCATGCTTTTGTTAAAAATGGAAATGTGGTTGCAGGGCACGCCCTCATGCTCACTCTATCCTGCGATCATAGAGTTGTTGATGGAGCAGACGCCGCAAAGTTTATGAGAGAGTTGAAAGAAACGCTCGAAGCACCTATTGCTCTGCTTTTAGCTTAACACATTTTTGATCCACGGCGCTCTTTAATCTCGTCCTCATAGAGGAGGCTTAGGACGCTGTGGATAAAAAACTCAACGATTCCTTCCCGACCTTCTTTCAAAATCCAATTTGCGCTAAAAACTAATCTATATTGATGTTAGAGACATTAAACACGACAAACTTCATACTCAGAGGCAGATGATCTATCAAAGCCTTCTTCGTTTAAGTAATTCCACACATCGCGAATTTATTTTTATTAAATCAACTCTTTTTAAAAAGAATTTTTTTTGGTAAAATTAGCTTTTTCTTAGTTTTTAATTAATTATTTACAATCGATTTTTATATTTCATAAAATTTAATCATCTTATTTTTAAATAAGCATCGATGAATTAAAAAAATGAAATTCTCCGCATATTAATTATTTAAAGAAATTTAATTTTAAAAAATCAAATTATTTTAGTAATGACAATTAACATAAGCAATCATATTAGAAATAATTCTATAATTATTGAAAATTATAAAATAATTAAATATGCGCCAGCCCCCGCTCTGACACCTAACCCAGCAATCAATGATAAATTCTTAATAGACACCCTCTTTAAAGAACAATTACCCACCCCATTAACTTCTCATCTAAATCTTGCTGACAAAGTTTCACTCCCTCACAAAACGCCAGCAAATAGTTTTTACATAGATCCTTCATTAAACATAATTAGATCCGATACACCCTGCACTATTAGAATCCGACATCAAAATGGTCATTGGTTTACCTATCAAGGAATACCTAGCAAATTGGCATCGTCGTCAGACTTTTTTAAATCTGCTTTAAACATCCATTCGACAATAACTGTTGAACTTGTTGATCTTATGCCAAAAGACTTAGATATCAACGAGATTCAACCTAAAGAATGGATTGGAGAATTTCTTGGAGGCCTTCAAGAGGAATCTATTACTGAATATCTTAAAGATCTTGACACCTCCATTTTTCTCAAAAAAATACTCTTTTTTTCGACCTTAAGTCTTTTTTTTCAAAGCAAAGTTATTCACGATGAATGCGACAACGCCTATTTACAATTTGTAAAAGGAAATATCGAAAATTTGAATTCAAAATCAATTGACGATGTTAAATTTGAAATTAATTGTGTTGAGTCAATTAATCTAAGGAGATCGCTTAATTATTTAACACACAGCTATTTTGAAGTCTTACTCCAAGAAAAAAAAATCATAGATACTGAACTGCTAACAACTTTCGGAAAACACCTTCTCGAAATAACATCTAGGCTAGCAACCCTCATATCCCAGGACCCTCATCCTACGCTTCTTCTTAAACAAATCGTCGCCAATTGCCCAAATCTTCATCAAGTGGACTTGCAAGGGATAGATATTTCGCTTGAGGGAGTAGCCTTTGGACCTGAACTTGAACTTCTCAGTCTCGACAACAACAGCCTCGTATCGGACGAAGAACTTCAATCAGCCATTTACAACTGCACAAAAATTACCTCCATAAGACTTGCGAATACAAATATATCCCTTAGAAACATTCAATTTGGACCAAACCTAGAATTCCTTGACATTGGGAACACCACTAAAATCACCAACGGGTTCTTAAAAACAGCACTGTCACAATGTAGAAATCTTCTTTCTCTTAATTTGAGTGAAACTTCTATTTCGCTCGAAGGTGTTAATTTAGGCCCGAAAATCAAACACTTAAGTCTTATCGGAAATAAATACATTTCAAATAAATCCCTCAAAGCTGCTGTTGAGAATTGGGAATCAGTTCAAGTTCTGGAAATTGACGAAACAAATATCTCTCTTGAAGGGATTCGGTTGAGCCCTAATCTTTATTGGTTCAGCGCTTCCGATAATAATTGTTTAAGCGAAAAAATACTTAAAGAAAACATAAGCAACGTCAAAGAACTTACCTACCTTAACCTCTCCGGAACCAATGCTTCACTAGAAGGCATTATCTTTGGCCCTAGGCTACAGACATTACTCTTAAGCCAACTAAAATCAATTACATCAGAACAACTTCAACATGCACTTGCAAATGCAAATGGTATTGCAACGCTCGATCTTGATGGATGTCAAGTACATCTTGATGGAATCCCATTAGGAAAAAATCTCCGAATGCTTAGGCTTTCTGGCAACAAGAAAGTAACAGAAAAAGAACTTGCATCTCTTATCACAAACTGGAAGTCTTTAAAAGAAATTGACCTTTCTTCAACAAATATTTCAGCTGAAATCCTGATTAAAGAATCCAATTTTCAAGCAATTAAACTCTTCGAATCATGCTCGAAAATCAACCCTGAGCTTTACGAGCAGTATAAAAATTTATTAAAAAATAAAAACTTCTTTTTAGAAGCTATCGATAGAAATCCTAAGCTTTTCAAAAAGATCCCATCTGAATTTCGATTCCAACCTTCGTTTATAAAAGAAGTACTCAAAGCGAATCCCGCTGCCATCGAATTCATGAACCCTATTTTCCGAGAAGACGAGGAAATTACTCGCCTTGATCGCCATGGGATTTTACCGGTTGAAGATCTCCATAAAAAGCACCTAAAGCTTGCGGCCCTCCTTGGCGCATCTCATCTTTCTATAGCTAGTGAATTTCGAGGTTATGGATCTTATATTATCTATTCACACCTTATCCCTCTGATAGGAGAAACAAGCAACTCATCCCTTAAAAATATCCTTCCTTCATTTGAAGAGGCCTATTTGTTAAATATTTTATGGCGTATGGGCAGGTTTAGAAGTATCCGTGATCATGTACAAGCATCTCTTAAAGACCTTATGAGCTCCAAAAGATCATATCCTTGCATTATTCCAGTCCTTACAACATCTGATAGTGGCCCAACGGCACATACTTTCTCAATTATCTTCCACAAAGGACTTCTACCTAATACTGTTAATGTCACAATACTCAATACAGGAGATGGTCTTAAGTATCATGTATGTTATGGACACTTACAGTATGAGCTATCAATAGAATTCGATAATATACCGCTGGATGTCGTCGAAAACGTACTTCTTACTGATCAACTATTTAATTATCCTCAAACGACAACACAGCTCTATTCAGTTTTTTTTCATCCGTTAGTGCAACCACACCGTCTCTGTCGAAAGCGAAATGGAAGGCTTTCACAACCGGGAGGAAGCTGCTCTGCCAGAGCGCCTCTTGAAACTTTAAGGTATCTGCTCGTTGATCGAGCAATATTACCTGAAGCACAGAAACTAGGACTCAGCGGATATAGAGAAATTAAAAGCAAGTTAAGAGCCAACTGGATTGAAAGAATATTTAATAATTTTTCGCTGCAAGATTCGACGACATTACTCGTCGGAAGTCAAATAGCCCATAAATTATTCAAATACGATTTTGCTCATCCGAAATCCATTGAAAATAAATCCATCCTTTCTAAGGAAAGGTTTTTCAAGCTGTTTTTTATATCCAAACACTTTTCAACATTGCCGTTATTAATAAAGCCAATAAAAAACAATCAAAACTGGTATGCCCAAATTATCGACTCTATTGAACAATCCAACCTGTTTGATTTACAAAAAAAAATTGATAGTTTTCGACACATATCAAACTCTGTTATGAAAAAAAACAATCAGGAGTTTATTGAAAACTTTCAAAATCAAATCAAGAATTGCCTATTGGATAAATTATACGACGTAGAAAAAAACGCGCTCATTATCCCAATGCTCGCAAATCCCGACATCGCTTACATGATACAAAAAGAGCTCTTATCACTACCTGTTTTTGCCGGTAATACGAGCTATAAGAATGTTTACAGAAAACTGAATGAAGCTCTCGTCGAAGTCCTTATTCAAACAAGGCGCTATAGCCAGCATTTGAGAATAATGCAGGATGAGCTCCCAGACACTCAAGGTCACCCAAGGTAATCTGTTAACTTTTTATTTCAACGCTTGCTTATTTCAATATTTGCCTGGTTACACACTCGTAATTCTTTCAGCTGCTGAATGAATGTTTCAATATTGCGTAAGTAAACGGCATTTTTATTATGCTCGGCAAGAGGGACAGCTGGTACCCCCGCATACTTACCAGGCTTTGTAATTGACTTTGAAACGGCGGAACACGCAGCAATCATCACCTGATCACATATATGGATATGTCCATTCACGGCAGCCTTTCCCGCAAGCACTACGTAGTTTCCTATCTTTGTCGAGCCAGCAATGCCTGATTGTGAAATGATAAGGCATGACTTGCCAATTTCAACATTATGAGCGATCTGAACAAGATTATCAATTTTAGTTCCCGTTCCAACTTTTGTTGACTGAAAGCGAGCTCTATCAAGTGTTGTATTCGCTCCAATCTCAACGTCGGACTCAAGAATAACGTTTCCGACCTGCTCAAGCTTTTCATGACGGCCTTGAGCATTTGTCGAGTATCCATATCCACATGAACCAACAACGGCACCAGGCTGAATTATTACACGATCACGCAAGACAGATCTCTCCCGCAAAACGACATGTGGATAGAGATAGCAATCCTCACCAACAATACAATCTGGACCAACATACACAAAAGATGAAAGAATGGTGTTTTTGCCGATGGTAGCACCTGCATCAATCACCACATATGGTCCGACAGAAACATTTTCATAAAGTTTTGCTTCTGGATGGATAATTGCCGTTGGATGAATTCCATGAAACCCTGTTTTACGTATCGGACCATGAAAAAGCTCAATGAGTTGTTGAAAAGCCCGAGAAGGATCTTTATGAATAAGGTAATTTTTTGTCGCCTGGCAGAGTGAATGGTCTGAAACAACTATCACACCTGCTTTAGAACTCTGAGCTAGAGCCGCATAGCGAAGATTTGCCAAAAACGAGGCTTGTGATGCATCAGCTTCCTCCAAATTACAAACACCGCTTATTGAATGACCTTCATCACCAACAAAATCACACGATAGTTTAGAAGCAAGCTCACGAATGGTATATTGGACCATTAACACACCCTTTATCGTTTTTGATATCTCTATTGCAACTCACATGATCTCATATCGGATGAACTCTACTGAGAACGAGTTGAAACTCATCCGATATTCAGGGATCTATATTTTGAATTTTTTATTTAGCTTTTTTATCAGCATCAAACTGCTTATCAAGCTCACCTATGACTTCTTTTGTCACGTCCAAAGCATCATCTCTAAAGAAGCACACTTCATCATTCATGATGAGGTCCATGCCCATTTTTTTTGCAACCTCGGAAGAGGCTTTTGAAACCTTTTCCATAAGGAGCTGCATAACTTGCATATTGGCTTGATTCAAAGTCTGGAAATATTGGTTTTGTTGAATCGAAAGATCTTGTGAGAGATTTTTGAACTTCTCCTTGAGATCTTTTTCTGCTTCGGGAGTTAAAGTATCAAGATACTCATCTGTAAATTTGGGAGAAAGATCGTTTAATTCTTTCTCTTTTTGTTCAATTGTTTGCTCAAGCTGTTTCTTAAGCTTTTCGAAACTCTCTTGCTCGGATTTGCCAAGTTTCGAACCTTCAACACACTGTCGAACTGAAACAAAACCTATCTTCAAACTCTTGGATGCTTGCGTATTCTGTACTTCCGCAGCATTTATCTGACTTGAAGATCCAAGCACAAATGAACAAACAACCAAAGCAAATATGCATAAACGCTTCATAATTAATCTCCCAATCCCATCTCTAACATTTAGTTTTAGTTAAGTCTTGAATGTACTACATCGATGTTCCAATCGAGAAGAAAAATCTCTGTATATCTGCGTTCGACTGTGGATTCAATGGATAGCCAAGTCCAAAGACGAGAGGCGCGTGCTCAGAAATCATAAACTTAGCCCCAAAGCCTGTTGTATATCGAAGCTTTCCTACAGTAAACTGGCTAAAATAGACGTTTCCAATATCCGCAAACACAAAGACGCTCAAACGCTTCATTATTGGATAATCATACTCTCCCGAAAAAAGAACAGATGACATACCGCCACGTGGAGTGTGCTTATCATCATGAAATCGAGGACCGACAGTATTGAATTTGTAGCCGCGCATTGAAGTCTCGCCGCCCAAATAGAGACGCTCATCAAGGGGAAGCTTACTTGGCTTTGTCCCAAATAAGGTTTGAATAAAGTTGATATTTCCTCGAAACTTAAAAATACCATGACTAAATGGAGCCCAGAAGAGCGTATTGTTGTATCCAAAGTTGAGAAACCTGTGATCCCCACCGACCCCAGCAAATTCAACAGATACATTTGATCGAATTCCTGATGAGGGTGTGTAAGGATTGTTTGTATTATCATACATCCAATTAACTCCAACAGCAGAGATCAAACCGCCATTATGAGACTCTCGAATAAGTTCTCGGTTTCGATGATTATGCTTAATACCCTTCAATGAAACTTCTGAATTGCGAATCCGGTATTGACCACCGGTTTTGACATAAGCATTTATTGGGTAATTTGCTGTTATAGTTGCGCTTTCAGTCTTAAGCGTGTAGTCGCTTGCAGAGTATGAGTTTCGCATTTTTTGCAAATCAACACCCACAATCCACTTCGTATCCATAAAATAGGGCTTGGACCAGTTCAAATTATACTGAAGCTGCTTCGTACCTACCTGCATATTAAAACCGCAGTACTCACCGCCACCGCGTATCGCCCGAAATCCCTCGGAAAAGATTTTCGGAATTCCGGCCATCTTAAAATTGGTCTCATTAACTCCAAGACCACCTACAATACTCTCTGTAGTGCTATAACCGCCAAAGGCATTAAAGTTTGCAGTGTTCGTCTTTTCATCAACTTCGATATGAATATCTCGGAACTGAACATCACTAGAGGACGGTGCTACAACGGACTGAACTTGACTTGTTCTTACCGCATAAATGTTTACCGTCTTAAAATAACCGACATTTCTTAATCGTTCTTCGGTCTTTAATAACATCGTGGTATCAAACACTTCACCAGGATACAGCGGCGTTTCATGGAGAATAACTGAAGCATCCGTACGTGTATTTCCAAAAATCTTTATCATTCCTACTCTGAACTGTTTGCCCTCATTGATAACGAAGGTAACATCATAAGTTCGTGATTTAAGATCTAGCTTGCTTTCGGGGGTGATCAAAGCATCAGCATACCCCTTCTGACCATACAACTGATATACGGCTCTTGCAGCCCTTCTCAACTCATCAGGGGAATAGGGGGAATCTTTTTTGATATCGAGTTCTTTTAGGATCTCGTCCGTTGAAAAAAGTGTATTTCCTCTTACATTGATTCCAGAAATCGAATAAAGGGCACCTCGATTGCAACTAAACTCAATAATGATTCGATCTTTTTTATCAGGAGAGGGAAGAACACGAACATCGACAGTCGCATCAGCATACCCTTCGTTATGTAAAAGCCCTAATACACCGAGCTCGTCTTGCTGAGTGATCTCTTTGTTGTAGTATCCTTCATTCGAGAACCAGCTCCACCACCATTGATAAGGCTTCGTCATAAGACGGTCTTCTAAAAGCCTTTGCTCTACATCAGTAAAGTTTATGAACCGAATATCTTCTATTACCCCTCCACGACCCTCATGAATCGTAATGATGATATCGATTTCACCCTTCTCTTTGGCAGGCTTTTGCTCATATGAAAGCTTCGCTTCAAAGTAGCCTTTTTTGATGTAGTATGCGCGAAGTTTATTAAATGCCTTTACAAAAGCCTGGCGGTCAAATACCGTTTTAGGTGATATACCAAGCTCTTTTTCAAGCTTATCTGTTTCTATTTCTTGATTACCGTTAAATGTAATTGAATGAATAATCGGCCGTTTCGACATGTCCAGTGAAATTACTAAGGCACCATCTTTGACTTCAAAAGCTGGAATGACTTGAGCAAAATCATCAGCTAATAATTTTAAATCTTCATCAAAGTCCTTCTGGGAGAAATATTCACCCTCTTTTGTTTTGAGGGTGCTCATGAGCGATTTTGTTTGAGCAGAAATTCCCCCATCTTCTTTGACGATGATCTTTGAAACTCTCAATGACTCATAGTTTATCCGCTCTATAGCGTTCAATTGATTTAATCCTTGAGGATGGAGAAAACCAACAGATGACACAGCTATCAAAAGGCGAGAAGTAAAGTTTCGAATTCTATGCATAAGATACATTTTGGATTATTGAAATATAAAGTAAGTGACTAAGGCTAGGCTTTTTTGGACTTTTCGAAAAGGACTTCTCGAACACATCAAATTTTTTTACATTATTTTCTTCGAATTATCAATTGAACAGGTAATAGGCCTGTAGACAGCCTAAAAAACTGATCTGCCTTCAATAGCAACCCCTAAGGTTCCCCCGTCAACATACTCTAATGAACTATGCAATGGAATACCAAAAGCAAGACGAGTTGTTCGAATCGCTCTTTTGTCAAAAAAATGTTTCAGAAACCGCGCTGTAGCCTCACCTTCAACCGATGGATCAAATGCGAGCAGAGCTTCTTTTACATGAAGTTTTTCAAGGCGCTTTTCAAGTTCTGAGAGTTTTAATTTTTCAGTTCCTCGACCATCAATTGGTGAAAGAAGCGTTTCAACGACATGGTATATACCGTTAAACCTTCCAGAACCTTCAATAGCAAAAAGATCTTTTAAAGAAGCTATGCAGCAAATAAAAGATGTATCTCGAGAAGGATCTGAACACACAGAACAAATGTCCTGCTCAGATAAAAGACCGCATTCGGAACAGTGTTTCAATGAAGAAATATCATCAATTGCCTGAGCTAATTGTTTTCGATGATCTTGCGACCAGCGCGTTGCAACTTCAAGCGCATAGCGCTCAGCTGTTTTCCGGCCTACACCAGGAAGTAAAGAGAATTGTCGAATAAGCATATCAATCGATTTGGGGAACTTTATCTGCATAACTTACACCTGCATAAACCTTGCATAAACCTCTTACTTTAAACAAGCTACTAGCTTATCATGTGTATACCATTTTACGAGTGTTCTGCATAGAAATGTCAAAGCAAATTAAAGCAGTTATTAGAGCAATAGGCTCCTATCTTCCAGATAGCGTTCTTTCAAATCGTGATCTGGAATCAATGGTAGAGACTTCCGATGAATGGATAGTATCAAGAACTGGAATACGCGAAAGACGTATTGCATCTGCTCATGAGCATTCATCAACGATGGGAATTGAGGCTTCAAAGATTGCCCTTCAAAAGGCAAATATTCAGCCAACCCAAGTTGATCTCATCATAACTTCGACGATGACCCCTGATTTTTTATGCCCCTCAACAGCTGCTTTGATTCAACATGGCATAGGAGCTCCACAAGCTGCAGCCTTTGACCTACAGGCTGCATGTTCAGGTTTTCTCTACGGGCTCGCGACAGCAAAAGCTTTTGTTGAAAACGGACAGGCAAAAACCGTTTTACTCGTTGCAACAGAAAAAAATAGCGCCTTTGTTGATTATACAGATAGAAATACATGCATTCTTTTTGGAGATGGAGCATCTGCATGCCTCATCACTCAGGGAGAATCAGGTCTTTCATCAGGCCTTTCAATCGATCATGTATGCCTCGGTGCCGATGGTGAACTTGCGGATCTTATATCAATACCCGCTGGCGGATCACGTATGCCCTCAAGTCCGACAAGCCATCAAGAAAAAGCGCACACACTCAAGATGAGTGGCCGAGAAGTTTTCAAACACGCTGTTCGGAGAATGGAAGCTGCTGCCAAAGAGTGTTTAGATGCAACGAATACTCCTGAAAAAGATATCTCTTGGCTCATCCCCCATCAGGCAAATATCCGAATCATGGAAGCAATCGCCAAACGATTTTCGATTCCTTGGGATAGAGTCGCACAAACAATCGAAAAATATGCAAACACTTCGGCCTCCACCATACCACTTGCAATCGACTACACTCAGTCTCAGCATCCGTTTCAGCAGGGAGATAAATTTCTTCTTGCAGCCTTTGGTGGAGGGCTTACTTGGGGCGCTGCCCTTCTCACCTATCATGAGGTCATATGAAATTAGTATACCTATTTCCTGGACAAGGATCCCAGTATGTGGGCATGGGAAAGAGCTTTTATGAAACCTTTCCAGAGTCAAAGCGTGTTTTTGAAGAGGCAGATGACGTCCTTAAAACTTCGCTTTCAAAACTTATTCTCTCAGGCAACGAAAGCGATTTAACGCAAACGAAGAATAGCCAACCGGCAATTTTTGTAACATCAATAGCAATACTTCGCGCCCTTGAAAAGCAATTCAATCTCGATGCTCCTGCATATACCTCAGGCCTAAGTCTGGGAGAATACACAGCACTTCATGCGGCCCGAATTTTAAGCTTCACTGAAGCGCTACGGCTCGTAGCAAAACGTGGTGAATTGATGCATCAGGCTTGCGAGACAACAAAAGGCACTATGGCAGTTGTTTTAGGTCTAGACGATGACGCAGTCATTAAAACAGTAGAAAGTCTAAATCTTCCAAATGAACTTTTTTGCGCAAACTTCAATTGTCCAGGCCAGGTTGTCATCTCAGGAACAGAGTCTGCTATCGATCGAGCAAAAGAGGCTCTTCTCCAAAGAGGAGCAAAACGCGTACTTCAACTTCAGGTTCATGGAGCCTTTCACTCAGGATTAATGCAAAAGGCGCAAGATGCTTTAAAGCCTTATTTGAAAGCTGCCGACATCAAAATGGGCAAAACAAAAGTAGCCATGAACGTAACGGGCAGATTTGCTGAAAGCACTGATGAGGTTCGAGCCCTCCTTATAGAACAGGTAACCTCTCCGACTAAATGGTCTGAGTCTATTCGAACAATTGATCGTGAAGTCCCCTCTTTATATATAGAAATCGGATGTGGATCGACATTGACGGGAATGAATAAAAAGATAGGCACAACTGCAGCAACTATTAATATTGACAACACGCAAGATATCTCTAAACTCGAACAAGAACTACAGAAACGTCAGTAAGGACAAGATCAGAGGACAAGGTCATATGAGACTATCAGGTCAGATTGCAATCATCACAGGAGCCACTTCTGGAATCGGCAAACATATTGCCCTCTTGTTTGCACAGGCAGGAGCTATCGTCTATGGTATTGGAACAAAACAAGACAAAGCCCTGGAAGTAGAAAAAATAGCTGTTGAAAGGGATATTTCAACTCTTACCATGCTTCTTGCAGATATTTCAAAAAAAGAAGATGTTGAAAAAGTCTTTGAAACCGTTCTTCAAAAACATGGCAAAATCGACATTCTCATTAATAATGCAGGAATCACACGAGATGGTCTCCTGATGAAAATGAGCGACGAGGACTGGCAAAAAGTTCTCGACATAAACCTCTCTTCCTCTTTTTACACCTGCCGTCAAGCCATTCGCCCAATGATGAAAGCTCGTTCGGGTGTAATTATTAATATTACCTCGGTTGTCGGACTCATTGGTAATCCTGGTCAGTGCAACTATGCAGCCTCTAAGGCAGGCATGATCGGTTTTTCTAAAGCGCTTGCTAAAGAGGTCGCGTCACGAAATATCCGTGTCAACTGTATTGCTCCTGGTTTTATTGAAACAGATATGACACATGCACTGGGTGACACTAAAAAAGAGCAAGCAATAGCAACAATTCCTATGGGCCGTATGGGAAAAACGGACGAGATTGCACATGCAGCGCTCTACCTTGCGACTGATGCCACCTACATGACGGGTCAAACTCTCGTCTTAGATGGCGGCCTAGCTATGTAAAGTTTTGGGATATAAAGTTTTTTGATTCTCTTTTTCGCTAATTTTCCAGCATTGATGGATTTTCTTATTATGAAAATCCATCGGAATTGTTTTCGAAGTGATATCCTGAATCGTATAATTCTCGAAAAGGGTCGTGTCAAAACGAAACTTTCGAGAATTAGTACTGAAAAAAATAGTTCCGCCTTGAGCGAGCAATTTCATAGCTTTGACAAGCAGCATGTAATAATCTTCTTGAATATCAAACATTTCGGCCATCTTCTTTGACCTTGATAGAGTCGGAGGATCAATAATGATAATATCGTACTTCAATCTTGATTGAATTTCGTCGTCAAGAAATCTCAAACAATCTGCGCGAACTATTTCATTTGTTTTGAGCGGAAGACTATTCAAAACAAAATTCTCTCTTCCCCAATCCGTATAGGTATTCGACATATCGATGCTTTTCGTATACGCCGCACCTGCAAGAGCTGCATGAACACTAAAAGAACATGTGTATGCGAACAAGTTTAAGACTCGTTTGCCTTTTGAAAGAGACCCAACCAATTTACGAGTTTCTCGGTGATCAAGAAAAAGCCCTGTATCGAGATAGTCAACAAGGTTTACTAAAAAACGAATTCCATATTCGTGAACGGTGAAAAACTCCTTTTCTCCCGCTCTCTTTTCATACTGTTCAATCCGAGCTCTTCTAATGCGAGTGCGCCAGAAAATCAACTCTTTCATTTTTTCTGGTGAGATTCCGAAAATTGAGCTTAATGTTTGTTCAACATCATTTACGAGGATTTCTGATGGCTCTTCATCATCACGGTATCTAGAAAAGTAATGAATGCAAAAACGCCCTGCATAAAAATCGATAGCCAAAGGATGTGAGGGAATTTCTCTTTCATAGATACGAAAGCAATCTGTTTCCGTTCGTTTTGCCCACTTGCGAATATGTCGGTAGTTATTACGTATACAGTTCTTGAAAGGAGAACTCTTATCTTCTCCGTCAGCAATACAAGGAAGGGCGGCAATAAGTGAATCGGAATTTTGAATCATAGCACACAAGAAGTGTCTGTTAAAAAACCCACGTATTCTACTCTGAAATCGAATGAAATTTCCATCATGATTTGCTTAAGTATTTAATATGGACCAGTTTTAAAAATTCCCAGGCAAAACTGTATCATGTTCGACCGCACTTGCAAATCGTCCCGTATAGCGAGGCTTGAAAGCTTTGTATATCCAAGAAAGCACTCCCTCTGCTTGTTCGGCAACTTGTTCAACTTTCTGCTGCTGAACAACCTTTCTTTGAACCGCAATTTTTGCAGACTGCGCGATCTCATCAACCTGTTCTTTAGTTATTGTTTTCACAGCTTCCTCAACAGGCTGCTGGACAGTATTCGTAAGATCCGCAGAAGCAGCTGGTCCATTACCTCCGCTTCCAAAGTTTGGCAAAAGGGGCTCAGACTTTGGACCACCAACATCTAAAGTAGGGCCATTTCCCGCTCCATGGCCAGAATCTGCTCCAAAATTTTGTATTCTTGGTCCCTCAGTCAAAAGGCGAACCTTCTCTTTCTCGAGAGCCTCTCCAAATGGATGTAAATTAGGAGTCATTGGCTGAAGCATCGGCTTTTCAATCTTTGAAATGCCGAAGTGATAATCATGTGCCTGCTCAAAACTTTGATATCTTTGTTTAAAAGCCTCTTCAATCGGCGTAATCTTCGGAGCTGCAAGTCTGTTAAACCGCTGTTGAACTTCCTCGACGAGCGGTTTTCGAAACTCCATAGGCTGGCTCATGGGCTGCTCTTTCTTTGTAAAAAGCTCCTCAAATGACTTTGCTTTCTTATTGTAACAAGGTTCATTTCCAATATTATTTGCAGCCTGTTGAACCGTATCTTCAAGCTGATTACCACCCGTAATATTTTTGACTCCTGAAACAATCAAATCAGAATATCGAGCCAAAGCACCAGTTACAGCGAATCCAAGACCTGCTTTAATCAAAAATGCCGCTGCAGGCTTAATTGAATCAGGCAATTTCTGCGTTGAGATATCAACAAGAGGATCAATAATAAAAACACTTGCTGCCTTTGATACAGCCATATTAGTCATGTAGAGGGCAACTGCAGGCGCCATACCATAGGTCGCAATTGAAGTTGTGATAGCCATAGCTCCCATACCCAAACGAGCAGTAGCAAAGAGCCCATTCATAATACTTGCTTTAGTCTGCAATGACCGTAAACGCGCAACACGCTTTTCCATGTTTTTATGAGCCGTTTCAAGCGCATAGCGAACTTTCTCTACCTCAACTCTTTCATTATCATTAAGAGACCCTTCATACGCTTTTAAGTTGTCTATGCCAAAAGCAACGAACTGCTGCATATCAAAAACAGTATCAAAAGACATCTCTTCAATGATTTTTGGATCGCTATTCAAATATTGCGCAATAGGCATTAAGGCTTGGACTTCAAGCGACGATGAAATGGCCCCTGACGCAATTTTGAATTGCATCACTGCTTCTGAGATAATCTGCTCATCAAATCCCGCTTCCTCAAAAAGTTGAATAAGTATTTCGTTCTGCTGAAGATAGCGAAGTGCAAATCCCTCCATAAGCTTATCATAATCAAGGTGAAGCTCTTCATCTTCAAAATAGACATCAAGAAGCTTATGCGTGTCATTTATTAGGTTCTTGCAAACGTAATCAACACTTGCCTCCTGAAGGGACCGAATTATTTTTTTGCTTTTGATATTTGCAGCGTCAAGGATCGCCTTGGAGAGGGAGAGCTTGCCTTTTTGCGAAAGCGCAATACAAGCTTCTGCTACACGTTCCTGAAATTCTTTTTGTCTCGAAAGCGATTGAGCTAAAGGATCCTTCAATAATGAGATGAAGGAGCTTAATGTGCTCTCGTCATCGACTCCATCAATTATCATTTTTGCGTAGTTAAAAGCTTTCGCTTTTATTTTTGAGAAAGAGATCGCTGTATCTATTTTAGCAAATGCTGCCTCAATCGCTTCCGATTGCTTATTCCATTCTTGCAAAGATATTGGCTGAGTCAGCACCTGCACGATAGAATCTAATTCGTTTTCATAGGAAAATGCTGTCATCGGATGGACATGTGTTTTAAGATCACTTCGAAGCAAGTTTACGCGATTAAAAAATGATTGACGTACGCCAACAAGACTTTCTAAACGTGTAACTTCTTCTTGAAGATTGATAATCTCTAATTTCGATTGCCTCGTTGGCCGCACCTCAGTTATGGCTGAAAGCTTTTGAATCTTGTTTTCCAGCGCAAGTGAATCAACTTTGGAAAGACTCCCCTTAAAAGAGTTTATTCGATCGTTCAAGGCCTCAAGAAGAGCTTTTTGATTGAAAGATTCGTTCTTTAGATATGTATCAAATTCTTTTCGTATGTGCGCCGCTTCATTAAGAAAGGCTACGTGCGGTTTTTCAAGCAGAGCCGTCTTAATCTTTTCGTGAAGCCGATGCTTCTCAGGAAGAGCCTCTAGAGATGATGTAAGGAATTCACGTGCTTTATGAACCTGTCTTGTAATAAGCTCATCAACATCTGCGTGCACTGACTTGAAGAGTTCAATATTTTGAGAAAGATCTCCGAGAGAGCGCCCTATAAGTCCCGCCCATTCAGAAAGAGTTTCTGATCCCATATTGAGTTGATTATTGAGATCTAAAAGCTTCTTGCGCGCTTGATTTTCCCGATCTATCATAGTCTGAATTTGTTGCAGGATCGAAACTTCCTTTCTTTCAGGACATGCAGATAGTAAATCAGAAGCAGAATGCTGTAACTGAGCCGCTGTAAATACTTGAGGAGTTAAGCTTTCAAGTCTTGCTATAGACTCATCGATTTCATTCCGGGTTTTACGATCAAGAAATGTTTGAGTAGATCTCTCATTGAGTTTTTCTACGAAAGCAATAAAATGTTTAGATACTTGTGCATTTCCGTAAGGTAGCTTCTCGAGACGATGAACTTCTTTCGATATCTTCTCTCTCTTTTTTGAAGTTTCACTGAACCACTTTGCGGCTTCCTGTATATCTTGGTACTCAAACTCAAGCAGCTTTATTTCTTTGGCTGTATTTGAACGATTGATTTTATGAATTAATGTACCTATCCGATCCTGAAGCCCCTTCGACAACTTATTAGGCAACATTGATTTTGATTGCTGAAGCAGGAAGCTTTTGCTTTTTAGGAAGGTAATCCGCTTAATTACGGTATCCTCAAGTCCAAGATCTTTGATCGACTGCAGAGAAAGAAGAGATTCAGCATTCTCTATAGTTTGAATATTTTGAATTGCTTTCTGAAGATCTTCGAGACACTCGTTGTATTCTTTGAAGCCTGATTTTTTTACAGACTTCATTAAATTTATAACAGCATCTCGTAAAGAATCCTTACTCTGATACTTCCCGAGTATAGCCTTACATGCCGATTGAACATCTACTCTTGCTTTATGCTCATCTTTAAGTCGTCTGATATCGTTTGCAATTTGTGAAGAGGGAAGTAAGTCTGAAGAAAAATCAGCAGGATTGAATAGCTTTTCCTGTTTTTGTAATTCACTGTTGATAGTTTCTAAAATCTGGCCCGAAATCCCATAAAGATCGCTAGAAAGCTCTTTCTGTAATTTATTGAGCTCTTCTCTCTTTCCAACTAAAAATTCTTTTCGGATTTTGAGAAATTCCGCATGAGCTTTTTGATCTTCGCTTCGAGCTTTTCTTAAGCTCTCAAGTTGATGAACATCTCGAATGTCGATTGTATCTATATAAATCTGAGAAGGCAGCTCTGAAGAACGAGCTTTGGTTGCCGCATTTAATATAGCGATTTCTTTTGTAGCCTCCTCCTGAAGTGCCTTCAGCTCTGGATCAAGGAGCGAGTGTGCAAGAGCAAAAGCTTCAGCCCTCTGTTTTACAGCATCAAAATCTCCCTCATCAATTGCTTGATGAAGATTTTTGCACGATACTTCAAAATTAGAAATAATCCGATTTTTTCCAAAAGTACTTACAATCTCATTGAGAATCGACAGTTCCTTTTCAACATCTATTAAGGTGTTTTCTATCTGAGCTATTTCTTTCAGATGCGAGAAGCTCTGCTTTAAAGACATTCCGTCTTTCATAAGACGATCAAAATTACTTTCAATAATAAGAAGGTTCTGCGAGCTTACCTCTGTTTTAAAGCTACTTAACTTCTCTTCAAGCGCCTTCTGTTTTGCACTCAATGATTTCGATAACGTCTTATGATCAATAAGCTTTTGCGCCTCATCAAGCCTTTGAGCTATATCTTGAAGTGATTGCTTCATCTCCTGTGCAGAAACTTGAAAAACTTGCTGCGCTTGTAGAGGAAACATAGCTTGTGCACTTGTTTGAAGCACTTCAAGACCGCAATCAGAGGGCTGCCCTGTTTCAAGAGTCTCATCGAGCAGTTCAAGATCATAACATTCTTTAAGGGCATCCTGAACTTCTTCGAAAGTCAATTCAAGATTTTCACGAACAGTCTCAAACTGTGCTGTGTAGTTGTTGACATCTTGCAGAACACGCTCTTCTTTTTTCACTTTGGTTGGAAATGACCATCCAGAAGATATTGAATCCTTCTTTTTTTCAATAAAGAGGTGTTCGGCAACCTTGAAGAGAGAATGAATTTTATCTAGATTTGACTCTTCCCCATCTAACTCTTTTCGATCTACAAGCTCAAGCATACGATTGCGAACTAACGCCTCGAGTCGATCATGCATACGCTGATGTACTGCCTGATAGTTATCCTGAAGACGCCGTACAGACTGTGAGGTCATGAGAAATTTTAGAAAGGAGGGGAAATTAACCTCCTTCATAGAGGTAAGCATGGCCATCTGAGCTTGGGCTTCCGCATCATACGCCAAAACTGCTTGTTGATTTTGCAAAATTCCGCGCATACGAAAAATGCTTTGCTGAAAATCTCGTAAAATCATTTCTTTGCCAATTGTCAATACAGCTTTAGCAGAAGCTGCCTGAGGTATATCCGTGCCCGTAGTATATTGTTGCTTGTAGATGGTAAGTCTTTTATCGACTGGAATTGTTGATTCGCTTAAAGGCAAGCACGCCTTGTTTCTATCAATGACACACAAATGCCCCTTTTTATTATGAATAACAATTCCTTCAAGATCCGCTCTTTGCTCCAAAAGAGTCTGGATAAAATCTTCCTCTGACACATCTTTTAACCATCCGGCACTGTCAATAAGAGCCAATGGAGGATTTCCTGATTTGGGAACGAGCAATTCCAATAAACTATCCTTTTTAGATAAATGATCTACCTTATTAAAGGTAATTTCATCTCGAGATACTTTGTTGTTCAACTTCAATAGAGCAGAAACCTCTTCTTTCTCATCTGGAATAATTTCATTAAATTGAGGAAAGGTTGTCACATTCCAGAAAGTTCCACTGATTCCAGAGTAACTTTCAGAAGAGCTCACAAGCTTATGACCGTCGCTTGTAATCTGTTCCGGATGAATTTTTACTTCAGGTAACACACACTGCTTAATAAAAGATTCAAACAATTGAGGATTATTCTGAATGCCTTTAATCGTGAAGTTTTCAAGATCAGGAAAAGTCTTCTTTGCTTTTTCAAAAGCAGAATCAGGTATACCCATCTTGATTAATGCTTGAACCGTCTTTGCTACTTGTTCAATAGGATTACTAAATTGTGTTTTAGCAGGACATCCAGGCCCCTCAAAGGGGCGCGCAAGAAATGTTTCCTGATCGTTAGTTAGCCCGTATTTCTCATTAACATTTGAAAAAAACGTTTTAGGCAGCACATCAACAAGTGCCATTCGAATATCAAGGAGAACTCTTTTACGATTTTCATCAAGAGAATTAAAAAAGGCTTCTGCTTCGCTTATCTGCTGATTTTCTTCATTCTTTGTTGGCAAAGTGAAAAAAATCTTTAAAAGAGCCTCGTTTCCATCAATAAGTGCTCTGAAATCTTTTTTATCTTTAAGCAAATCTATTGCCTGATCAGCCAGAACTGATTTTACGTGCTCGTGATAGGACTCAATCGTGACTCGTGGCTTTGCAGAATCATTTGTGGCAAAGTCAAATGCCACAGGAAATTTGTTTGGGTTATTTGAAACAAAAAGAACGAGACTACTGATAATCTCTCGCTGGTCTATCCCAAAAGATTTTGGCTCCCCTAAAGTGATAATGTACTGAAGATTTGTTCTTAAAAGTTGATCCACCTCATCAGCAATAACATTTTCAGATGTACTCAAAAGCTTTATAACTTTAAGGATCAGAATTAATTTTTCATCTTCTAGTGGACTTGGATTATCCTTACTTGATTTTAGAATAGAGGTGAGTGAGTTCAAAAGGGCATGCTGGCGTTCAGGAGTGATAACCAATATGCCCCGATTACTTCTCACATCTTGAAGAGTGATCAAAAGTTCTTTGAGGTATTCAACAGTTACATCACCATGAGGAACAGTAAAAGAAGCAACAATTTTATCAAAACTTGATCCTAAGGTATTTTGGAGCTGTTTTGACACTTCAGAAAAAAGAGGCTCTGGGACCATTACCGTAGAAAGATTATTCCCGTCCGCTCTTAAGAGGGCGAGGATGGGCAAAAGTAAAAAGGTTTTTCCCGACCCCATAAGCAATTGAAGAACTTTTTTCTTATCGGTCTCGCCTAATTTCGTAATACTCTCTACCTGTTGTGGACGTGCATAAATATTAAGAAAATACTCAGCAACTTGTAAAAATGGGAATTTTAAGGGATCATCATAAGCGGGACATTCACGAAGCATCAGATCAAGTCGATTGTTGAATTTCTCTTGATCGGCGTTATCAGTGCCTGCTTTAATATAGCCTTCGATTCTTTCGCATTTCTGAAGCTCCTGACGGGCCTGTATTACTTCTGCGATAGATTTTTGAATTACATCTAATGTATCTTTATCCACATCGAGCACTAGATCAAGACTTCCCTGCCCATATGCTAAAATCAATTGAAGAACAGGCGGCGAAAATGGAGGAAGTTTTGAATAGAGTAGAATCTCTTTTCGATTAATTTCTATCTGCAGATCAACTTTAAGAAGCTTTATATCCTGTTCTATTAAAGAAGCGTCCCCAATATGACCCACTATTTTCTGATATGCCTCTGGCAGCGGATTAATCTGTGTGTGCTGCAACTCCTCTTCTTTGATGCTCTGTGCAATTTTCAAAAAGGAATCAAAAGCATCTTGCGCTTGTTCTTTGTATTCTGCCTTTGATGGATCAGCGGCACTAAAAGCCTCTTTAAATGATTGTAAATCAGGATGATATTCTTTTTTCCCCTCATTACGATTTTCCTTCTCCTTAGGATACCTTTGAGGAGCAGCAATTACTTTGGTAGCCCTAGAAGGCTCTTGATATCGGTAATTCTCTAACTGCAGCGTTCGCACTTTGGCTGCGAATTGAGGAATAATTGCCAATGACGCGACCTCGTATCTATTGAGTCCCAAAATTGACTGCTTTATAGTACCTATATCCTCATGAATCAAATCCAAATGCGCATTAATCTTATTGATTTCATTTTCATCGAGCTTTATTCCATTCTTCACGAGGACATGGGCCGATTTAATGGCAATTGACAGATCATCATGACACACAAGCTTATGAAGAATAGCCTCGCTTTCATCATTTAACTGACTATTTAATGTCAGGAGCGATGTTGAAAAAACCGACGGAAGGTACTCATATTCTCCTCTATCAATAAGCTGTTCCGCTAACTTGATCCGAGCATTTGCAGTAAATGGAATTTTACGTTGAGATGCTTGATCTATCTGATCAAATCCTTGTTCAGAATATCTATAGGAGTATTCTCCTATAGAAAAATTACCTCCCCCTCTTAACATATGAAAAGGAAGTCCTGACGTCTTGATATTAATCTGCTTCGATAGAAGTGAAATCTTGGATTCAAGAAGACGCACTAACCGATATGAGAGTTCATCCTTCTCAGGATTTTGCATGAGCTTTGAAATCTGCAAGGAGTGATCTTTCCAAAAATTCTTTAAGGTAATTACGTCGGATTCTGTTTGAAGCCTTTGTGCGACCTGATATGCAAATATGTTAGTTTTAGGGACTGCTTCAAAATTAACATAATTTGATGACTTTTGAATGATATCAGGAAATTTCTTGAGAAAATCTGAACGCCTTGCGATTTCCGAAATAATGGTCTCTAAATTTCCTTGGATAAATTGCTTTAAATAATCTTGTTTTTCTTCGAGGGAAAGGCTATCCAAAAAAGCGAGTAGTTGGTTTTTGGAATCCTTCGAGATGATAACTTGTGGAGAGAGGTTTATTAACTTCTCGAAATCGCGCCTCGTTGGATTTGTAAATAAATCTTTGTATAACTCTTTTCTATTTGTCTCTAAAATCTCCAGAGTGCCCTTATTCCACCAAATCTTGATCTTACTAAATAAGGATTTTTTTAATCGTTTGCTATACGCTCGATAGACCCTATCAACATCGAAATACGTAAGCTCATGAGATTGAGATTGTAGCTGCCTAACTGCACATTGAACGACTTTTGTAAGCGAGCTTGCTTCCTTTTTTTCAGTCTCAAGAATCTTTCCCTCTTCAACCTTGAAGAATTGGGGGCCTGAAATCATAGAAACAGCACCTTGCAAATATTTTATTCACTCTATCCTGAAAACGATTGGTGAGCAACTGACGTTTTGAAAAATCATCTATTTATTTTTTTTAAGGATCTTCACTGGAAGAATAAAGGAATACTTGGTAGTTTTTTGGTACCTTTTTATGCAAATAATGTAAGTGAGGATTATATCCTTTATGGCAAACCAACCGCTCGTTGATGAAATTATCACAATTATCGCCGAACAGCTCGGCGTTGATGAAAAAGAAGTAACTCCTGAAAAGTTATTCATCGACCATCTGAACGCTGATTCACTTGATCTCACAGAGCTTGTGATGTCACTTGAAGAAAAATTTGGCATTGAAATTTCTGATGAACAAGCAGAAAAGCTTAAGTCCGTTCAAGACGTTATTACCTTTGTTACTTCCCAGAAAAAGTAAGTAACAAGACCGCGCTCCTCTCTGTCAACTCCGACAGCTCATTTGCAGCAGAAATTACTGCTGCAAATGCATACTCTTCTTTCCTTTTTCGATCCTATTTCAGTTAATTATCCATTTTCGTGTTCTTCGCTGCAATATGCCAATTTAATTGTGCGACAATTGGAAATGGCTTGACGAACGAAATAAAAAAACCCCAATTGAGCAAAAAGCTCGATTGGGGTTGTAGTTTCCAACTGAACACAAATCCTGATTTTCCAGGACTTGTGTTGCAAAAGAAATTTTATCGTTTGGAGAACTGGAAGCGCTTACGAGCACCAGCTCGGCCATACTTCTTACGTTCTTTCTTACGGCTATCTCGAGTAAGGAAACCTTCCTCTTTAAGGGAATGCTTCCACTCTTCGTTTTCACGAACGAGGGCTCGAGCAACACCTAAACGTACCGCCTCAGCTTGCGCTTCAACACCGCCACCACGAACTCGAACGATGAGGTCAACTGGAATTTTGTATCCAATCTTCTCAAAGGGAGTGAGAATCATTTTTCTCTGAATCTCGAGCGGAAAGTACTGCTCAAATGTTTTACCGTTAATATCAAACTGGCCTGACCCGTGGCGAATGCGAACGGAAGCCACAGCGGTTTTACGACGACCTGTTGCAAATGTTTCTTGCATGGATTCCACCCTTCCTTAGTTGTTCACCACGATTGGCTGTTGTGCTTCAAGATCATGATCTTGTCCAGCATGTACTCTCAAGCGGCGAAGCTGCTGACGAGCAAGGCGGGATTTAGGCATCATGCCACGAACTGCGTGATCAACCGCATATGTCGGATGACGAGCATGCATGGTTTCAAAAGGCACTTCGCGAAGACCACTTATATGCCCAGTGTAATAGCGATAGATCTTTCGAGATCGCTTCATACCTGTCAAAACGATTTTATCTGCGTTGATAACGATTACACCTTCACCGCAATCAGCATGAGGTGTGTAATCAACGCGATGTTTGCCTTGGAGAACTTTAGCTACTTCTGAGGCAAAGCGGCCAAGAGTCATTCCTTTAGCATCAAAAAGAAACCAGCGTCTTGTGATGGCTTCTCTTCGAACTTGTGTTGTTTGATTTTTCTTGTTAATCATCGATTTCGGCCCCTACACGGTTTTGTTCGCACGGACTGAACGGGTTAATTTGGCTTATGACTATACGTATCATCAACCGCCCTACTTTCAGCACATACGGTTATTCCCCCCCAAAGGTATTGCTCCCAGCAGCGTGAACTGTTGAACACACATCCGGCAACACACATCCTGGGGATTCGTATTGGATCCGGGACTATTTTGGTTGTGGGCAGGAGATACTCTACACAACAGATGCCTTTTCATCAATAGTTGATTTAAGCTAGAATGTTTTAATTTTTTTACAACTTCACTATTTTTTTCTCAAAGCTATGCGCTCAGTTAAAACCTTCTTTATTAAGACCTACGGATGCCAGATGAATGAGCTTGACTCAGAAATCATGGCAGGTGTTTTAAAACGGCGAGGGCTTGAACTCGTTACTGATGAAACAACGGCTGATCTGGTTATATTTAATACATGCTCTATCCGTGATTTAGCAGAACGAAAAGCTCTTGGCAAAATTGGCAAGCTTGGTAAAGCTCAAAAGTCACGCCCAATTATTGGCATCGCAGGATGTATGGCGAATGCTAAAAAAGAAAAACTTTTACAAAAAGTCCCAAACCTTGATTTCGTTATTGGAACAAACAATATTCAAGATCTCGATCGAGTCCTTGACGAAGTCATTACTGCAGGCACCCAAAGCGTCCGTGTCGATCCTCGATTTGAGCACGAACTCGATTACCAAATAGCAGTTCGTGATGATGCAGTAAAAGCTTATGTATCAATCATTCGCGGCTGCGATAAATATTGCACCTACTGCGTTGTTCCCTATACGAGAGGACCTGAAGTATCACGAAATCCAGACGATATTTTTGCCGAGTGTCAAAAGCTTGCAGACTCTGGATACAAGGAAATTACTCTTCTTGGTCAAAATGTGAATAGCTATGGCAAGGACAAACCTGAATGGAATACGCTTTTTCACGATCTGCTTTATCGCATAGATAAAATTCCTGGGATCTCAAGAGTTCGCTTTATGACAAGCCACCCAGTCGATATTACACGAGAGCTGATGGAAGCAATTCGCGACCTGCCCTCTCTCTGTGAATTTGTCCATTTCCCCATTCAGGCAGGGTCAGACCGAATTTTAAAGAAAATGCATCGTCTGTACACAAAGAATGAATACTTTGAAAAAGTCGCCCTTCTGAGAAGTATAGTCCCTCGCGTTTCCCTAGGCACTGATATTATTGTCGGATTTCCCACTGAAACTGATAGCGAGTTTGAAGAGACTCGAAAAGCCATGGAAGAGCTCCGCTTTTCGGTTGCATTTATCTTTGCATACAGTCAAAGAAAAGGAACCCCTGCAATGCGCTGGAAAGATGATATTCCTGAGTCGATCAAAGACGAACGACTCCAGATTCTTCTTCAGCAACAAGAAGTGATCTATGCTGAAGAACGAAACGCAATGCTTGGTCAAGTTGTTGAGGTTCTCGTAGAAAAAGCCACAACAAAAGACCCAAAACTTCTTAAAGGTAGAACAAGATGTTGGAAAAACGTAGTGTTTGAGGGACCTCAGGAAGCGATTGGAACCCTTCAACAAGTTCGAGTTCACTCCTATACGAATCAAACGCTTTTAGGAGATTTGGCACACAGTACAAAATCTCCTCTCATCATCCTTTAAGAACGATATCTCAAGCAGCTGTTAACCCATCAAAGAGCTGCTTGAGCAAGCAAGCTGCGTAATATTCTTTGATAGTAAAGACCAATGACAACATTCAGGATTTTGTTCTAAAATACGGGCAACATCGATTTGAATTGGCGAGATTTGCTGATCGCAATCGTTTTGCTCCTTATCCTGATATTCCTGCAAATATCCCCGAAAATCCTCGCCAGCTCCCTCAATCGGCAAATCAAGATAATCATCCTCGACCGACTGCTGTGGACTAGAAGAACTAGTCGTATCGCTACTCGAGCCTGATGAGCTCCCCGAATGAAAGTATTCATCGCGAGATACGAGCAATGTCGAATTATTAGATTCTTCCTCTTGATCCACCTCTTGATTTGCTGCTTGATGCGGCTCTTCAAAAGAAATATCTTCCTTATTTTCAAGCGGCATATGAGCTTTATTGGCAGGATTTACTTTCCTTGGACGCAGATTGTAGCCAGATTTACTCTTTACACCATCAAGCGAGCAAATCTCATCAGGAACAAAAACTGGCAACCGAGCACAGTCATCTTCAAGATGTTGAACGTTCTTTTTCTTTTTCCTTCCAGAACGATTATCGGAATTTTCGTGTTTAACAAGAACTTTAGTTTTTTTTTGCGGTAACAGAGGCTTCAATTTAGTGTTATAATAGGCTTTTACCTTATTCGGAGTTCTTTTCATCAAAGCGCCTATTTTCTTCCAATCATTCCCATATTTTTGAACATATTCACGAAGCTTGTCGGCTTCCTCTTCTGTTAAAGAGGATCTATCCACATCTATTCGACAGTTAGCATGGTGATGTTTGACTTGATCATTGGTTACAGACATTGAGAATTTTTCATTTATTAACTCAGCGAGCTTGATCCATATCTGTTTAGAACCTTTGAGTTTTTTGTACTTTTCAGTCAGAAATTGATTCTTTTCAGCATTCCATTTAGGAATATTATGCACAGCAGATGAAGATGACTGAATCGAATTCATAAGAAATTATATTTTAAATATGCGTTTATATTAATTATCGAATGCAAACAGAGTTATTCATCTTAGTTTGTATTGCATTTATCTACAAAGCATTTGAACCAAAGTCATAGAACAAAAAATTTCTATTCATTCAGTAATTGAAGTAGCTCTTCTTCTCCAATAATTTTAAGACCTAGCTTTTGAGCCTTCTCAAGCTTTGAGCCCGCATCGGATCCCGCAACAACGAGATTTGTTTTCTTAGATACTGATTCAGAGATTATTCCACCGCATTCCTTGATACGTTTTGATGCTTCATTTCGAGTAAGAGATCCCAAAGAACCTGTTAGAACCACCTGAAGACCTGATAATGATGAATCTTTAGTTACATTTGTTTGAAGAGTTATCCCTGATTCAATCAACAGCTCTAAAAGCTTTTGATTTTCAATATCTGCTAAAAACTGAGCTACCGACTGAGCTACTATCTCACCTATTCCATGAATTGCTAAAAGATTTTCTGAAACGAGCAACCGCAACCCTTCAATAGTCTTCGCTCTTTTTGCAAGCAATTCAGCGGTGATTGCTCCTACATGACGAATTCCCAAAGCAAGAATAAGTCGATCAAGAGTTGTCACTTTGGCCTTTTGAATGGCTGCATACAGATTTTGAATCGACTTTTCCTTAAACCCGTCAAGCTTCGAAATGATATCGACTGATAAATTCATAATATCAGCAGGATTTCTTACAAAGCCCTTGTCGTAAAGTTGTCTGATAATCTTATTTCCAAGACCATCAATATCAAGACCGTCTTTACCTGCAAAATGAATCAATCGTCTTATCACCTGCTCAGGACATGAAGAATTCGGACAGCGGACAGCGACCTCCGCTTCATCACGAACAACAAAAGCTCCACATGAAGGACAGCAAGAGGGCATTTTCCAGGGGGCACTCTCTTGAGATCGCGCATGAACATCGACCGAAACGACCTTAGGAATGACATCTCCACCCTTTTCAATAACAACAGTATCACCAACTCGAATATCCTTACGAAGCACCTCTTCCTCATTATGAAGAGTTGCACGAGATATCGTGGATCCTGCAAGCAGCGTTGGCTCAAGCTCTGCAACCGGGGTCAAAACTCCTGTACGCCCAACTTGCACGGTAATCGCTTTTATTTGGGAGATAGCTTGCTCGGCCGAGAATTTAAATGCCAAGGCACCACGAGGGTGTTTTGCTGTTGTCGAAAGGCGTTCTGCATCTGCAAGATTATCAACCTTAAAAACCACTCCATCAATTGCAAAGGGAAGAGTCTCACGAATTTTAGAAAGCTGAACGACTCTTTCAAGTAAATCCTGAGCATCTCGACATAGAGTTTCAGGGCAGACCTTTTCGACAGCTAGAAAATTATGTGCATGAAGATAGGATCTTATTGTCGGAAGTCCTAACGACTCAAGGTACGGAACAACCTCATGCTGAAAATGAATGGAGCCTCCTGAAATCCTTGAAATTCCATAAAAACCAACTGAAAGCCCTTTTCGAGCAGCAACCTGCTTTGGATCTAGAAGCTTTAAGGTTCCTGCCGCAGCATTTCGAGTATTAGCCCATAAGGGCTCACCCTGGCTTGCACGCTGCTCATTTAGAGCCGAAAAGGCATCATAGGGAAGAAAAACCTCTCCCCGAATTTCAAGAAGGTCTGGAACGTTATTTCCTTGGATTCTATGAGGAATACCTTCAATCATTTTAACGTTATTTGTAACGTCGCTTCCGACTCTTCCATCACCCCTTGTTAATGCCTGACGGAGAACTCCTTTCTCATAAAGAAGAGAGAGAGCAAGACCATCCATTTTAACTTCCGTTGCAAATAGACACTCTTTGCCTTCTAAGAGTTTCCGAGTTCGATCGATAAAGGCGTTAACCTCTTCAAGAGTAAAAGCCTTTTCAAGTGAAAGCATAGGAACCTGATGCTCAACTTCCTTAAATCCAACGAGAGGAGCCTCCCCCATCGAACGAGATGGAGATCTTTCATCAATCCATTCAGGATGAATCTTTTCAATAGAATCCACTGCGCGAACGAGTTCATCGAATTCTTCATCATTAATTTCGGGCTGAGCTTGCTGAAAATAAAGCGTGTTATGGCGAGCAATTTCAGCACACATCTTCAAATACTGTTCATGACTATGCGCGCTATCTTGGAAGGCAATATCTTTTATGTCCAAAAATCCACCTCATAGATTTGACAAGCTAAAGGAGCAAGTGCTACCGATATATTTCCGTATCCAATAAACGTGCCAAGATTTGCCTTTCCAGACCCTCCATAGCGCTGATCATCACTATTAAAAAGCTCGCGAAGCGCTTGAACACCTCCAAGATTCAATTGATACTTATCAAAATATTGAGGAGAAAAGTGTAAAAGCACGAGCAACGCCCTGTGAGGAATCTGAGGATCTTTTCTTAGGAAGGCTAGAACACTGTTCTTATGATCGGAAAAATCGACCCATGAAAAACCGCTGTATGAGAAGTCATCGGCCCATAATTCACTACGAACAAGATATAGATGATTTAGATCACGAATGCAATTTTGTAGTCCCTTATGATTTGGAAATTGCAGCAAAAACCATTCTAGAGATACGTTGCAATTCCATTCATTCCATTGTCCAATTTCAGAACCCATAAAGAGAAGTTTTTTCCCAGGCTGTGTCATCATATAGCTAAGAAGCAGACGAAGATTTGCAAACTGCTGCCACATGTCTCCAGGCATTTTTGCGAGCAAACTTTTCTTTCCATGAACCACTTCGTCATGAGAAAGGACAAGAGCGAATTTCTCAGAATACGCATAGAGCATACTGAAGGTCAGGTCATTATGATGGAAGGCTCTATGTATAGGCTCTTTCTGTATATACCGCAGGGTATCATTCATCCAGCCCATATTCCATTTCAAATCAAAGCCTATACCATTATCGGAAAGAGCATGCGATATCCCATAAAATGATGTCGACTCTTCTGCAATCGTCAAAACACCAGGAAAGCGTTGATGTATAATGGAGTTTGCATGTTTTAAGAATTCAATCGCTTCGAGGTTTTCCTTTCCCCCAAATCGATTAGGGATCCACTCACCATTATCCCTGCCATAGTCAAGATAGAGCATCGAAGCTACGGCATCGACACGAAGCCCATCAATATGCATTACATCAAGCCAGAAAAGCGCTGATGAAATTAAAAAGTTACAAACCTCATGACGTCCGAAATTAAAAATAAGCGTGTTCCAATGAGGATGAAATCCTTGACGCCCATCTTCATGCTCATAAAGCGAGGTTCCATCAAATCGAGCAAGCGCAAAATCATCAACAGGAAAATGCCCTGGAACCCAGTCCAAAACAACTCCAATCCCATTTTGATGAAAGATGTCGACAAAATACTGAAAATCCTCGAGGGACCCAAATCGAGAACTTGCAGCCAGAAAGCCAGTAACCTGATATCCCCACGATTGATCAAAGGGATGCTCGCTAATCGGCATAAGTTCTATATGAGTGTATCCCATCTCTCGGCAATAACTTGAAAGCTCAAAGGCGAGCTCTCTATACTGCAGAAACTCTCCATGCATTCCTCGTTTCCATGATCCTAAATGAACCTCATAGATATTTATAGGCCTATTAAGGGTTAGTTTTTTTCGATTCTGCATCCAGGAATCGTCATGCCAGGTATACGAATCTAAATTTTTGACCAAGCAGGCACTTTTTGGTCGCATCTCAAATTCGTGTCCATATGGATCTGTTTTAAGCTTAAGCTCACCCTGCTGGGTTCGGACCTCAAATTTATAGAGAGAGCCTTCAGATAGCCCAGGAACGAAAATTTCCCAAACACCCGATGAGCCTAGGGAACGCATTGGAGTCACCCGTCCATCCCAATGGTTAAAATCAGCGACAAGACTTACAGACCTCGCAGACGGAGCCCATACGGTAAATGCAACGCCTGCGATCCCCTCATGAACCATGAGACGAGCTCCCATTTTACGATGGAGATCGTAATGAACGCCTTTACCAAAGAGGTATTGATCTACGTCGCCGAACGTCGGCCAAAAGGAATAGGGGTCATGAGCTAAAAGACCGTTCGTATGATAGATGCGATAATCGATCCTTGTAGTATCAGGAGGAACTGAAAGTTCAAAAAGACCATCGTTATGAACTTTATGCATAGCAACCGGAAAACCATACAGCTCAATAAAAAGCTCTTGAGCCTCCGGCCGATAAACACGAATTACTGATTCAACACCTCTTCTATGAAGTCCTAAGATCGAGTGAGGATTGTGGGGATATATAGCAGTAAGGTTTTGGAGACAATCATTTGCAAAATTATTTGCAAGATCAGTTCGATGCATAGCCATCATGTCGTTCTATCTCTTAACGTTCGAAGTGATCGAGATAGTAACGATTACCAGCTTGAAGTGAAAGAGGTAATCCACTTGAATGAATAACTCCCTTTTCCTGTTTCGAAGTCCGCATTCTAAATGATTTAAGGCCATCCGGAAGTTTAAGATAAATCTCTTGGGAAGTAAAAGCATCAATGAAAAGTCGACGTATTTTTTTCTTTGTCCATTCGATTTCTATTCCAAGCCCTGAAAGCTCAATACCAATAAGCCTTCCACTATGAGCCTCAACCGGCAAAGCTTGTAGAATGCTCAGAACACCCTCACTTCGTTGAATAAACATATTCAAAATGGTCTCATTCATAAGACCTAGAAACTCTGACGTACTCAAGTTTGAAGCAGGAAGTGTGTATCCCCAATGCTCAGGGTCATGTCCAAAGGGAGCAAAAACTCCCTTCATAGAAGCGCGAACGCAATCTTTTAGATGTGATAATAATGAACCTCTTGCTTCAGGATCGCAAGTTGTACGAAGCAATTGCTGCAGTAAAGAATCACCAGATTCATGAGCTGAACGATATCCTTTTGAAACAGCAAAAAGAAGCGGGAGCATTTCAAGCATATCATCTCGTGAGACAACCTTTGCCCAATCAAGTGACTTGTGGACTCCAAATGACAATCTAGAAGTAAGTTGAGATTCATTTTTTACATATCTCTCGAAGGGTAACCTCACCTCTTGAAAACCACACCCCTTATGAGGGTAAATATGGAGATCTGTGTCTTTACGCTCTACACATGCACGATAAAAGCCTTTATGAGACCTCCCTGCAATTTCGACATATCCTTTTTCAAGATCTGCCTTAACATTGAATTCAAGGGATTTTCCAGGAATTTCAATAGAAACTTCCGTTTTCTGTTTTGTCTGGAAATTATCGATCACAATACATGTTGGATAGGCAGTGACTATATAGGGCGTAGATGGAATAAGAAGGGGTGTTCCAGGAGTATGTAGAATAACTGTCGCATGCTTCAGAATATCGATTCTCATTTCGTATTTAGGACCTCGCAATCTCTTTCATGTCGTTTGGTTGTGTACTCGCTAACAGCTTATGACTTTCAACCTCGCCAAGTAAAGACTCGGGAGTATTTCCAATAATTTTCACATCCACAAGTTGATTTGAGGGAATGGATATTCCTTCAATTTTGACAGGAAGAAAATTATCGGTATGGCCAAAAGACGCATTCTCATCTGATGACTCAGTCAAAATAGTCATTGTTCTTCCGATATATTCGGATCTGAGCTGGTATGAAACTTGCTCAGTAAGTCTGATAAGTTTTGACTTTCGATCTCGAATGGCTTCAGAAGGAACTTTATTGGTGAACGTCGCAGCCTTTGTTCTTGGCCTAGAACTATATGGGAAAGTATGGACCTTGGCGAATCGAACTTGGCGAACCGCATCTAAAGTCTCTTCAAAGTCACCTTCAGTCTCACCAGGAAACCCAACTATGATATCTGTCGTAAAGGTAAAATCAGGGCATGCCGCCTTAAGCCTTCGGATAGTGTCGAAGAAAATCTGTTTTGTATACTTACGGTTCATTCGTTTAAGTATGGAATTTGACCCTGCCTGTAAAACTACGTGCATGGATTTACAGGTCTTTTTTCCAAAAATTACTGCCTGTAAAAGATCATCATCAACTTCATCCGGATCAATCGATGATATTCGAATTCGCTCAACTCCAGAAAGCGCGTCCACAGCGCGAACAAGATCGCAAAGTCGGACAGGAGTTTCTGTTGATTCAACTCCGCCGTCATAGTCACCTATATTGATTCCTGTGAGAACAATCTCTTTATAGCCATTGGAAACAAGCTCTTGCACTTCTTTCAGGATATCTTGAAGAGATCTCGACCTAGAACGCCCTCGAACATAGGGAATAATACAGTAGGAGCAGAAGGAATTACATCCATCCTGGACCTTAACAAAGGCTCGAGTATGTGCTTCAAATTGCTTGATGGCAAACTCAGGTATTTCTTCGTCAGGAAATAAAGCCTGAACAAGAAACTCTTTGTCCTTATTCGAGACAACTTTGGTTACCCCTTCAATACTTTCAAGAGACTTAGGGTCACGTTCAGCAAGACATCCTGTAACGATAACCTTCGCTTCCGGGTTTTCTCGAATAAAGGATCGAACGATATGACGTGAACTTGCGTCAGCACTTTCCGTGACCGTACATGAATTCACGACATAGATATCAGCCTGCTCTTCTTCTGACGCCTGCGAATGACCTAGACCCAAAAGCTGATTCCGTACAGCTTGAGCTTCATACTGATTGGTTCTACAACCTAATGCAACTATTTTAAATTTCTTTGACATGAGCAACTATGGAGAGACGTTCAATTTAAAAACTAAACCACAGATTATAACTTAAGCTTTGGGTTTACCACTCCTGAAATTCAACACAAGAAGATAAAAAGATCACGATAAATCGCTCGAAGAGATCTATTAATTAAAAATATGTTTATATTCTCTGCCCGCCATATTTTTTAGAAAATTTCGCACTACCTCTAAAAACAATTGCGCATGGGCTTGAGTGCGAATGGATAAGAACCAAGCTCCGAGAAATCTTTCAAGCCAATCCCCTTCTTGCAGCTTGTCGACAGCGCTTTGAGCAAAGACATCCATAAAATAACTCTGCCCTCCATTACGTAGAACAAGCTTTAACATATCTCCTGGAGAAGAAATTGCAGCCACATACTCCTCAACGGATGTAGCCTGCTGAGGAATCTGTTCCATAACCAATCGAATGAGCCCATCTCGATCCCGGCTAATGGAGGCAATTTTTTGAATTATTTCTTGCTCAGCACGGACCTTTGATATTGATTGCCACGAGCCACTCATAAGATAGAAAAAAAGATCTTCATCTCCAACTCCTGCGAGTACTCTTGAAATTTTTGAACTCATCGGCTGCATCGCTAAGAGGAGATCCTCTTTTCGCTCTTCATACAAACTTGGACTAATCGATTTAATATATTTAAAGAGAAAGTTTGTAATTGATTTACGAAGAACCTCTATCCCATGTGAGGATATACACGATGCGCTATGATGTCCGTTGGATTTTGACGAAATCTCTTTTGACGAAACCTCTACTGATATATCGGGCTTCATTTCTTGTTCAATCTTCTCAAGAAGGGTACAAAAGAGAGACTCCCTTGACTGAACAGATATAAGATGTTGAAAATAGCTACCACATTCCTTCTTAAATGCATCCTGCAGCATTTTCCATACAATAGGACGTATGAAAGAAACTGCCATTCCTTCAATAGGCAGTATGAGATCTGCAGCTCCTTCCGGAAATGCTATACAGGTAACAAGCTCGATTAATTCGTCAAAATAGGCCGTTAAAGAGACATGTCTCTGATCAACAACTTGATCTAATGCCTGACCTAAATCTTCTAAGAAAAAGTAGTGATTTTGTTCACGGTGCTGATGAATTTGGTGAAGAACACGAGCAAAAATTGCGATAACGTTCGATTCAATCGTTTGATATATTAACGAGTCATCTGCCAATAACCCCTCTAAAGGGATGGATGCATCTTGAGAACTCTCTTGAAAACGATTCTTTACTAGCTCAAAAAGTCTTTTGGAAACAACTGCACCTAGATCGATAAACTGCTGGCCATGCTCAAGTGAGGCAATGTATTCAAGTTCCTTAACAATTCTACTTTTAGGATCCGGCGCTTTCACTGATTCCACTCCCCTCAAATAATTTTGACTATATCAATTCATTCTCCATCGCACAAGGCATCAAAATTATTCTTTATGCAATAAGAAACAAATGATAAATGAAAATTTCAACAAGATGCTCTCGAGTTATCACATAAAGAAAGGTTGAGCTGTATGTCAATGTCACTTCCTGATTTTACCGAGCAGACCAATAACTTTACTACAGCTTGCGATACCCTTTCGAAGGAGTTAAAGGATGCGATAAAGAATCAAAAAGATAAAAAAGTCCAAGACATTGCACGAATCTTACAAGAGACAAAAACTGGCTTTAATAAAGTGCAAAATGAGTTTAGAAAAAGCGTAAAGCTTCTCAAAGCGCGAATTCAGTTTGAGGAGAACCCCACTGAAGCAAAAAAATTAGAAAATAAATTGAGTGCAATTAAAGAGACCTATCAAGCCCTTCTTACAAACATGCATACGCTTAAGAGAACCTTCAAAAAGCCAATTAAAGATCTAGATAAGCACATTCTGGAGGCCACAAAAGCCCTCCTTTCTGCCAACAGAACAATAGATTTAGCAAAGTCCACCGTAAAAAAACTGGAAAGCAGAGAAAAGATAGGCACTCAAAAGTCTGTAGTAAATTTTGAAGATTTGATCGATCAGCTCAAAAGTAATTCAAAGCTTAAAAACGATTGCAAAACCCTTATGGAGATAGTAAGCAAACTTCAATTTAGGAATGAGCGAATTACTTCTGACGACATCAAAAAATTAGAATCTATTAAAAACAACCTTACTGAAGATCATGCTTCAATAAAAGAATGGATTGATAGTATTACAGACCAATATAATGCGGCCAAAGATCGCATGAAAGCTCAATTTACAGCCCTTAATGAGCTGTATCTGAACGAAAAGGGAAAGCATACAACCCCTGAAAAATATAATAAATTTCTTGTTAAGTTACACACCATCAATTTTCAGCTACGCAATAATCCCATCGACTTTCCAATTGATTGTAAAGAGATAGATACACTGTTTTCTCAAGATCAAGATTATGTTAACCTTAAGAGCCTCCTCGGTTATGTTCAAGACTGTAAAAATATTAAAGATTCTGACATATCTCGCTTACTTTCCGATCGAAAATTATTGGCTGAAGCAAAGCTTGAAGGCCTTAAAATAATAAGAAATAGTTTCACTTCACAAAATAATCAAAACGATATTCTTATCTCAGGAGCAGGCCCGGGCGGACTCATGTTCGGTCTTATGCAAGCTGTTCAAAATAGATCCTTTACTATTCTCGAAAGCAGAACAAAAGACAGCGCACAACAAAGAGAGAATATTCTTGCACTTGGGAAAGAAGATGATCCAACCAATTTAAAAATGTTTCAAAGCCTTCAAGGACAACATAGCTCCTCAGCTGACACGAAGTTATTAGACTTTTTTGGCATTAATGATCTTTTAATTGCTGACCAGCGAGCATTTGCAAAGCATGTGTCAGAGAAGTTCTTCCAAGCTAAAATTTGTGATTTGCAAGACGCAATGCTTCAGCGTATAGCAGAGATTCAAGAGACTCCTAAAGAAGATGTGATTAGATACAGCACAAGAATCGAATCTATAGAAGTCGAAAAGGACAATCAGACAAATCCCACGGGAAGAGCAAAAGTAAAACTGAGTGGACAAGAAAAAGTAATCGAACCTGAAATCCTACTTGTTTCAGAGGGATTTCAAAGCACAACGAGACAACTGCTTGGAGTTGGGCAGACAAAAGAGTCAAGCAAAACGCGAATGGCATTTTCATTTTTCGACAATAAAGAAATATCAAAAATCGAATTTGCAGCCAAAGTTCAAAAAACAGCACAAAAGCTTCTTCTTGCACTCAAAATGCTTCCATTTCTTATCAAGCATGGCTTCGAGCTTTATCGACGAATGAAAGAAGTTCAAGATCCTCTCAAAGCTCTTGCAGAACAATTTCAGCGAGCGATGATACTCCTCGGCACACCTCAATCTGATTATATGTACCTAACCCTAAAGCCAGAAGAGGAAAAGCTCATAAAGGATCTTCAAGTTGCACAAGCTGCTGCGATAGGTGCATTTAGAGAACAATTGATGACAGCAGGAGACGCTCTCGGAGATAAGCTTAATGGGAATTTAAAGGACAAGTATGATCTATTAATAAATCAGCTCAGTAACCCTGAGCAAATGATTAGAGATTTTAAAAACGAAAAGAAAAAGCAAGAATTTAAAGATGCAGTTATAGCTATTTTTGAAAATGCAGATTTTAAAAATGCACCTGCACTAGGCAATACATCAAAAATTAATGAAGCGACAAACTTAAAGAATGATTTAGAGAAATGCACAAAGAAATTAGCTGATATAGAGAAGGAGGAATCTCAACTCGTCAAAAATGCCTCCATTGAACAACGAGACCTTTTTACTCTTTTATATTCCCGTTCTCCAGGAAGCGAAGTTGAGTTTCTTCCTATGGATTATAAGAAAGCTTCTGTTGTTGCCGCACAAGTTACCGCCGCTGAAAAGAACTTTATTCAAGCAAGCACGACTAATTGCGTCATTATAGGTGATGCTGAATCGACTACTGATCCAATATCTGGGTCTGGTTTTAGAACCACAATTTTGCGAGCAGCTCTCCTGCAATCTTCACTTGGAACTTCGCTTGCGAATCCAGCTCTGTCTTCAAATCCTATTAATCAGGGTATTTTCGCATGGAGTAGCAATCAGAGCAGCCAAAGTATGCGAGAAGAGGGGCTTTCCGGACGAACGGCATATCGACGTGGAACTGAAAAGATCGACCGTTTTCTACGG
>CAZOAJ010000014.1:0-49120 GCA_964577935.1 uncultured bacterium | reverse complement strand
GTAGATTGTTACCTAACGAGCCCCTTCGCTTATTAGGAATTTACGCAACACAGCCCTTTCTGGTGGCTTATCTTCCAGAATCCCTCACGGTTCTGAATATACTTAATTCCAATAATTTGATAACCAAAGCTCATTTTGTTTCAGCTACAAAAAATTGCAAGAAACTCAAATTCGTTATGATCAGTCATAGTCAAGGGACACGATCTGGTTCCTGCGAGGAGATCATTAACTATTTATCTGAATACTCCAGGAAGAATTTGCAGAGAACCCCTTTTGTAAGAGGTTCTCTGCCTTATAAAGTTGTATGTGATACTACCTGGTTAATTTGATAATATTCTCAACATGTGGTGTTTGAGGAAATTGATCCACGGGTGCTATGACGTCTACAGAAAATCCAAGAGCTACAAGCATTGCAACATCAAGCGCTTGAGATTTCGGATTACATGAAACATACATAAGTGTTGAGGGCTTAAGAAGATCGATTTGTTCTATAGCTTTTTGACCAAGCCCTGCACGAGGAGGGTCTACTATAACGACATCGGGACGTAAAACCACACCCTCTTCGGCAAGCTTCTTCAAAACCTGGGGGACATCGCCACATCGAACTGTAAAATTACTCAAACCCAATCGCTCAGCATTCGTTTTCGCATCATAGGCTGCATCATCGTCAAGCTCTATAGCGTAAACTGACTTGACTTTTGCTGCAGCAAGCATACCAAAGGCCCCTACGCCGCAATATAAATCGCAAACAGTCATATCAGAAGTCAAATCGGCAAGCTCTAATGTTTTTCCATACAAGGCACACGCCTGATGCGTATTTGGCTGAAAAAAGGCTTTTGGACTGATATGAAGTTCTAGAGACTTACCTTCAAGCACCTCATCAACCTTCAGGAACTCTCGAATATAATCAGGTTGAGATAAGATCATTTCAAATATCTGGGTAGGATGCCCTTTTATAGCCTGATGAATACGTAAAACAACTGTTACATGATCCGTTTTGAGTGAATTTATTTCAGACACAAGATTTTCAATCTGCATCTTATTTAGAGCATATTCAGGCCTGCCTGAAACAGTCAAGATAACCATTTTATCGCCGCTTGTTTGACCGACTCTGACCGTTAATGTCCTGAGAGACCCCTCATTCGATCTTGGAGAATAGGCTAAAAGCTGAGAGGACTCCCACCATGCACGGACCTTTTTTACGCACTCCATGGCCCAAGGATCGATCAAAAAACACTCTTCGATATTAAAGACTCGTCCTCTTGAATTTTCCTTAATAAGGCCTAAATAACGGTTTCCTGCTTTATCTTGGCTAAAGGAAAATTCCATTTTATTCCGATACATCCAAGGATTTGCTGCAGGAAGAATGGGATGAAGCTTGGCTGTAGTAAGGTAGGGTTCAAATAAGGAATAGACTTTTTCCTCTTTCCATCGGCATTGGGCATCATAAGACATGTGTTGCAATGAACACCCGCCACAAGGGCCCATTTGACGACATCCAAAATGTTTGCACCGAGGAGCGATCCTATCGGTCGACGACTTAAGCACAGAGAGATCTATCGCTTCGTAGCGGCAGGGTGTTTTCTTTGGATTTTTTTTAACTTCTGCCTCTACAAGCTCGCCCGATAAAGCCCTAGGGACTTGAACATCACAAAGTTTCCCGTCAGCGCGCTGCCATGAAGCAATCCCCATTCCATTTTCTAGGTATCCTGTGACTGTCAACGGCTCCCTTTCCACCATGCCCTCGCTTTATCTTTCGTATTCAACTGGTGGAGGAGTATGAAACATTTGTGAATTTTAAGGAGGGATAAAAAAAGGGGAGTTTGAAGGATTTCCCTCAAACTCCCCACAATATACTCGATGAAAGATTATGTAATCTTCAGACCTGAAGCTTTATGATAGGCAAGAACTATCTTTCCTATCAGGCGCATACATCGAAGACTACACAGTACAAAAACTCAATTGACTCAGGGTCAATTTAGAACTTTTTTACTGGCATCTTTGCAGTTGGACGCTTTGCAATAGCTTTAGCTTGAACCATTTTAGCTTTTGGCTTTGCTTTCATTTTAACAGCTTTTGGCTTTGCTGCTGCTTTTTTAGCTGCTGGCTTCTTCATAGAAACGCCGCTTTTCTCTGCATTGATCGATTCCTTACGGAATTTCTTTGCAACTTTCTCAAGCTTGATGGTTCCTGTTCGTACGCGCTGAGCTGCTGCTTTGTTTCCGCCAGAAGCTTTTTCTAAATCAACTGAAATTGCGCAAAGAAGATCACGCATTTCTTGAATAGTATGACCTAATGCCATATGTGCTCCTCCTAAGGAGTAAGAGTGTTATGACTATTACTTACACATGAGTCGATATATTGTGCAAGTATTTTGCAATTTTTTTTCTGTTTTCAGTCAAAATTTGAGCGAGATTACTCCTTTTTTGAGGCAGAACACCCCTCATGTCAACCAGCTTTAAACTCCTCCAACTTGATCAGTTTCTCCTGGATGGGGGTAGTGACTATAGATATTTCTCCTAGAGTGACATACAAATATCCTAGGCTTTTATTGTCCAAGGCAACTTCACGCTATTGAAACCATGCTTGAAGCTCATTAACAATTCACCTGCCGTCATATCAAAAATCAAAGCCATCGAATAAGATATTTACATAAGTAAAAAATTTGTAAGATAGACAAACCAGATGAGGTCTGTCTAAATTGGGAAATGAAGCAAGGAATTGGGATTGTGCGTGACAAGATTCTGAAACATCAAATCTTCTCTTATATCCGTTCTGCACCGCTTATCGGATCGCTCTTGTGTTCGATTTTTCCTTCTGATATTTCCACATATTTTACTGATTCTTGCTCGGGTATTAGACTCTTAATTGAGGATGAACCATACAAGACAAAAAATTGGACTCAAATTCGCATAAAAGCTCTCGAACCACCCGAGAACTCACTTAGAACACAAAAAAATTATAAGACAGCTCTTGAAAAACAGATCATACTCTCCCTCACTCAGGATCAATTAGATCAGTTTTTTTCCTCTGAAGCATTCACAAGCCTTGACGGGCAATCACAAGTTGGTGCGCTTCGCGTCATTACACAAAAAATCATAAAAAGATCCGCGGAGTGCGTAAAAACACCTTATTCATCACAGTCTCTTCAACGTTCGAATTGCAAATTGCTTTTTCATTCAATTGACCGCCTGGTAAGGAATAAAAGCAGATCCATATACCCTTTACAAACACAACTTATTGTCGATATAGAAGAGGCAGAGGCAATAATTCAACTCTATCCAAAAAAAAATGCTCTTAGAAAAAAAATAAACCTCATTCTTCATCGTCTTTTAAAAAATAAAGAGCATCTCGCGTCAGCAGACCGAGATCGCTTATGTCGAATTGTCAAATTCAGTGATGAATGGGCATGGGAAACCTTTAATCAGGCTCAGCTATATTACCATAACAAAGAGTGGGAGAAGTCCCTCCCAAAACTCTTTGAAATTTCTGCCCTCCTCAAAAATGGAATATTTCTAACAGCCTGCTCGCAAGTCAAAAAACATGAATTTGAATTGCAATTGTTATTGATGACTGTACAAGCAAAAATACAATTAGCTGCATATCAAGAAGCCTTGGAATTTCTAGATAAGTTCGATGCCCTGCCTTTCGTGTTTGCTTCAGACAGTACGAAGGCACTTGCTCAAAATATGCTATTTGTTAAAGCCTTCGCTTTCTATAAATCCGGAGCCTATGAAGAAGCACAAGCGACGATTTTTGAACTCTTATCGTTTTTTCCAAATTCAGGCGCAACACTTGGAAATAAACCATTTACTCTTCTTGCAAGGATATCTTTAGCTGACGAAAAAATGCCTCTTGCTATGCGTTCCTCAACACAATCGATCGATCATGCTTCAAGTGATTCAGAAAAAAATGACTCTAGATTTCTCATCGGGCTTGTTGCCTATGTGAACAAAGATTCAAATCTCCTTGAGAATTCGATAGCGCATCTCCCTGAAAGCTGTCATGAAAGCAAGATCTTAAGAGCTTTAAAGGCATATCTTACGGGGCATAAAGATGCCTTAGTAAAATTACGAGAGATCACTCGTGAATTCCCAGAGAATCCTTTCCTCAATAAAATTCTTGCTCACGCTCTTATCCAAAATGGAACAAAATTATTTTTTACCAAGCCAACAGTATCGCTCGAGTCATTCAAAGAAGCTCTCTTTCTTTTTTCAAAAAAACTACCGGATATTGCCGATCTATCTAAAGCTTTCTACACGCCATCTTATGAGCCTGAATCCCTAGAAACTCTTATCTTAGTCCTAGAACCACTCTTATCAATAACATCTTCTTATAATGCACAGCTAGAAGCACAGCTCAAAGCTCTTATTACTTATTTCAATCTTTTGTATGGCACTGAAACAGAACTACGATTTCAAACAGATCAACTCGGCTTTGATCCATTTATATGCCATCTAGAACTCCACTTGCTCTTGCGTAATCATAAATTTCATGAAGCATATACATCCTTTCTGAATCTTCGATCGAGCGCTCCGGATTATGAGAGCCTACATCATGCATGGTACCAAACAGCCGGAGCTCTACTGGACTCATCTGAATTTCAACCACTTGGGATTGAATTAATGACCGATCTTTCAGAACAAAAAAACACTGAATCTGCTTATCCAGTCATAGCACAACTCTATACACTTCAAAAAACTCAAAAAAATCTTTTACCAGAAATCGATCTGATTGAAACACCTGAAGACCTATTTCGCTTAGGGCTGAGCGAACTTATACTCGCTCAGCAAAAAGCTGATGAAGGAGAGCTCCGATATGACTCTCATGAAGTTGAATCCCTCTATAATGATGCTCTTTCATTAATTGATAGGAGCAAAAACCATCTCTACGAATCCCAAGATGGATCACTCCATGAAACAGGAATTTTACTCGCGCTGCTCAATGGCTCGTCACTTGAACTAGAGATCTTAAAAAACCGCGCTATCAAGATGCGAAGCGCAACACTCGAGAAAGATAGAATTCTCTCCTGTGCCTCTTGGCTCGATGATATTGTATCATCGTTTAATGAGGAGAAAAACACGACTGTAGACCCAGATTCGATCATGATTGGCAAATACAATGCTCAATTCGCAAAAACATTTGCCCAGATTGCCACGCATGATTATCGATCGAGCTTTCAATCGATACAAGATTTATACACGACACACCGACCAGAAGAATCATCTGGATCGCTTGAAGCCGCGCAGCTCCTTCTAGGGCGTGAGCTTATGAATCAGGGGTTATACCAGGAAGCGTTAGATGCTCTTTCGACTACATCTCCTCGAGATAGATTTTTTTTAAACCAAGACCCTTCCCTTCTCCTTGAAATGGCTATTGAACGGAGCGTATGCTATCGAGAACTGAGAATGTATCCACTCGCTTTTTCTGAACTATCCAAGGTAATTAATAGCGAATATGCTCTTTCCGTACGCGTTCAAGCAGCTCTTTTACGTGCAGACCTTTATATTGAAACAAAACGACTAGGCCTCGCTCGCAAACAGTTGAATGCCATACGAAAAAAGGGTGGCCAATGGGCTATACTTGCTGATAAAAAGCTGAATGATCTACAGGGGTCAATTGAAGGATCAGCTCAAGGAACACATCATGATTGCTATCACGGATATATTCATGGCAGTGACCCAAATTTATGATATCTATTATGTTTATACATTCTCTTATTAGGAAAAAAATATATGGGTGATATTTGGGCTCAATTAGGAAGAGTCATCGCAGATTGGAATATGATCTTGATTGTCATCGCCTTTTGTTCCGTGATAGGCGTTGCCGTCTTCATCGAACGTCTTGCTTATTTACGAAAAGTCGATAAGGATACAACCAAACTCCTTATTCGCCTAAGGCCCGCAATTCAAGAAGGAAATGTTGCCCAGGCAATTGAAATTTGCGATGAAACAGGCGGAGCAGTATCAAATATTATCCGAGCCGCGCTCTCAAATCACGAACGTCCAAGAGAAGATATAATAAAAACCATGGAGCTTCGAGGTCTCGTAGAGATAGCACTCTTAGAAAAGCATGCAAGGATTTTGTCCGTTCTCGCTCATGTTACTCCACTGATAGGACTTTTAGGAACTGTTCTTGGATTTATTCGGGCATTTGGAGAAATGAGAATGAGCAGCCTAGTGGAGATTTCAGCAACACAGATCGGCGAGGCAATGGAATTTGCGCTTGTAACCACAGCCGCAGGGCTTGTTGTTGCGATTCCTGCAGTTATTGCTTATAATCTTCTTATAAGCAGAATAGAGGCCATAACGGTTGATATGAAAGCCGCATCGAGCGAAGTCATAGACCTTATAACAGAACCAAAAAGAGGCATGTAGATGCGATTTGAAACACGGCTTAAGCCCTGTTATAATCTTATCGATTTGACGCCACTTGTTGACGTCATTTTTTTGATGCTTATTTTCTTCCTTGTGTCCTCAGATACCCTTCCCCTCAAATCACTCCAAATTCTTCATCCCGAAATGGACCTAGAGGAACCAGCAAAACTCTGTCAACTTCCCGTAATCATGGACAAAGACCATGTCATTTACGTAGGCTCTAAAAAAGAAATTGTTGATTTAAGCAGTGTTCAAGAAGCTCTTTTAAAAGTGACATCTTCTATGACCGCACAGCCAGAGTTTAAACCTACGGTCGTCTTATCAATTGATAAAAGAGTTGAATATGATGCTTTTCTAAAGCTTTTCTCTGAAGTTATTAAAGTAACACCACATGTTCGGCTTGCTTTCAAAACCAACGAAGGTATGATTCAAGCAAATGCAAACAAGGCAAGTATAGACCGAGCAAGTACAGACAGTGAATAATACTAACGAAGGTTTTTTCAATCTATTATTCAGAGACGAATCTCCCGATGAAGGATACTCGCTCTTAGGTATAGCCCTTCTTGCGTCAATTGCATTTCATCTTTTCTTCTTCACCTGCATAAAAATTAAAACTTTTTCCATCAACGAACCCCCGATAAGCTCACTGCCAACTCTTGTAACATTTGATACATCCTCTCATATTATCTCGGTGGTGGAAGATGAAGACCTCGACAAGAATTCATTGAGCCCCAAGAAATTTGGGTTTAAACAAGATCTCTTTGATGAACAGGTTCCTCTGCCAAAACTACAATCTGATCTCTTCCTTAATCTGCACGCCATCGCGGAAATACCTGAGCACGAAGATATTACAACTTTAATTAATGAATCTCACTGCATCGAAAATCTCCGTATCACAAATCCTCAACCGCCCGTATATCCTTTACAAATTGCCTATAGCGGAGAGCTTTCTCGACTTCACCTCATTGCAGATGGATCCGAACTATTTAGTCGAAGCTATTTAGAATGCCTATTTGCAAGCCCCCTTAATGCCAATTATTGGAGTGAGCTATCCTTCAATGTAACCGTACGAGGAGAAGACGGATCGATCAACGATATACAACCAATACATCATGCAGAGAGTGAAAGAGCCTATCCCATTTCTATGGAAATCTTGAAAAGAATTCGTTTTGCTCCATGTGTAGATAAAGAGGCATTTTCCGGAACAATTCAACTCTCATTTTCCTGTTCTGATGACATTTTAAACCTACTTACAACATGCGGTAGCCCATGATAGAGGTAACACCTGATACAGCCTGCATGCTCTATGTCGGAGGAATGGTTATCACACTTTTTTGGGCTTGGTTTAAGAGCATGCGAAAAGATCGAAAAAAAGATGTGCAGCGAGTACTCCACGTTGTCCACTGTGAGTTCTGTGCCTCAGGCTACACATCCTCTAGTATTAGCTTATTAAGTCGCTGCCCAAATTGCGGCCTAATAAATAAAATTGAAAACTGACATGTCGATTTAGGATTCAAGACTTAATTTCGAAAGGCTCTCAACAAAATCCTTAGGATAAACAGAAGAAAGTAATTGAGAAGCCTCAAAAGGTGTATACCAGCCAAAGCCACAATGCTCATTGCTTAATTGAGGCACAAAGTGCACTTTACTTTCACAATGATAAATAGATAAGATCAAACCAACATCTCCTTGGGAGACTGGAATACGTAGATTTGTCCTAAAGGTCATAAAAAGCCTCGGATCGCCTATATCCTGAAATCCGATTTCCTCTTGCAATTCCCTATAAAGAGCATCCATTTCAGATTCATTTTTGTGAACACGCCCTCCAGGAAGGTCTTGGTAGAGTTTTTTGCTAGAATGCAATTTCTTAAGCAAAAGAATCATGCCATTTTTGTCGCAAATAAGAGCCTTTACACCTAAATGAAAACAATCTTCGTACATTTATAAACCTTGCTCGAATCTTTTTGAATAAGAAATCCTTATGAAGGGCCTTGAGAGCGATGGATGCGACCCTGAATCATAGTACGGACATCATCTCCGCAATATTCAGCTCGCAGTAGATATTCACCCTCTCCGATTCTTTCATAGACCTCATATCCATCCAAAGTCCCAGGATATCGAAATTCCCAAGCAAGCGACTGATTTTGTATCACCCCTTTACCAAGAAAAGAACCAAGCGCTACATTTTCAAGTAGAATATCAAAATTGACAGGAAGGCTATCGCCCTGAAGTTTTGGCGAAATCTTAAAGGCATTTACCATAGGCTCTTGCTCTTCAATATAAACCGTCTGAACGCACATATAACTATTTTCGCGGCCTTCATAGACAGTCCATGTCATTCGAAACACAAGCTCATCAGGAGAAAATGAAAATGAAACTATGCCTTCTCCTGCCCATTCCCCCGGAATAAAAAGAAAATGATTATCGTGCAAAAATTCTTTCATGAACAAAACAATCCATTGACCCTAAAGGGCTATTAAAACATGAATCTTCGACTATATACGCTCTGAATCAGACCAAGTGATGCCATTGTTGCCACCATTGAGGTTCCTCCATAGCTCATTAAAACTAAGGGAACACCCGTAATCGGAAGACATCCTGTCATCATTCCTATGTTGATCGCAACTTGAAAGGCTAACATCACGGTAATTCCTGCTGCCAATAACCTACCAAATGCGTCTTTGGCTACAGCCACAGTCTGGATACAGCAAAAAAAGAGGATGTAGTAGAGAACAAGTACACTTACTAACCCTATAAAGCCAAATTCTTCCCCAAATGATGGGTAAATTGAATCGGTATAGGGAGCCGGAAGTGACCCCCCTCTCCAGTATTCGCTTTCCCTCCAGCCAACTCCTGTTATACCTCCAAGTGCTATAGCTGTTTGAGCTGCGAGACCATGATGAGTGTTTGGATTAAGTCGTTCAAGTTGATAATCGCGTAGAAAATGTCGAGCGTAGGGTTGAATATTTTCGTATGGAACAATTCCAGAAAAAATAAGACCTACTATAATTAGCGCTAAGCTTCCTCCGCCTATAAGCAGTGATAAGGCTCGAGAATTGACTCCGCCAAAATAGAACATCGTACAGGCAGTAGGGAAAAGTACAAGAGCAGTTCCAAGATCAGGCTGCTTTACAATCAGCACGAATGGAATGCAAAAAATCACCATACTTACCAAGAAGGTTTTCAAGGAATGCGATTCATTAGCCTGTCGTTCCAAGTACCAACTTAATGCAAGTACCATGGCTATTTTTCCAAGTTCGGAAGGCTGAATGCCAATTCCAATAAAAGGAATTTTATACCAACGCTGAACGCGAACAATCGGATCGGTAAAAAACAATCCGACAAGACAAATTAAAACGAGCGCGTAAAAAACCCATACCCACTCGCGCAGCTTTTTATAATCAATTCCTGCTATAAAAAAAAATACCGTCCAGGCCACTAATAATCCTTTAAGTTGGATCATGACCCCTTTAGTCCATATCGATTCAGCACCTCCATCAACCAACATATCAGATGAATAGGAGGCTATTGTCAAAAGCCCCGCAAAATTAAGCAGGAGAGCAATTACAATGACCCGAAAGTCGATCCGTGCGAAGTATTTGGCCGACCACATAGAATACTACAAAATTAAACGAAGATCTTCATGCTACCTATAACTTGCATTTCGCTAAAGTCTGTAGACTCAACTAATAGCTGGGCTCGACGAAATCTTTCTTCCTTTGATCCAACACACATTACGGTTGTATGGGCTGATAGCCAGACTGAAGGAAGAGGAAGAAACACAAATACATGGGTTTCTACACCCGGAGAAAACCTTTATTTCAGCTTCTGTCTCTCATTTGATCAACCTCTCTTTTTGCTCTCTCAGGCAACCTCACTAGCTATTCAAAAAACATTGTTTCATAACAAGGTAAAAGCTCTTATAAAATGGCCAAATGATCTTGTTACAACCCAGGGGAAAATTGCAGGGATTCTGATTGAACAAGCCCATGATGGGATACTCAATTGGGCAATTGGAGGAGTCGGAATAAACGTGCTCATGCAAAAACCTCCTCAAGAACTCGACAGGCCTATTTCTTCAATATACATGGAGACTCAAAATAGCCCGCAAGTCGGCAAAGTTCTTGAAGGACTTTTGGAAAACATCCAATATTTTATATCGCTTTCACCTGAAGAAATCATGCGACTTTGGCATCAAGAAACACAGTGGCTCGTCGGTAAAATTATCAAAATTTGGCAGACCAAAAACGGAATTCAAGAGCGAGTTAACGCCCTTGTTTCAGCGCTTCATGCTGACGGGCAACTTATCTGCCAAGTTGAAGGGAAAGAACAGACCGTTTCCTCAGCAGATATTTTTTTATTGCCTTTGAAGGATGTATCATGACTGATACATCACTCGAATGAGATATCACCTATAAATTTGGTGTCACAAAAATATCCGGATGAACTTTAGCTTTAAGAACCTGTTGAATGTAGGATAAGGTAGCTCCTGTTGCCGAATGACATGAGGTACATGTGCCCTGATAAGCAATGATCACTTCCTTATCCTCTATGAGGTTTAAAAGTTCGACGCCCCCCGCATCAAGTTCGATGTATGGCCTGACATCTTTATCCAAAACTTCCTCGATGACTTTAAGCTTTTGTTTCAACGTAAGGCCTTGCCACCCAGGCCATCCACCTTCGGTAACTTCAATTGCATGTGACGTAATAGGAGGCGCTACATATTCTGGGGCAAGGGGAATGCCTTCACACTTGGTGGAAGCCATTTCTAGAGCATCAACCACCATATTTATATGGCCATATGATTCTTTCGGGAACCCTTCCTTCTCGCCACTCTTTTCACGGATATGCCGATCTATAAGCTCAGCAGAAATACGACCTACCTGATCGTAGTTTTTCCCAACGGATAACTCACAGCCTATTTCAGCTGCACCAATGAGAGCACTATCCCCATATACTTGAAATCTCGAGTCAATAATCACTCCATCTTGGGGATCAACAAGCCAGTAAAAGCGAACGATATTGCCTTCACTTATACATCCACTCTCACCAATCGCCAAATGCATAGCGCGACTATCAGCATCTTCTTGGGAAAAAATTCCACTGCAGTAGGGAGTTTCAATCCTGCTTGAAAGCTTTTTTGTGTACAGTGCCCAAGGAAATAGCTTAGAAATTGCATCGAGCGTCATACGTATTTTTAGTCTCCTATCCTATTTCATGACTTTGGGGTATTAGAGAAAAACACACGAGATAATCGTCTAAGTTCATGAACAGCTTTTACGATGAGCTGCACAGCTTTTTCGACTTCATCTTCTCGAGTATCCTTACTAAATGCAAATGATATCGCTTGATCTGAGCTTGTAGGATCGACCCCGCAGTTTCGAAGCTGAAGAGAAATCGTTTGAAAAACACCCCCTCCAATAGAGGCAAAAAGACCTCGTTTTTGAAGAAGAAAAAGGAGCGCCTCATTTTTGACGCCCGAAAATGAAAGGCACGATATATGAGGAGCTCTTTCACTTTCTCCAAAAAGAATTTGAGCTCCCTCAAGCTGCGCAAGGAGGCTCGTTTCAAAGGAATGTCTGATTCTTGCAACTTCCGTGGCATAAAGAACTTGATCAGCCAATGCCTGCTCTAGAGCATAAGAAGCAGCCTTTAGCTTTCCTATATCAATTTCTCCCCCTCGAAGAAATTCCTCATTCTGCCCAGAGATGAGAGGAAGTAGAGGGCTTGTGTCTTTAACTATAAGAAACCCAGCTGCTGAAGGCCCTTGGAGAGGCCCTAAAGAAACCGTTACATAATCTGCATCAAGCTCTTCTAAATCCAAGAAGGTTTTACCCAAGGCATGTGAAATATCGACATGAAGAAGTATCCCACGTTGTTTACAGAGCGCACGGATCTCCGTGATCGGCTGCACAACGCCTGTTAATCCAGAAACCATTGGAAAGGAACACAGCGATGTCCTTGGAGAAACACATGCCGTCATATCATCAAGCGAAACCGATCCTTGAGCAGAAGCCTTGGTAATATATACCTTACCTCCCTGGCTCTCATACAAACTCATCGATAAGACAGAAGGTGCTTCAGATAGCCCCGAGGCGATAAAGTGTGTTTTTCCATTCTTTCTTACTAATTCATTCCATACAGAAAAGACAACCTGACTTAAAGACTCAGCTCCCCCACTTGTAAAGATTATCCGATATGATGAAGGGATTTGAAGCACTTCATGAATATGATTGAAAACCTGAATTACCTGTTTTTTTGCTTCAGTTCCATACATGTAGGGAGAGGCAATTGAAGCAAAACAGTCGAGATTTTTTTCGAGAATGGATATCACCTGTTTTGATGGAGGAGATACCGTTGCATTGTCCAGATAAATTGCCAAATAATTTGGACGGTTGATCTGATGATTATTAGAACAAGCCATATTGGAAGTTGCCATGCAGTAAAGCTTCTTGAGTTATGGATTTATTTTTTTACATAAGGACTCGATTACTACAAATTCCTTATTCCCACAAATTCCTTATTGAATAGGATAGTCATTAGAGCGGAAAAATGTAGAGGTTTCTTTTATGCTTATGAAAACAGAACAAAAGAACGAGGGGACTCTTGTTCTTCTTCGTCATGGAGAATCAGTTTGGAATAAAGCGAACCTCTTCACTGGATGGGTCGATGTTCCATTATCTCCAAAAGGAATAGAAGAGGCCCTGATTGCAGGAGAGAATCTCAAGGAGATCAACTTCGACGTGGTCTTTTGCTCTGCTCTCTCAAGATCGATTACTACAGCACTTTTGGCGCTTTCTAAAAGCAAAAGTACCAAAACACCCGTTATTCAACATCTTCAAGGCAAGATGAAATCATGGGCAACCATCTACTCTGAAAAGACAGAAGCTTCTGTACTTCCGGTCCATATTCGTGAGGAGCTTAATGAAAGAATGTATGGAGAGCTTCAAGGATTAAATAAAAAAGAGACCGCCGAAAAATATGGAGCGGAACAGGTACTGATCTGGAGGAGAAGCTATAGGACAGCTCCTCCCCAGGGCGAAAGCCTTGAAATGACGCTTCAAAGAACGCTCCCCTGTTTTTCAAATGAAATCGAGCCTTTAGTAAAACAAGGAAAAACACTCCTCATCTCGGCTCATGGGAACTCACTGCGAGCAATCATTAAGCATATCGAAGGAATAAGCGAAGAAGAAATATTAAAACGCGAATTAGAAACAGGAATTCCTCTCATCTACAAATACAAAGATAGGTATACTTATTGTTCTTAAACAATTTTTAGAAGTTATGCAAAGATTAAGTAAAGTTATTGCTGGTTGTGGAGTTGCCTCAAGACGCGCTTGTGAAGAGCTGATCCAATCCGGACGTGTACGCGTTAACGGCAAAGTTACCGTTGTTCCGCAAACCATGGTCGACATAGAAAAAGACAAAATTCTCGTCGATGGTAAAAAAGTTGAGCCTGTTTTAGAGAAGGTAGTCTTCGCCCTTCATAAACCTGTTGGATATATTTGCACTGCAGATCCTCGAATTAAAAAAAGAGCCATCGACCTTGTAGAAGCAGATGTTCCTAGGCTTTACACCATTGGTCGACTTGATCGAGACACATCTGGATTAATCCTCGTCACGAATGATGGAGTGCTTGCACATCAAATCATGCATCCATCTTTTGAGGTCCCAAAAGAATATATTGCCCATGTCGACAAAGAAATTTCCCATGAGCATTTAGTTGCCCTATCAAAAGGTATCCTGATCGATGGACTCCTTGTGAAACCTGTTGAAGTGGAAAAGGTTCGCAAAGGGACAGTGAAGATTATTGTATGTGATGGAAAGAAGCATGAGGTCCGCGAGCTTTTAGGATCTCAAGGCTTTGAAGTGTTGGCTCTTAAGCGAGTCCGAATTGGCGGTCTGCGAATGGGATCGCTCCCAGTAGGTGCATTTAGAAAACTGAACTCAGCTGAAATTGAGGCTATAATCCGTGAAACGAAACGTAACGCTTCCTAAAACCGAAGAGTTGATTCCAGAGATTATTTCTGCTTTTCGTCATTTTTCGAAAAAGACTGGCCCGAACACGCACCTGCAAACACGGGAATTTCGCGAAGCAGTTAAGGATATCATCTCCTTAGAGGAACATGCAAAAAATCCAAAAGAGACAGGCGTTGAGTTTTATACCAAAGAACGCACCGAAAGCTCCCTTCTTTATCATTTTATTCGACATTATCAGGAAGCTCTCTCTGTCCTTAATGAGCTCAACACGGTTCCTCATAAGGTTCTTGATCTCGGATCAGGTCCGGGCCCTTTTGCTCTAGCTGCATTAAAAAGAGGCGCTCAAGAGGCATTTATTGCGGATGCAAATCCCTATGCCTTGCAAATAGGAACCCATTTGATTGGACATTTAGGATATCCTATTTCGGCGCGTCCTTGGACGTTTCCAAGGACTCATCTTGACTCAACCATTCTTGAAAAAGCTCCTTTTGACCTTATAGCTCTCTCTCATAGCTTTCGAGAGATTGCAAAGTCTGAGGAAGAACAAGAAAGATTGCTCAAACTATGTGGCAAACTTCTTTCTGAGAAGGGAGTTCTCGTTTTTATTGATAGTTCAGACGCTGTAACGAATAAAACTTTTTTACAACTTCGAAATCGCTTTCAAGAAGAGAAGAGGAAGATTTTAGCTCCCTGTATTTGGACCGGCAGCTGCCCTGCGCTTGAATCGAAAGTTCCCTGTTTTGCACAGCGCCCGTTTGAAAAAACTGAGCTTCTTGGCCAAATACAACGTGCAGCAGATATAAACTTAAGCTCGTTGAAGTTCAGCTACCTTATTGTACAGTACCACCAAAAAGCTGAAGAGATGCCGAAACAACCTCTTTATCGCGTCGTAAGTCCTGCATTAACTATTCATAATGAAAAACGCTATATGCTCTGTGGCGTAGAGGGAAAACGACTCATAGGAACTAAATTGGCAGAAGTTCCAAAGTCATGCAGAGCTTTTGAGTTCCTAGAACGCGGAGCTGTTGTTGAGGTGCAAAAATCAAAAGGAGAGAAGGAGTTTTTTGACTTAGATGAATCAAGCAGTGTAAAAGTCATTGCTGCCCCTGGAAAACCACTCCCAGAAACTTTTTCAGCTGAATAAACACTTCGATTAAAAAGACCTCCAATAAAAAGACCTCCGATTCTCGGAGGTCTTTTTCTAGTTAAACAAGCGTCGCACGATCCCAAACAAAGTAAGAATACTGGACTATAGTTCCCTCTGCCTTGATATCTTTTTCGACAAACCCCTCTTTATGCTGATTGTACACCTCTTTTGAAAGCACAAGCTTAGAGTTATATATCGTGTATTCAGACTCTAGACCCGGATAACTGGAATTCGCATATTGATTTTGCTTCTCTGTAGTCAGCGGAATTAAATCCTCTGGAGCACAGTTAAGCCCAAGCTCTTCCTTAATGCCCCTGATAGCCGTTTTAAGAAAATCCTCCTGATCATCACGCTTCATTTTTTCAGCAATAAATCTGTGGTTGCGCTCGCGTATTTGTATAACGGGCCCCTCATCGCCAAAGATATCGATTGATTTTGAGACCTGCTTTGATTCAACCAGCTGATAGAGAGTATTGGTTTCGTCCTTTGCAAAGACATACACATTTGCAACGGACACCTGTCGACGAATTGTATTCGCTTGAGTAATAGAAAGGATCGACTCCCCCTCCTTTATCTCTTCATATAATTTGCCATAAACCCAGTCCTTATCAAAAGTTATGTTGAACTCATTTAAGGTTTCTTTTAAGTCTTGAACATTGAAAAAAGACATCGCCTGTGGACGATTTCGAACCCCTTGAGGAAGCTCATTCGGCTTCGAATCATTATTTGAAATATTTCCTAATTTAAGCTGAGGAATAACTACCCCAGAAATAGCAAAGCTCATAAGACCTCGTAATTATTTGAAAGCCACATTGTATATGTCCTCAAAGCGATATTTCCAGTAAAAAACAGCTTGTCAACAGCCAAGCCTGCTCGTTTTGATTAAAAGCTCTGTATATGGATTTTTGGGAGAGGCAAGCACTTCTTTTGTGCTTCCACATTCAAGAATAGATCCATTCCTCATAACCGCAATTTGATCAGAACATGCCCGAACAAGCCGTAGGTCATGCGAAATGAAGAGTAAAGAGAGATGCTCCTCTTGATGAAGCCTATGAATGAGATCAAGAATTTGAACCTGCACCGTGACATCTAGAGCGGAAAGACTTTCATCCATGATAAGGAGACGAGGCTTTGACGAGATCGCTCTCGCAATTGCAGATCGCTGCAACTGCCCCAAGGAGAGTTCATGAGGATATCGCACTGTGCAGCTCGGATCAAGACCTACCTGGATAAGATTTTTTTCAACATGATTGATCATCTCCTGATAAGAAAAATGGGGATAATCTAATTTTGCAATCTCTCTCAATTGATCCCTCACTGGATATCGAGGATTGAAGGAGTGAGCAGGATCTTGAAACACCATGCGAATACAGCGTTGGAGATGACATTTCTCCTTCGGAGTACAAGAATAGGGATTAAGAGACAAAACATTGACAAAACCAGAGGTTGGTTGAATAGCTCCCGAAATTACTCGAGCAAGTGTACTTTTTCCAGAACCCGATTCTCCTACAATACCGAAAGTACAAGGATCTTGTATGTCTATTGAAATATCTGAAAGCGCGCAAACTCCTTGTCCTGACCTTGAAAAGAGTTTTCTTTGCGAAAAAAAGACATTTAGATGATCAATTCGCACTAATGGTTTCATAAGACGCCTTGAAGCCTTTTATAGGCTAAAACAAGAGCTTTAGCTTTAGGGTTATTTTGAACACGGAGAATTTCATCCATCGAGGCCGACTCAACAATTCTACCTGAATCCAGTACGTATGCGAATTTTGCAACCTCTTCCACGAGAGAAAAATCATGAGTAATCATCAATAGGGCCGTCTTTTCTTCTCGTACTCGTTTAAGCAAAATCTCAAGAATTTCCATTTGAAGTGCTGCATCAAGAGCGGAAGTAGGCTCATCCGCAATAATTAACTCCGGCTCTTGAATGGCAACGCATGAGATAGCAATGCGTTGCCGCATTCCTCCAGATAATTCAAAGGGATATTTCCAAAATAAAGCTTCGGGCTTCGGCAAATAGACATCTTTCATAATCTTTATTACAGCCTCATGAGCCTCATCAAAGCTTTTGTTTTTAGCTATCATGTAGCTTTCTGCGATTTGAACACCAACCGGCTGCACCGGATTCAAAGCAGCTAAAGGATCTTGAAAAATATAGGCGATTCCAGCGCCTCTATATTTTCTCAAATGAGATGACTTCATCCCAATAAGCTCTTGTCCCTTAAAGCGAATACTTCCTGAAAGATGAGGTCTCGAGCTAGGAAGATAAATTTGACCAATAGCTTGGGCAATTGTGGTTTTGCCAGACCCCGATTCCCCGATAAGTGCTACAACTTCTCCTTTTTCAATTTTCAAGCTTACCCCGTCTACAAGGATAATCGAGCCATTAATTTTCACTGTTAAATTTTCGACTTCAAGAAGAGGAGGGCAGCAAAATGGCGATCGAGGTAGTATAAACCCCGACCCATTTGGGTTATATTCGGTACTATTAAGAATAGAAGATTGAGCCATGCTTAATATAACAAACCTCTTTGCGAAATCTCCGATTGCACCTTTTCAGCTGCACATGAAAAAAGTTGCAACCTGCGTCAACAAGCTACCTGAGTTACTCAATGCTCTCAAGGCAGAAGACTTTGAACAGCTACAATCACTTTGCGAAGAAATTTCGAACCTAGAGCATGAAGCCGACAAAGCAAAAGAAGATATTCGGAAGAATATCCCCGGAAAACTCTTCTTCTCAGTTCCAAAAGCGCAATTTCTTGAGATGGTAAACACCCAGGATGCCCTTGCAGATGCTATTGAGGATATTTCTGTCCTCTTAACACTCAAAAAACTGAAAATTCCTGAGCCCTTTAAAGAACCAACTGATAGATTTGTTGCCAAGAATTTAGAAGCATTTGCTGCCGTCTACAATATTATTGAAGAACTCCCAGAGTTGATTGAATCCTCCTTTGGCGGAATAGAAGCAGAAAAAGTAAGACTCTTGATCCACGAAGTTGCAACACTCGAGCATGAAGCGGATGTAATACAAAGAGATCTTCTTAAATCGCTTCTCAATAACGATGATAAAATGTCGCCAGGGACTTTTTATTTATGGCAAAAGACATTTCATGAAATAGGAATGCTCTCTAATCTATCAGAGAAACTGAGTCAATATATCTATATGATGCTGGAGACACGATAAACAATGCCAACTGAATCACTACTTCTCATTCTAGCATTGGTATTTGGTCTGTATGCGGCATGGAGCATAGGAGCCAACGACGTAGCAAATGCTATGGGAACATCAGTTGGATCAAAAGCTTTAACAATAATTCAAGCCGTTCTTTTAGCTGCCTGTTTTGAATTTTTGGGGTCTGTATTTTTTGGCTCTTACGTAACCGAAACACTCCAAAAAGGATTGATAGACCTACCTGGGGGGGATTCCTCTCAGACAATGGTTTTAGGAATGATTTCAGCTCTTTTTGCAACGGGCCTCTGGCTTCATATTGCCTCACTCCTAGGACTTCCCGTATCAACAACGCATTCGATTGTAGGCGCAATTGTTGGTTTTGGAATAACAGCTGGAGGTGTTGAAGCGATCCGCTGGGACGAAGTAATATCCATAGGATTAAGCTGGATAGCCTCTCCAATACTCGGTGCAATGGTCGCATTCTTAATGTTTTCATCCCTACGATCGGCTATTTTCTTCAAACCAGTCCCTATTGCTGCAGCAAAAAAAGTATTTCCCAAGATCGCAGGTCTCGTTTTTTTTATTCTTACGTTTACAGCTCTTACATCCGTTGGGCGAGTAACTGCTCTAAGCGCAGCTCTTATTTCAACAGTAAGTGCATTTATTGGATTCGGTATTGTTCGAATTTTGGAACAGTTTCTGCTCCCTAAGCCGACTATCCATGAACAATGTCACTCAGAAGACATGCTGAGACTTGTTGAACTTCAAGGCGAGAAGAAAAAACTTAAAATTTCAGGAACCAAAGAAGAGCTGATTCGGATTAAGCATGAAATTGACGAGATCGCAAAACGACTTCACCCCGATCTTCATCTTCACCTTGAGGCTGTTCAATTCAAACAAATTGAAAAGATGTTCGCCTTCCTCCAAGTATTAACTGCCTGTATGATGGCCTTTGCTCATGGATCGAATGATGTTGCCAACGCTATAGGTCCCCTTCAAGCGATAATTAACTCTCTCCCGATTCATAATGAATTTCCCATTCTGCAACATGGGAAGAGCATGCTTATCTTTGGAGGCCTTGGAATCGTTTTAGGGTTAACCACGTATGGATGGAAAGTTATTCGCACGATCGGTAAAAAAATCACTGAGCTCACCCCCTCTCGAGGATTTGCAGCGGAATTTGCAGCAAGCCTTACGATTTTAGTCGCATCGCGCCTTGGCTTCCCTATATCAACAACACACACCCTTGTAGGGGCTGTTATCGGGGTTGGTATGGCAGGAGGCATTGCCACTTTAAACCTACGAACCATACGTGATATCTTCTTTTCATGGATTGTGACCATTCCCGCAGGAGCTATTTTTTCAATTGCTACCTACGAAATCCTTTCAAGAATTATTTAGAATAAACATAGCGATAAAGAAATTTAAATTTTTCGCTGTGTTTTTTACAGATTAATCACGACGTCTATGCTTGGAATAATTTTTTTAGGAGCAGCAATTATAAATGATTAGTACTACAACAAGACAATTCCTAGAAAATCCAAATCTTTTACATCGGCTCCAAGAGGACAATACCTTTGTGTCCCTTGACTCGAGAGGCGACCAGGTGGGAAGCTGGAACGTTATACAGCTTAACTTTTTTCAGGTTGTATTACGTAAACTATTTGGAGTCTTTGGTCTGTACCAAAACACTCATAGTAGCCAAGTTATTGATGCCTTGAAGAGGGAACTCAAACCGCTGCTTTCATTTCACGATGACATTTATGACGTTAGAAAAGTTATCCGTATCGCCCAGAAAGTACTCCATTTACAAAATGTAGAAGAACCGAGCAGATCTGTATCAGACGCGGTTGCAGATAGTGTCAATCTTGAGGCTGGTAGAGTGCCGTTCAAAAAGACTTTAGCTTTTGTTGAAGGGAATAGAGCTCAAATCGATGATTTAAAAAAAGAAGGAACCAATTTCACTCTTAAAGGAAATGGCTCCGAGCGGTTAAAAATCCTCATAGCTGCGACTGGGGTAAAGATTTTAGGAAATAGGTTACTTGGTTCTGGGGGATTCAAAAAGGTCAAAACAGCCTTTGACACCGAAACAAAAACACCTCTAGCACGCGCCGTAATGTCTATAGGCAATGCCCAAGATAATTTGATTACTCGTTTGTTCGATAAAATTTTTCATAGAGGCCGAATAGCAAAAAACGAACTGTACTTTTTAGAGATGGTCAAAGGAGATCCAACTTGCATTCAGCTTGATTCAAGCTATTCCTATGTTGGGAAAACAGGGACGAATAAACTTGCAATGCTCATGGAATTAGCTGATGGAGACCTTGCGGACTTGATCTTTCAACAAAACCTGACCATAGATCATAGATTGGAAATCGCATCACAGCTGATTGATGGCATTTCCGCTCTTTCAAAGAGAGAGATTTGGCACAGAGATATTAAACCTCTCAATTTTCTGTACTCCCTCACGCAAGATGGACATTACAAGGTCCGCGTAGCAGACTTCGGGCTCGCTGCTCCAAATAGAGATATTTTGGCAGAAAAATTTGTTGGAGGAACCTATGGGTATGTGGCTCCAGAAAATTTTAAGTTCTTTCGCCTACAGAATGGAAAAGAGGGAGATATCTATTCATTAGGACGGACCTTCGAGGACCTATTTCCAGTCAGTACAAGACCTGTTTTTATAGACCAGCTGATTATAGACATGCTCCAGAGAACACCAAGCAATCGTCCTTCTGCAGAATCCCTTCAAAGCATGTTTAGAGAACAACTGATGGTCCATAAGCCCGAGCTTGCCTCATTTCTCTTCCAATAGTGAATCTCATGATTTAGCTCTTCGTCCTTACATTCCAGCTCTTTCGAAGGCCATCGCCCAAAAAGGCGATGGCGATCAATAAAAGCGTCAACAGGATAGCTGGAGGCCAAAGGAGAATACTTTCTTGAGGGAAAGAAAGTCTTCCCTCATCCATCAAAATTCCAAGAGAACAAATGCGTTCATCTCCAAGACCTAAGAATGAAAGTGCAGATTCGCGAGTAATCGCTGCCATAATCTCAAATGGCGCAAGAGCCAGTACCGGATAGATTGCGTTCGGAAGCAAATGCCGAAATAGGATTCGAAATTTACTCATTCCATAGAGTTCAAGGCACTCAACATAGGGCATCGTTCTTTCTTTCAACGTCTCAGCTCGAACATACCGAAAGATTCCTGTCCAGCCGAAGAGAGCTAAAAGCGAAATAATAAGGTAAATAGATTTCGTTTCAAAAAAACTGATGATTAATAGAAGGGTTAAAAACTGAGGGAGAGCCTCCCAAACTTCAACAAAACGACATAGCGCAAGATCAAACCACCCACCTCTATATCCACTTATAAGACCAAGAGGGAGAGCCATAATCATGGTAAGAAAAAAGGTTAAAGCTCCGACCATAATTGACACTCGAAGTCCAAAAAGGAGGGCGGATAAAAAATCTTGTCTTGTTCTTCGAGTTTGATTCAAAAGACTTAAGTTAAGGTTTTGTTCGGTGCTTCCTCCGATATCTTCATACCATGATACAGATCCTAAAGGAGGCCATATGAGCAATGAGATATGCCTTGCCTCTTCTCGAAGCCACTGCTCCCTTTCCTTTTGGTACGTCCGACTCAAGCTATCTCCATCAAAATGATTACGGAGCGATTCAAGAGTTCTACTGCGAGGCGTTCGTATCTCATCTTCTGGAATTTTTCCTTTAAGATCATTTCTCACCTGCGCGTCATATTCTAGATCTCGGATGTAACGGGTTACGAGATCTAATCGCTCTCGGGGAGTTTTTTGAGCTATCTCATTCTCCCAAATAACCGATGAATTTCCAGATGTGCTTGTACTGCCGCGTGTCGAAAATGAAAAAGCACATATACACGCTGTTACTAAGATACAGACCAAGAAATTCTCTCTCCAAGAGTTCACTCGAAGCAGTCTTAAAAGAAGATATACGGGGATACATATAGCGATAAAATTATATAAACGATCGAGTAATGACGGAAAATCGATCGGAGAAAGAAGCGAAGATAAAGATGGAGAATAGAGGTCTCCCCGATAGACAACAAGAAGAGGAAGATTTGATCTCAAAAAGGGAGCATAGATGGCGATAAGAACAAAGCAAAGCGTAAAAGCAAGCCCAATTCGATAGGTCAAATTCTTCACGATTGCCTCTTTTGGAAATTGACTCGAGGATCAAGAATACAGTAGACAATATCGGCCACAAGATATCCTATGAGAGTAAGTAAAGAACCTATTAAAGATGAAAAGAGCAGTACATTGTAGTCTCGCTCAATGATTGAATCGTAAAAAAATTTTCCAAATCCAGGAATATCAAAGAGCGTTTCAACAATCACCGATCCACCAAGCAATACCCCTAAAGACCCTGCCGCGAGCGTAACTAAAGGAATTGATCCATTTGGAAGAATATGGGAAAGCCAAAGAGCTTTTGGCCGAACGCCCTTACTTAAAGCGAATCGCACATAGTCTTTTGAAGAAGCCTCAACAAATGAGGCCTTTGCAAGACGCGCTTGGACTGCAATGAGGTTATATGAAAGACAGAGAAGAGGAAGAATCAAGTGTTTGGAAATATCAAGCAACCGCTGCCATGAATTCATCGAGTTATACGCGCTCTCATCACTTGAAAAACCCTTTAATGGGAAGCGAATAGAAGTAAATGGAATCGTCATCCCCCCCATGGCCTTTTCAAGTAGATATGGAGTGACAACAAAAATTGGGATAGCAAAGAGAATTAATAAAAATAGGTCAATGCCAACTTCATAATACTTGCCGCTTCGAGCGGCCATGAATAGGCCCAGGAAAAGAGCGAGTATAAAAGTTCCAAAAAATGGGATACCGGAAAGTGTAAGTGAATAGGATAATTTACTTAAGACAACATCAACTACAGGAACATATGGATCATTTCTCTTCGTACCGAAATCAAGATGAATAACTTTATTTAAATAATGTACAAGACGGGTTTGGGTAATTGAAATGCGAAGTTTATCTGAAATGGAATAACTCTTGGGAACCAAGTGCTCATTTTTAATCGTATCTACTAGTACATCAAAAGAGGGATGTTCAGTAAAACGCTCACGCAGTTGATCAATAACATAGTTTGAGTCAGCGACCTTTTCATACTCTAAGCTTTTTATATCTGTCGGAAGGAGTTGCACTGATCCCAAAAGAAAAAGCTCGGCTGCAACCTGCCGGACTTTCATCTCTTCAGAGCTATCTTGAATAATCTCAAAGAGAGGATCAAGAATAAAAGGAGCTTGATCTTTTAATGATCTGATTCCATTCTGCGACTTTTGAGAAAGCACCTCTTTTATAGATCCAAGAACCTCTTCACGGGAGTAAAAAATAGCTCCATTCCATAGAATAGGAAGCGTCAGTCCATAGCGAAGCCGAAACTGGCGATTACTTTCTCCTCCATACATCCCCTGAGAAGCAGTTGACATTCCAGAACTATCTCCAAGGCTCGAAAGAACCGAAGGATCCCCTGGAACAAGATGGATAATGAGAAAATTAACGAGAAGAATACACCCGAGAGTCAAAGGCAAAAGGAGAATTCTATGGATAAAGTATGCCCCCATAACCTCTAATCCTCCTCTTGCAAATTTTTAAAGCGGTTTAAATCTCTTTAAAGCGGGGAACTTTTTGTCCTTCAGAATCAACCAAATCTAAAAATTTAGACAATGACCGAACCCAAATCAAACGATCTCCATAGAGCGCTTGATAAACAACGCATGGCTCCTCGTCCGCTTCAAGCAAAGCCACATGCAATACAACATACGGTTTATCAGGAGATCTATAATGAACATACGTTCCTCCAACGCGGACCTTTTTCTCGGAGTCTCTTAGTACCATTGACAGTTCAGTAGCGCTCAGCTGAGCTTTATTCAGTTTCGACATATTTAATCCTCCCAATATGAGTATAATAAGGCTAATAGAGAGTGATCGACGTGCCCTGAGACATATTAGCTCTTCCACGAATAGTTGATTTCCGGCACGGGATCTACAGCCCCAGGACAAAGATCTTGTCGATCCTTCGGAACGAATATCATATCGATTTCGCTCCAGAAAGCAAGGGTACGGACATCGTTAAAGAGAAAAATATAGGGAGTTTCATCAGCAATAATTGAGTGGATTTTTCGATAGAGCTCTATCCGTTTAGCTTCATCATCTTCCAGCTTAAGCCGTTCAATCAGATGATCCACCTCCCTATTCGAAAACGCAACGATATTAGCCGACCCATTTTCTCCTGCCTGTTTTGAGCTCCATCCTTGCTCCATATTTTCAGGAGGGGGTGAAAGTCTCCACCCTCGATAGCAAGCATCGAACGTTTTTTCATCCATAGCTTGGGAGATTTCATGAATCTTTACCCCGCGAATCCTGCAATCCACTCCTATCTCTTTCAGCTGAAGGGATATGAGCTCACAAACTCCTCTTTCCAGGGGACTATCAGCAATATATATGAGTGAAAAAGAAAGAGGAACTTTTACTCCATTGATCTCTTTCTCTAAAATGCCCTGTCCATTCATCTCCTTCCACCCATCTTCGTCAAGAAGCTGTTTGGCCATAAGTGGCGAGTAGGGCCGTGCTTGGATCGAAGGATCGGAGCTGTTTGAGGAATTGAGAAAAGGACCTGTGCACAAAGATCCTTGTTTGTTTAAGACCTGCTCTATAATTCTTTTCTTATCGAGAGCGTAATCAAGCGCTTGCCGTATTTTTTTTGAGGAGAGAAGAGGATTTTTCATATTGAGCCCTACAAAAAAATAGGCCCTCTCAGGATAGATAATTTTTTCTACAGAATGAGATGGAGACTTGTTCGCATCTTGAAGTCGTTTCAGCTCTGAAAGCTTTCCAAGAGGCGTTCTGATGACATCTAAATTATTGGCTGCAAAATCTCGGAAAAGAGCATCAGGTGAGTTATAAAACCTAAAATAAATATTTTCCCAATTCGCTTCGTATGGATTTTGATAAGAACTATTTCTTTTAAAAGAAATTCCCTCCTCAGTCATTCCGTTAAAAGACCATGGGCCGCAAGAAACAATGGTATTAAGGGCAAAATGGCGTGAAAAGTGCTGGGCAAAACTGGAACTACTTCTTACTTCTTGCTCAGCAAACATTTTTTCTCCGCTCCAGTGGTACAGATAGACCCATCGAGGAAGAGGCTGTAGAGAGTAGATCATTCGCTCACTGTCAAACGGAACAACCATTTTTCCATCCTCATTTTTCTGCAGATCAACCCGTATAAAAAAGGTCTTCGAATCAATAACGCGCATCTCTTTAAGAGGTGAAAGCAGTGCACGAAGAGATACGGCCGAAAAAAAGTCGACTTGCGGATTATGAAGAGCATTCCAGTAAAAAAGAAAATCCTCAGCTTCAACAGGGTATCGATTGAGAAAATGATCTGATAGCCGTATTGCTTTTGAAAAAAAACTCTGTTCGAGGGGTTGCCAGTACATCTTATCTTGAAGATGTACCCAGTATTCTACATATCCTTTTTCAATGAACTCTCTTTTTTCAATTTTAGAAGCAAGAGATGGCCCAAAGGTATCGTATAAGCCTACATGTGGTTTTGCCAAGGATCCGACACATAGAGCATACCAATCAGCGACATCAGCCCAGCTATAAAATGGACATAAATCATCGGGTTTACCTAAAACGCCTTGTCTGAAAGTACCTTTTGGAGACATTCCTTTCCGTATTCTTGGAAGAGATTCGACAATAAATGGATCTTGAGAGAGAAGATTTGGGAGGTTCTCTTGGATTTGTGATCGACTCTCTGGAGAATACCCCATAGAATCTGGCGCTGATGTACTAAATTGCTTGTGAGTTACAATTTCCTGCCGAATTTTCTTAAGCAGCTCCTCTTGTCTGAGTAATGTCTGCTCTTGAACAAGAAAAGACCAATATGTCATTCCCGAAAAAATAGAGAGCAGTATAAGAAGGAGAAATTGGAGGAACATCCAGATACTTTTATTCGGCACAGAAACTTCCTCGTTTTAAAATTCTTTGGTTACTTATATCTAGAGGTATGGGTTTTTCCCAAGATATACTCATGATGGTTGAAATTTAGAGTATGAGCCCAAATATTTGTCAGCATAGTTAATGAAGGATGACGATGACACAACAGACAGCATCTTCCATAAACGCTCAAACGGATTTGGAAACAGATTTGCAGGTAAATTTGCTCGTCCAAAAAATCAAATATTACCTTATTACAACATTTGGACACGTTCTTGAAGAAGCAACCTCTGATGAGTTTTATCGGGCCTTCTGCTATGCCATACGCGAACAAATTATGATCAATTGGCAAGCCACTGCTGAAACGTGGCAGAAGAGCTCGTCCAAAATGGTATTTTATATGTCTATGGAATATCTGCCAGGACGTTTTTTAAATAACAATATCATCAACATTAAAAACCAAGAGATAGTTGCAAAGGTACTCCATAAAACACGTCGCTCATTTTCAGAAGTTATCTCACACGAGTTTGATCCCGGCCTCGGCAATGGAGGCCTCGGTAGACTTGCTTCCTGCTTCCTTGACTCATTAGCTACGCTTAAAATCCCTTCCCGTGGATATGGACTCAGGTACCAATATGGTCTTTTTGAACAGCAGCTATGGGATGGGGTTCAAGTTGAAAAGCCTGACTGCTGGCTATGGTCTGAAAACCCTTGGGAGTTTCGCCGAGACCTTCGTAAAATGCCTGTAAAATTCTGTGGCACCCCCTTAAAGAGAACAAGTCCCGTAGGCGAAGAAATTTATGACCTGTCAAATTACGAAGAAGTTTGGGCAACCCCCTATGATATCCCTATCGTCGGATACAGCCCAAAAGATGACTTCTGTATTGTTACCCTCCGTCTCTGGAGCACAAAAGAATCCCCAAGGAATTTCGAGCTTCAACGATACAACGCGGGAAGACTCGATCAAGCAGCAGAAAATACGACATTAGCAGATGTTCTCTATCCAAGCGATATTCATGAAACAGGAAAACGAGTGAGACTTAAGCAAGAATTTCTTCTTGTCTCAGCATCGATCCAAGATATTTTCAGATACTATTTTACCATGTTTTCAGACCTTTCCAAGTTTCGTGAAAAGGTTCGAATTCAGATTAATGATACACACCCTGCTGTCCTTATAGCGGAACTCACACGTCTTCTTATCACAAGATTTTCTTTAAATTGGAAAGAGGCATGGGAAATCACACAAGAAGTAACAAGCTATACAAACCATACGATCTTGTCAGAAGCCTTAGAAATATGGGACCAAAACCTCTTTCGATACCTTCTTCCAAGACAATATCGAATAATCGAACATATCAACCAAGAGTTTTGCAACGGCGTTCGTCAAAGCTTTCCAAACGATGAAGATAAGGTTCGCAAGCTATCAATTTTAGAAAATGGCCAAGTGCGCATGGCGCATCTTGCAATCATTGGAAGCCATAAAGTTAACGGAGTCGCTGCATTACATAGTGAACTCCTTAAGAAAAACGTCTTCCATGATTTCTACATAATGACTCCGGATAAATTCACAAATATCACAAATGGTGTTACACACCGAAGATGGCTTCTTGATTGCGACCCAGAACTCGCTCACCTCATAACCAGTCGTATCGGCAATGATTGGATTCTAGACTTTAGTCAAATCAAAAAACTGTCCGATTTTGCATCTGACAAGGAAACGCAAATGCAGTTTTTAGATGTTAAACGTAAAAACAAACATCGACTCCTTGAATTTCTCCGACAAGAAGGAAGGCCTCGCGATTCAGTAGGAAGGACTGCAAACTTTTCTCTTTCAGCAGACCACCACTACCTCTTTGATGTCCAAGTAAAACGAGTTCACGAATATAAACGACAACTTCTCAATGCAATTCACCTTATCATACTCTACCATGATATTTTGGATAACCCTTATCGAAAACGTCAGAAACGCTTTTCCATTTTTGCTGGAAAAGCTGCAGCAAGCTATGAAACCGCAAAAACGATTATCCGTCTCATTAATTGCATCGCCAAAAAAGTCAATAATGACCCTCTGATTAGTCCCTATTTAAATGTCTTCTATATTGAAAATTATAATGTCTCTAAAGCAGAGCTGATCATTCCCGCAGCAGATCTATCTGAACAAATCTCAACAGCAGGACTTGAAGCGTCTGGCACTGGGAATATGAAATTCGCGATGAATGGAGCGTTAACTATTGGTACTGAAGATGGTGCTAATATTGAAATGCGTGAAAATGTGGGCGATGCTTGGTGGCCTTTCAAATTTGGATCAACCACCGAAGAAATTCAACAGATGAAAGCTATGGGTAATTATAAGGCCTGGGATATCTACTCCCAAAACCCCAAGATCAAACGAGCTATCGATGCGCTCAAAGATAGATCTCTTGCCACAGGTGAAGCGGAACACCAATCACTTTCATCTCTCTATTACACGCTCCTAGAAGGGGCTTGGGGAACGATGCCTGACCGATATTTTGTTTTAAAAGACTTAGAGAGCTATGCCCAAACTCAAGAAAAGGTTGAAGCCCTCTACTCAGATCCGCTCAAATGGGCTGAATATGCACTCCACAACATTGCCGGAATGGGATTTTTTACAACAGATCGAGCAATATCCCAGTACTGCAATGAGATTTGGAAAATTGAGCCAAAGCCAATTTCTATGGAGTGTCTCAATAAAGTTCATACAGCATATGAGGCAAGCGCTGGTTTTTTTCTACGACCTCAATCATAGCAAGATGAGTTCAAGGAGCATCTGCACTTACCTGAGGGAGCGCATTATCAAGACCCCAATATGTTAAAATTTTATCATAGAGGCCTGACTTCTTTAGCTTACTTAAGCCTGAATTAACCAATTCAAGAAGCCCTGCATTTTCACCTTTTGGGACAACCAAGCGTACTGAATAGGTAACAAGAGGGGGTAAAAGCAACCTAATCCTGCCTGAGTACAATCCCTTTGAAAGTCTTGAAGCAAGGATAAAGTTCATAACGACTCCATCAAGATCGTTGCTTGCCACCCTTTCAATCGCTGGAAATACAGAGTCGTATGGCTTCAGAATCCAATCAGGATTAGGCGATTCTGTGATCGAATAGAAAATATTACGATCAATGCCAATTTCAGCGTTTGTCAAATCAGCAACGGATTTATATTTTGAGAAGCGACTAACGACGATGACTGGCCCTGAAATAAAAAGAGGATCTGAAAAGTCATACTTATTTCGGGTGGCAGGAGTGATCGACATTGCAGTCAAAACCCCGTCATAGCGATTCGATTCCAACAGATGCTGCGGAGATTGATTTTCTCCGCTCACAATCTGAAAAGAGGCTTGTTCTTCATGAGAAATCTGCTGAAAAAAATCATCCAAGAATGCAGCTAAGCTTTTATCAGCACCATAGAGGTCTAAGGGCTCCCAGGAATTAACTCGAGCAATAACATATTTCTTTTTTATCTCTGGTTTAGAACTGCACCCACTGAAAATAACCAGGGTTGTGAGGCAAATATTAAAAAAAGCGCGGGGAAAAAATTGTGTCATAAATTCAAATAATCTTTTTTATTTGATTGATAGCGAGCCAGAAGACTTATTAGCAACTACCACTCGATTTACAGTCTCAGGAGTCTATACTCATATCGGTTAAAATTTGGACTATTATGAGGAAAATGATGCAGGCTTGCACCTTTCTAAAAATTTAAGCCACATGCTTTCTTAGATGAAAGAATGGAATGATCAAATGAATACCTCAACCCTGTTAAGTGCCTATCCAGAAATTATTTCTGGTTTTTTTTCTCGAGAAGGAGGGGTCAGCCTCCCTCCTTATGACTCATTGAATATCTCGTGCACTGTTGGTGATAGACCTGAAGACGTCTTGGAAAATAGAGATCGTCTTCGAAACCACTTTATATATGAGCCAAAGAAAAGACACATTCCACTTGTTACCATGGAGCAGGTCCATAAAGATACAGTCTCTGTGATTCAAGAAGAGCCAAAAGAAGACATAGAGATTCCACAATGCGATGCTCTTATTACACAGCTACAAGATATCCTTCTCGTGTGTAAACACGCCGATTGCCAGCCCATACTTCTCTATGACCCAGTAACGCGCACCATAGGCTGCATTCATAATGGCTGGAAAGGAAGTGTATGTAACATTATTGCAAAAACGATTGAAGCAATGAAATCAACTTTTAAAACAAACCCGAGAAATATACGTGTTGCTATAGGACCGAGTTTAGGGCCGGATCATGCAGAATTTATAAACTTTAAAGCAGAGCTGCCTTCTTCATTCATACCCTTCCGGAAAAAAAACGATCTTTTTGACTTCTGGGCTATATCCAAAAGTCAATTTATTGATATGGGAGTTCCTGCAAACCAGATAGATACTCTACCGATCTGCACTGTCTGCAATAAAAGCTATTTCTCATTCAGGCGTAGTCGAGTTACAGGACGAATGGCAAGCGCAATTCTTCTCAAAAATCAAAGTCCCAATAGCTTATAAAGCATTAAAAAACGCAGCCCATGCCTGATCAATAAAAAAGATACACCCTCGATCATGAAAAAAATCATTTATTTTTACACTTAGCTCTTTCCATCTATGCTCAGGATGCGTTCTTAGTATTGTTCTTTTAAGCTGCTGAAGTGAGAGCCAATAGGAACGCCCCTGCTCGACAACATCCTCAGATTCTATTTGGTATGCATCAGACAGCAGGCGAAGACTTTTTGAATCTTTTTCTAGAAGGACCCGTTCGGTTATAGCAGAAAAAAATCGAAACTGAGGGTGTTCTTTCATCCCAGATACAACAAGAACATGCCGAAACCGAACAAGATCTTTTCCAACTGCTTGATATATCCACTGAGCGATAAAAGCCAAACTAAAAGCTTTTGGATCTATTTTGATAGCGACTAAGGAACGAATCGATTTATTAATTACGCAAAATGAATAGAGAGGGGGCATGTGTGATATTTTTTTCTGCACACATTCCTTTATGCTTGCAGCCAAACTCCCCAATAACGACTCATCTCGCAGATCGATTCGTATAGATGAAGGCTTCCATGGGTATTCTTCAAGAAGGCAATCATACCCCTCTATAGCGATCCATCTATAATTTGGATCATGATCTTCGACAACAAGACGTGGTGCTATGAGATAACATTTAAGCATCGCTCCATGCCATGTTAAAAGTTTGCATGGATTGTTTGATGCCAACAACAGCCTACTTGGATCGATAGTCTTGTACACCTCGATCCCATACTCCCCAAACGCTTTAGATTCAATAGCTCGATCGATCGTATGGCTATTTTCTCTCTGTACTGTAAATCCTGGAATGAATTGATACAAATATCGATCGGACGAACGATCGAGTCGATTCAGATCAACATATTCAAAAGCTGCAAGACGCCACACAAGTGTGCTTAAGAGATCTATTCCTTGCGCTTGTTGAAGTAAAAGAGCCCCCTCTAATGCTTGGCATAAGGATTTTGGAGACAAGAAACAAACTTCCCTATTGAGAAGCTCAAACCACTCCTTAAGCTCATTTTTTTGTACGCCATCGAGAGAAACTCCTTGCGCGATCTGCTGAAAAAGGAGCCTTGGAATAGGCTCACGCAATGCAGATTCAAGATCATTTACTGTTTTGAGCATACTCAATGAGTGCTGATCTTTTTCTGAAGGTATCTCCAATTGAATACTAAATTTTGCAAAGAGGCTCTTTAACTTCTTAAGGTTTCCCTCTTCAAGAACAATCCTCCATTGGGATAATAGATTCAGACGATATTCGAATTGCTCCATAAAATGGCTATTTTGCCCCCGAACTATCCCGTGTACAAATGTATCCATCATTGCATGGACACCTAGGGCACATTTTTGCAAGACTTGATCAACACTCTCTTGCTCAGAAACTGAGGCAGATCCACAGGGCTCTAACACCTTTAGTCCTGCCTTTAAAACCGATATGAGACGCCCATACCATGAAGTAGTTGAAATAATCGATGAGGAGAAGTCTAAAGAAATATCTTTGATTGATTCTGGGTTGAGTTCGAGGAGTTGCTCTGCATGGTATGCAGCGCTGACGAGATTATGTTCTGATCCAAATGGTAGGACTTGAGAAGGCACCTGTTGAGTTATCATATTGCGAGAAAATATACCCTCTGGAGAATTCCAAATCTTCAATGAATGGAGTGAATAGCTCGTAATTCGAAATCATGCACTCAAGCTATGCACTCAAGCTATGCAGTCAACCTATCCAGTCAACCTATCCAGTCAACTTGCTGTGAACTTATGCACTCGCTTTATTCGCTAAACATCCCACTCGACTCAGATTGCTGTGCAGCTCCTGTATTTTCAAGCGCACTTTTCTGCTCTGGATCGAGCTGCATCATTCCTGGAGAAACATCTTCAATTGTTTCAGAAGGCAAAAGTGTAGAATCTAAAGGAACTATATCAGGATCAACAACACAGACCAAGTTTTGGCCAAATTCGGATTCAGAACCCATGAGATCTGTCGAAACCAGACGAGTCTGTAGCAAAACTGGACACTCCTGTGTCAAAGATTGCGGCTTGAGATCTGATTCATTATTACGAGGATTTACTGAGTCTCTATTTTCATGGTCATTATCAGCACTTAAATCAGACGACCCCATCTCTTGTGATTGAGAATCATTTTGAGACGAAATATAGGCAAGTAATGAAGGAGATTGTGAATGCCAAAGGGCATTCGAACAAGGAGAAACTTCATAAGAAGAAACTTGATTTTGAGATATCGACTGGGATTCTTCCATCAACAATGAGTCATTTATATCGCTCGACTCATCTTTTGATGAGCTTTCTAAGGAATCTTTTAAGTCGTCTCCTTTTAAATCATCTTCTTGTTCAGGAGGGTTTGTTCCCTCTAATTCAATTGGCTGACTATATGCCTGCTTTTCTATTATCAAAGATTTTGCATCATCGGACACGTCTATGCATGGGACATCGTGATCTGTAGCTGGATTACTCTCAGCTCCATAAGGACGAAAGAAAAATTGTTTTAACTTTTCAAAAAAAGAGCCTTCCTTGTCGTTCTCATTTTCAGAAGCCATCTGATCAGCCTGAAGGGCTGTTTCAATTTGGCAGACGAATGAACCGTTTTCTGATTTTGATTCTACGCTCGATGAACTCTGCCCCGTGGTATTCATTGCATACCTCTTTAAGGCATCTGCATGAATATTTGCTTCTGCAAGAAGAGAGACTTTCTCTTCCTCTGAAAGATCTGGTTCCTCTAAAGGGGCCTCAGATAGAGCAATTTCAGGGAAAGTAGTCGAAGGAACTATTGACGGCGTCTCAAAAGGAATTTCATGAGCAAAAGGCTCATCTAAACCGTCTTGCTGATCCTCATGCATCGATTTCGAATCCGCTGCTTCAGAAGAATCTTGCTGAGCAACCAGGGCATCTGATTCATGAAAGCAGATACACATCGATTTGGCAGGCGTTGATGGAACACGAAGAGCCGACTGATATTCGCTTGATTCAGGGAATTGATCCTGTTGAATAGATTCAATCTGTTTTTGAGGATTTGCCGCATAAAAATAGGTCCCTGTGATTCCATCTTTATACGCATTTTCCAAACACTTTGGCTCAAAACTTCTAGACTCCACCCACCCAGATTCCCGATTCAATGCACCTATTTCTTGGCTTGGAGAAAAGGTAGAAATGGCAATGGATTTTGCAGCACCATTGACTTCATCAGGTTGAGTATTATCAAGGTGATTTAATGCAGATTGATGCAACTCAAGCTTCATTCTTTGGGAATCACTACCAGGAACCTCAAGTTCACTACATTCCTGCCATCCAAAGCTTCGAGTGGAAGAAACACAAACATCTAGCCGCGAATTCTCTCCATTCCAGCTCTCTGCATTTTTTAAATAGGCATTGTCATTAAAAAATGGCTCGCACCCCTCTTCAAGCGACTGCCGGGATGTTATCTCGGGATCGCAAACATCAGAGCTATCGGCAATAAATGAGCTTGAGGAGATAGGAAGAAGTTTTGACTGAGGCTCAGCCGAATTGTAGCTTTGTGTTGACGTTGCACCATCTTTGATCAGAGCCTGTGATCCATCTTGAGTTCGTTGTCTGAGATTTGAAGGTTTATTTTGAGGCGGGAAGATCTCATTTAAGACTTTAGTTGCATCAATAAGCATGTCTTGCTGCGGCTTATTAATAGGTGCATTTAGATGCTTATTTCGCTCTTTAGTCAATGGCTTTGCAATTTGGGGAGCAACTGCTTCAGTTTCTACTTTAGAAGGCTCTCCAAGTGAATTTTCTATGCTCCTCGTATCAAATGGAGAATAGTAATCAACCCATTCAATGTTTCCTAAAGAGCTATTGAATGGCTCAGCTGGAACTGCAAGCGCGTCGATTGCAGAAACAGTTGCAAGCTGAGGGAGAACAACATCAGGCTCGTTAGTAATGTAACCTTCTGGAGTATCAGGATTCTTAAAGTTCTTATAATAGGTGTGTCTATTCTCATAATCGTTATAGGATACAGGCTTGCCGCACATCATACGAGCAACGCAATAATCTTCTGTAAACGTATTTGATCCTGCGGTAAGCAGGTCTGACCAAGGATAGGTATCATACGTAATCGTATTTTTCTTTAAACGAATACGCTTGATCGTTTCAACATCCGCATTCGCTGAAAAGATATTATCGGTTTTCACTTCGATAATAAGCCTATCTGAAGTAAACGGAACGTCCAATAAACCACGTCTTTTAAGAATAGGATCGTTATTTATGGCTTCAAGAAGATTCTCGGCTAAATCAACAATAACTTCTCGAGACTTGAGTTTCCCCATTGGTCTATAAAAAGAGAACTCCATCTCGACTCGTTCAATATTTTTTTTCCCGACATAGCAGGAAGAAGAGACGAGAACAAAATTTTTATCTCGAAAGAGTTGCGCTGCATAAAGCTTTAAAAAGTAGTCGAGGTATTTCCTATCCTGTGGAGGAATATAGCCACAAACCATCATCGATGAGATGCAGATACAACAGACAATCGGTAAGGCTTTTTTGAGCCGCTGCTTCATTCTACCTCAGCTTATGCCAATTGTTTATCTTAAAACTTACACAATCCATTAGCCTCTTGACCACTGCCATTTCTTCTAAGCTAAAACGCCAAGATCTAAGCTAAAATCACGTAACCATTCTCTATATTTTAGTAGTTGCATATTGAAATTACATGCATGAAATTTCAATATGCAATGATCGACAGCCTAGTATGCTCTTGCTTTTTTAGCCACGAGATAATTTTCAAGAATAGAAGATTTCATGAGTAGAATTTTTCAGGAATAGAAGATTTTTTCTTTCTAATTCCCTCAAGTTGCAACTCTACTGCTGATAATATTCTCTCCACCAACGAACAAAATGACCAATTCCAGTTTCAAGTGAAGTTTTAGGAAGAAACCCTAGATCTTGAGTTGACATTGTGATGTCTGCATAAGTCTCAACCATTTCTCCAGGCTGCATCTCCACTCTCTCAACTAGAGCTTTTTTGCCTAAATTTCGTTCTATGATCTCAACAAAATCTTCTAAAGCGACAGGGCTCGAATTTCCTAGATTATATATACCATACCTCACATCAGAGAAGAGAGCGCCTAAGACTCCCTGGGTAATATCATCTATGTAGGTGAAATCGCGCTTCATTTTACCAAAGTTATGGAGCTGAATAGGAATTCCCTTTGCTATTGCCTCTACAAATCTATAATAAGCCATATCAGGGCGACCCCATGGGCCATAGACTGTGAAAAAACGAAGGCCTACTAACGGAATATTAAATAAATGGTGATAGGAATAGGCCATCACTTCATTACATTTCTTGGTGGCGGCATAAAGGCTTGTAGGATGGTCTGTTGCATCGAGAGGTGAAAAGGGAACCTTTCTATTCGATCCGTAGACTGAAGAGCTCGACGCCCATACGACTCGAATATCGGGGCGTGTCTTGCACGCTTCGAGAAGTTTATAGAACCCTTGAATATTTGATTGCATGTATGCATCAGGATTTTGCAGCCAATAGCGAGCTCCTGCTTGCGCCCCAAGATGGACTACGGACGAGATAGCATGTGTAGAAAATATTGTATTAAAGAGACCTTCATCATTGAAATCAGCTTCGATAATTTCAACTCCGAGTTCATTTAAAAGAGCGGCTCTTGCTCGCTTAAGAGAGACGTCATAATAGGGACAAAAGTTGTCTAAACCTACTACATGATACCCCATTTGCCTCAGATTTTTAGCCACATGGAAGCCTATAAAACCCGCAGCTCCTGTTACCAATATTTCTTTCATTTGCACCTACATTAGCTCATCTGATTACGATCTAATGATTATGATCTAATTCTAGAAAAGTACAAGTGAGGTCATTTGTTTTTCGTATGCAAACCACATATGGACTCTCAAGATAGGTAATCTCAAGCGGATGGCGAAAGAGGTATCCTCCTCCGAATTTTGAAATAACGCGGATCTTGTCATCCCGGACCCTATCGATAATGCCAAAATGAACAGCAAAAACTTTAGCGGGCTTATCAACTTGACCAGACTTGTCAACTTGAGCAGGCTTGTCAACTTGAGCAGGCTTGTCAAACGGATTTTTATCAAAATAAATAACCTTATCGCCACTTTGAGCAGATTTTAATGTGATTTGTGTCCATCCCTTCTTGGAAAAAAAACTTAGAGTGTTGATATGTATATCCTCATCATCTTGATCGCTTCTTAAAGAATACCAAGGCTCAGATCCAAAGGCATAAAATGCACAATTATTTCCAGAATTCGACTCTGCATCTTCCCGCTTTTTTATTTTGACTCCTGGGATGAGTTCCTGAAATTCAAAGAATGGCACACATGTAAAATATCTCGGTTTTATACTCTGAGAAAAGTTCCACTGATCTTTTACTGATTGATTCTGAGACTCTTTCTCAAACAGTAATTGTAGCTTTTTCTGATCACAATAATATTCAGCAATATGAAAGAGACACCGCTCAGCAGTATCTTGAATGCGTACACATATTTCATCGAGATAGGGCTTTTTCGAGAACTCGGCTTTAGCAAGTTCTGGATTTTTGATGATCGACGCAGCTAGAGGAAGTTCTTTGTTGAGGTGTTGATAGCTAAAGTCATCTTCCTTTAAAATGCCCTGACACATCTTTGATAATTCATACAGAGCAGAAATGGTGTCGATCTTACAGTTCTTCACCTTCACTTTATCAAGCAAGGAGCTCCACACATACTGAGCAATATCGCGTTCAATATCATATTGTAAATAGTTCTTGGCCAACATCTCAGCTACCCAGTTGAGGGATTGTTTCTCTTCAATTGGTGTCGGACTTACTGTTTTTACTAGAGAGTTAGGTATGGCCAAATTTTCTTTATCTTGCGTTTCTTTACTTTGGATTCCTTTTGCGCAAAGCACGCTCATATCCGATGACATCCGAAAAAGCCTTATATTAAAAGTTAAGGGACCGTAATCCATTTATCGGAATCCATTTTCAGCTCCACCTAAAAAATTCACATCTTCCTAGATGCCTACTTAATGTTGAAAAAATATGATGCTGAAAAAAGACGTTCAGGTACTCTGCATATTTACGTTGTATAGATACTTATGGAAAGAAGCCGTTTTACGAAAGAAGATCTCACTCTTGCTCTAGCAAGACCTGATACATCAAGATCAAGCACTGCCAGATCCAACGTGCTGACAAGCGAAATCACAAGGCACGACTCTGCCCAAGCACAAACGTTCGATCAAGATGACAAACAAGATCAAAAACACGATCAAAAAGATGTATACGAAGTTTCTCAGCTCAAATCGATCATTAAGGCACTGGGAGCAAAAGTTCAAGAGACCCTTGAGGAAAAGTACAACCTCCAAAGAGACCATACTAGAGATCTTGAAGCACAGAACACTCTACATCAAACACTCAAAGAAGAAATAAGGTATCTGCAAGAGTTGAACAAAACTCTTACAGACAAGCAGCTGATCGAAAAGCAGGAGCATACAGAACGGCTTCAAAAGAAATCCCAAGAGGTTGATCTTCTCAAAAAAGAGCTCCAATCCCTAGAACAAGCGCATGCTCTGAAATCTGCAAATAATCAAAAAGAATCCTTTGACTCCAAACTTCAAAGCGCACAGAGAGAAATAACTCAACGTGAAGTTGCAAAATACGAACAAGCACAAGAGCAATTTTCGAAAATTCGCTCTGAATTGACCATTCAAATTTCGAATCTTCAACAAGAAAAACACGAATTATCAAATAGATTTGAAGATCTTAAAAAAGAACTAAAAGTTGAAATTCTCCGAAAAAATAAAGAGATAGAACTCAAAAATCATGAACTGGAATCATCACGGGAGAATGCAAAAAATTTAGAAGATCAAGTAAGCAAGCTTGAGAATCAACTATCCATGGCTGAAAAACTTCAAAACAGCCATCAAAAGCATCAGGCGCACGATTCCGTACAAACAAACGCCTATCTTAAAGTTGTTATCGAAAAAAAACAGCTTGAAGATGAGCTTTCAGCGCTAAGATGTGAAAAGGTTGCAACAACTCGAAGACTTCAAGAACTTGCCCAGCTCAACCAAAAACTCCAAACAGATCTCAAAGTCAGCCAAGAGCTTAGTTCTTCTCTTACATCTGAGCTTGAAATGCTCAACAACAACTACTTACAGCTACAAACACAATCAACACAACTAGAGCATGATCTGCAAGCTGAAAAGCAGCTTTGCACGTATCTTAATCAAGAGCTCCAAGATAAAAAACTCGAACATCAAGCAGAACTTACAAAAAATCAAGAGCTCTCTGCCAGAATCCACAGCACAGAGGCAAAACTTTTTGAAACATCCGACGCACTTTCAATACTCGAGACTAAAGAACAACAGCTCAACTTAAGCTACGTTGAACTCCAGGGATCGCATCAAGTGCTTAATGATGATCTTTCGACTCTCCAAAATGCATTTAGAAATAAGATTGAAGAGCTCTCATCCCTTCATGAACTCTTGGCTCTAAGAACTCAAGAACTAGATGCAGCATCCATCAGGATTGAACAACAACAGATCGAATTAGAAGAAAGAGAAAAAACTCAAGCCTCCCTTCAAAGTGAAATGGAGACACTTCGACAAACCAAAGAATCTGTTGAAAGTGATTTGAAACGCAATCGAGAAGACCTTTTGGAGATCGAACGCGAAGTCGTCCGATTAAAAAGCCTTCTACATCAGTTTCATCTTGCGGAAAGACTTTCGGTTCAGCTCTACGAAGTATTTCAGGTTCATAAAGAAAAAGAACCAGAAAGAGAAGAATACAAAGGCAGTGCTCCAAAAGCGAATTCATTTTTTGAGGGCCAAAAAGTTGATCGTTCGGGACATCTGTTCTAAAAACTGGGCAAATTCATCATGCAACGCAGAAGCGCTATATCGCTTTCGACATCGACCGAACTACGAAAACCGGATAAAATAAGAATACTCGGCGTCGATCCTGGCACACGTGCTACAGGATATGCCATACTAGAGATCCCAAAATCAGAGCATTCGATATTAAAAAACTCATGTTCTGAAATTCTAGACCTTGGATGTATACGACCACCTGCAGATAGACTTCTCTCGGATCGATACGCAATTATTTATGAAGGGATTGACTATCTGATCCAAACATTTCAACCTGACGAAGTGGCAATAGAGACTCCCTTTGTTCATAAAAATATGCAAAGTGCTCTCAAGCTCGGAGCAGCACTAGCAAGCATTATACTTGCAGCTAAAAAGCATAAACTTTCGACATTTGGATACCCGCCGAGAGAAATTAAGCTTGCCGTATGTGGACGAGGCGGAGCGAGCAAAGAAGAGGTCGCCCTTGCCTCTCGCCGATATGTACGCATTCAAGCTGAAAAAGCACCCATTGATGCTTTAGATGCCCTGGCTATAGCCATCACACATAGCCGATTTCCCGGCAGTGGAGATATCAACAAACACCCTAAATTGATATAAAGGACTGTGCAAGAATACGTTATATTTTACCTAAGCTGAAATTCATTCAAAGCGGATTCCATTCATGTATAGTTACCTTAAAGGCACCTTAACAGATATCGAAGATGAAAAGGCGACGATAGAAGCGAGCGGAGTCGGCTACTGCTTAATTGTTGGTACAAATTTTTCCTCAAAAGCACCAGCACTTGGGACTCAGCTTACAATCTTTACCCATCTCGTCACTCGAGAAGACTCGATGACCCTTTTTGGGTTTTTAACGAAGAGTGAACGTAATTTATTTCTGGATGTGCAAACCGTTTCCGGAATAGGGCCAAAACTCGCCATAACTATTACATCTCACCTTACTCCTTCTCAATTCGCCCAAGCTATCCTTAGAAAAGATCAAATAAGTTTAAGTAAAATTCCGGGTATTGGGAAAAAAAGCGCAGAACGTCTCATTTTGGAGCTCAAAGATAAAGTAAGCTCTTATTCGATTGAAGAGGCAGATACAGGCAAACCGAATCAGCAAATCTTAGTTGATGAGGCAATTCTTGCCTTGGTAAAACTAGGACTACCAAAAGGACAAGCCGTTCAAGCTGTTAATCAAAGCCTAAAAGCTAGACCGGATATTGATAATGTCTCTTTATTGCTACAACTTGCATTAAGCCAGAAAAATCCAGTATGACCTTCAACCATTTGATAGCACCCAAAATTGCCATACGTTTTCCGAATTGGCTAGGAGATGCCGTAATGGCAACGCCTATTCTTCAAGGGATATTAAATGCCATACCTAAAGCACAAATACATGTCATAGCCACGGAAGCCATTTGCTCTCTCCTTAAAGGCCTTCCAATCGATTCATTTATTCAGACTCAATCAAGTGGAAAAGCTAGAAGAAAATCAAGATCTGAATTAGTTCAAAGAATCCATCAGGAATCTTTTGACGCAGGCATTCTTCTTACCGGCTCATTTTCTACTGCTTGGGAGCTTTATCGAGCAAATATACCTATCCGAATTGGGTTCAAAACACATTTTCGATCACCCCTACTAACACATCCTATAGATTTACCTTCAGATATTGAAGCTGAGCATTTGGTAATAACATATCAAAGGCTCCTTAATGAGCTTTATACGCCTAAAAACGACAAAGACCAATCTCTTCCGCAAAAAATATATGATCCTGCACTCACACTATCGGATGATGAAATCCAGAAAGCCCGACGAACTCTGGAATCTTTCGACATCCTCCCTCATCACATTCTCATAGGCATTAACCCTGGAGCAGCCTATGGATCTGCCAAATGCTGGCCTAAGGAAAGGTTCAGGCTCGTTACTGAAACTCTTATAACTGATCCGAGAGCACGAATTATCTATTTTGGGGATTTGAATGGAAAACCTCTAGTAGATGAGATATGTGCGAGACTATCGCCTAGAGTTGTGAATTTAGCAGGAAAGACTTCCTTAAGAGAACTTATGGCTCATATATCTCTCTTGAATCTTTTAGTTACTAATGACTCTGGCCCAATGCATCTTGCTTCTGCATTGGGCGTTCCTACCGTTTCCTTATTTGGATCAACAAATCCTTATAAAACAGGACCATGGGCATTTGGACATATTCTGTATCGAAAAGTTGCTTGCTCTCCGTGCTATTTGAGAAAGTGTCCTATTGACTTTCGATGCATGTATGAAATAACGCCAAAAATGGTTCTTGAAACAATTCAAGAGGCGATATGCACTTCAAAAACACACTAACCAGACTTCACCAAGAGCATCTTCTTACAGCGCTTGATACCGCTTCAAACAGCCTCAAAAAAACAATAATGGACAGCATAGAAGCAGTTAATTGGAATGACCTTGATGATGCTCTTGTAGACATTCATATTGAAAAAATCGCGCCTCAAAATCTATTGACCCCTCCTGTTGCACAATCGCCTGATGAAAGCCAGGCATTTTCGCTTCTCCATAAGAAACCACTTGGATGCGTCATCATGGCAGGAGGCCAAGGAAGCCGTTTAGGATATCCCGGCCCTAAAGGAATTTATCCATTACAGGGAACAACTCTCTTTGAAATTCATATAGAGAAGTTAAAAGCCCTTTCAAAAATTCTTCAATCTCCCCTGTATATCGGCATCATGACCTCCGATGCAACACACAATGAAACGTATTCCTATTTTAAAGAGAAGCATTGGTTTGGTATCGAATCTTCGATACAGCTCTTCAAGCAGCAGAATATGCCTCTTCTTACTCAAAACGAAAAAATCATTCTTCAAGAAGATGGTTCTTTCTTAGTTGGACCTGATGGCAATGGTGGATTATTTGAAGCTATGGGGAAATGCGGTCTCTTAGAGATGTGGGATAAAAACGGAATTGATTTTTTTTCCGTGATCCTGGTCGATAATATCTGTGCAGAACCCTTCAATATGAAAATGGTTGTTCATCACCTTTTGTCGGACGATGAAATGACATGGGCGGCAGTTCAGAGAAAAAGTAGTGAAGAAAAGCTAGGGCTTTATGTCCTTAAAGACCATAAACTCACCGTCTTAGAATACACTGAAATTGATCCATCATTAACAAAAGCGCTCGATGCATCCCACAAGTTTCTCTTTCCATATGCCAACATATCCCAATTTCTCACTCGCATAGAAACTGCAAAAAAATTATCAAAAAATAAAACTTCTTGGCATGCGGCATATAAGAAAGCCGGAGACCTTGATGTCATTAAGTTAGAACGATTTATATTTGATCATCTTGCATCTCTTCAAAGAGTATCGATAGTGGAAGTTGATCGAGAAAATGAGTTTTATCCTATTAAAAATCGCGAAGGAGAGTATTCTCCAAATACAGCATTAAAAGTATTAGAAGGCATGGTTAAAAAAACATCTATTAATTCTTTACAATATCCTAATGCAGGAAGTGCATTATTGAGTGGATCATTTCATGCTTTTGATTGGAATACACACTATTCCGGTTGGAAATTCCCTGAAAGAAAGAAGATAGAAGGTACTACGCCATGAAGATAGCAGTGTTAGGTCAAGGAGTGTGGGGCTTTTCCTTAGCAAGGCTTCTTGCAAAAAATGGCCACAACGTTCAGGCATGGACAAGAGATAAAGATGTTTTGGAAACTTTGAGACATGGCAACAACCATCCCCATCTTCCTGTATCAGCTCAAGGGCTATCGATCACCTATTTTGATGAAATTGCTCCCTGTTTAGAAGGAATAGATTTTATCGTCGAGTCTGTAACCGGAGCAGGCTTAAGATCGATCCTCAATATTTTATGCGAGTTGAAGCTTGAAAAAACAGGAATTGTTTTAACCTCAAAAGGACTTGATGCAAAAGAAGGAAATCTGCTTCCCGTTATCGCGCAAGAGGTTCTTGGCCATAATAAAATTGCGCTTTTGAGCGGTCCAAGCTTTGCTCAAGAGGTAAGTTTCGATCTTCCAACAGCAGTCGTTATGGGTTCGTATGACCTGGCATTTGCTAATGAGACTTCCAAGGCATTCTCCTCCGCCACATTTCGTGTCTATCCCAATCTGGACATTATTGGGGTAGCCCTTGGTGGAGCCCTTAAAAACGTTATTGCTATCGCCTGTGGTATAGCAGATGGATTAAAGCTCGGAACAGGAGCTAAAGCCGCCCTCATGACACGAGGGCTTCATGAAATTTCAAGACTATCACAAGCAATGGGCTGCCAGCTTCAAACTCTCTATGGACTTTCTGGAATGGGAGACCTATTTCTCACCTGCTCTTCCTCAATTAGCCGAAATTTCCGATTTGGATCACTGCTTGCCCAGGGCAAGAGCGAATACGAAGCAAAAAAGGAAATTGGCATGGTGGTCGAGGGAGCCTCAACATGTCATTCGGCAGTTCGTCTTGGACATACATTTGGTATTGATCTACCGATTTGCTATACCGTACATGAAATCATTGCAGGAGAGCTTTCACCCTTTGAAGCAGTCCCAAAGCTTATGCAAAGAATGATCAAAGAGGAGCATTTGTAGCCTCTATGCGTCCGATTGTTACGTCAGATGAAATGGTCGAAATTGAAAAAAAATTTATTGCACAGGGAGGAAATGTTGAACTCCTGATGGATGAGGTAGCACGCTCAACATCAAAACTGATTCTTGAATCCGACCCTCTTTCGTGCCTCATTATCGCAGGAACTGGCAATAATGGAGCCGATGCTCTTCTCACAGGATACTACCTCCTCAAATCCAACGTTGCTTGCACTGTGTGGCTGTTAGGACCATCAAAACCGAGTAGCCTTCATCACAAGCAGCTAACAAAATTTATTGAAGAGGGGGGTAAATGTGTTGAAGACCTCCCATATAACTTGGCCGAATTTTCCTGTTGTATTGATGGCCTTTTTGGCATTGGATTTAACGGAGAACCATCTGAAAGATCTCTTACGGCTATAAATTGGGTCAATAAATGTAAGCGAATAAGTCCAAATGTGGTTGTTTACTCAATAGATATCCCATCTGGGATAGACTCTACGTTAGGAGAGGTTTCAAAAGAAGCTATACTTGCTGATATAACAGTTGCATGCCATCTCCCTAAGTGGGGATTATTTCTGAATAAGGCATGGGGCTATGTCGGAAATCTAGTCATCGCTCCCCTCTCTCTACCAATTCCCAAAAGCACATCTTTTATCATTGAAGAGAGCGATATAACGTCGAGAATGCCTCAAATCAATCGGCTTCGAGACAAATATAGTGCAGGTTCCGTTGCAGGAATTGCAGGCTCTATGGAGATGCCTGGAGCATCACTGCTTGCAGCCGAAGCCTCATTGCGGATAGGAGCAGGAATTGTTCGATTATTTACCCCTCAAAATGCATTCTACGCTCAAGCTCTCCGCGAGATCATTCGCATCCCGACGGATATAGGAGGATGCAGTGGCTGGCTAGAAACAATTTCTCAAGCAGATGCTGCATTTATTGGCCCCGGGATTGGCAGAAGCACAGAAGCAGAAGAAATAATAAAGCGATTTTTTCCCCTTCTTCCTGAAAAGAGAGTTATTGACGGCGATGGCCTCTATTGGTCAAAAATTCTCTCTCTTTCTCTTAAAAATGCTCTTATTACTCCTCATTTGAGAGAGATGGGGCATCTTTTAGGCTTGAAATTGATGGCCATAACATACGATCTGATCAAAATGACAGAGAGCTTCGGACAAGAACAGGGGTGCAGTATCATTCTCAAAGGTCCCCCTTCTTTCATATTTGCAGATGGCTGCTGCTACGTTGTCACGAAAGGAGATCCAGGCATGGCAACAGCCGGATCCGGAGATATCCTGACAGGGATCGTAACAGGCCTTTTATCTCAAAAGTTAAGCTTGCTGAATGCAGCGCTTGTCGGCTGCTGGCTCCATGGGAGAGCTGGTGAATTTGCATCCAAAGCGCTTACGCCCTACTGCATGATTGCGTCAGATCTTATTCAAACGCTTCCAGAAGCAATCTTTGAACAAATTGGACATTGATCGATATCGTGTTTTTTTGCTGAGCAATACTTCCTTGCAAAATAGATAATCTGGAGATGTATCTTTCCCCAAACACCCTTTGAAAAGAGTCGCTTTAAATCACGTTCAGTTGTTTTCACATCTTTTCCAGAAGAGAGTCCCCATCGCTTTGCACACCTGTGAATATGTGTATCAACAGGGAATGCCGGCTCATTATAAGCTTGAGTCATAACTACTGACGCTGTCTTATGTCCAACTCCAGGGAGAGCTTCAAGATCTTTAAATGTCCGGGGCACCTGGCCTTGATGAAGCTCACAAATCATCCTCGATAGTTCAATGAGATTCTTTGATTTAGATCCTGATAGCCCGCAGGGGCGAATTATTGATTGAACCTCATCAGGCAAGAGGTGCATAAACTCTTCTGGAGTTGAAGCTCTTTGAAAAAGTTTTGGAGTGATTTCATTCACCTTCTTATCGGTACATTGCGCAGAAAGAACGACCGCAACAAGAAGAGTAAATACATCGCTATGAGTCAAAGGTATCGAAGGACTCGGGAAATACTCATCTAATACTGTTTGGACCAGTTTTGCACGCATCTTTTTGTTCACGGCTGATTACTTTCCTATGCAGAATGAAGAAAAGACAGCATCTAAAATATCTTCCGATATATTAGTCCCGATGATTGACCCAAGCTCCATCAAAGCAGATCTGACATCAAATGCAACAAATTCTGCAGAAATCACCTGCTGCAAGCCGCCCATCGCAAGAGTTATATATCGATGAGCATCTTCGAGCGCCTTCTTATGCCGGATATTCGTGATTGTCACCTCCTGCTGGAGAGGAGCTCCTTTTTGCCAGATAAGATCTTCTAGCGTTCTCTTGAGCGTTTCTATTCCTTGCAGATGAAGCGCCGAAATAGCAACTGAACGATCAACGCCTATATCCGGAAGAGGATGTAGATTCGCAAGGTCCGACTTATTCCAAATAGCAACTGTTTTTGACTTTGGAAGAGATTCGAGCAGCTCTCTACTCTCGATACAGTCAGGACGTGTTGAATCCATCACAAGAAGAATAACATCGGACTGCTCCATCACTCTTCGAGAACGGCGAATACCCTCTTCTTCGATGATTTCTGCCTGATTTCGAATCCCTGCCGTATCGACTAAACGAAGTGATATTCCCGAGAGCTTAATATCTTCATGGACAAGATCTCGTGTGGTTCCTGCAATAGGGGATACAATAGATCGATCTATTCCTAAAAGAGCGTTCATCAAAGAGGATTTCCCGACATTTGGAGCGCCCACTAAGCTCACTTGAATCCCATCGCGAAGACGCCTTCCCTCCTCATACGTAGAGAGATATTTTTCGATTGTTTTAGCGATATCTTTGAGTTTATTAATCACTTCTTCAAAAGGAGCAAATTCTAGATCTTCTTCAGGAAAATCAACCCAAGCCTCCAAGATCGCAGCTATATGGGTGAGCTCCTTTTGCATACTCACTACATTTTTCGAAAGCTTTCCTTCTAGCTGCTCTTCTGCAGCCTTTAAAGCCTGTTCGCTCTTGGCTCCAATAAGATCTTGAATAGCTTCTGCCTGACTTAGATCTATTTTGCCATTCATAAAAGCTTTTAATGAAAACTCACCAGGACGTGCAGGACGTGCCCCTTCTTCAATAGCTCTTTCCAATACCTTTTTAGCTATAAAAGCTCCGCCATGACAATGAAACTCAATCGTATCTTCACCGGTAAATGATTTTGGATTTCTAAAAACCAAAACAAGCGCCTGATCGATCTTTTTTCCCTGAGCCGTCAAAATAGATCCTAGATGCGCAGTGTGCGACTCGTATGCATTCATCGAACCAGAAAAAATCGAAGTTGCAACTTGAAAAGATTGCGGCCCACTTATCCGGACAATTGCAATCCCTCCCTCCCCTGGAGGAGTTGCTATCGCCGCAATCGTATCTTTCCACGAGGAGTGAGTGTGGACAAAATCCATATTTTACTTTATAATTGGTGTTAACTTAATTTTAAAAATATGATTCATCCAGATACTAATTATCAAGTTTTATATTCTTCTAATTCAATAGAACAGGGAGACGTAAAAATAAGCTCTCCAGCTGGCAACCTCCTAGGAAGAACTGTAAATAGTATCGGAGACATTTTTTCCAAAATAATTTCCATCATAAAGGAAATATGGAATGCTCTATTTGGAAATACAGTTGAGCCCGACATCGTCCCTCTCCGAGGAGGGATGCAAAATTATCAAGCTTCTAGCTGCTATTTTGCCTCTTCATTTCAGGCACTCGCTGCTTGCCGTCCATTAGAAAGTCCGAAAGAAACTAGAGTGCATAATCTTTACGGAAGCATTACAAATTCGCTCTCAAAGGGTAAAACAATTCCATCTTCTCAAGTTCGCGATTGGATCACAGAGGCAAAGTCACTAGGACTTGTACAAAAAGCATTAGGAGAGCACGGCGACCCACATGAGTTAATCAGTTGCATTTTGTCATCATATGAGCAAAAAAGATCTCTCTATAGCTTCCATAAGAATAAACAAAAACCATTACCTGTCCCTCTTAGAGAAATCCCTATCCAAAGAATTGCTGATGCAACCTCACTGCAAGATGTGATCGATGGAAAAACAAACGCTCTCTCTCCCACTCAAGTATTAAGCGGGGAAAAAGCTCCGTCAACTATTGCATTTTCTCTTCAAAATAGAACCACAAAAACAGGTATTAATGAAAATCGGGTAGGAATCCCTCATACTCTGAAGATACCCTCTGAATCAGATGCACCTGTTGAATATGTAATGCGATCTGTGATCATGTTCGAAGGATTGTCCAGCAGTGGAGCAGGAAATCATTACTACACCTATGAGCTAGAAAAATCTGTTGAAAGCTCCACTCAAGACAAAACCCCTAGCTGGATTGAGTATAACGATTCGCGTGTAGTGCGACACAAAGATCAAGACGGGAAGATTCAAGAGATGGTAGAAAAGAGAGGAT
>CAZOAJ010000013.1:0-54408 GCA_964577935.1 uncultured bacterium | reverse complement strand
TCTGATTTAATGGCCCTAAAATCTATGTAGATTAGTTTTTAACGCAACTCGCGTTCTCAGTAATTCAGAAGAGGTAAAACTCCAGAAAGTGTTGAGTTCTCTTTCGTTTAAAAGGGAATTTTTTTTATTGAATTTTGAACCGTTAAAGACCATGCCATTAATCCCAGATCATTCGATGTTGAAACTCGCTTATCAGCAAATGGTTATACTTATCTCTATTGGTTCAAGTTTTTATTCACCACTAAAAATTAACTCTCAAGAAATCGTTCAAACCGCTTGAGAGAGTCAGCAAAGTTTGCTCTTCCAAAACCGATTCGGAAGTAGTTCCCTTTCATGTTGTAGACGCTTGCTGGAAGAATCAAAACGCCTTCTTGTTCAACGAGCCTATTTGCAAACAGATCAATTGATTCATTTGATTTAAGCCGAACGACACCGGTGCAACTTCCTTTTGGAGGTATCCATGAAAGTACATTTCTACGTGATTCTATGCATTCGGAAAGCAGATTGAAGTTTTGGAGAAGAAGTGCTCGATTCTTTGAAAGAATTGATTTTCTGTTTCGCAATGCTATTATTCCTAGCACTTCTGATGGAGCGCTATTGCAGATTGAAAGGTAATGTTTATACCCTTGAGCCAGGTCTAAGGCTTTTTGATTACGACAAGCTATCCAGCCAATTCTAAGCCCAGAGAGACCGAAAGCTTTAGAGAGCACGGAGCAGCTTATTCCTTTTTCGTAGAGGTCAACAATAGGGGGAAGGCGATCCTCTTCGCAAATTTCTAGATATCGATATACTTCATCGCAGAAGATATATGCATCGCACTCTTTGGCAATTTCGATTAAACCATCTATGGTTGATCTGTCCGGAATAGCCCCTGTTGGATTATGCGGAGCATTCAAAATAATCCATTTTGTGTTTGGGCGTACCGATTGGCGAACAAGAGACAAATCGATCTTCCAATTATTTTCTTCGCTTAAAGGTATCGCGGTTACAGATGCCCCTGTTGATTCAGGAATCGTTTGTAGAGATTCATAACACGGTGTAAATACAAGTACATGATCATCTGATGTGATCAGTGCTTTGAAGGTTGCATAAATTGCTTCTTCAGCTCCTGGACAGACGAGAACCTCGTCCTGAGAAATATATGAATAGAGTTGAGAAATCTCTCTGCGCAGCTCTGGATCACCTTTTGTTTCCGTGTATCCAAGACTTAAAGAGTTCCATCGTTCAAGAAGGCTTGAGTCTGCCATATTAAGAAGTTCATTCATTCTGATAGTTTGCATATCTGAGCAGCAGAGCAGGTGAGGCGCTTTGAACTCCCATTCGGCAAAATATGTTTCCAGCTTAAATTCAGGTAGGTTCATACATTTTTCTTTGTTAGATAGTTGTAGACCGTGGCTCGTGAGATATCAAGAAGTGATCCTATATAGACTGCAGCGTTCTTAGCTTCAAAAGCTCCCTCTGCTTCTAGTTTGTGTATCAGATCAATTTTTTCTCTCTTAGAAAGAGATGAAATGTTCTTGTTGAGGCTGAGCGTATATGAATGAATATAGGTATGTATTTTATCTTTCCAATCTTCTTTGAAGAGGAGGGGTGGCTTCTCTTTTGCTGTGTTTTTACAGAAAAGCTCTAGAAATTGCTTGATTTCTTCAAAACGTGAAGTATCGAAGTTTATACACATTAACCCGATTGGCCTTGATCTTTCATCTCGGAGGGTGATTGATATCGATTTGAGTTTTTTTCCATCGGAGTCAATTTTTTCGTAAGGTTCAAAGATATCAGGCCATTGTGAGGGCTGAACCTCAATGTTGAGGAGTGATTCGTCTCCAATTGATCGACCGGAAAATGGATTATATATTCCAGTAATTGTATTTGTTTTGAGGTCGTGAAGAACTACTTCAACGAGGGGACTAAAAAGACGACATACTGCTTCAGCAATATGTTCATATGTATTGATTGTCATTTGCTCCTCTCTTGATTATAGACATTTTAGTCTAAATTAGACATTCAGTCTACAGCAAAGGCGAGTAATCTGCAGTGACATCTTTGAACGTGGTTTATCCAAAGCAGTATGCGGCTTAATTCTTACGCAGTTGTTATTGTGAAAAGATCGGATCTTAATTTGTGGACTTGATTTGATCCCAGGCTTTTATATAAAGCATTTGAGCTTGAAAAACATGGCGAATACACTCAGCTTGGGTCATAGAGGCAGAGGGATAGCGCTGCCCCTCCATGCGTTCTTCAAAAGTCATGGATTCAAGCGCCTTAAGATTTGGACAGAAAGCGCAGGTGGTGAGCATGTTCTCTTTGGCTATTTCTGGTCGCTGGAGAAAGTTGATAAAGGCGTGCGCAAGTTCTTTTTCTGTTGAATGTTTCATGACGACGGCGCAGTCGCAGGCGGCAATAGACCCTTCTTTAGGGTAGGCAAAGCCAACTTCAGGTATTTCTCGAGCAACTTGCAGTAGATCGCTACTATACCCGTGTGAGACAAGAAATTCGGCGCTTGCAATTCCATTTTTATATTGTTCACTTTCAAACTTTGCACAGTTGGTTTTCCACCTGAGGACAACTTCCTTAGCCTCATTGATTTTAGCTGGCTCATATGTATTGATGCTATAGCCTAGGAAGCGAAGAGCTGCTCCTATTGTTTCACGAGGATCATTGAGCAGAGTCATTCGTCCCTTAAGGTGTGCATCTGCAAATATATCCCATGATGTTGGTTCTGGAATGCGATCTTTTCTGTATCCAAGACCCGAAAAACTTACCATATACGGCAGGCCATATTCTGAATGTTCTAATCCCCAATCGGAGAGTCTTTTCCAGTCTATTAAAGAGGCATTTGGAAGGAGGTTTAAATCAAGCTTATCAATAAAATCACGTCCAATCATCAGGTCTAGGTAATAGGTGCTTGGAAAGAGGACGTCGTAGCCTTCGGCGCCGAATAAGAGTTTTGTATACATAGATTCATTTGAATCATACGTATCGACAGTTACCTTGCAGTTAAACTCTTCTTCAAATTGAGAAATAAGATCAGGTCTAATGTAGTCGCTCCACATGTATACATGGAGTACTTTATTTGATTTAGAGCAGCTTGAAAGAGTGTATAGGCAGATGATCAAAACAAACAAAGGAAGGCATAGAAGTTTTTTCATTATGCTAAACCTCCTTCAAAAATTTTTGACCTACCCAAGCAAGCGAGAAGGTAACGATAAGTAGCAATGTTGATAAAGCATTGACAAGGGGGGGTGATCCAAACTTGATCATGCTATATACGTAAATGGGAAGGGTTGTGGCTCCTGGACCGACTACAAAAAAAGAAATAACAAAATCATCCAAGGAGAGCGTAAACGCTAATAAGGCTCCGCCAAAGAGTGCTGGAAGAAGCATTGGAATTTTGATTCTCCAAAAAACGCTCCAGCTGGATGCTCCTAAATCGTACGCAGCTTCTATAATTGATTGATCAAACAATCTAAGTCTACCTTGAATGATCATCGCCACATAGCTTAAACAAAACGTAGTGTGCGCTATGAAAACTGTAAAAAGTCCAAGCTTCACATGGATGAGGACAAAGAGAACAAGAAGACTCACCCCCATTAAGAGATCGGGAACAATTAAAGGGGAATAGAGAAGCCCCCAGTGAAATCTTTGCAGCGTAGTTGAATAGCGAGTGAGGGCTAAAGCTGCCGTAGTTCCAAGTATTGTAGAGGCAATTGTTGTTGTGCAGGCAATTAAAACTGAATTGCGGAGAGCTTTCCAAAGCTGCTCTTCTTCAAAGAGCCGTATATACCACTTTAAAGAAAAGCCAGTCCATTCGCCCCCGTAACGCGATTCGTTGAAGGACGAAATCACAAGCATTAGTATTGGTAAATAGAGGAGAAGAATTGCTATCAGAGTAAGCGATTTGGCAAATGGTCCAATTTTGGAAAATTTATCGGAGGTATTTGTCTTGATGCCCTTATGAGTCGTTGTTTTCATTGAGCGCCTCGAGATCCAGAAAATGGCTTAACTACAGTCCAAGCAAGAGCTGGAAGAAGAATAAGAAGCGTTAAGGCAGTAGATAAGACGCTTGCATCCGGCACATTTCTGTCATAGAAAAGCTTTTGAGCAATTTTATTCCCGACCATCTCCGCAGAGGTTCCTCCGACGAGGTCTGGGATAACATAGGCTCCTATGCATGGAATAAAAACCATGCTTGCTGCACTTATAAGGGACCACTTGATATTTGGGATAAAGATTTTGAAGAAGGCTTGTGTTTTCGTCGCTCCAAGATCATAAGCTGCTTCAAAAAGTTGAAAATTAAACTTTGAAAAAGATGCGTAGAGAGGGAGGATTGCAAATGGGATATAGGTGTACATCATTACTGAAATCACAGCGAAATCGTTATAAAGGAGTGTTGTGCTTTCATCGATAACATGAAAGAAAACGAGAGCTTGTTTGAGCAGGCCATCTGGGTGAAGTAACGATTTCCATGCAAAAATTCGTACCAGGAAGCTGCTCCAAAATGGCACGATAACAAGAAGCAGAAGCAGATGCTGAATCCGTTTTGAGCTTCTTGCCATAGTATAGGCAACTGGTATTGCAATGAGTATCGAGCTCATGGTTGCCGTAAGCGAAAGCACTAACGTCCGTATAAAGAGAAGTATAATTTTAGGTTCTAAGAGAATATCTAACGTCCCAAAACTCCAGCCTTTACCAAGTCCTCCATCAGGTTCTGGGACACGAATTGAAAATGTAGCGACAATAAGCGTGGGAATAAGAAAAAAGAGGATAAGCCATAAAAATGAGGGAGCCGTGATCCATAGCTCGTAGAATTTTCTATAATTGAGCGTTTTTTTCACCCATTATTCCTTTGGTGTATCATCTATGCTTTCAAGGGCAGACAATTCAGCTTTTTGATCCACATCTTCAAATTCCTCTTCAGGAGGCGCTTCTACAAGCTTTTCATCGCGCTCATTATACTTTTCAAGTATGTATCCGTCGTCTGCATGCCACCATAGATAGACTTCGTCGTTCCATGTTATCTGCTTTGTGTCGAGGAGAAAACGGCTATGTTGCTGGCTGACAGCTATCCGGTATGATCCGATACGTACCCAGTATTTCGTATGATCTCCCTTATAGACTATATCCTCAACTTTGCCTCGGACAATGTTTTTGAGGGGATGTTCTTCTGGAGGTTCTTTAGAAATGTGGAGTTTTTCCGGTCTGAGAGAAAGGTGAACAAGTTCTCCTACACGCAGTTGTTTATCATTGAAACAGAGGATAGGAGGAATATCTTCGATGATCAACTGGCTGTAGTCGCGTCGAACTTTTTCAGAAACAATACCATCAAGAAAGTTTGTATCTCCTATAAAAGCTGCTACAAAGCTACTTTTTGGGGATTCATAGAGTTCGGCAGGTGTTCCGATTTGTTCAATTTTTCCCTTGTTGAGAACTAAAATTTTATCACTCACAGCCATAGCTTCTGTCTGGTCATGTGTAATAAAGAGAAACGTAATTCCCACTTCATCGTGGATTCTATCAAGTTCAAAAAGCATTTTTTGACGAAGCTTTAAGTCGAGAGCGGAGAGGGATTCATCAAGGAGAAGGACTTTAGGATGATTAATCAAGGCTCGGGCAATAGCCACTCTTTGTTTTTGCCCCCCACTGATTTGATCTGGCTTCTTATCCGCATAAGTTTCCATCTGGATAAACTCGAGCATTTCATCAACTTCCTTATTGATGAATTGTTCGCTTTTTCCCTGAACGCGTAGTCCAAAGGCAATGTTTTCTCTAAGAGATAAATGTGGAAAGAGCGCGTAGTTTTGAAAGACTGTGTTTACGGGCCGTTTGTTTGCTGGAAGATCAGTGATATCTTTTCCATCGATGAGAATTCGGCCAGAGTCAGGCTTTTCAAATCCTGCTACAAGACGAAGAAGGGTTGTTTTTCCACAGCCGCTTGGGCCTAGAATTGAAAAAAATTGGCCTCCTTCAACAAAAAACGAAACTTTATCGAGAGCTATGGTAGATCCAAAGGCCTTACAGACTTCAACAAATTCAATTGAGTGAGCCACTTCTTTTCAAGACCCCCTAGACTTCAAGGAGTTACCCCTGAAATTCAGGGGATAAAAAGGGTAATCATAACGTACTTAGAGAGATCTGCTCAATATGATTAATCATAACTTGCTTCTTGCTCAGTTCCTGATTATCCCCGAGTTGCACGAATTATCGATCGGTAATTGAGAAGCGCTGTGGTTTTTATCTCCTCTTGCCTGATTGTTTGGGTACTGTATTCCCATTCTTCTCTGGGGGTCAAATCGGCAACAATATTTGCAGGGTGAAGGTTAAACTGAGAGCTTGACTCAGCATCAACCGCCAGCATAATCGCGCCACCAGGCAGAGCATAACTTATAACGAGAGGACTTAATGCTCTGTAGACCTCAATCTCTTGGCTGATATGGCCTGGTTTATGAATGTGGACTGTATAGGGCGAAGATCTTGCGAGATTAAGCGAGTCTGAGAGTGCAATTTTAGATGAGTGGTCATCAGAGACTACGACAACAGCATCTTTCGGGAGATTTTGAATGGTAATTGCTTGATGGGTTCCGTTGACCATTTTGCAGCAAGATGCCATAGAACAAAGAAGTAAAATTACAATTTTTTTCATTAATAATGCTTTTTGTTTTTTTATAAAAATTATTCTATATAAATAGATTTTAAAGCATTAGTTAATTGATATAAAGAATTATCTTTAACAGAATCAAGGTGTGACTTTCTTGATGAATAGGGAGAGCCAAAAGATAAGAGTCTTAAAAAACTTTCTCTCCTTTTAGCAATTTCTTGAAGGTCCTTGAGTAATCGACTTGGTATTGCTGCTTTCCCAAGGTCTAGTTCCTGAAGACACTCGAGTGATTTTAGGGCACGCAATCCTTTTTTAGGGAGCTGCAACACTCCCTGGAGATCAAGAATTTCAACTTTTGGAAAAGAGGAGCAAATTGTTTGGAGGTCACGTGTGTTGAGACGAGTACAATGTATTCTTAGGGTTTTAATATGCTGGTACTGGATATTTTTTATATTGTCCCAAACTATGTTTTTAGTTAAGCCGATCTCAAGTTCTGATATGTTTTTAAGACTGCAGATCTTTGCAAAGTGAGAAGAAGTCATCCAGCGTGCGTTGAAAATAGAAAGCGATGGAATATTCAAGCAATTCAGCAAAGAGTTATCAGGGCAGAGTGTCCAGCCGCAAATTTTTAATATTGAAAGCTGCTTGTTTTGTTCTAACAGCGATTTAAGCCATTCATTTTCTTTATCGGACGATAGGAAGTCAGAAGGAAGGTATAGCTGCTCAAGCGTTGTTAAGGTTACAGAGGGTAATTTACCGCTTTTTATGTTATCGAAATAAAGCAGTTTAAGTGGATTTTTGAGCTCTGAGAGTATTGAATAGCAGTTTGATGTGAAGGGGCTCTCTAGAGTTCCACTTATTCCGAAATGGGACAAGGGAAGATGTTTTAGCCACGAGCCCAGCTTTACAAACGAGTCTTTAGTAGTTTTCGTTGCATTTTTGCATTCAAGAAGATAGAGGCTCTGAATCCTTGGTGCTTTTATGGACAACGAATCAGGGATTGTTGAAAGGTCTTGTCCGGTTACTAAGAGTTCTTCGAGGTTTGGTAGCGTCGAAATTGCCTTCCAAATGCTATCTATTTCGCATGAGGGAAGAGATAATTGCTTAAGGTTATATAAAGGCGGTATGAGTCTATTCGAATGACTGATTGCTTCGACTTCGTCCTCGTTTTCTAGAGTCAAATTGCTCAGAGATCTCTCAAGGCTCGAGGATTCGTAATGAGTGTGCATGGAAAGGATCTTCTCTGAAAGAAGTTCCAGTCCTGTGCAATTTTTGAGCTCTAAAGACTCGAGGTTATATTCCTTGCAAAGAGAAAGTAGCTTATCCAAGGATGTTGTTGAAAAGGCAGCATATTCAATTTTAAGGTGCTTGATCCGCGGAAAGATTTGAAAAGCCTGAAACATATTTTTGAATGATATGTGTTGTTTTGCTGTGCATACAAGGCTGAGAGACAGTATGTTGGGCAGATAAGACCATTTTGGAATGGTATTAAAACTTTTTGCTGCGGGAATTTGCAGCACCAAATTGTTTTTCAAGGGGCTGCATTGGGCTCTTAATATGAACCAAGCTTGAGGGGATAGTTCAGGAAATAATCCTGTATTTTTAAGACGTTGAATTTTATTGGAAGGGATCGTTCGATTAAGGATAATAAGCTGCAAAAGCTCGTTTTTATCAATTGGACAAGAATTAGATTGAGCGGCCGTTCGAATGATTTTAAGAGAGTCTTGTCTATTAAGAATACAGGTTCTGAAGAAAAGCGAAAATATACGCTTGGCTTTGGTGTAGCGATTTTTTTGCTCGCGTGAAACGTGTCCGATCAATAAGTCTTGAGCATCATCGAGCGGAAGAAATGCTGCAATATGTGCGATATAATCATCAGAGAGAGGTCTTAAATCTAAACGTGTTGAATCTAAACATGAATCTGCATTAATTGGAGAAGAATCAGAAAATTCCATCTGAGACTTAGATGCGGAAATACTCATTCTAGGCGCTCTTATATGGCTCGTTCACCACAATAAGCAAAAACAACCAAATCAAGGCAAGCTTAATTTAAACCGTGCTAACACCTCAATTTGAGTCAATTGAGTGTATACAGCATTCAATTTAGGGGTCCCTATTTTAAGTTTCTGTAAAATCCGGCTTCTCGTAAAAGAGTGTCAATAAACATTTTGTTTTTGTCATGGAATCTCTCATTTTCAAAGATCCGCTTCAAGATTTTATTCAAACCTATCCTCATCCACTCCAGTCTCTCTTTCAACCAAGGTCAGTAGCAGTTATTGGAGCAAAAGATGACGTCGGTTCTGTGGGAAGGACTCTTATCCAGAATCTTCTTGCCGGTAAAATGGCTTCAAGAGTCTATCCAATCAATCCTAAACGAGATGAGGTTCTTGGGCTTAAATGTTTTCATACTATATCTGAGATTCCCGAGCCTATAGATCTTGCGGTGATTGTTACTCCTGCCAAAACAGTTCCGGCGATTATTCGTGAATGCGTCGATTGCAGAGTAAAGACAGCAATTATTATTTCAGCAGGATTTAAAGAGCTTGGTGTTGAAGGATATGTACTTGAGCAGCAGGTGCTTGAAGAAGCAAAGAGAGGCTCTCTACGAATTATCGGACCAAACTGTCTTGGTGTTATGAATCCGCATTTTGGGCTGAACGCTTCCTTTGCGCGTGGTATTGCGCTTCCGGGTTCTATAGGTTTTATCAGTCAATCTGGTGCAATGTGCACGGCCGTTCTTGACTGGAGTTTTGAAGAGAGGATTGGTTTTTCCCTTTTTGTTTCTATTGGTTCAATGGCGGATGTCGATTGGGGGGATGTAATTCACTATCTTGGAAAGGATCCAAATACAAAAAGTATTCTTATGTATATGGAAACGATTGGAAACCCTCGCTCATTCCTTGCAGCAGCACGTCATGTTGCCCTCGATAAGCCTATTATTGTCATTAAATCAGGAAGGTCTCTTGAAGCAGCAAAGGCTGCAGCGTCCCATACAGGATCACTTGCTGGAAGCGATGCTGTCTTTGACGCAGCTCTTGAACGAGTTGGAGTTCTTCGGGTAGATTCGATCAGTGAGCTGTTTGATATGGCGGAAGTTTTGGGTCGTCAGCCACGTCCAAAAGGACCAAATCTTGCCTTGATCACTAATGCAGGCGGTCCATCTGTTCTTGCTACTGATGCGGCTGTAGAAGGAGGTGCCAAGATAGCGGTCCTTGAAGATGGAACCATTGAATCGCTGAACAAATTTTTACCTGAAGCATGGAGCCATGCGAATCCAGTTGATATTTTGGGCGATGCAAGCCCCGAAAGGTATGAAAAAGCAATCACATTTGTGGCAAAAGATAGGAATGTTGATGGCATATTGGTAATTTTATCTCCTCAAGATATGACCGATGCAACCACGACAGCCGATTGTTTACGAAGATTTGGCTCTCTCAACGATAAACCACTTCTTGCCAGTTGGATGGGGAGATCATCTGTTCGAAAAGGTATTGAGACTCTGAATAGTGCAAATATACCATCATTTCAGTATCCAGATGATGCTGCAAAAACATTTGGTCTCATGTGGAAGTATAGCGTTCGGCTTAAGAAAATTTATGAAACACCGATGATCGATGTTGTAGGAGAGCACTTACAGCAGGCAAAAGATCGTATTCATAAAGTAACAAGGCTTATAGACCGCGTTCGTAGTGAAGGAAGAACGTTATTGACTGAGTATGAGTCCAAAGATCTTCTCAGTATGTATGGCATTTCTACGGTTCCGACCGTACTTGCTCATTCTGCATACGAAGCCAAGAATGCAGCGGTTCAGATGGGCTTTCCAGTCGTTTTAAAGGTTCATTCAGAGATTATTACTCATAAAAGCGACATAGGAGGAGTTAAGTTAAACCTTAATTCGATCGAGCAGGTTGAAAAGGCTTTTGAGGATATTGAACGTGCAGTCCTTCAAAAGTATTCTCGTGAGGCATTCCTAGGTGTTTCGGTTCAGAAGATGATTACTTCCAAGGGTATAGAGCTGATCATGGGTTCTACAACCGATCCTCAGTTTGGCCCGGTTATTCTTTTCGGTGCAGGTGGGGTATTTGTAGAAGTTTTTCAAGATCGAGTTTTAGCCCTTCCTCCATTGAATACGACATTGGCACGGCATGCTATTAATAAGACAAAGATCTCCCAGGCATTAAAAGGCTTTCGAGGAATGAAGCCTATTCCAGAAGGTATTTTAGAAGAGCTTTTGGTTCGATTTTCATATCTTGTTACAGAAATAAGATCGATTTCTGAATGTGATATGAACCCTATACTTGCGACTTCTGATGGGGTGATGGCCCTTGATGCTCGGATTGTGTTACATGGAATTAATGACGTTATACCCTCTTTAGCGATGCGGCCTTATCCTATAGATCTCGTTTTTGAGGGGGTATTAAAGGATGGTCGAAGGGCTCTTATTCGACCCATAAGGCCTGAAGATGAAGCAGCAATTGTAGAATTTCATAAAGAGCTTTCGGAGAATAGTGTTCGACAGCGCTTTTTTGAGTTTGTATCGCTCGATAAGCGAATTGCCCATGAAAGATTGCTTCGGATTTGTACGACTGATTTCGATAATGAAATTGCTCTTTGCGCTGAAGTAAATTCTGGGGCACATTCTACGTTAATCGCGGGAGTCGTTCGTATGTCAAGGATACCTGGAACGAGACAATCTGATTTGAAGTTGATTATTCGAGATGACTTTCAACAGCTTGGTCTGGGAACAGAGCTCATTGAATGTGCGTTAGGGGTAGCAAGAGAAGAAGGATTTGAGACCATTGAAGCGACTGTTTTAAATGAGAATGTGGGAATGCTTGCCCTTGCGAAAAAATTTGGGTTCACCATCGCACCAAAAGATGAACACTATTCTACTTTGATTCGGACGGTATAAATAAGTGTTTGCTGTGCCACGAGCGTACTATGGGTTTAGTAAATAATAATATTTTTAATCCGTGTGAAAGAATGCGTTCATGGCTTCTTGCAATTCATTTACGAATCTCGCAAGATGGAACCCATCACAAACAGCGTGATGCACTTGGATTGCGATTGGTAGCCAGGTTTTGTCATCTTCATGGAAATACTTACCTGTTGTGAAAATAGGGAGAAGATAGTCTTGCGATCTTGGCAAGCTTAAGTTAAAGCCTGTAAAACTGACCCAAGGAATGCTTGAAATAGTAAAAATATTTGGTGGCGTATCTGGTTTCCCCATAAAGCTTTTGACTAGACCATAATCCCTTACATCTGACTCATACTGACTATAAAATTCAAGGAATGATTGAGTGTACTCAGTCCAAACATTTGTAAATGTCTCAGTAGAATTTTGAAAGATTGTGTAAGACGGGTGAAGGAAATCAAAAACTCCAACTCTCGCATCTTTATCAATAGCCATGCGAAATTCTTCATGTCTATTTACGATCATAGAGAGCAAATAGATCATCGTAGGATAAAGTTTAATATCTCGTTTTTTGATTTCTTTAAGCAGTACCGTCAAGTCCAGGTTAAGAGTCATGCTGTAGCTGCATGGGACATGATTGAGGTAGTGTTCAAAATATTCTCTACGTTTCCATTGAGAAATCTCTAAGGTTTTGAAATGCGTAGACATTTTTTTCTATTGAACTCCGATATAAATATCCAAAACGATATTTTGATGATCCCTAGATCTTTCGTCATAGATTTCAAAATCTGAGATGTAAGAGCGTGTTCCACCGAGTTCTTCAGGCGTCATTTGCCAGATTTGCTGCCAGGGTTTTTGGACTACATCTGGCATAGCATCAGGACCGTTAGTGAATTTTATGTAGTTTTGAGGAGGAATTACTAAAGTCTCTAAATCATCGGTTATGCCTTCAAAGGATGAGACCTCTTCTCCAATAAAATAAGTGTAATCATGGTGGTGGTCACTCTCATAGTTGGTATAGATACAAAGCGTTGTCCCTGGATGAATTCGATTTGGTATGCTTGCTGCAATATTTTGATGAAAGTAATGCTTTACTATAGGAAAAATTTTCCCTTCCAATGAATTTGTCTCTAACCGATTATTTGTTCTAGTTTTTATTCCCACGATCTTTTTCTCGGCTTCATATATCTGTATCTTTTTCATCTTTTCGCTCTCCTCGTTTTCGCATGCTTGAGCCCTAATTGCTGTAAATATTGCTATCAGGACGAAATATAATCGACTCGAAAAATCATAGAATTGTCTTTCTTAGCTTTTTCTAAATCAGAAAGAGAGAAGGGTGGTCCATATGCACTGTTTTTTGCGTCAAGAAAATATTAGGCATTCGTTTCTTCACGAATTTTTAAAATGGAAATGGTAATTTTAAGGGCTTTTGTCGCCTTTAATAGCAAAGTATGAGCACATTAAGCCAAGTCTAAGGGCTATTGCAAGGACGCATCCGATATTATATTTGAGAGTCCCAGCGTTAATCTCGTCCTGTTTATTGTCAAATTTTCCCAGAACTCTTTGATTTTGTCCGGTAGTCGTTAACCAGGCTCCGGTGATTGTCAACGGAAAGAATATAACGGCTGTGATAAAGAGAGGAACGGATATAGCACCTACTAAGGCCCTTGTAGCAGTATATGACATAGGTGAAGTTTTATCCAGGGCTGAGATGAAGCTTGCTTTGTTGTCGTTTGCGTGCAAAGTGCCTTCGTTCACTCGTTGGAACGTCTCTTGATCATAATCCGGAGTCTTAGTTGAAGTTTGTGTGGCGCTAGGCTTCTTTGTGAAAACGGGTTGTGTTTGCGTGTCGTTATTGATTGGATTTAGACTTGAGCTCATATTTGACCTTGTAATTCTTCTCTAAAACAATGATAGATACAATACAAAGCTAAGATAAAGGACGCGTGCAAGACAACTCCCATGGCAACTTTGACTTGACCTCGAGTTTCTTGTCCCTCTTTTATATCTTGTTCCCCGGAGCTTGTTAAAAATAGGCCTGAGATCGTGAGAGGAAAAAACACTATAGATATCGCAACAAGCGGCAGTATCGCAGCGCCTGCTATCAATTTGCCTGCAATTTCCGGAATAAGTGCAAAAGTCTCTCCAAGTGCTTCTCTAAAGATTTCTAGATTTTCTTGAGTTTGAATTGAATTTGCCACTTGAGTGATATATTGTGTATCTTCTACACGAGTCATGGTCGAGGAACGAGGCGTGCTAGCGGATGATTTTTCGTTATATGCATTTCTGGCTCCGTCTAAAGAAATTGCCATATATCTTCTCCTCGGCGTGCTATTTAATGATTTGAAGTTGGCTCATTCGGTTCTCAATCTCTTCCAATAAGAGACCTGAATCTCTTAGGCTTGTTTCTATGATAAGTTCTTTTGCACGCTTGAGGAGATCGAATGCTCCTGCAGAATCTTTCTTAGCTTCACAGGCATTTGCTGCCCAAATAAGTGGCCAGTGGTTTTCAGGAGAGAGGGATGTTGCTACAAAATAGGCTAAGATCGAAACGTTGTATTGTTGATTAAAGTAGGCTGAATGGCCATAGCCGATCCAGTAATTATAATTTTTTGGAGCAACGCTGCTCAAAAGTGAAAATATGCCTTGAGCATCGTCATAGCGTTTATCTTTCAGCACAGAACTTGCGGCTGTATAAAGTGCTTTGGCTGTTGTTTCGCTTAAATCAACAAATTCTGTATCCGGAGGAGCCAGATTCCCGACTAAGCTCTCTCCGAGCTTCATAGCGTTGGTTTTCATGTCATGTATGTTTAATCTGTTCTTTGCCTGATCGAATTCACGGATAATGCTTTCTATATCGATTTCAGGATCTGTTTTCGAAAGATCTTTAAGGCTCGAAAAGAGAGTTTTTGCTGCAGTGGAAAAATCGGAAGCAAGTTTATCAAAAGACTTGTTTGTTTCTTGTTCTATTTCTTGTACTTTTGCTTTTGAGCTTTTAAGAGGCGTTTGAGGAACGTGATCTTCAGCTATTCGAGCGAGATTATGGGTTGCGTCATGAAGGATTTGAGTCAGTTCTCTGCCAAGTATTTGTTGAAGTTCCATTCACGGCTCCAGTTAATATGTACGTTACTCTATGTAAATAAAATAATACATATATAGCAATCGATGATAAGTGGATTTAGATTTCTATACAGTTGCATCCGTTATTTGGTTGTAGACATCATGGAGGCATGTGATTGCTGTGGCCGGAAAGAACGCTAAAAAAAATCCAATATTTTGGACTGGATCATTTGCTATTGCTTCTTCAAGTTCTGCTATTTGCTTTTGATCCACAGGTTGACCACGAGATTTTTTTTCCTTGAGGAGCGCAAGCATATTTTCTTTCTCGCTATTGCTTAACATCATGCAGGCGCCGACTAGGGCAGGGACGCCCAGAACGGGAAGAAATGCTGTAAAAATTACTGCGCAACCCATCCCGGCAAAAACTTTGAGAGTTCCTTCGAGGGCGGGATTAAAGCAACATTGATTCTTTTGTAGATCAACATCATTTGAGGTAATTTGTTTGTCGCTTTTTGTTACTTTTGTCGGGGTCAAGCTGGACGGTCGTTCAGCAATTGGGGCTTGTTGAATTGATTCTTGAAAAGAGGTTTGCTGGGTACTAATTGCATTTGTCTGCATATAACTTCCTCCAGAATAAAATTAAGAGATCCCTTTTAAAGACTCTATCCTTGACTTCAGCTCTGATTGTAATGACTTGATGTCTTGTAACTTGATATCTTGTCCTTGAAAATCCTCTTCTGAGGCCTCTTGGCATAGCTCAAAAGATCTCTCGAGAAGGCTTAAAGATCCACGGATGTCATTTTTTTGTTCTGCGCTGTTTGCTGCCCAAATGAGCGGCCAGGGAGATGAGGCATTGAGGAGGGTTGCTTTATAGTAGGCAAGAATTGCGGCATCATACTGTTTGCAATGAAATGCTGAGTGGCCAAATCCAAGCCAATAATCATAATTGCCTGGAGATAGGGAGCAGATCAAGCTAAATGCTTTTAGGGCATCTTCAAACTTATTTTCTTCCATAAGAAATGCAGCAGCATCAAATAAACAGCCTATTGTTTCTTCGGAAATATGAAAGAAATTTTCAGGGGAGAACTTTGAATCAAGAGACTCTTGTCGAGCGAGTGCATAAAAGGTTTCTTTATTCAAATGTTTGTGAGCTTGACGTAGCTCTTTACCAATTTTTTCTATGTCAATTTCAGACCGGCTTTTCGAAAGAAGGGTAAGTGTTGTAAAAAGGAGATCGCTTCCTTGAGTGAACGTTTCTGTAATTGTCTTGAAAAGAGTAGTAAGCTGCTCCTCATATTGAGGAGCTTTCATGACAGCGCTTGAAAACTGAGATGGAGGATCGCTTGCTGCAATTTCTTTTGAGATTGCGTGACCTATTTCCTCGAGAGCTTGATTCATGTCGAATGCAAGACTTGTCTTAGGTTCATTCATAAAACCACTCTAAATGAGGATCTCTTTAAAACAGAATATGCCTCTTTCCTGACTATATGATTTAAGAATTTTTATATATATCGTCGTCGATTTCCTCTTCCTTCATCAATCTATGTGAAGGCTCACAATTTTTAATTTCGCTTATTAGTTTTGCGATTGTAGATTGATTTTCTGTTGTTGAGCTTATGTCTAGACGGTCCAACTTAGCATTTTGAACAAAAAGAGCTTGGTGGAGCAATTTAATTTTTTCTAAAAAGGCATCGAGCTGATTCGATTTGGCTTGATTTTGTAAAAGAGACCTTAAGGCTTGTATTTCTCTTGGATCATAGAAATCAACTATGCCTGTAGCTATTTTGGCTTCTACAATTCTCTCGAAGCATTTAGCTTCCATATCTTTTGGTATCGATCCCTTAGCTATTTGAATGGGGTCTGTGAGTACAATGCCCACAAACTGTTCTTTAACTGTATCTGAAGACACATCATAAAACCCAAGAAACTGTTGAAAATCGCTTCTATCGTGGGCTATTGAAACGGGTTCATTTTTTCTATCACCCAAATCGATAACAAGATGCATGATTGGTTTATAAGGGATAGCAGGACTATTATCAGCTTTCAAAAGGTTTTTAGAGATCATAAGATTCTCGAAATAACCATTGGGATTTTCTTTGGTGGATCCAAACTTGAATACCAGGCCTTTCATCTTTTGAAGAGTTTTTAGTATTTGATCGGGTGTCAAGTTTTGGTTAGAGGGTTCATTTGGATGGGTGGTTTGAAGACAGTTCTTGATCCTCCTAATATGATCTTCAGATAGATTTGAATATATTGACTTCCAACGTGCCGCTAAAGGGTCATCTCCTATTGAAATTTGCTGCTGTTGTTGCTGTTGTTGCTGTTGTTGCTGTTGTTGCTGTTGTTGCTGTTGTTGCTGTTGCTGCTGTTGTTGCTGTTGCTGCTGTTGTTGCTGTTGCGATACTGTAACAGAAATATTGCCCATATTTCCTGAGGCAAGTATCTCGTGCCTTTCTGGAATGAGTTTTTCATCCACTAATGTTTCAGGACGGCTCTTCTTTCCGGTTTTTTTGTCGCCCATTTGCTCTAAAAGAGATGCTTGGGCTTCTTTGAGTTTAATCTTCGCTCCAATGTCATACAGTTTTGCATACGGGATCGAAAGAAATTTTGTTATTATTGTTTCGGTGTCAAAATTATCCGGTATTGGGAAGCCTTTCTCCTTTAATGACTTTAAAATGGGGGCTGAATCCTTGTATAACTGCTGAAGTTGAGCATCAAGAATCGGCTGTGCGAGTTTGTCAATTCCATAGCCACTTGAAATAGAGCGAAGGCGTATGACTTCTAATAAGAGAGGTTCAAAGAGGGCTCGTCCCTTGACATCGTCTAAAATCATATTGATGAATTCAAATTCACCACCCTGCTGTGAAACTTGCTCGATCTCGTGGTTCAATTTAGCAAATGTAGATTTCTGGAGCTCTTCGAGTTCTTTAACAGTATCAACCTCTTCTTTGGGTTTTGCTAAGTCCGATAGGCTTGATTTTTCTTCAAACTCGATAAATTCTTTTCGTTTGGCGTAGGTTGAAACAATAGAATCTAAATCAGATTCACGAGCACAGGCCGCAGCACGAATTCGTGCCTCGAAGATAGCTTTTTTAGCAAATGTGTTTAATTTAATTTTTTCAGCGTCAAGAGTATCTTTTTTTACCACTTGAGATTGATTATTCTCGCAGTAAGTTAAAATATCATTTATATCAAGAGGTTGATTCTCTTTCTGCACAAGTTTTCTAATTGTTTTTTCTGCGTCAGCACTCAAGATAATATCGACACTTTGCCCTTTAGGGAGCTCTCTTAATCGCATGATAGCTTGAATTAAATCTTTAGAAAATAGATTGTTCCCAATCGTTAATGCAAACTTTGCGTCGGGCTTCTGTTTAATATCTACACCGACAAATTGCTGGTAGATCGTCTTATAGGTTCCTGGAATACGTTCATCATCGGGTAGTGATTTAAATAGCCTGGGAGTGCGTTTTGGATCGTGAATATTTAAAGCTACTATTTCACCACTCTCATTTACGTACACAATGTTCAAAATCTTAGGGTCTACTTTCTTAATGCGTTCCGCAGCGTCATTAGCAAGTAATTCGGACGATCGACCTTTTAGATAGGCTCCTGGATCTATAATGCCATCGTATTCCTTGAGCAAATCGAGTGATTTATCGCAGATTTCAGAATTAGCAGATTCATTTAATGGTGTGATATTAATTTTATCTTTTTGATCGGAATCAGCATGTTTATAAATAGCAAATAGCGTCCTGCCATCTGCACCTTTTGTGACTGCATCCTTTGTGTTAGTGCGATTTGAAAAGGTATTTGCATTATATGGAGTCCCTGTCATGCCTGACATCGAATTGGAGACAAAGTCAAGACTGAATGCATTGGCTTTAACCTGTTTCTGTGAGTAGTCAATTTGCGGAAGTTGAAACTTAAGACAAAATTGGATGCGTCGATTTTTGAAGCTAGGGTCATTAACCATTTGAACAACCAGATCAACATCTTGATCAGGATCTGAAATCACTAATAAATCGATTCCTAGTGTAGTTTTAATTTCATTATATTTTGTTGTTTCAGCAAATGGTGTATTGGTTCTGGCCATTTCATGGTAGACTTCTTCACGTAATTTAGAGATAGAAGCCTTTGCTTGGTCTCTCGTAATTCCATTTTGTAGATAATTTAAGAGGGTAAATGCGCTCACTTCGAAGCGGCTGCTAAATTCAGATCCTTCTGCAGCTGAATTCGGGTTTGCACAAGGTCCTACTTTCCAGCCATCCCCATGACGTATGTATCCATCCTTTACATTGCCTGCCCTTTGGAGTGTCGATTTTGGTAGGGTTTCACTTATTAAAACTTTGGTAGTAATGATCTGTTCTTGAATGTTTTTATCGGGCGAAATTGATTCTATAATTACTCTTGGGTCCTTTACACCGACTATTTTACCGCTTGTTATATATTCGATAAGTTGCTGTTTTTCTCTCTCCCCGAGTTCCTGTGGAAGAATTTTTTCGATCCAAAGGTTGGCTAAAACCTTGAGTCCTTCGGTCTTGCAACTTTCATTGAGGTCTACTTGTGAGTTGTTGATAACTGCTGTCTGTAAGGCAACGAAATTAGGATCGTTGTTTTCTGAGGTTACGAGAAGTTCAAAAAGCGCTGCTGCTGGAATATATTCATTAGACTGTAGTTTGGGCTTTTCGCTCCCAATGCTCTTATTAACCTCTCTATGCGTGTCTAAAATCGAGTCTACTTCATCTACGAGCGCTGACATACGATCTTTAAAGACCGAAAGGAGAAACCCTACTTTTTGATATTTCTGTAATAATTTAGGTTTCTCGCTCAGCAGGATCTCATCGCTACCAAGTTTCGCTTCTAATTCATCAAATAAATCAACAAGAGATTGAAGACTAGATCTTGTTGTGAGCATGACGTTTTTGTTTTTTATTGTATCGACCACACGCAAGATAATAAAGTCTAGCTCTTCAATGGTAGGCTCTTGGTCTAAAGGAATGTCCAGTGAAAACTGCTCCTGGCCAAAATATTGTTTAAGGACTTGGTCGAGAGTTTTTCTATCATCGGCATAAAGCCATTCTGGGATCACGAGTGTCGATAAGTTCGTTCCCGTCGCCTTAAGTTTAGCTATAAGAGGCATAACTACTTTAGACTTTCCAGAGCCGGGAGGCAGTTGGCGGATTGCATTCGGGTTGTCAACTAAATCTTGAACTAACTTGATATTTCCTTCTCTCAATAAATATCCATTCATGTACTCGAGCATTAAGCAGAGGCGTCCATTTGGGGAATGAATATCATAGAATTGCTTTGCATTCATAAGAGAATAAAGTTCCTGAAGCGCATCTTGGTCAATTTCTTGATCATTCTTCGACTCAGCTATGGCCTTTGCCTTCTTCATCAGTTCTTGTGCTTGATTCAATGCAACGGACGTAAAAAGATACTGCTCAATTTTTTTCTCTAATTTTGGAACATTGTCTACATGTTTACCATAACTGATCAGAATTTTTTCGAGGGAACTCGTCCCTTGAACATAGGCACCAATGAGTTGATCAAATGGAATCTCCTCATGGGATCTTTGAAGACCTTGTTGAGTTTTTTCAAGGAGGCTTTTATTTGTTCTTGGATTAACAATACCTTTAATATCATTCTTTAAAGAGGTCTGTTGAGAGGTGAGAATGTTTCTTGAAACTTTTGCGCGGCTTTCTAAATTCAAAAGTTCCATTTTAAATTTATTTTGGTCGTCAATAGTAAACGTCTCAAGGGTTGCAACATATGCCTGTGTTTCTTGTTGTATATTCTCACTTGTAAAGAAGTTCTGTACTTTATCCTTAAGTTCTTCTGAGCCGGTTTTTACTTTGAGATGATCTAGTTTAAATTCGTTGAAATCCTTAATACACTTAGAAAAGGCCGAAGTTGGTATATTTTGCCTACTCTCTGGCTGGAGAACTTCTGCTTTACCTTTCTGTTCTTCACCCTCTTGGACTTTATTCGCTTGGACTTCTGGCTGTGGTTCAATAGTTTGAAGCAATGTTTTGATGACCTGTTGAGTTGAATCCGTCGTAAGGAGTAGCTCTGGAATGGTTTCTTTTAACTCCTTCAGGAGAGTCGGAAATAGCTCAGCTTGGACTTCTTTGTTATTAATAAGAGCATTGAGGTCAACTGGTTTGAGTGTATCCCCAATCTGTTGAATATTATCGATTCCCATTTCTTGAACAATATTTCCAACATTTTCCCCAATGGTTGGAATTTCTAGGCTGATCTGTGATAGAAACCTGTTAATTTCATCATATGAACCAATTTTTTGTACAAACTCTAGGAAGTCAGCTTTAACGTCTTTGTTAACAGGGGCATTTTCTGCTGCTTCGAGAGGTTTTTTTGATGTAGCTTTTTCTTGGTTATTTCCAGCGACTTCGTTACTTTTTGCCGCTTTTGCAAGATTGTAAATTAGATTTTTAGATTTTAAAATAAGGGTGAAAAAATCTAACCAAGAAACTGTTTTTAATGTAGTAACCTTTTCTGGAAATGCAATTGATTCCATCGTGAGGGGCTGTGATTGTGGATCGATTTCTTCGACATTTTCAGCCCTTTTTTCATCAGCTTTGAGAGGGAGGTCCATATAGGCAAGTATAGCTTTTTTCGCTTGTTCCCCTTCAGTTAATATACTTCTTGGCCGTGCTCCTATAATTGCCTGGCGGAGTTCAAACAGCCGTTTATTTGCCTTTGATAATTTGGCTTCATCATCCTTGATTGTTTCAATATCGCTCTTGAGGGAGTGTATGGTATGTATAATACTGGGAAAATAGGAAATCAGAGTGCCATCCGGATTAATAGCAAGTTCAGAAAAAAATTGGTTTAGTTGAGTGTCTGTGTCAATTTTTTTTCTATCATCACTTGCAATGAGAATAAATCCGGTAAGAAGCTCAGGCAAGAATGGAATATTTTTTTTGAATAGGGTAATGGCTTTTGGAGCTATAGTTTTATCGATAGCTTTTTTAGCAGCTATTTTTATTGATTCGGTTGCTTGTGCAGAAATGGCCCCAAAAATAGTTCCCGGGTCAATTTTGATTAAATGTCGAAAAAATATGTGTTTTTCTGATGGAGGAAGTTTATTGATTTGGGCCAAGACGCTTTTCAATGTTTTGGTCACGAATTCTACTTGTGCATCTTGCCCTGCAGATGTCAGATCTATCATATCGTTAAGAGGTAATTTTTCCATTTCAAGTTGGACCAATTCTTTAACGAGTTTTGTCACTATTTCAGATTTTGTAACCGAATTATTTTCTTTAGCCCCCTGTCCAATGGGCTGTAGCCAACGTAGTTGAGCAAGATGCATTCTGCACTTAAGAAGAACTGCAGATTCTGACCTATCTGGCCAAGAATCTATCCATCCATAAACTTTTATGAGATCGTCAGAGGGCGTTAAATTTGTTAGGCTCTTTTGAAAGTAATGGAGTGCATCGACATCCCTTTTTTGGGTCATATAGAGGTAAGCAACATAAGCATTTGCAACTGGATCCGAAGGATTTGGCACTAATTTTTGATCTGGAGGAGTTCCTTGTATCTCGATGTCTAATACGCTGAGCATTTGTTTTGGATCATTGATTATTGGTAGAACGTCAGTGATAAATCGTGATTCATCTTTTTTATCACTATCGAGGCGTGCTTTACGCTCTTGCTCTTCATAAACAGGAACAAGGCGATGTGCGGGGAGAAGGATTTTCTCTTTTCCGGATTTTTCATCTTTGATTCTGTAAAAATTGCTGATGCCTCTTGGAATTAAGGGTATTTCATTTTTGTGCGTGTTTGCGCCTGCCGATTTAAATGATGATCCAAGATGTTCAAATGTAAGATTTGCTCCTTCTTGTGCATTTGAGATAGTTGCAATAAGAGGTTTTGAAGTATTTGAGAGGGCTGTATATGGAAAAATAAGCTTTTTTACGCCCTCTTTCGAAACATAACATAAAAACCGAAGATCTATTGTGGAGGCAATTTGTTGAAGAGTGGAAGAGGGGTCTATATCAATAAGCTTTCCATAAATAGGATTCTCTACTTCTAGAATTGTGTGAACACCCTTACTCGTACTACTTAAAGTAACAAACTCTTTAGGAAGTATTGACTCAACACCATCTTGAAGATCGGAGAGAGGTGCACTTAAAATAGCTTTTTTATTACGAGGATCTGCAGGTAACCACAAGGATCTATTTTCACATAAAAGTTTAAGTTTTTCAGGGATTTGAACTGATTGACTCCCTTCTTCCTTTTCCGTAGTCGTCAAAGCGTGCTCGTACCAAGAACCATTCATTTCCACTTGAAATGAGATTCTTGCTTCATCACCTTGATATTGAATGATCCGTACAGGAGTTATTTTCTCTTTAACCTTTATAGATGCTTCATAAACTTGATATGAACGGGTTGCACTCTCACGTGTTACACTATGCTTCCAAAGGATATTAGCCGGGAGTTTTAGTTTTTTAAAGGTTTCAAGTTCTTGTATTGATGTATCTATTGTTGCTGTTGCACGGCCACTTTCAAATATACGTCCTTCATCTAAACGAAGCGTATAGGGCCCTTTTCTCCAGTAGGGAGATTCATGAGTCCATATTTCAGCAATATTTTGATTTTTGCCTGAGGATTCACTGTGGACACTTTTGAAAATAGAATTGAGGATGGAATTTTGTGTCTTAGGATCTTTTTGTGAGAGAAGAACCTCAAGATTGTGCATAAGTGAAGATGCGGCCTGTATTGCCTCATTCGAACGAAGCTCTTCGGGAATGACTTTTGTTTGAACGAAATGAAATCTTCTGAAAGTTTCGCTCAACAAAACAGGGTCTTCAAATAATTTTTTACAATCATCACGGTTCGGATAGCAATTTTTTGTATACTGAAGAATAAGCTGTGTTAGATAGAGCTTAATTTTCTCGGGTGCACTTCCTTCAAAATATCTGAATTCTTTGAAGAAGAAGTTAGGATTCTTAACTTCGTCCAAAGTTAAACCGGCATAGAGTGAAGAATTCCTCTGAACATCATTTTCTAAGGCTTCTCTGAACTCTTTAATAGTTGAGAGGTTTGCCAATAAGGAAAGTGAATTTATTGCCCCTTCGGGGTTTATAACTTTTTGCTCGACATGGTTTTTCCAAAGCCTTTGTGTAATTTGCGTAAGAAGTTGTGTGTTCTTCATAAGGTTGTCAGAATGAAGGACTTCAGGTCTGAAAAGGAGAGATGTAATAATTGCTTGGGTATCGGTACGGGTTGCTAGATTTGGGTTTGTAACAAGGAGCTCTAAAAAATTAGCCAAAGCGGAAGATTCAGCACCTTCAGATCCCCAACCAGGATGTAAAAAATAGAGAGCCTTAAGCTGATCCTGTGTGAAATTTTCAATATTCTTTGTTTTTGCTAGTATTTGAGCCTCATGTGAACCAGAACCATAAATCGACTTTTTAAGCGTAGTTAATATAGGAGATTCATATTTTTTATATTTGGTCTCATCTGCTGCAGCCTTTTTTACTCCTGCAGAGACCATTGGATTGTTTTTGATCAATCCGCTTGCTGTATCTATTTCATTTGAGTTTTGGGTGTTAATTCGTTCTAGAAACGGTATGATACGGCCTTCTCTAGCTATGGCCGCCTCAGTATCATCAAAAGGATCTTCGCTACTCTCTTCGTATTTAACGAATACCTGTTCTCGCTCCTCTTTTTTCGTAACCTTTACAAGCCCTTGGTTTGGTACATTTGGTGGTTTTATTCCTGTTAAGGCAACGCCGAAGGGTTCAATAATAATGGCATCAGGAGCCAATGGTTCGTCTTGAAATAAATTGATTCTAGTGATACCGCGTTGTACACGTACTTGTATTTGCGTTGATCCAATATTTGGTTGAAGGGACTGAACGGTGCCTTTAACTTTTTCTTTGCCTCGGACATCTCTATCGCCCACCCAGTCAATCGTCTCATATCGAACGCCTGTAAAAAGATTACCAATTATTGTCTTAGGCATTTCTACAAGTTGCTTAACATTTGCTTGAGCTGTGCCCATGGGGACTTGCACATTACTAAACCCTGTTGCAATCAGGGTGTTGAGTAATACGCATTGCCTGGTTGCTCCTAATGAATCAGGAAGGGCTCCAAAAAAATTCAAGTCGAGATACATCGATCTTGAGAATCCGCCTTTCCTGTGGATATACCAATATATATCTTTGTAAATCTTATAGTTGGCTGAGTCGTGAGGGTAGTTGTCTATAGATCTATTTTTTTGCTCAGAATAGTATTTTTTAAGATCGAGAACGATTTGGCGTTCTTTTTCGGAGGTTACCGAGGATAGAGTCGAATATTGAATGGAATTAAGGAGACTCTGGCCTGATGTAATGATTGGGACTAAGGATGATTGCACTCCATAAGAGGTGCATGACATAACGTTTAGCCTGTCAAATTGTGATTCAAGATATGCTCCAGAGATTAAACGACTTGAAGTAGGAGATGACATGTCGGCAGTGTATAAGCTTGTCTTGATGAGGATCTGTTGTAGCCGTGAGAGATTTTGACTAGCTTGAGATATTTGGTTTGAAATTTGAGCTCTTTGATTCTCAAGTAACTTATAAACAGATTCATCGATTTCAGAAGATAGATCCCGAATTTGGGTGAATTGGTTTGCTCTTTTTTTTAGGTTGGCAATTATTGCTTCTTGGCGCTTCTTAGGGTCCTCAATTTTGCTCAACGTATCAGGACTAAGTTCATCCTTGACTTTGCTTATATCCTCCTCAATAGCGGTTATCTTAATTTTGTATTTTTTAATTGTTTCATCAATGTTCGAAATCAATTCCTTGTCAAGGGGTTCTTGGGATCTAAGATTATCCTTGGCCTTCTCAAGGTACTCGATTTTGAGCTTAAGGTTGTCGGTGGCTATAGTTAATTGATGGATATTGAAGTTATCAATCGATTTGTAGTTATCAATAGGAATTGATTTAGGTAATTTTTTGAGAAGAGCTTTTTGTTGAGCGATTTCGTTGGTTAATTTTTTTTGAATCTCCTTGTAGTCCTTAGTAGAGATGACTTGGAAAGGGATATAGACCTCTGCGATAGCCTTGCAGTTTTTCAGAGGCTTTTCAGGAATGAGTTTTTGTATAGAAATATCTTGGATATAGGCATCAACAGTGTTTCTCAAGAGCGTCCATTCACCTTGAGAAATCATCATTTCAAAACATTTAGTAGCTTTTTGAAGTTCTTGAAGAGTGGTTGGAGGTGAAGAAACCATTGAAAGATCAATACTGATTTTTTTTGAAACAAGCGGTTTCTTCTGTTTAGGTGAGTATACCTGAGGAAGATCGACTGAGCCAAGCTGCGTTGTTTTTGCCGATTCTTTTGATGCAAGCAGTGGAAGCATGCTTTCGGCTTCTTCGGCCTTAATCAAAAGTGCGTTTAGACTATCAATCCACTCTTTTGTTTTACCTTCAGAGGCAACAATCTTCGACTTGAGGGAGGGCGGCTCCAGGGAGTCAGCTGGATTTGATTGTATTTGCAAAAGAGCTTTCTTTTCGGCTCCAGTTAACGTTATTAGGAGCTTATCAGCACTTTGGCGTACCAGAGTCCTCATTTTTGGGTCGTCCATCCAATCCGGCCAGGATTGTGTGAACGATGTGAGGAACTCGAAATCCGCTTCAAAACGAAGGCGAGAAAAGCCTTTTGATAGCTCCTTGGCCTCTGTCGTTTGCTTAATATAGCTTCTCAAAACTCTTTCGGCACCTTTTTTTGTCCTTTTGATAAGGCCCTTAGGAGTTTTTTCAATCACAGGTTTTTGGGCTGCTATATCATCCCTGTTGCCGCCGTTTTTCGTTTCCTCGCTCTTGTTGTTTTCGGCGACTGCCTTGTCTTCTGCAACTTTTTTGCTTTCTGAAGGCTTTCCCCCGGGAAAAAGAGATAATAGAGATGCAGCTGAGTTGATATCAGGGATAAAAATTGAGATATCTTCTACATTTTTTTTAGGAGATTCTTCTGCTTGAACATTTTTTTGTTGATTGGCTACTTCGCCATCTTTTTCCTCTTTTTGATGAAGTCCCTTCTTTAGAGCGTCGACACCCTTTATGATTTTGTCAGAAACATTAAACTTATTTAAGATCTTAACAATGAGATTTTTTATCAAGGACTCACCGGGAATGCCGATGTCGACAAGTTCCAGTTTAAATGAACGAGGAAAATGCAGGGCCAGTGTGTGAGGAATAGCACGCTGAATGGTTTCTAACGAGATATTGTTTTGTTCTAAGAGCGTGGTTTGCAAAGCTTCTGACATTTCTTCATCAGGCGAAAATAACCTCATATTGAAACTTGTATTATCGTCAGAACGAGAAATTTCCATTAGACATTCTTTAAAGACGGGTTCATCTTCACGAGAAATGTCTTTGCTCCAGTAGCCTGTAGGGATTAATACCTTGTCGTTTCCTTCTAACTTGCTGATGCGATCAAATATCTTTTGGTTCAATGCAAGAAATTTGCTTTCAAGTTCCTTAGACAGTGTCTTTCCGGATCTACTGTTTGCCATGTTTTCTATATCATCTTGGAGGTCAAGACATTCTGTTAGTGATTGAATTAAGCTGTCGCGCTCTTTTGAGGGGATCTCCTTTTGAAGTGCTTTAAGCCAATAATCAAGACCCATTCGCATTGTCAGTGTTCCATTTTCAGGTAGCGCTGCAACGATTTCCTTGAGTTTTTGAACTTCGATTTCAGGAGGGATTTTTTTTGTCGGAAAGAGAAACAAGTAAAGAGAGTGAAGTTTATTGAATAATGGATTTAAAGCCATTGCAAGGAGAGAAGAGCTTTTCTGGGCCTTTTTTGAATCAACTATGGCTACGCATTCAAGTTCACTTAAGTCATGGACTGATTCAATGACCGTAATTTGTTCCCATGTGGGCCCGTTTTTCTTTTCAATGGTTTCACCAATAATTCTGAGCTCTAATCTTTGCGCCTTAGAATTAATTGCTGCTTGAGCTAGGGATTTGATGGTGTTATCGAGTTTTTTGGAAACAATCCCCATTTCCCCATGGGTTTGAATATCCACCTCAACGGAGGTGTCTTTATTTGAATATCTATATGTAGTTGTTTCCATGAGAATTCCAGCTTAAATTGCACTCTTCCCCAATAGCACAATTTAAATATTTATTTTACTGGTTTTTCTCCGTTTCCTCATGATTGCGATTTATGCTCAAGTGTTTCCCAGCGGGAGTAGAGGAAAGTTACTTTTTCTTGGAGTTTTGTTGCCTGTTCACAGAGAGAGTGGAGATTTGCACCGCTGGAAGTCATTTGCTGAGAGAGAGATTCAATTTCTTGTTCGAGTTTTTCGATCTCTTGTGGAAGAGTGTCAAGCTCTTGTTGCTCTCTGTAGGACAAGCTTTTTTTTGCTTTTGGTTTTGCTGCCTGCTGCGGTAGTGCTGTTTCAACAGGTTTTGTTTTAAGTGCCTTTTTTGCTTCTTCATACTGAGCAAAATCAGCAAAGTAGGGATTTTCGCCCGGATAGCCGAGAGCAAGAACAGAGTTTGCGACCCGATCAAGGAAAAGGCGATCATGGGTAATGAGAATGAGAGCTCCTTCATACTCATCAAAGGTTTCTTCTAAAACCTCAAGTGTTTCGATGTCGAGGTCGTTTGTCGGCTCATCAAGAAGTAATATATCAGCCGGCTGCAGCATCAAACGTGCGATATAAAGCCTTGCTCGTTCGCCGCCTGAAAGTCTGCCAATAGGAAGCTCGAGACGGTCTGTTTCAAAGAGAAATCTTTTTGCCCATCCGTTGACATGGACAGGTTTTCCTTGAAATTCAACAAATTCCTTTCCGTCTCCGAGGGCTTGTTTGATGGTTATGTTGTCGGGAAGCTTTGCTCGTTTCTGATCGAAATAGGTTATTTTCAAGTAGGGAGCAAATTTTATGTTTCCAACATCTGGAGTCTCTTCTCCAGCTAATATACGCAAGAGAGTAGTCTTTCCGGAGCCATTCGGGCCAACAAGCCCAAGGCGTGTTTTAGGAGTGATTAAAAGATCAAGCGATGAAAAGAGTTTATTGCCACCATGTGTTTTTGCTATCCCCTTAGCAACAACGAGCCGTCGGGTTTCAACTCCACTTGAGCCTATTTCAACGTCGACTTCTTTCTTCAAATTGCTCGTTTTAAGCTGTTTTAACTCTTCCTGAAGGAATTCTGCTTCTTTTATCCGAGCCTGTTGTTTTGTTGTTCTCGCTTTAGCTCCTTGTCGAAGCCAGGCAATCTCCTTTCGAACACGAGAGGTAAGAGATGCTTGCCTATTCATTTGCGCTTCAAAAAATTCTTCCCGTTTTTCCAAGAAGCTGCTGAAGGAGGTGTTTGCTTCAAAAAAACCCTTTGGATAACGACGGTTGAGTTCAACAGTTCTGTTCGCTGTCTTTTCTAAAAAGACACGGTCATGGGAGATAATAACAAAACTTTTTACTCGAGATCTCAGGAGCGACTCAAGCCATATAATGGAATCAATATCAAGATGGTTCGTTGGTTCATCAAGCAAAAGGAGGTGTGGGTTATTTGCAAGTCCTGATGCAATATCAAGTCGTCTTCGCCATCCGCCCGAAAGCGTGCTGGCTTTAACCGAATGATCGCTAAAACCGCAAAGGCTTAAATTTTTCTGAGCACTTAACAGCGCTTCATTGGGATCCTTTTGATCAATCCTGGCAAGAATCGCTTCAAGTACAGATCCATCACCGCCCTCTGGAACAGCAAGAAAAAGTTGAGGAACGTATGCAATTCGGACAAAGCCTCGCCGTATGATTTCGCCGGTATCAGGGGATTCTTCACCTGCGATGATTTTCATGAGCGTTGATTTTCCCGATCCATTTGGGCCTATTAAGCCGATACGGTCTCCCTCAAAAAAACCGATAGTAATATCGGTAAAGAGCGATCGTGAACCAAAAGATTTTGAGATTGAGCGGCATTGCACTAGGAGCGTCATAACTTCTTCAAGAAATAAGGTTGTAGTAAAAAATAGATTACCATAAGAATCAAAACTATGTATGTGGAGTGCACTTTATGAAAAAGGTATTTAGAAAAACTTGTATTTTCTTTTTCATTTTTGGCGCTGTAGTCTCGTCTTGTGCAAAGTATAAATCGCAGCCCCTTGATAAGTCTATGACTGAATTTGTGGGGAATGCTTATACCGAGCAGGGGGTTACAGTTATTGTTAAGGCTTTTACCAAAAGCGATAGTTTAAAATACCTTGATAGAGATGTGCTTGCACAAGGGTTTCAGCCAATACAAATTACTGTTCAAAATGATACTAATCGCTATTTGTTGATATCTAAAGATGGTATCGATTTAAATTTAGCCACAGATCAGGACGTTGCAAATACTGTAGAAACTTCTACGGTAGGGCGTTCTACAGGGTATGGTGTTGCTGCCGTTTTTGCGTGGCCTTTTGCAATTCCGGCTATTGTCGATGGAGTTAAGTCGCATAATGCGAATAACTCACTTATAAGCGACTATCGACAAAAGACGATAAATCAACAAGTTATCTTGCCTCATACTAAGTTTACAGGGATTGTTTTTTGTCCTATGGCTTCATACAAGGAAGCGTTTTCGATTAAACTGATCGACAGAGATACTCGCGAAGCGATCAAATTTAATGTTTCGTGTTCCCGTTAGAAGCAGGAGATATACGCCATTTTACATAATGCGAAAGAGGTTTATATGCCTCTTTTGCATTTCTTAAGCCATCAATTCCAAGATCCTGTTCCCAATTAAGATAGATCAGATCGTTTGGAATCGCGCGAGCAAGATCTTGGTAGATATACTGATAAATGCCTTTTTCGCTTGAATTTGCTTTCGCAAAATGAACCAAGTAGGTGTTTTGGTTTAACTGCTCTCCAATTGCTATACCGGATGGTTTTTCATCCACATACGTTATTCGACCAGATAAGTCCAACTCTTTCCAGTTTTTTAATGCGGAAAGGCACGCGGTAACTTCATGTTCTGCTGTTTTCATTTCGTGGTACCAGTTCAAGATTGTTTTTTCAGCATCAAGGAGAGAGTTTGTCGTAATTGATTCTGTCCTAATTTTTGCGTGATCTAGAAACTTGTGTACGAGGTTTCGTCTTCCATCCAGTGCTCGACCAGAATAAGTGCGTATGCTTTCAGTAGAATATATATAGTCACTTTCAGAGATAAAAGAGGCGAATTTCCACTCTTGTGGGGTAAAGATTTGTTTGGACTCTTCATCAATAGGATAAATGTAACTCGCTTGACTCAATTCAAAAGCTTCTCGTATCAGTTTGAGGTTTGACTCTTGAGGTCTAAAGAGAGGCATTAAAAACCATTCAGATGTATATGAAAGCCCTTTAATAAATCGATGTTCATTGTGCTCAAACCATTCATACCAATGTGTTGGTTGAAAAAGAAACAGATTTGCGAACGAATATTCAGAAAGGCTAGGCCTGATTTGTTCGAGTAGTGGTTTAATCCAATGTTTATCTGAAATAAGAATTTTCTTCATAAGTTTTGATATACATGTATTTTTTATTTACATGGAATTTTCGTTTAGTTATAGCGAAAAGAATCTAAACAATATGAGGTTTTGTATGATGAAGGCACTGGATGTTCTTGCGGCTGTTCTCTTGGTCATTGGGGGGCTTAATTGGGGCTTAGTAGGATTTTTTGACTTTGATCTGGTAGCGGCCCTGTTTGGAGATGGAAGTATGATGGCTCGTATTGTTTATGACTTAGTAGGTCTTTCTGCATTGTATCAGGCGCTATGCTGGCAAAAAATACAGTGTCGCTGGAATGGAAAATGCAGGTCCTAACTTTGTTTTGAAATATCTTTATCCGGTGCTTTTACTACATACGAATCGACAGCCATATCATGAAGGCCTTGGTTCATGTCTGAAAAAAGCATCGGAATAGCAAAAAAGATTAAAATAGGAAGTCCCAGGAGTTTGCACAAATTTCGTCCTAAGGCTCTTGGAAAGCTGAGCGTCTGACCTTGAACATCGACTACTTGAATGCCAAGAAGCTTTTTTCCAACAGTTGCTTTCAGTTGAGAGCTTTCCATAAGAGAAAAATAGGCTAAGAAGAGAATCGGTTCCATCCAGAAATAATGAAGCCATATAAACGATGTGCAAATTCCAAGGAGTACAAAGTCAATTCCAAGGGCGCATAATCGCCTAAATGGATGGGCTGGAGTAAGAGATTCGGGGGTACTATCCATTGAAAGCTATCCTTTGCAGAGCTTTTGACCATGCTGTTGAATCATTTAAAGCTGGAATAATTTGACAATTGGTTCCTCCAGATTCAATGAAGGCGTCTCGCACTTCGTGCCCCAATTCATAAATTGTTTCAATGCAATCGGCAACAAATGAAGGAGACACAATAGCAATTCGTTTGATCCCATTTTTGCCTAGTTTTTGCACGGTTGAAAGTGTTTCTGGACCAATCCAAGGATCTTTCCCAAATCGCGACTGAAATGTGAGGAGTGTGTTTTCAGAAGTTCTTTGTAATTGTTTTAGAAGGGCATTATAGGTCCGTATGCAATGAGCTTTATAGCATTGCTTTTCGCTTGAGCAGCATGATTCCGAAAGACATGATGAGTGAGCTTTTTTTAATTGCCTTTCAGGAAGGCTGTGAAAGCTGATAATAAGCTTTTCGAATGGATCTTTATGAGAAAATAAAACCTGATTAATCGCCTCAGCATAACTCTCAATAAATGCTGGGTGATCGCAAAAGTGTGAAATCACACGGGTTTGCGGAATGGTTTTCCATTTAGATAGAACAGTAAAAACCTTTTCAAGAGATGAGCCCGTGGTGGCAGAAGCATATTGAGGATAGAGGGGGAGTATTATCAGTTCGCGCAGAGGCTCTGCTTCGAGTTTTTTCAGGACTGATTCAATAGATGGTGATTGGTATCGCATGGCAAATTTTACAAGCCACTCTTTGCCAAGATCTTCTTGCAGCTTATCTGTGATGTTTTTGGTGTATTTCAAAAGGGGAGATCCCTGATCCGTCCAAATTTCTTTATAGTTTTCTGCTAATGGTTTTGAGCGTCTGGGTGCGATGATGCCGCGAACAAGAATATTTCTTGAGATAGGATTGATGTCGAGTACTCGTTCATCTAGAAGAAACTCTTGTAAGTAACGCTTTATATATGCGGGTTCCGGTTGCTCTGGGGTACCAAGGTTTAATAAGAGGAGAGCGCTCTTCATTGTTATTACCATATTGCTGGAAGTTTTGTTTCAAGTATGTACCATGCAAGCAAATAAGTTGATATGTGAGATGTGGAATGATAGATTCAAGAAGAGCTGTCCTATGGTATAGATAGGGCAGTGTGCTTTTTAGAGATGTATATATTAAGTTTATGAAACGATTTTTTAGCTCTATTATCGATCGGATTTTTTGTCTTGTGTTAGCGCTTGGCATGAGCCAAGTTCCGAGATTCATTGAACTCTATGAAACTCGGCTTTCAGGACATGTGGCAGAAGCTCAAAAAATTGTAAGTAAATACACTCAGGCTGCAGAGCTCTTTAATATGAACATCAGTCAGTATATCTCTAAACTGAGTTCGGTCTCAGATCCCATGGTCCATGTGCAGGCAAAAATTATGGAGGACTCGGTTGTTCGAATGAATGCGCTGGAACTGGGCTACCATAAGCTCTTGTATGCGACTTGGTATGAAAAACCATTTGCTTTTCTTAGATATCTGGACTTGGAAGTTGCTCAGGCCACAATAAAAAACTTTACATTTGGACTAAGTTTTACCATCCAAACTTTGGTTTGGATGGCTTTAGGTCTTTTAATAGCTGTGATGATTTCAAGCGCCATATCTTCTCTTTTCAAACGGCGTGCTGTAAAACCCCTCGTGGAAAAGAGTTAATCATCACGAGCTGTCATCCCTTGCGCTTGGATTTCAGAACGAGTGATCTCAATTCTGTTTCCTTGCTTATCGATTTCGCTTTTCTTTATCTGGAAATGCTTTTCTTCAGATTTTTTATCAGCGCGTTTTTTCGCGTCTACATGTTCACGTTCTGCTTCTAGCTTTCTTTCTTGCTCACGAAGCGTATCTTGCCGTTTAATATAGCGCTCAGTCACGCTGCCAACCATCTTTGCAAAAAGCAAATCGGAAGAGGTTATATCTTCTTTCTTTTCCGGTTTTTTAAGAGCTGATCTGTCTATCTGCTGGGAAACAGGGGGTGGATCAATAGGGTTTTTAGCTCCATTTGGTTTAGAGTGCAATATCTGCTCATCAATGCTTTTGAGAATTGCTTCCTCTGCGTGAGCCATTTCCTCATCACTTAAAGAGACGAGCGATGCTCCCTTCACAGTTTTTAGAACCTCTTGGATTTTTGCAGGCTGAATATGAATATCTGCCGAGGTGTCGGTAGAGTTTTGTAGGGCTTGAATTAGGTTTGAACCACCGTAGAATATTTTTTCAGATTTACCATTGACCATTTGAGCTTGTTCGATAAGAGCTCGGTTATTTGAAAATAACTTGAGGACGCTTTTAAGAGTCTCTTCAGCTGTTCGTATTCCAGGGGTCGCTGTGTCTTCGTTTGCTGCCATAGTGATATTGTGGCCAATGACGATAAGCGAGATCTCTTTGTTACTTGCCCCGAGGCCAAGTGAAAGACGTCCTCTTTTTCCTGAAAGGAGGTCGTTGGCTTCACTCATGAGCGTATCTGAATTTTCGAGAAGCTTGAGTGTGAATTGTTGAGCTAAGTCTGAATACAGGGACGTTAAATTCATATTGTTGCCTAATTCCATGATCTAATACTAATTTAATATTCTATTAATATCTAGTTGAACCAATTCGTGGATTAACCTCCTCCTCCTCCTCCTTTATCACCGTTTAATCCATTCTCATAGGAGTCATGATATTCAATATTAATCCTCTCTAACTCTTCGAGAGTAAGCGGATTTTTTTTAAGAGGATGATCTTGATTGATTGGGCTCTCTTCAGCATTAAAAAGACGCCTTGCAACTTTTGAAGTGTTTATCGCTACAGCTCTAAAACGTTCAGGAGATCTATTGAGAGATTTGTAGAGCTTAGAATTTTTGAAGCGGTTTTGATCTATATGATTACCACCAAAGACATGTTCTCTCATCCGTTTTCGAAATGCTGCTCTGACCTCTTGGTTTGTTTTTTTAGCGCTATTTTGAGCTTTTATTCTCTTCTTTCCGATGTAGATTTCTTCAGTCCCGTCATCATTAAGTCGTGTGATTTTATAGATGAATCCTTCATTCATGCTTTCGCAATCTTTCGATTCAATAATATCTTTTCGTGCGACTAATTTTATTCGACCTGTTTCAGGATTTCGCTGAAAATAGGCTTTTCTTGTCGGGCTCTTATAGACTTTATCAATCGTTTCAAAGATGTGAGCCTTAGTATTGGGGGAGAAATTACGAGCCTTTATACCAAGTGGTTTTGATCCGCCGCCTCCTTTCCGTTCATTATAACCACTTCGAATTGAATCGTACTTTTGAATGTAGGCTGTTTCTAGCGTATCAATATTTTCTTCAGCCTTCGCTATATGTATGACACGGACTGTGAAGCGATCTCCTGAAGTAATAGCTGTTTTGAGAAGAGACTTGTGTTTTTTGGAGTTAAATTCAGATTTGTACCGGCGAATACGGGTCAGAATGTCTCCAGTTTGACCTATCTTAGTTTTTTGTGTTAAAGCGTTTTTGAATTGATAGATAACGGATACTTTATTGTTTTTAAAATATTTCTTTATTTTTGGAGTGAGATCTATTCTGACTTTCTTTGTCTTGGCATCAAGATAGACCGGATATTCTCGATAAGGCGTTTCTTGAGGTACAGAATCAAGAATCGCTTGTTGAAATAGAGATTGTGGAGTCGACACCTGAGTTGGCGACATTAACCCAATAGGCCGATTGCTTGAAGATTTTCTGGGTGGGGTTGAAAAGGGTGAAGGTGTTGGCGTGATGAAAGAGTTATGAATCTCTGCTATCGTCATACGTTTGTATTAACATTAAGGTTAATTATATCAAATTGTAAGTTTTAATTAAAAAAATGTTTTAAATAAAACTATAAAATCCTGGTGATTTTAAAAATGCTCTCTATAAGGTGCAAGAGAAGAGTGACAACACTGTAACGTTTTTGTAGCGTTGGTGACTTAAATCAAGAATTGTTTTCTATGGGTACAAAATAAGCGTGGAATTACTCAATTCATACTGCTTTGTGCAGTTGAGAGCAAAATCCCTATCATGAGTGACAAGAAGAAGAGATCGATTCCTCTCTTGAGATATTTCAAGAAGAAGTTTTTGGATAGTCGCCCCTGTTTCACGATCCAAGTTGCCTGTTGGTTCATCGGCAAATATAAGAGGTGGATCCAAAATAAGAGCGCGTGCGATGGCAACTCGCTGTTTCTCACCTCCTGAGAGATTTCGTACATATTGATGTGCAAGATGCGTGATCTCAAGTCTCCGTAACAAATAATCAGCTTGATCTCTTTTGATTCCGTAATTAACCCCAGCAATTCGTACTGGCAGAAGTATGTTCTCAATAGCTGTTCGGTCTTCTAAAAGATGGAATCCCTGAAATACAAAGCCAATATTGTGAAGAATATTTTTATACGGGAGATCGTCGCTAAAGAATATGGATCCGCTTGTAAGCGGCTCAAGTGTTGCCAGAATGTGTAAGAGAGTTGTTTTCCCAGAGCCAGATTTGCCTGTAATAGCAACGGTTTCACCGCGAAAAATATCGAAAGAAATATCGGAGAATAGAGTCTTTTCAGGTCCAAATTGTTTGCTGAGGTTTCTGCATGAGAGAAGTATTGAGGTCATCCTTCACCTCGCAGTGCTTCAGAAACATTGACCCGAACAGCAGAAAAAGCAGAGAGAAATCCCGATAGACCCGCAATGGCGAGGGTCGAGATTATTGTAAAAAGCGCAGAAGAAGAGCTCACCGTATTTGGTATAGATGTTCCGTAATAGAGCTCCGATAAGACCTCGTGGCCTTGTATTGAACTAATAAAACCCAGGAGGAGGTCTATATGTGTCATCGTTACATAGGCCGCCAAAGTTCCAATAGCTGTTCCTAGTGCGCCAATTAAAAAACCCGATAGAACAAAAACAACCATGATGCTTGACTTGCTTGCTCCCAATGCACGAAAGATGGCGATCTCATGTTTTTTCGAATGCACGAGAATCAAAAGAAGAGACACAATATTCGAACAGGCTACCACCATCACAATCAGAGAGATCAGTCTGAATAGGTTCTTTTCACTGTCAAGCTGTTGAAAGAGCTCAGTGGTGAAATCAAGGCGTTCAAAGCTCTCGACATTAAAGTATCTCTTTAGTCCAGCCTCTTTTACTTCGTGGTCAATAAGTTCGTGGAAAGCTTTAGGCGAAATGTGAGATTTAGGCCAAAGAGAATATCCATTTGTTGCAAAAAATGCATCAGGGATAGGTTCTGGTTGGATGATGTCTATAACCTTCTGAGATGTGAGGACAAGCTTTCCTCCGATGGGTAAAACGCCCGGATCAAAAAAACCTTGTACTGAGATAGGGAGAAGTTTTGTTTTCGATCCTGTTACAGATATGTCAGTATACTCAATCGTTCCTCTATCTCCGATCATTGCACCACTTCGCTTAAAGCTTAAGGGGAGGGTTAGTGGAGCGGGCTTGCTGAGAGGTTCTTCCTTATCTAAGGCTAACAAAAATGCATATTGTGAGAGGCTTGTTGGTTGTGCGTTTTGTCTTAATATATCGATTTCTAAATAGGCTGTTGCAGCTCTAAACGAAGTATAGGTGCAAGTATTTTTGAGTGACTTTAGAAGTGTTTCGAGTTCTAGGGCCGGATTTGGGAAAGACGCAGACTCCATGCCTGTTGGGAGGGGAGGATCGATCTCTGCATCGTAGGGAGCATCTACTTGTTTTGCTTTCTCGCTCAAGTAAAGGCTTTTATATGAGCTTTTAGCTGAGTAGAGGTCAATTTTATAACTTTGAGATGAGTAATAGGCCTGGGTTGGAGTAATTCTGACATTTCCTAAGAGGCTTGAAATACTTTCAGACCAGCGCTTGGAAAATCCATCCGATACTGAAAAAAAAACAATAGATAGCCATACGACGGCCGAAATCATTAAAATAGCAAGAATGCCGATAAAGGAAATGGAGAGCTGGCTTCGCTTAGGAAGAATATAAGATAATGCCGTCGAGAATTCAAATTTCATAGCGAAACTCTCGCAGTTTTGAAGATTTGATTCAAGAGGCTGTTTTCAAAAAAAAAGAGGAAGGGAATGACAGATATCTTTTTGTCAAAGATATCTGATCATCAGCGTGGAGCTTATTTTGTCTCTTTGAAGTCAACAACTTCGCGAACAATAGGATCAAACTTTTTAAGCGTGATGCGCTCTGGAGTTGATGTCTTGTTTTTAGTTGTGTAGTAGAAAAATGAGCTCTTTGAGCTTTTCAGTTTAATTTTTTCTCTTTTGCTTGCCATAGGAAAACACCATTGAATTTTGTGCAATCACCATAACAAATATGGGAGATATTTGACTAGATCTCTTTACGCATAGTCGTAAATGGAATACGAGTCTTAGGTGTAAGCGTAAAAATGGAGCCCATCGATGTTTCGAGGGGCATATAAGCGCCGAGTCCTGCGATCATGGCAGCATTGTCTAAACAAAGCTCGTCGGGCGGCCAAATACAAGGGACTCTTAATGCGGCACATCGAGAACGTAATGCTTTATTTCGCGTTACTCCGCCACCAAAATAGACGGTTCTTACCTGAAAATTCTTTAATGCAAGCTCAATTTTTTCAAAGATGGTTTCAACGGCCGCTCGTTGAAAGCTTGCGGCAATATCAAAGGATGCCTGTTCAAAGCTTGCTGTATTCAGCGCTTGCTCTTTAATTGTATAGAGCACGGCTGTTTTAAGCCCACTAAACGAAAATGCATACGGGTTTGTTTTAACTTTCGCAGGGCTGAAATGGAATGCTTGTAGATTCCCCTTTAAGGCCATTTTTTCTACGTTTGGTCCCCCAGGATAGGGGAGATTAAGCATCTTAGCAACCTTGTCAAATGCTTCCCCAATTGCATCATCGATGGTTTGTCCTATGAGCTCATATTTCCCAATCCCATGAATGAGGATAATGCTTGTATGGCCGCCAGAAAGAACAAGGCCTAAGGCGGGAAAAGAGAGTTCTTGATTCATCATGGAGGCATACAAGTGAGCTTCAATATGATTGACCTCAACGACAGGAATGCTTTTTGCAAGCCCGAGACCCTGTGCAAAGTGAATTCCAACAAGAAGCGAGCCAACAAGCCCTGGTCCATTTGCAACGGCAATCCGATCAATGTCGTCGATAGTAAGTCCTGCATCAGTGAGTGCTTTTTGTACTACCCAATCGATGGTTTCTATATGATGACGAGAAGCTATTTCCGGGACTACCCCGCCAAATTCAGCATGAATGGTGTCTTGAGAAAAGGTGACAAGCGAGCAGATCCTATGACCATCTTGTACAACAGATGCAGAGGTTTCATCACAGGTTGTTTCAATGCCAAGCACGTACATAGCTTATGTATCTTTAATGTTTTGATGTCTTTAATAGCTGTCGTTAACCATTTAGACCTTAACTACTTAACCCTGAGCCATAGGCCGCTCTTTTATCTAAGATAAAGAGAGCGGGCTTTTCAACGGTGCCGAGCCTTTGAGCAGGAATGAGATCAGGTGTATATTCGCCCCTGAGAATCTTCTTCGTGATTTTTGCTTTGGTTCTTCCGATTGCAAAGATAACTACTTTGCCTGCTGCATCTATGCAGGGAAATGTAATAGTTAATCGGTTGCAATTCTTTTGGGGGATATGATTTGACACGACGTATCTGTTTGCTTCGTGAAGCGCTTGTGTTTCAGGAAATAATGATGCAGTGTGGCCATCTTCGCCGATCCCTAAAAGAATTAAGTCGAATTTCCCTTGGGGGCAAGTTCTTCGAATTTGGTTCTCGTAATCTCTTGCCGCTGCATCAAGATCGGATGCTTCTCCGGTCATCCTATGGCGTTTGGCAAGATTAAGTGGAGGCACTGAAAAATATTCTGAGGCCATTTTATAGTTGCTCTCAGAGTTTTCTGGATCGACTGTTCGTTCATCTCCCCAAAAAAGATTAACAAACTGCCAGTTGACTGAAAGGGCAAATGCCGGTTCTTGGAGTTTTTTATATACAATCTGGGGGGTAGATCCGCCGGCTAATGCAACTGAGAATGAGGCTTTTGTCGCTATGGCACGCTGGGCTTCTTCGACAAAAATCTGTGCGCATACTGTTGCCGCTGTATCTTCATCAAGCGCGACCAAGGCTTGTCTTCTTTCATCAACACGAACACGTTTCATAGAAATGATATATCACTTAATGGGATGAGTTTGTATTCGATTATTAGCTAATATGGCAAGCAATCATTAGCTTTCTATCCTCAATTTTTCATACAGCTTTTCAAGGTTATTTACCTGAATCGCTTTGCAGTGCATGCCTATTCCATATTTCGCTATCGAAAACATTCAGCATAGCGAGGTAATGATCAGATGGCGGCTGGTAAAAGAGCTCATTGATCAAAGCAGCACCTCTTTGATAATTACTTATAAAAATTGAGTATGGCATATCACATCGATCAGGGCCTGATGCGTGCACATTGACATGTCTTGAATCTCTTTCATGTGAAATTAAAAAATGGTGCTCGCTTGACCCATTAATCTCAATTGACCAAATCGCTCCTTGACTGAGGATGTCACTATTTTGAATACCAAAGGTAATGACAAGAGAAGATCCCTGAGGCGTTTGATAGGTTATGCGCGGAGTTGCTCTCGAATTTTCAACGGATAGAAGGGTCCATCCCAAACGTGAAGCAAGCCAAGCCTGAAGATAAAGAGCTTGAAGTTCATATCGAGTGCTTGCGATTCCTGGTTGAGCTGAGTACACAATGTGAATATTTGTTGCGCCTTTGCAAGCCTCGAGCTTTTCAGGTTCAGCCAAAACTCTAGAAAGCACTTCTCTCCACCCCTTTGATCTTGCCCAAGCTATATCGATAAACTGGATAGGTTTTGCTTTGATCATTTGCCGAACGGAGGTCGCAAATCGCTGCATGCTATCGACCGAAGGAGTCCCAAATATAAGTCTATTTGCATAGCTTTCAATCTGATTCAGCAGAAGCTGGTCTTGGGTTGGGTCATGAGCTAAGATGATATATACAGGTAAATCAGGGACGATGTTTGGCAATATGAGAAAAGGAACTTGCTTAAGCTGATTTGTCGACGCTTCAATAGAGAGGGCATCACAGGTGATTCTGCTTCCTTCAGTGCCCACGACAAGAGTGCTCCAAGTTTTTCGAATAAAGTCATATTGCGTATCTTGTTCTGCTCGTACTGAGATGATTCTACACGGAAATCGCTCGGTGATTATCCTGACAAGTTCTTGGCAATAGAGCCCTCGTTCAAGATCATAGCTGATGACAATAAGATTAAACAAACAGGCTTTAAGAGGAGACTCTGTATCTAGTTGGCGCTGTTGAATATCTCGGAAATCAGATTCAAAACCATTAGAAATCATAGTGTCTTTACCTTCCCTCTGATTTTAGTAGAATAGCTGCTATTATAGAAAGCGCCACTTTCGACCATCTTTATGGAGTAATTTATCTGCTTCAATAGGCCCCCAAGTGCCTGAAGGGTAATTAGGGAATTCTCTAGGAAGTGCATGCTTCCACCGTTCAAGAATCGGTGTTAAAAACTTCCATGAAGCTATAACTTCGTCTTGACGTGCAAAGAGGGTGGAATCGCCTAGAACGCAGTCGCACAGAAGGCGTTCATATGCTTCAGGAGGAGTTGAGCCAAAATAGGATCCATAACGGAAATCCATTTTCACAGGTTGAACAAGACAGCTGCCTCCTGGAACTTTCGAGTTGATTTTAAGCGAGATTCCTTCATCAGGCTGAATGCGTATAACTAAAACATTAGCATTTTCAGGTCTGAGTGAACGATTGAAGAGTACTCCCGGAGCTTCTTTGAATGTGACTGCGATTTCTGTTGCTCTCTTAGGTAGTCGTTTTCCAGCGCGTAAATAGAAGGGAACGCCAGCCCAGCGCCAGGTATCGATAAAGAGACGCATGGCTACATATGTTTCAATGTTTGATTGGGGGTTGACATTGTCCTCTTGACGATAGCCTTTAACAGGTTCGCCGTTGATAAAACCTGGTCCATATTGACCCCGAATAACTTCGGTATCAAAGTTGTCAGGGTGAATTGGACGGATGGACTGTAGAATTTTTACTTTTTCATCATGAATTGAATCAGGGTTTAAATTTACTGGAGGTTCCATCGCGACGAGGGACAGAAGTTGCATCATATGGTTCTGTACGATGTCTCTGAGCATTCCTGCTTCTTCCCAGAATTTACCCCGAGTACCAACGCCAATATCTTCACTTACCGTAATCTGCACATGATCGATGAATTTATTATTCCACATCGATTCAAACACGGCATTTGCAAAGCGCAGTACCATGAGGTTCTGAACTGTTTCTTTTCCTAAGTAGTGATCAATTCGATAGATCTGATTTTCGTGAAGACTTTTTTCGAGCTCTTTTTGAAGCTCTATTGCCGACTGAAGGTCATGACCAAACGGCTTTTCTATAATTACTCTACTAAATCGGTCTGAAACTCTATCGGGATTGTAAATCAAGTCGTGTTTTGCGAGTTTATCTACGATTTGTGGGAAATAGCTTGGAGGAGTTGAGAGGTAGTAAACCCTATTTCCTCGTGTTCCAAATCGAGCATCGATATCCTTAAGGAACTCTTTGAAACGATTATACCCTTCGTCATTATCAAACTCCGAAGTATGATAGAATATCTGTTCTGAAAACGCTGCCCAAATAGCAGGATCTATCGGCTTAATGCGGGAGTGCTTGGTAATAGCTTCAAACATTTCCTGTCTGAACTGCTCATGTGTTTTTGGTCTTCTTGCAAATCCGACACAGACGAAATGGGAAGGGAGGAGTCCGTCACGTGAGAGATTGTATAGGGCAGGGACAAGCTTTCGAGCTGTCAAATCACCTGTTGCGCCAAAGATAACAAGTACGCAGGGATCGGGACTTTTTAAACTTGTGACTTCTTCAAGTGGATTAAGAAGTATCTGATTGAGATCCATGATAGCTGTCAAACCTCATATGAATTATGCCTCATGTGAAATGTGGCAAGTTAGGATCGTCATACTGATAGTATATAGCAAGAAATACCTGAAGTTACAGATCGAAGTCAACGAACATGGTAAAATATCGAAATTTTCCTTTCCTTACTAAAAGTTGTTGTATTTTTTTATTTTAACTAAAAGTATAATAGTTAGTATTTTACTTATTAAAAATAATTTGAGGTAATTATGTTTGCATTTTTTAATGCAGTATCGAATGCTTTTAATAGACTGTTACCTTGTGGTAGTTCTTTTCAAGAGTGTGGATTTGAAAGTGATGATGAAGGAGTTCAAAATTCCGGATCGCGTGCAGTGCAACCTGCATTACAACCTGCAGTGCGCGAATCAAAAGAGGTGAGCTTATTTCGGGCCTTATTTGGTCGAGATGATTTGATGGTTCATATCCTTTCATTTGGCGACATTCCATCCAACGAAAAGAAAAGAGTAGTATCCAAGAAGTGGAAATCACTCATTGAGTCTCATCAGCTGTGGAATGCTCGAATATATGATCTAAATAAATACTTAAAAAAACCTGAGCTTTCTCTTAGAAGCATGTTGCTAAACCAGGACGTAGCTCCATCTATTACCCTGGATCAAAAAAAAGCATTTCAGCTTCTGAATGTAACCCACAGTAATCTTTCGCAATTCTTTATGAAATATGAGCCTCGTAAATCAGAATATATATTCACGTTGCAGAATGGAGAGATATCATTTCATGACGAGATGAGAGATGTTGATGCAAATAATTGCTTTAAGCTTGTGCGGCACGATAGTCCTGAAATACAAAAAGTCCATAGGCAACTAAGGATGATATGTCGAAATGATGGAATGAAAAACCATTATCAATTTGGCATAGTTGAGCCTGATCAAAAAGACAGAGGAGTATTTGTCTCAAGTGTTTTTAATGAAGAAGTCCCTGCAAAGGAAATGCAGCAAAGAATTCCTGACTTTCTGAGTATCACGAAAACCCATCGAACAATGTTCTATTTTCTGCGTATTTTGAATACTCTCGCAGCCCAGAAGAGGCAGGATGTCGACCTTAAAGAAAGATTTCGTAGTACGTCATCAGGGGTCATATTTGAGGATGTAACGAATAAAGAAGTTGATCTTATAACCTCTTCGATATCTTCTTCTCGCGAGCAAATGGCTGAAAAGGTTGATGGTAGAACATTCGATAGCTTATGTAACGAAATTTGTCCTGAAGATATTTTTAACGAGCTTCCACTGCCATTATATAGTAACAGGTTCTCAGGTGGCGAGTCTGTAGTTGTTCAAAGATCTGATCGGAGCTATCGCTTTGCAAAAATTTTGTCGAATATACCAGTTTTGAGCTGGAATATGTTTGGAGTTCCTGAAAAGGAATTTGTTTATACCGTTATTGTTAGAAGGGGAGGGCCACAAGGTGACGAATTATCAAAATCGATGCCAGCAGGTCAAATCTACTCAATACCAGAACGTCTCAAGCCACAGCTTTTACAGCTCATGAATAAAAAAGATTAAAAGCTTATTACTTTTTTGCCCCATTTGAAATGGGGCAATTGGAAGGTTTTTAGATTCTTGATCTTCAAGCTCTTGATTCTGAATTAAAATGCCTTAGTTGTATACTTCTCTTGCCTGATCAATCCTTCTTAAAAAAGATGAGTTATCCTCCACGACACTTGTGAATTGAATTTTTACTCACTCATTGCTTATGGCTTAAGGCTTATTGGATTACCAAAAGTTTTGCGAAAGAATTTTTTAAAAAATTCTTTATTTAGTAATGTCAAAAAATTGAATAAAGAAAAAATTCAAAGGAGATTTGTATGAGCAAAATGATTGGTCTATGGTTACTTGGGGTTCCAGTTCTTGTTATTATACTTTTGAAGCTTTTCGGAGTGATTTGATAAGCAACATTTATTCTATAGGCAGGATGTGCCTAAAATTCCTGCAAGCAGGGTTCGAGTGGATGAATTGCTTTTACTCATCCACTCCAGAATTATCGTCTGTGTTTCTGGCTCTTCAGCTGAAATAAGGGCATATAACGATTCAATACAGAGTCGCGCCCGTTCATCAAAAGTAAGTTCTTGAGGCTTTGGTTCTGCTTGCATAAACCAAGGAATAAGAGGTCTGGGTTGAAAAAGATTCAGTCCCTGTTCATTTTTTAAAAACTGCACAAGTGTTTTTTTCCAAGGAGATTCCTTCTCTGAATTAACCTCACCTAGTGCTGTCAAAGATTTTGCTACATACATTTTCCCTAAAAGAGAAGACGTATCTTGAAATTGTTGTTTTAGCCATTCTCGCACCTTTTCACTTTGCTTATTTTCTAAAAGCTTGCAGAGCAAGGGGATAAGATCTTGTGCATGGACCATTACATGATCGGCAATTTGTAGAAATTGTTTTTCAGGGAGATTTATTGATTGAATAAGTACTTCTTCTCTGAATCGAAGTGATTGTTCAATAGCGAAGAGTTTTTCAGATCCAAGAAGTGAACGAGTTGGAATTTTTTCCCAGATAATCATAGTTCTTCCTGGAGAGTATCTAGGTCGATATATCGCTTCTTCCGAGGCTGAGCGAATGATTTCAAGTACAAGCGGAGTGCATTCTGGTCGTTTATGGGCTAATAATGCAAGGCCTGCCTGTAAGTGAGGAATGTCAAATTCCTTTGGCGTAGCCAGTGAGAAGAGAGGGCTTGCATCCGACAGAGGAAGCTTCCCTAAAAGAGAGATAGCGAAGGGATTCATCTCTTTTGCCTGCGCTTCAAGAAGAGCATAGGCTGCTTTTTCGCCGTGAGCAAGAACAAATTGAGCTGAAAGCCTTACAAAAGGGTTATGGTGTTCTGCATAATGTTCGATGGTCTCTTGAGGTACGCAATCTCTATGGGAAAGTGCATAGAGCATAAAGGCTTCCAGAGTCAAAGGATCTAAAAATGGCGGGTTTTTAAGAGGAGACTTCTCTCTTAACGGGATTGTTGCAAGAGCCATAAGAGCTTGTGCTTGGAGTTCAACATCTGATGATCGAAGAACATGAGAAAGAAAGTCCTGAGCTCTAGTTGATCCCTCTAATGCAAAAAGAGGGAGTAAATAAAGCCTGATTTCGTCTGGGACTTTTGCATAAAGTGCTTCAAGCTGTTCAAAAGCATTTTGATTTCTCAATATGGAGATAATCCAAAGTGCTTCAAGCCGTACAGCGAAATAGTCTGATCGTAGGGCTCCTCGAAGAAGATATTCACCTTCCTTATGATTTCCAGATCCAATTAAAGATGTTGCAGCCATTTGAACTTCAAGAGAGCCTGACTCTAGACCGTCGCGTGCATATTTAATCAGGTCTGAATCACCTGAAAGCGATGTTCCATAGAGGGCAGCAAGTTGCATTTCAGAATTATTTGAAGTGAGTCCATTTATAATGATCGTCTCTGCTACTTTCTGGATAAGGTCTTTGGGATAGGGAGTATTGTTTGATGGGTCAGTAAGCGCCTTAAGGACATCGTCTAAGTGTCCTTTTTTTAGCAAATAATAACACCGAGATGAAGATATTTGCTCAACCGGTTGAGAAGTACTAGAAATTTTATGATCATTTGCCATGCAGCATGAAGATATCAAAAACATGCCTATAGTAATCTTAAAGCAAAGTTTTCTGTTTCTTCTCATAACTTCTACTCTTTTGATGAAAGATGATCCCACAAGCTATACCCAAAAGCCGTGAAGAGTCTATGCACCAGATTGAGAGGGAGTCCTACAACGTTATAATAACAGCCGTCTATTCTTTCTACGAGGAGAGATCCAAGTCCTTGGATGGCATATCCTCCAGCTTTATCAAATACATTTTGTGATCTGATGAAATATTCAATTTGCTCTGAAGTGAGTGGATTGAAGCGGACAATTGTTCTCTCGACAGCTGTTTTAATAATTCCATTTTTTGAAAGAGCAACCCCTGTGTAAACAGAGTGGGAAATTCCAGAAAGCAGCGATAGCATTTCTCTTGCCTCGGCATAGTCCTTTGGTTTGTTAAGTACTTTTCCGGACGCATATACGAAAGTATCTGCTGAAAGAACGAGTGCGTCTGGGTGTAATTGTGCGATTACCTCAGCTTTACCTCGTGCAAGGGTTGTTACGTACTCCTCAGGACAGCCTGTGAATGGAACGCTTTCTTCATCAAAATGAGAAGGAACAATTCGAGGAAAAACACCGATTGTTTCAAGCAATTCTTTTCGTCTTGGTGAAGAGGAAGCGAGAATGATGTCCTGTTGAGTGAGAGGAGATTTCATCTGATCTTTTAAGCCTTTTTTACAATGAAAGCTGTTGAAATGCCGCCATGATACGATGATGTTTGAACAATGTCAAAACCTACTGATTTGAGTTTCATACACGTTTCATTCAGGCTCATAAAATTTGTAATACTTTCTTGTAGGTGTCTATACGCGTCGGCGTTCTTTGTCATATACTTTCCAACGAAAGGAATGAAACCATCTAAATATGTTCTATGCATCATATGTAAGAATCTATTTTCAGGCCTTGTCAGTTCAAGTATTCCGAAGATACCACGGGGTTTTAGTACTCTATAGACTTCACGAAAGGCCTGCTCGATGTCATCAATATTGCGAATTCCATAAGAAACCATGACAAGGTCGAATGAATTATCTGGGAAGGGAAGATCTTTTGCGTTTCCTCGAAGATACTGAGCTTGATTCTTGAGAATCGGATGCTGAGCGATTCTCATTTCTGCGATCTCGAGCATTTCTTTGGAAAGATCAAAAAGAGTATACGAGGTGTTTTTTGTAGCATGACGAATGGTTAATTCACCTGTGCCGCAGCAAAGATCCAGAACCTTAAAATCATTTCTAAGGTTCTCTATAGGGCTGATTTCCTGGCTCTGTATTTGTTTGAGAGTCGATACGAATCTCTGGTTCCAAATCCTGTGAAGCCCAAAAGACATTATATCATTTGTTTTATCGTATTGAGCTGCAATTGTGTCGAACAGAGTTTCTATTTTTTGATCATGTTTCATGCGTATTAACGTAGTTGAGAGTATCGTTCTAGGCCTGCGAAATGCTCTTCATTCAATCGGTAATCGATAAGGCGATAATAGTGTCGAATTAAATGCTGTGAGCAATTCATTTTATCAGAAGCGCGTGTGATCACCGCATCTTGATTTTTTTCAAACTCGGAGAGATGTTTTTCTAAACATTTGAAGAAAATTTTGAGGAGAGGTCGCTTTTCTTTTAATGCGTCGACTCTGGTTGCTATAAGAGCAAAAATAAAAGGTGTTTCAGTCCACTCCCTCCATGAACGCCCAAGATCAATATAGGAAAAATCAGGAATGAACTCCATTTTGAGACAGTCGTCTCCAATGGATAAAAATGCTTTAGCGCTATCAGACAAAATTTTGGGGTTTGTTGATGACTCGACAAAGTGTGGTTGAATCTGCCATAAGTTTTTGCATAGAATATGCAGCAGTGCTGTAGACGTAGCACTATACCAAGGCACAAACAGTTCTTGCTGATGTAGATCTTCTAATTTTCCTTTGTAATAGAGGCGTACTGAGAGTACTTCATCTTGACAAGCTATACCAAAAGGGGACAAAAGGATGTATTCAGGCCGGTTATCTAGATAGCTTGCACTACTGACGAGTCCCACATCAATAGATCCTTGTTCTAGGAGAGTGTTTATTTCTCTCGGTGTTCCGAAAGTTATTTCGAATGGCATATCGCTGGAACCATCACTTCCAAAGGCCTCTTTCAAGATTCTTTCTAGATCAGAAAAGTAGGGAAGCGAGTTTACAAAGGAGAGTGCTCCTATTTTAAGCTTTTTTGTCATCATCGCCATATGTGTATCCAGAGTGTACTTTTTTGGGGAGCCTTCCGATAGCTGTAATCATATTCGAAAGAACCTCCTGAGTCATCTTCACTTGGATTCCTCCCGCCATAGTGATGATTTTTTCTTCTAGAGATGTAGATCCAAGATCATTTCCGCCGCAATTGAGTATTTCTTGAGCTTCTTCAAATCCTAAATAGTTCCAAAGGACCTTTAAATTTCGAATATTGTCAAGCATGAGCCTGGAAACGGAGTAAATTCTCTTTATTTCTTTTGGCTTAAGCCGCTCCTTGCGCTTTCCCAGGGCATTGTTTTCGACATGGTATTTGAGAGGAACAAATGTTTGAAATCCTCCCGTTTTGTCTTGTAATGATCGCACTTGGAGGAGATGCTCTACAATATCTGCTTCGTCTTCAATATGACCAAAAAGCATGGTGATATTTGATCTTAGACCTATTTCATGTGCTTGCTGATGAACATCTAAGTATTGTTGAGAGGTGATTTTTCCAGGTGCTATCTTTTTCCGAATTTCTTCTACAAGTATTTCTGCTCCACCGCCTGGAAGGGAGCCAAGACCCCAAGACATCATTTGTCGAAACACTTCTTCAATAGGGATTGAATGTAATTCAGCTAGAAAATGGTATTCAACAGGCGTTAATGCTTTTATGTGAAGGGTGTTGTCAATCGACTTAATTCGAGTAAAGAGCTCTTTGTAATAGTCTAGATTACAATCCCTCCATAGGCCGCCAACGATATGTATTTCTGTTATAGTCTTGTCAAGATTTGCCTTGATCTTTTCTTCGACCATGTTCGGAGCATCAAACCAAGCTGTTTTCCACCCCGGCTTTGCATAAAATGAACACATCGGACAGGAGAGCTCGCAAAGATTTGTCGGGTGAACGTAAAAGGTGTTTGAAAAATAGACTATATCGCCAACAAGATCTTTACGTCTTAGGTTTGCAAGACTTGTTATCCACTCAAGGTGGGGAGATTTCATCAATAGAAGCCCATCTTCTCTACTTAATCGCTGATTATTTTCAATTTTGTTACGAATGTTTACGAGATCACTAGGCGTTCTTTCGAGAATTTCTGCGTAGATATCAGGCTTGTTTGTCCAAGGTTCATTTTGGATATGAGTCATGATATGTGTCATTCCAAATCCTCGTGAGTAGAAGATGCTTTTTTATTTCTATTTGAACACATTTCACATCCGCCTGGATGGCAACTGTCGCCACCTGAATTAGGAGATGGAATGCTTTCTTCGTCCGGTTTTTTACCGCATCTCTTTTCCAAAACTTTTTTCTTTCCTGAAACGAACCACGCTAATAGAACAGCAAGCAGGGCAACAGTAACAAGAATACATGAGAAAACAATCGTTTTTAACACCTTAAGTAACCTTCAGATTGTATCGAACGTACCATAGATATTTGAAGTCGACAATTCTTTTCCTGAGTAAAAGCATTTGTCTATATATTCGTAATCATCACGGGGTAAAGCAGGGGGAGTGTGCTTCTACATTTTCATAATGGAAAAGTATTGGGTCCTTGGGGCTTCAAATCTGACCTTTGGGTTGAAGATGGGAAGATCGCTCAGGGTCCTCAAGATGGGCTTAATAAATGCTCGGCGTTGAGTTATACTGAAATTGACTGCAGGGGATCATATGTTCTTCCAGGGCTCATTGATTTGCAGGTGAATGGTGTTTCATCATTTGACTGTGCAAGATCATGGGATGATGTAGAGAAAGTTGCTTCTATTCTTGTTCAAGAAGGAACGACTTCTTTTCTTCCAACATGTGTTTCAATGTGTGAAAATGAATATCAATACCTACTTGATTCTCCCCCTTCAGATAGCCCAGGTGCTCATATATTAGGCGTCCACCTTGAAGGCCCTTTTCTCAATCCAAAGTATTCAGGAGCGCATAAACGCGAGGCTATCTCGGTGGCACGATTTTCTTCTTTTTGGGAAAAATTATTTGAGCATGGAAATATTCGACTTGTGACTATAGCGCCTGAAATGGCTGAGGCTCAAAAGATATGTGCTCTTGCTGAAAAGTTCAAAATTTCAATAGCTTATGGTCATTGTGCCTACAGCGAGTTCTTTAGCAATAATGCCAAAGCGATGGTTACACACCTTTTCAACGCGCATGAGGTATTTCATCATAGATCTCCTGGAATAATAGGCGAGGTTCTCGGAAGAAGTATATGTCCTTATAGTTTGATTGTGGATGGAATGCATCTTCATTCAGATACCGTTAGGCTAGCTTACAAATCACATCCCGAGGGACTTGTTTTGGTGAGTGATCGTGTTTCTGAAACTTTAGGAAAATCGGAATACAATTCATCATTCCTGCATGGAGGGAAATCGTCACTTTTTCAGTGTGTTCTGAATCTTATGAACTCAACTGGATGTTCTCTTGCTTATGCTTGGGAATGTGCATCAAAAAAACCTGCCGAAATCCTTGGTTTAGAGAATCATATAGGTCGATTTATTGAAGGATCTGACGCTGATATTGTTATCATCGATCAAAGCCTTACAGGGATTCAAGCGTGTTACCTTAAGGGAGTGAAAAGTTTAAATTCATGCTGCTATTAAATCTTGTTTTCTTCAGATAAATTTCATAGCATGTTGCAGATTGGTTTCTCTTCTTGTCGTTGTTTAGTTTAATAATAGATCGTCTACAGGCCTGAGGAGCACTAAAAATGAGGTGTACGTTGTTTCTTATCCTCTACCAAATTTTTCACGCGATAGCGTTTATCTTATTTCTTCCAAAGCTCCTATTTCTCATCATCTTTAAAGGGAAATATCGAAAAAGTTTGTATAAAAGGTTTGGATTTGGCCTTCCAGACGTGAAATCTCGAACTTCGCCTCTTTATTGGTTTCATGCGGTTTCTATGGGCGAGGTGTTGGCTGCAAAAACTTTGATCGATCTCATGAAAAAGGAGCTTCGAAATGATAAGGCTTCTTTTTCATTTGTCATTTCAACAACTACTGAAACGGGTCAGGAGCGAGCTAAAACTCTTTTTCCAGAGGCTCTGGGTGTGTTCTATTGGCCTTTTGACTTTCGTTTTTCTGTAAAGAGAGTTTTTAAAAAAATTAAACCAGATCTTCTTATTCTTACTGAAGGTGATTTTTGGTATGGAGCTTTATGGGAAGCTAAAAAACGCAACGTTCCTGTCTGCGTTATAAATGGAAAAATTTCCGAAAAATCCTGTGATCGGTTTTCTATCTTTAAAAAATTTTCTAAAAAACTCTTTGGGCTTATCAATTTATTTTGTGTTCAAAGCCCACTCTTTGCTGCTCGTTTTGAAAAAATGGGCGTGCCTTCTCATAAGATCATCTCAACAGGCAATATTAAGGCGGATATCGAACCTCGAAGGCTCACTTTAGGGGAGTTAGATCAATTACGATCGCGTTTAGGTATCTCTTCATCCGATTTTGTGGTAGTGGCGGGATCGACTCATAGCCCTGAAGAAGAGCTTATTGTTAATTCGCTTCCCGAAGATTCCAAGCTTATTCTTGTACCAAGGCATCCTGAGCGTTTTTCATCTGTCTATTCACTCCTAGCTCAAAAAGGTATTCCTACAATTCGTCTTTCACAGATTTCGGATGCATCTTCGTTAAAACATCATCGTGTGCTATTGGTAGATACCATGGGAATGCTTATTACCTGCTATCAGATTGCCGATGTTGCCATAGTCGCAGGGAGTTTCGTTGAAAAAGTAGGTGGTCATAACATAGTTGAGCCTGCTCAATATGGGATCCCAACAATCGTTGGCCCCTATATGTTTTCACAAAGCGCTCTGTTTGAATCTGCGATGGACATGGATGCCGTTCTTCAAGTTGCCACTTCAAGCGAGCTTAGAGAGGTATTAACTCACTTAAAGAATGATTCTGTGTATCGCGCGCAAGCTGGAAAGCGTGCTTTTGAATTCGTGGAAAGTATGCGTGGGGCTACTCAAAGAACCTTAAATAGCCTCAAAGACTCCGGAGTTATTTAGTTAAATATCGGTGAACAAAAACTCACATGACAAGCTTTTCGAAATTCTTAAAGCAGTGGTCTTTTAAGCAAGCTCCGCTGATTGCTAAATGTTACTAGGAGCTGTTTGACTTTATTTGATGAGAAATTCTTTATGTTATCATCATTAAGAGATGAACAAAAACTTAAATCAAGCTTTTTGAGATTGTTAAAGCATTCTGTATTTAAACAAGACCCGTTGATATTGGTAAATGTTAATTGGATCTCTTTGAGTTTATTTGATGAAAGATGCTTTAGGTTCTCATCGGTGAGGAATCGACAAAGAATTAAATAAAGAATTTCGAGATTCTTAAAGCACTGCGCTTTTAAGCAAGAACCTGAAATCTTGGTCGAAGACAAATTGATTTTTCTGAGATTGCTTGATGAGAGATGTTCTAGGTTTTCGTCAGTGATGTTATAGCATTCGCGTAAACCAAGCTGTTCGAGATTCTTAAAGCACTGCGCTTTTAAGCAAGAGCCTGAAATCTTGGTCGAAGACAAATCGATCTCTTTGAGGTTGTTTGATGAAAGATTTTTTATATTGTCTTCTAGAAGATTTTCATTATTGGACAAGTCTAGTTTTGTGATCGATTTGAAAATGTTTTCTTTTAAACAAGTTCCAGTAATTAGCATTCCTTGTAAATTAATTGTATTAAGTTTCGAAAAATTTTTTGTCGAAGTGAGGTGCTGATCATGTACCTTGCTCTTGCTTAAATCGAGCAAAGAAATTTGCTCATGATGATTCTCTAGTAATTCTTTAAGATGAAGATCCAAAAACTCTTGAGAGGCTTTGTTTGCTTTGATGGTTTTGAGGTGCATCTTATTCAAAAGCTCTTTGAGTTTTTCTGGAGAGCTTTTGAAAATTGGAACTGATTCTAAAGACCCCATGTTGATGTAACGACACTTTACAAATGCTTCAAAAAGATGAGCTGGCGTTTCTGTAAACTCTTTGAATTGTTGTAATTTTTGAATAAGATTTTCGAAATAAGGTTCATTAGTAAGCTCAAACAAATCAAAGGAATTTGAATCATGAGCTAAAGCATTCAACATTCGCAGAGAGTGATCTTTACCCGCTAAAGCTGATATATTTGGCATGATATTCCGGAAAGCCCCGACAGCTGATTGAGTAAGATTGAGGTTTTGTGCGATTTCAGCTAGCTTAAGGTTTTTAAATTTCTCTAAAGCTCTGTTTCGAAGTGTGGTCGCTTTGTCAATTTTTGATGAAATATCCTTCGAATAACTTATCTTCTGAGACTTCTCAAGATGAGTTTGTGAAGAAAAACACTCATTAAGTTCTGAAAAAAGAGCTTTTAAGACAAGTCGTTGTTCTTCATTCAATGTATCTTTTTTGATCCAAGACTCTACAGAATCTAGATACCTATCAATCAAAGTTTGGGTATCGCCTCTCTTAATTCTTTCAATCTCAATGAAATTGGAAACGACCTTTTTGTGTTCTTGATCATTTGTCACAGCTTTTGAGAAGAGCTGTCTTATCTTTTGCCGAGCAAGAGCTTGTTTTAGGCACGAATCGGTATCGGCTTCATCTTTGCTTAAGCACTTTATGGAAAACCCATTCTCATTCGTATAAAAAATCGAGTGGTAGCGATTGTTTTCTGGAGGAGTAAGACATGTGATCAACCAAGAAAGGCCTTCAAGAGATTCTACTCGAGGACAAAGTATTGGAGAGTTATTTGCGTTAATTTGTATGGGAGTGATTTCTGGAGCGGACAGGTTTAAGTTAACTGACATACCAGCACTCTCATTTTTTTAAATGAGTTTTAAAAATTAAAAAAATAATTAATCAAATTTATGGCTGTGTTGCGTAAATTCCTAATAAGCGAAGGGGCTCGTTAGGTAACAATCTAC
>CAZOAJ010000012.1:0-67273 GCA_964577935.1 uncultured bacterium | reverse complement strand
CTGATTTAATGGCCCTAAAATCTATGTAGATTAGTTTTTAACGCAACTCGCGTTGAGAATTAAAAGCTTTACAGAACAGATTACGAATCTAAAATTTCTTGAAGACGAACAACCTTTTCATCCGTTACCTCTCCAGATGTTCTCCACAATGGTTCTGAACCGCTTCCTAAAAGAACCACCGACAGATTGTGTTTGGTATCAAGAAATTTTGAAAAAGCCTGATACTCAGAAGCCTCTTCATAAATAGGAATCACACGTCCTTTATGCCCCTTTGGAACAGCTGTTTTCAAAAACAGCTGCACTGCATTCCTAACCCCTTTTCTTGAAAGAAATCCTTCGAATATAGGCAAAACCAAAATCTGAGTGCGATTGATGATAGCTGGATTTTTCTTGCATAGCTCATACCATCCTTTCAACTGATCGTAGGATTTTTTGGTTGAGCCAATAAATAAAAGCTGCCCTTCTTGAGGAACAGTCACTTTGGTTCCACTCAAGCTTTCAACCGTTAGAGACGAGAGCGATGATAGAGAAGCGCAGACAAGTAGGCAGATAAGCAGTCTGATAATTGCTTTAATAGAACTATCCTTTTTTACTGCACGTTACAAAATCTTCCTATTTAGAGGCGAAACCTTTCAACAGCTGCTTTGATTTTCTGCTTGAATTTACCGGATAATTAAAGTAGTTTTATTTTAATTTAAAAATCTATATATTTATTTTTTAATCAAAAAAAACGAATCATAAAATGATAGAATCAAATACAAAAACACCAAATTATCAAACTCATCCATCAAACTCATTAGAATTGGACAGCAGCAAAAGCAAAAATGAAATTAATGTATCTCAAGAACTTAAAGCAATTGCTGATTTGATCAAAAACACACAACCGATTGATCCGCGCGACTCTGGAAGCTATTACTCGCTTTTCTACGAAAATAAACAATTCAAAATTGTGCGGATTACCTCCAAAAATATAAACACAAACTATGCAATCCAACAAAAACTTTCTCGCCAAAAAATTGATCGTTTACTGCTCTCGGCAAAACTATCTGATGTTTGCGAAAAAGGCATTATAGATAGCTTTCTTGACGCTCAAAGGATTCTTCGTGGAGACACATCAAAGCTTGTCGACACCTATCTAACACTCGTTGAAGACTCGATTAAAAAAGCAGATACACTGGCAATCAAATCCCTTTTTTCACAGATACAAGAATGCTTTGATGCACAGCAATATCTCGATGCAAAAAGAAATTTGCCACACCACCCACTCTGCAGAGATGAGAAGCAGATACTACGAAACAAAAACTACGCAGAAAAACTCAATAAGGCAGTTCAACTACGGGAACAGGTATTAGAACAATTTAAAGACCTCTCCTTGCCGACAATTGGACACAAGTCACGTCTCAACAAAATAAATATTGGTCTGATAAAAAATCCATTTAGCATCATTTGCGGATTCTTAGGATTTAATCAATCTCAAAGAGCCTTAGAAGCTCTCGCTGAAAACCAAAACCCTTGGCCTTTATTTGAATCAGATCCTCAAGTATATTTCGATAGTCTTGTTAATGAATTTCTTCCTTATGAAAACCTCGATGAAGTACCACAAGTATTTATTGAAGCTTTCAGTAAGTGCAGCTACATCGATCTATATGCTATCGAGCAACTGAATCTCTTCAAGAATTCATCTTCTGAGCTTTCGAAACTTATTGAAGTTCCCAAAGCTCTACAATTTATTGATGTGCAGAAAGCATCACGACCATTTTTAGACTCCTATTTCGTAAAGTTGCTCGACAGAAATCATAAGACAGTTCAAGTCCTTGAGTTACAAGACAGCAAAATAGCAGATTCGCATCTCATAACCGAAAAACAATTCCCCTGCCTAAAGAAAATCGTACTGGAAGGAACAGCAATTGATGGGTCCTGTTTCTCATCACAAATCTTCACAAATGTTCAAGAGCTATCTCTGAGCAAATGCAAAGACCTCAAAGAAGAGAATTGCTGCCTTATTTCTTCAAAGAATCTCAAGAAACTCAGCTTGGCAAGTACAAACATCAATGGATCCTGCTTATCTGCAAAAGTATTTGCTCACCTCTATGAACTCAACTTAAGCTATTGCTTTCTTCTTCTTGATAAGCACCTCATACACTTGTCATCAACTGGATTGATACTTATTCATCTATCCAAAACCCTCATCAATGGGTCTTGCTTTCGTGGCAACGCTTTTGTTTCTGTTCAAACCCTTGAGATGGATCAATGTTCTAACGTGCAGGACTCTAACCTTAAAGAATTGTCATCTAATTCTTTGAAATATCTTAGTGCAATGTACACCCCAATAAATGGATCTTGTTTTAACGGTAAAGCCTTTCTATCACTCGAAGAACTCTATCTAGATGCCTGCAATAGGCTCGAAGATAGGCATCTTCAAAATATCCCCTTTGCCAATTTACAGCGCATAGAAGCTTCATCCACGAATCTCACGGGGGTCTTTTTAAAAGGAGAGGCCTTCAAGAACTTAGTCACTGCTATTCTTGATTCGTGTCCGAACATCTCTGATGAGAATTTAAAAAATTCTTTCACAAAAAATCTCAAGTCTCTCAGTTTATTTAACTCGGCAATTGATGGCTCCTGCCTTAAGGAAGAGACTTTTGCAAAGCTTGAATATCTTGGATTAGGTGACTGCGAAAATATCTCCGATATCCATATTACAGCGATGTCACCAAAGGCACTGAAGGAGCTCGACTTAACCTCAACATCTATCGATGGGTCTTGCTTTCAATCTCCCCCTTTCAAGACACTTATCACCCTACGAATAGGTGAGTGCGAAAATCTCGTTGAAGACAACTTAAAGAATGTACAGGACTTCACAAAGGTAATCAGAGAGGGCTCGTCGAATTAATCTGCTAGTTCAAGTCTATAAAACCGAGCCTTGCTTACTTGGTATGAATTGAAATTGGTTATAAAGCTTTGAAGCAACGCGCGAGATGGCTTTTCTCCTGCTAAATTCTCGAGTCCAAAATTTGGATCGTAAACCAACTTCATGCCATTTTCTTTTACAAAGACAAGAGAATGGCCATGCTCTTCTAACTTTTCATTTTGTGCAGGCTTGATTATTCGAAGAAAATAGGCTCCATTGGGCAACCCATCGACCACATTGCAAACTTCTGCTTCATCTAGTTGTTTGTGAACGTTAATCTCAGTTGAGGAATGAGTAATAAAGAGTGAATGAAAGTTCGCAAGTGCTTGCACCTTACTCTGAAAAGGATCAAGAGAAACACAGGGCTGTATTACCTCAATCGTATTAAAGGCTCTTTGGCGAGTGCGCATAGCTTCACAAGATTGCGCCAAATGAGTCCCAATCTTCTTTACACGATCAAAATATGGCTCTTGATTCTCTATCTTTCCACTCATCATGTCTTTCTGTAATCGCAGATATCGTTCAACAAATTCAAGAGCGAGTGCACTACATGCCCCACCCATAAGAAATGAGGTGATTTTATTTTTGTTAAAACAAATACCAAGAGGGCTTTTTACACCTAAGCTTGCGACTATCTCTTCAACTTTAGAAACTGACACTCCGCCATAACATCCTCTCTGATCCCCTCTAAAAACCCAATATCTCGGCTTATTCGGAAATGAATCTACGGACACAATCTGTCGGGATGTAAAAATCGGAGCCGTTACTTGATTGATTATTTGATTTCTGAATGCTGATTGATCCTGCGAGACATGATGACAAGAATAATTCCGCACAAAGTAACTATTGGCTAGACACCATGGAGCTACTGTTTCCCGTGAAATAAACCTGCAAATTTTTCCTAAACTCATTTATTGACTCCAATTAATCCTATTATTTCTTAAAGATAGTTAATCTGAAAAGTGGTTTAATCGATGAAAATAGACTCCCCCACTTATTTAACAATGATCTCTCGTTATGAAATACATATTCAAACCATATAGCAGGATCTTTGAAGAGCTATTCTCGCTTGAAAAGTCACGAATTTCGAAACAGATCAATAAGCACTTAGACATACAGCATGTGGGCAGTACAGCAGTACCAGGACTTGGCGGCAAAGGAATCATCGACATCGCTTTAGCCGTTGAAAAATCAGCTCTCGAAAACACCTGTGCACAACTACAAGAATTGGGATATGAATATCGAGCTGACTGGAGCACTCAAGAAAGGCTTTATTTTAAAATCGATCTCCCAGATAAAGAAAAGTCCCATCGAAAATATCATGTACACCTCACATACCTTGAAAGCGTTGAATGGAAAAATTTAATTTGGTTTCGAGATTATCTAAGAAGCCATCCAGTGGCCATAGAAGAATATGCACGTATAAAGAAAATAGCCTCAGAGTTATCCCAAGAAAATGGCGTTGAATATAGACGCATCAAGGACCCATTCATCAAATCGATCTTGGACAAATCTTCGTGATACCGGTTAAAGAACTAATTATTACAGCTTGCTCTGAGGTCTCATATTTCCTTTCAAATTAGTCTTCTTTCAACTATCACTACCTCTTTTGAAATGTTCTTATGAACTGTTCTTAGCTTTTACATAGTAAGCCTTAAGGATTCTGAGTCCATGTATTATATTGCGCTTCGAATGCTGTTTGGAGACCGAGCCAAATACCTTCTTCTTCTCTGCGCTTTAAGCTTTTCAACATTATTAATTACTCAACAGGGCTCAATTTTCTTAGGGCTACTTCGGTGGGCTTCCGCTCTCCTGCGTAATTCAAAAGCCGAGATCTGGGTAGTTGATCCGAAAGTGGAGCAGGTAAATGACCCAAAATCGATGCGAAATACTGAAATAGGAATCGTTCGATCAGTCGATGGTGTTGAGTGGGCGATGCCGCTCCTCTTCACAATTATACAAGCAAGACTCAAAAGCGGCTATTTCAAGCAGATACAGCTTATAGGGCTAGATTCCTCCACCTTAGCAGGACTCCCCGTAAATATGACCGCAGGCAATGCTGTTGATATTTTTGAAGATAAGGGAGTGATTATAGATCAAGTGGCTCTTGAAAAACTCAGCGAAGATCCAAATCATCCTATAGGACTTGGAGATACCTTCGAAATAAATGATCGAGAAGCTCGTGTCGTTGGCATATGCCAAGCAGATCGCTCATTCTTTGGATATCCGTATGTATACACAACCTTTGAACGGGCCATGAATTTTATGCCGCCGCAACGGAAGGTTTTAAGCTATATCATAGCCAAAGCTAAAGATGGTCATAGCCCAAGCGACGTTGCCCGTGAGATAGAACTGCAGACCGGACTTAAGGCGTATACTGAAGATGAGTTTAGCAAATCTACGATACGTTGGTTTTTTAAGAACACAGGAATTCCTGTTTCATTTGGGACAACCGTCATCTTAGGATTTCTTGTAGGAATAGCTGTAGCAGGACAAACGTTCTACTCGTTTATTCTTGAGAATCTTCCCAATTTTGGGGCGCTAAGAGCTATGGGAGTTACAAACAGAACCCTCTGCAAAATGATGATTGTGCAAGCAATTACTGTTGGCGTCATGGGCTACGGGTTTGGAATTGGCCTTACTGGAATTTTTGGATGGCTTGTCATTTACCGTGGAAACCCTCCCTTTTATCTTCCAGTATCGTTGATGATAGCCTCATTTATTGCTGTAATGATGATCTGCCTCTTCTCTGTTTTTCTAGGCATACGAAAAATCAGCTCTATTGAGCCTGCGCAGGTATTCAGAACATGAGCAATGCATCGATCGTTCTAAAAAATGTCTATAAAACGTTTGGAAAAGGAGAAGATGCTGTTCATGCACTGCGTGAGATCTCTTTAGAGATTTTCCCTGGACATCTCTCCATGATCGTAGGACCTTCAGGATGTGGAAAAACGACTCTTCTTTCGGTAATAGCCGGAACTCTCCATGCAGACACAGGCGAAGTTAAAGTCCTATCTGAGCTTCTTGACCTTCTGAGTGATGAGGAATTAACTCACTTCAGGGCGCGCCATGTAGGGTTTATCTTTCAGCAATATCACCTCATACCCACATTAACTTGTGCAGAAAATGTAGCAGTCCCTCTTCTCATTCAAGGGATCGAGAGAACGAAGGCATTAGATGAGGCAATAAGAACACTCGCTCTCGTTGGTATTGAAGATAAAGCATGGAGATACCCCAAGCTTTTATCGGGAGGCCAACAGCAACGAGTAGCTATTGCTCGAGCAATTGTCCATAATCCTCAATTAATCATTTGCGATGAGCCAACAGCCGCTCTCGACTTCGAGAATGGAATCAGGGTAATGAAGATTCTTTCCGAGATAGCACAGGAATCAAAAAGAACTGTCTTGGTTGTCACTCACGATCATCGTATCTTTCAATACGCATCGACAATCATTGAAATGGATGATGGCCTAATTAAAACAATCAATTCTTCTCAAACTCAAATAACGCAGGACGTCCGCCACGTATGAGCGAAAACAAAAAACCGACTTTGTTCTGGAGATGGATAGCCATCGGTTTCTCTATCGTCGGCATTCTCGTAGCTTTTGCCATACCCAAGGATCCTAATAATGTCTCGAGTGATAAAACTAATATGATCGCTCCTCCGCCTCTTAACCCATATCCTCATGCTGCAGCAGGAGCTGGAATCGTTGAAGCGTTTCATGAAGATATTTTTTTAGGAAACCCCGTAGGTGCGCTCGTAGAAGATATTTTTGTATCTGTTTCCGATATTGTTAAAAAAGACCAGCCTCTCTACACGCTAGATACAAGAGCTATTCGAGCACAACTTGAAGTAGATAAAGCAAAAGTTGAAGAAGCTCGTTCTCAATTTTTAAAGGCCGAAGATCTCTACCTTCGAGTTCTACCCCTGATAGGGACAGGAGCAGTGAGCAATGAAGAAATCTCAATTCGAACATATGATTATGAGATTGCAAAAGGACTTTTAAAGAGCGCTGAAGAACAAGTTCAAGCAGACCTCACACAACTGCAGATCCACACAATTCGTGCTCCAAAAGATGGAAAAATCCTACGGCACACCATCCGCAAGGGAGACTATCTTCAGCAAATAACCGGAGAAGAGGGCCCTGTTATTATGATGGGAGACGTAAATATTCTCCAAATGCGCGTCGACATCGATGAACAGGTAGCTCCAAGAGTAATTCCAGGCAAACCTGCTGTCGCCTATCCAAAGGGTTTATTTAGAAGGAAAATCCCCTTAAAATTCCTTCGAATCGAACCTTATGTCGTTCCAAAGAAATCACTTACAGGAGCAAGCGACGAGCGAGTTGACACTCGCGTTTTACAGGTACTCTTTACATTTGAACCGCCAAAAGACTTTCCAGTCTACGTCGGTCAACAATTCGACGTCTTTATTGAAGCAGATCCGCTTCCTCCATATGATCTAGATGTCGATAACGATGCAACCGCTGATGCATCCGATGTATCTGACCAAAAGCCTGTAGAAACAATGAATGCGTAAGGGAGGATAAAACAAACCGAATAAACTGCTCCAAATTCCGTTCAGAACTGTCAAGGATAAGTGTACAGCCTTATTGAGGAGCAAGATAGAAGATTGGCTGATGGCCGCTATTTCCAAATGCACCGGTAAAGTCTTCTACCTTAAAACCAAAGCTGTCAAGAATCTTCCATTCATTGCATAACTTTGGAAATCGAATAGGTCCATAAATTCTATGAGCATTCCAATATAGAGCATCAGGACCTACAGGAACCGCAAGAATTAAATGACCATCATTTTTGACCATTTGTCGTTTGGCTTTTGCCATAAACTCTAAATCGCCATTTGGATTTACAGGATCTCCATACCTACCTAGGCCATCATGTTCAACACTTGATATTGAGATGACAACATCGAATTTCTTCGGATTTTTTTCATACTCATGGACAGTCAGAATCTTTAAACGAGGGTCATCGGTAACGATCTTGTTGTATTCAATAGTAGTTGGAATCCCACCATAAGCCAAAACAATGCTTTCATACCAAGGCATATTGGAACCAACTATAGCCACCTCTTTCCCTACTATAGGATACTTTTCTAAAGCTTGGTACAGCCAGATATCCGTATGCCCATAATAACTCATCTCTTTTTTGCGTACTTTCTCAATATTAAGGTCGATAGAACTTTTGGAGTAGAAGATAGGCATCGAATCCGAATAGGTATCATCGATGTAGTAATTGACCACAGGAATCTTACCGCCCATAGTAAATCCCTCATAGAATTCCTTTGGGATATCTCGAGGAGGCTCTTGCACAGCAAAGCATGAATTGAAAATGAACCCGAATACCAGAGCAAGCCTCATCATACTTCAACCTCTATACATCGACGTTTAGGTTAGAAACATGAATTCGTATAGATCAATAGTTCTTTTCGCTGTAAGAAAAATCTTTCAAAAAATTCAGATTCCGCATTTAGTTCTCAAAGCTTTGGGACTGCATAAGAATAATTTGCACGGCCCCTGAATGATCTACTATGCGTATTACCACTATTGAGGCCTTAGACTATGTTAGACAGTTACAAAAACCTTCGAAAATCCACAAAAGCCTTCATTTGTCGGTTTGCCCTTCTTATCTGCTCAACCGTACAACTCCATTCTACATCAAATGACATGTGCTCTGAAACGAACGTAGATAAATCCTTTGTTATTATTATCCCTTCGTACAATAACGCAAAATATTGCAAACGAAACCTCGATTCTATCTTTGCCCAATCTTATCCAAACTACCGTGTAGTCTATATTGATGATGCATCAACCGACGGTAATGGAGAACTCGTTAAAGAATACTTCAAACGATTGGGAAATAAGCATCAGGCCAGCTTAATTCAAAACAAAGAGCGAGCAGGCGGCCTTGCAAACTACTACCACGCGATTATGGCAAGCAAAAAAAATGAAATTATTGTCGCTATTGATGGAGATGACTGGCTGCCCGATAACGATGTCTTAGCATACCTTAACGAGGTCTATTCAGACCCAAACGTATGGCTAACCTATGGCCAATTTATTACCTATCCGGATAATGCTTTAGGCTTTGCTCAAGAAGTTCCAAAGTCCGCTCTAGATAATAACGATCTTCGAAAAATTGGAGGGATGACCCATTTAAGAACCTTCTATGCAGGACTCTTTCATCGAATCAAAAAAGAGGATCTCCTGTATAACGGAGAGTTCTATCCGATGGCTTGGGATACAGCATTCCTACTTCCCCTTTTTGAAATGTCAGGGCGTCGAGCCAAGTTTATATCGCGCATTATGTATGTCTATAACAGAGAGAATCCTATTAGCGACGACCGCGTCAACCGTGAACTTCAGCATAAACTCGACCTATACATACGGTCGAAAGAACCTTATGCACGAATAAATGAATTTTAATTCATCTTATATAATTAATAATTTACAGTTTATTTTTACATAAAATATGATACAATAGTCGTATTAAAAAATATTTGATGGAATAAATGGAATCTTTACTAACGCGTTTAAATTCTCTCAATTTTACGACTCAAATAAACGAAGTCAACGATTTGCTTGATAGAGCTCAGCCCAAAATCACCTTTTTTGGTGGTCGGGTGATAGAAGTCAAGGAAAGTAGCGGTTCGGTCTACCTAGACGATATAGCTAAAAAGTTATTGAACGCAAGCGAGCAGCATTCTGATGCATGCAACTTAACACCCCAAGAGCGAATTGCAGGAGTAGAAGCCGTAAAGAAGCTAAAGCGGTTCTACGAAATCAGTGACACACAAGTTCAAAACTCAAACTTCATCACACGATTTTTCAACTTCATTCGAGAATTCACCCTTCTTCCCTACACAACGCGTTTTTATTTTGATCACAATGCCGATCAAAATTATCGAGCTTTTAGCAAACCTCTCTTTATTGAACAATTTGGGGATACTTTTGATGAATGGGGAGAACACCCAGCATCTGATGGATCGTTTGGTCCACCTTTGAGAATAGCTGCGCGTGAAGAACAAATTCGAATCTTACTCAATTCAAACAATTTGGTATGAAGGAATAAGAAAGGGCAGTAAGAGTATTACCTCTTACTGCCCACGTGGAGAAACTACAGGATCAACAAAAATTAGTGATTACGCTGCCAGAACATGCTATCGAAATAGTTTTCGATTGGCTGTAATGTGTAATTTTTGAGGTCACGTGCAGTGAAAGCTTGCGCACCGAATACATCCCCATCAGAGAGTGTATGCTCTGTGCAAGATGCTCGACCCAAGTTAAGAACAAGAGCTACAAAGCCACCTTGTCCCCAGCCTTTATCGAAGCCAGTCTCAAGAGCAACAGGACCTGCAAGATTCATCTTCAAGCCATAGAACCAGTTGTGCTTGCTGAATGTCTTCCAGTTATGGTCATGATGGTGGTGGTGGCCACTGTTCCATCTTGGCCCAAATGACGCAACTGTCCATGGTAAATATGGAAGTTGGAAATTGAGGATAAGATCTGTCGTTTGACGATGATGACCCCAGAAGTTTTGTAAGTTGTGGGTATGACCACTCTTACGTACGCTTCCATGATCTAAACGAACTGTGAAATATCGACCAAACCACTCAAGACCTGCTCCAAGACCATTGGAACCATGATGATGTTTGTGGCTGTGATGATGATGATTCCATCGATGATCGAAGAAAAGGTTAACGCCGATCATGTAGTTGTTGCATGCTGCTAAATGGCGATATCCAACGCCAATAGTGAACATACCTTGATCCCATCTTTTAGCACCGTAGTCAGCCTGAAGGAATACGGTATTCGCCATCGAACCTTCGGTTCTGTAGAGAGGCTGAATAGTTGCGATATCCCAAATAGCTCGATTTGACTTATTGAAAACGCCAATAAGTCTTGTTCTATCATTCCATGTTTCTTTGTCAGCAGCAGTTGGTGTGCATACCCAATCGGTACAGCTTGAGCTGCCTGAAGAACTAGTCATTCCTTTTGCATCAACAGATTGCGCGTCTGCCTTAAGTGCAAACGGAGCTACTGTCAATGCGCACAAAGCGATGAAACGTTTCATAGGATCCTTCTCCTTGTTGAAACCTTAATTTAAAGGTCTCTTACTCACTAACTTCTCTTGGCATTTTTTTACAACCACTATTACAAAATTTTTTTCTTAATAAAACCTAAGACAACTCGAAAATTGATCTCCTAGAGCTTTATGAGGGCAAATCTTAAAAAATAAAAAAACTGAAAGATTTTTTGTGTTATACTTTCCGAAACTGACAATTTGACCATTTTTGATGCTACAGTTTTGTAGACTTGCAACCCAAAAACTTAAATTTTTAAAGCACCATGTCCCGAGAAGAAAAATTCAGCGGTAAAATCGGCTTTATTCTAGCCACTTCAGGATCTGCAATCGGCCTAGCAAATGTATGGAGGTTTCCATACCTCGTTGGATCCTTTGGTGGCGGCAAAATTATATTTTGCTACCTCATTTTTCTTATCATGTCCGGACTTCCCCTGTTTCTTTCCGAAGTATTTTTAGGAAAAACAACAGGCAAGGGACCGCAAGAAGCCTTCTATTTGATTGGAAAAAGTCCTTTTTGGAAAAAAATGGGATCGTTCACAGTGCTTACAGGCTTCATGATCAGCACTTTTTATAGCGTTGTTGCCGGATGGGTTTTAGGATATTTTTGGGAATCACTTTTAGGATCTCACGCAATTTCGACCCTTTCTGAGGCCGAAACAGCTTGGAATAGTCATGTTTCATCGGCTCTTTGGTGCCTTCGATATCATTTTGCATTTATGCTTTTAGCGTATTTCTTTGTTCGTTCGACTGTTCAAGAAGGCATAGAACGATGCTCAAGGATCTTTATGCCCATATTCTTCGTCTGCTTAATCATGCTCTTGATTGAATCTCTTATGAACCCTGGATCATTTGCAGCTTTCAGTGAAATGGCAAGCTTTTCGCAGCAACTTAAACCAATGGGATTAATGATTGCTTTAGGGCATGCATTTTTTACCCTAAGTGTTGGTCAAGGAACTTTATGTACATACGGAAGCTATCTCAAAACCACATCGTCAATGGGAAAAGCGTCACTGGTAGTTCTTGCAGCTGATACACTCGTTTCACTTATTTGCACATTTTGTATCTTGAGTGTTATCGCCTCGTTTGGAGCAAGCCTTACGTTTGGTCCAGGTCTTTTATTCCAAACACTTCCAACTATTTTCGCTCACATGAACTATGGACACATTCTTGGAGCTCTTTTCTTTCTTTTGGTGACTATCGCAGCCTTAACTTCTCAGGTTTCAGCCCTTGAACCTCCAATCCAGTGGTGCATGAGCAACTGGAAGCTCTCAAGAACACAAGCTGCAACTACCGTATGTCTTGCCTCATTGGCTATCGGCATCCCTTCAGCGCTTTCAACTAATCTTCTAAGCAATTTTAAGTTTTTTGAAACCCAAACTATTTTTGATGTAATCTGCTTTACAACAACAAGCATTATGGTTCCTTTGGGAGCTCTTGCTTCATCACTTCTTGTAGGGTGGAATGTCAAAACTCAAGATATCCAAGCTTTTCTATTTTCATCTTTGACAGATCTCAGCTTTGCCATCTCACAAGGACTGCTTTTCTGCCTTCGATATCTTTGCCCATCAATTGTCATACTCGTTTTCCTTGATGGGTTGGGTTATCCCCTGTTTTAGGTGGTAAACTTTGGAATTTAGACGTCATTTGACGCTGAAATTAGAGACAAATTGAGTACGAGTTTTTTATTTGAGAGTTTTGACTTGAGACTTACTCTTTAAGTTAGGTATCATGCTCTTTCAATACGAATTTCTTTGGAGTTCTAACAATGGTTCGCCTCAGTAAAGTGTCCCGTATACGACTTATCAGCCGAAAAAGACCAAAAATCAAAACCGGCCCTAAAGGCTGCTGCGGCTGCTCTTGCAAACCCAAAATACGCATGCACGAAAATGCCATTACAGGTGATTTAGCCGTTTCGGTATTTGTTCCTAAAATGAAAAGTCAAGCAAAATAAACAGTTGCATTTGATTCTCCAGGTGGTTTACACCTGCTGAATCAAGCACATATTGAAAAGTATATCGAAAGAGGCTCATAGAAAATGACACGCCACGCCAGCTATGGTAAGTCCAATAAGGGTGTAAAAAAACGAAACGTGCTCAAGCGTTTTGAACGCGTTGATGTCTTGAAGAAACTCGGCCGCCTGAAAGATGCTGAAGGCTGCAAAGTTACAGGACTTCCAAAGACTCCTTCTCTCTAGAAAGAGATCTTTACCCTTGAGACAAATCAAAACAATTGTTTCTATCAGAAGCGCCCAAAGAGATATAGCTATCTCCCATTTGAGGCGCTCTCTTATTTTGATCGCTCGAGATGTTCTCCAACATGAAGGAGTCCCTCCAACACGAGTGGATGTTTCCTTTATATCTGATGATGAAACAAGAAAGCTTCATCTAGAACATTTCAACGATCCCTCCCCTACGGATTGCATGACCTTTCCGTTCGACGCTCCAGAAGATGCACAACTTCCTGACGGATTTTTGGGTGAAATATTCATCTGCCCAAAAACCGCGATCTTCGAGTCGGTAAAAAACAAAACCTCAATCTCTTTTGAAATAAGCCTCTATCTTGTACATGGCCTGCTTCACCTCATAGGATATGAGGATTCGACCGAATGCAAACGCAAAACCATGAAACTTCGAGAAAAATTTCATCTTGACCGTCTTGTGAAAAAAAGACTGGTCACTTAGACCTGTTATACACATTATGACCCCAAGCATGTAGATTTGAGGAAGGCGATATTGACCTATCGTCAGACATACTTTTGAGTCATAGCGTGCATATACACTCACAAATCGAATAAAAATTATATGTTGATTGCCTCAGTAACTGGCCTATTGATCCTTTACGGACTCTTATGCATTAGCTGCTTTTACCACGCAGCACGAAACAATCGAAGCACAGTTTCAAAAAAGTTGCTAACAAATACCTCAACACTCTCGCAGATCTTAGAAGCCCAATTTAAACAACCTAAACTCAATGCATTTTTATTCAGCATAAACGGATCACAACATGTGCTTCGAGTTTTATTCGTCATCATCGTTTTAGCCTTAGTTGAAAGCCATCAAAGTCTCACTCAAAAGGATCTCGCTCAAATATGGGATGGCATATGGACTTCGTGGGGGCTTTTAATCTCCTCTTTGGGCTTTATACTCGCGACAAGCTACATTCTCTTTTCTGCCAGCGATGTCATCCCCCGCTGGTGGGCACAAAAGTCGCCAGAAACAATCTTCCGTTTTGCGACGACACCAACGCTTGTGATCGTAATTCCCCTCCTTCCTCTTTTTGTCATTCTTGAAAAAATACTCTCTCTCTTTAACGGTGAGTTTGTGGCTGTATACACTCCAACAAAAGCCCATCTTATCGAACTTCTACGAGAACTCGATGACCGCACCACTGTTTCCGAAGGCGACAAAAAGCTTCTTCAGTCTGTCTTGAGCTTCAAAGATAAAATAGCGCGTGAAATTATGATGCCACGAGTTGATCTCTTCTGCATCTCTGAAGATATACTCCTTAAAGACGCCGTAACACTCATCAATCAAGAAGGCTATAGCCGCATCCCAATCTATCGAGGTTCTATAGACAACATTGTAGGAGTCTTGCTCTACAAGGATCTCTTAGCGATTTACATGCAGCCAAACCCTCAAAAAGACCTTGACAAACCGATAAAAACACTGGCCAAAAGAGTCTATTACTGCCCCGAAACGAAACCTATACCCTCTCTTCTCCAGGAGCTGAAAAAGCGTCAATCGCATATGGCAGTAGTTGTCGATGAGTATGGCGGGACTTCAGGAATTGTAACGATTGAAGATATTCTTGAAGAAATTGTTGGTCGTATTGAAGACGAATATGATACCGGAGAGCGCTCATTTAGAAGAGGAGCAAAAGGCTCATGGATAGTCGATGCAAAGATGAACCTCTCTGACCTTGAATCTGAAATTGGCATTTTTCTTCCTCAAGAAGATGAATATGACACCGTCGCAGGCTTCATCTTTTATAAAGCAGGAGCTATTCCCCCGCCAGGCACTTCGCTTCATATGGAAAAATATGATATTACCATTTTGAAGAGCGATGACAGAACTGTGGACGAGGTTCAAATTACTCCCATCAAATACGAGGGAAACTGAAGAATGACCTCTTTCGATATCTCTTCATTTGCCGTTGGCCTAGCGACAAGTTTTCTTATCTGTTTCTTTTGGTGGCAGCATCTTAAAAAGTCTCAACGCAATAAGCTTATTTCCTTGAGCCGTTCGATCGAAGAAGATGAATCTCGACAAAAGAAAAATCTACATCTGCTTGAGCAAACAACACGACTCAATCTTCAGAAAACAGAAATAGAAACAAAAGCTCTTCTGAAGCAGAAAAAAGCTGAATTTGAAGAAAAAATTGAGCGAGAGCAAAAGAGAATCAAGAACGAAAAAGAACGCCTTGATCACGAAAGAAAAAGTGTATCTAAACAGATTCAAGAAGTTACAGAACTTAAGCAAAAACTCACGCATCACATTGAATCGCTTCATTCTCAACCACTTGAAGAGTTGATAACCATTCTGGCCTCAAACGCGTTTCACCAAAAGCGCAAGGAAGCTGAGGCTCAATACACTCTCGAAATGAATGCTCTTGAACGAGACGCCAAAAGCCGTGCAAGTGAAATTTTAATTACAGCTCTTGAACGAGGATCTCTTCCTACCACGAAAGAATTCATCACCATTTCAGTACCAATTACAACTCAAGAACTCCTCCCTCAAATCATCGGCCGAGATGGCAGAACTATAAAGCGATTTGAAGAGCTGACAGGAACACATGTTGTCATCGACGAACAAAACCTACTTCTTAACATCTCCTCTTCAAACGGAAAACGCAGAGCCTCTGCTGCATATCTTGCATCCGAGCTCTTTAAACTCTCAAAAATATCCCTTAAAATCCTTGATGAACTTTTCCTTCGTGCAGAAGAAGCATTTGAGCAGGCACATATCGATCGAATCAAACACAGTGTTCGAGAGATTGGATGCGTGACACTTCCAGAACTTCCTCCACAGATACTTAAAAAGCTTTCTGAGATGGAACACTTTTCAAGTTTAGGACAAAACTTATTCCTTCATAGCATCGAAGTTGCTCGAATCGCTCAAAATATGAGCCTTGAGCTCAAGCTTTCACCCCAAAAAGCAACACTCATAGGACTCCTTCACGACATTGGAAAAGTTTTACCTCACGATTCACTCTCTCACGCGCTATCTGGCGCTCGATTCGTTCGCGAATGTGGACTGCACGAAGAGATATCAAATGGCATTGCGGCCCACCATAAAGAAGTAGTGCCAAAAACTCCTGAAGCTCGGCTTATTCCGATAGCGGATGCCATTTCCGCGGCACTGCCCGGAGCTCGATCAGTAACGCTTAATGAGCTCATAGAAAAATCAAACCTCCTCGAAGAGGCCGCTCGATTATTTCCCGGAGTTCTTCAAGCTTATTGCCTATCCGGCGGAAAAGAGCTTCACTTAGTCGTGAACGAAAACACAAGGAAAACGCTTCTTGATCCGATTCAAAAAGAGGCCTTTCTTAAACATTTCCCAACAGTGCAGACACTTATCCTTCATTCGCCATAGGGACAATCGATCATTTGCGGCTCACCCCAACTAATTCCTAGAGCGCGTATTTAAATTAATTAATTGATATACTGAAGGAAGATTGAATGTACGGTGTATACGATGATCAAATCTCAGCTCCGTGCGTATGAAGAAGCGGCAAAGTTAAGCCATGACCTAGAGGAGCATAGAAAAGGCTTCACACACATCGCTACTTTTCTAGATTATAAACTCCAATATCCAAGCCCACGTTGGCCAAACTTGTCAAAAATTGGCATCGTTTTTGTTACTGTTTTAAAAATCGTTCATCTAGGAAATGCCAGTAGCCTTCAAGAAATAAGCAAGCGAATAAAAGACCTTAAAACATTAATTCAAGATGAACGAAAAAGCATCATAGACGACACAACAGAGTCGTATCAGATTTTTTTTGATAACATGAGTACAATTAACAAATTGATAAACGACTCGAACATTTCTAAAGCCTTCGAAAGTGAAAAACAATCCGTCCCGATTTCTGGAAATACTCAGCTACAAAAAGCAGTCCAGCAAATAGAAGCCCAAAGAATGCAAAATGTGCAAATATTTACACCAAAATATCTCAGGATTATTGAAAACTCTTGTAAGAAGGATATACAAAGCGCCCATAACGCACTCCTGCAAGCATATCAAGCTGTTAAAAACTCATCATCATTGAAGCCTCAACAGAAAAGAGAGACGCTTAAAAAACTGTTCGAAAAATATGCCGAACATGCTCAACGCGTACATAGTAAAGAATGTAACAATTCTGTTTCTAAAACATTTATGAGCATTAAACGTGACTATATGAACCCTGAAGGTCTTGGATTCGGGCCATTTTTTGATAAAACTGATATAGCCACATGGCGAACCGCAATGGTAAATCCAATTTTAAAAGCTGCCAAAGATTATAGAACTGACATAGATCTAATATTAAATAAAAAATCAAAATCAGAAAATGACTTAAAACTCCTCAAAGATGCCGAGAACGCATTTCAGGACCTAAATAGTTGGTTGATACAAGAAACTCCTGAGTCATATGTTGATATACACAAGGTGTTGAACCCAAAAGGAATGCTTTTGACTAGAAACATACGCTTTTGTATTCCTTAGCGATTTGGTTTACGTACCCGTTTAAAAAAAGGCTGCCTCTTAAACGCTTTGCAAGCGAGCACATAATAGAAATAAGCGATTGTTTTCGGCCTACCCTATCTAATTCTTCGCTCAATACATCTTAAATTAATTATTTGATATACTGAAAGGAAGATTCACACGAGTGGCACCTATGTCAATTAACGCTTACAGCAGAGCCGAAACTTTAAAAGCTGATCTACAAAAGCATACAGAAGGTGTTACGCATACCGCTACTTTTCTAGGTCGCACGATTAAATTTCCAATTACATCTTGGCCAACCGCTTCGAAAATTGGCATTTTTGCTGTAGATGCCTTAAAAACAGTCCATCTAGGAAATACCTCGAGACTTCAAGACATAAGCAAGCAAATAACAGAGCTTAAAAAAAGCATTCAGAGCGAAAAAGAAAAGATCATAAACGACGGTACCGACTCATATCAAAAGTTTCTCAAGAACGTTGAAACGATTAATTCCATAATAACAAACAATACTCCTCTAGCCTCGAAAGACATTCGATACACCACCCCTCTCCTTCCAAATATGGAACTACAAGCCGAAGTCAAGGATATAAAAGAGCAAAGAAGCAGAAAGTTGGAAGAGTTTACAGCGAAACACCTCGAGAAACTTGATACCGCTTGCAGTAAGGGCATAAACAACGCCCAAAATGCACTAGGGCAGGCATATAGTGATGTTAAAAAATCAGCATTGACACCTGAAGAGAAAACAGAGGTTCTTAAAAAGCTCTTCGAAAAATATGCGGAGCATGCAGAAAGCTTGCACAGAGGCAAATACACTGTTTCTGGAACCTTTGTGAGTCTCAAAAGTGAGTATATGAACCCACAGGGTCTTAGATTTGACCCAGCTCTTGATAAAAGTGATATAGATGCATGGCGGAGTGCTATGTCACGCCCAATTCTAAGTGCTGCAACCAGTTATAGAACTGAAATAAATTCGATTTTAAATAAAAATACAAAATTACAAAATGATATAAAAATTCTAATAAATGCCCAGAATCAACTTCAGGATCTAAATAATTTTCTATTAGATGAAAAACCTGATTCATATAAGGAGATACATAAGATTTTGAATCCAAAAGGAGTAGTGCCTTTGGCGAGACACATAACGCTTTGAACTCAAATTGGCCGAATTTCATCTAAATTATACGTGGCTGAGTTACTCGGATAAGGCACAGAATAATCCGACCTTCTGGATAAGTCTGCTTGGTAATTTCCCCTCCCTCAATTCTTCAGGCCTATTAGGAATCCAATAGAAAAGACTCGATCATGAGTTAAGATATCCAAAAACGCTCCTTAAACTGATTTGAGACAAAGATTTCTCAAACACTTCCCAACAGTAGGCATGATTGTCCTTCATTCTATTTAGGGACACCAATAGGAATAAACGCTTATTTTCAGTCTCTCCGCTCTAATTTCGCCGACAATGTAAATTAAATTAATTAATTTGATATACTGAAGGGAAGATTGAAATGGACGGTGTATATGACAATCCAGCCAGATGCCTACAAGGCCACTGCAACCTTGATGACTGGTTTAGAGAATCACACAAAAGGAGTCACCCATACTGCTACTTTTTTCGGCCATAAAGTTACATTTCCATTTAAGGATAGTGCTCTAGCAGAAAAAGTTGGCAATTTAATTCTAAGTGCACTCAAATTTTTAGCTCCTGGAAGAGTCACAGATCATGAACACGTAATACAGCATCAAATAGCCAACCTTACTGCATTAGTTTCGGAAAACAAAGACACCATTAAATATGACTTCACCGATTCGCCCGCTTTTTTTTCCAACATTCAAGACATAAATAAGTTAATATCAGAAAAATTCCCCAATTTAAGCAAAGCCAGCAAGACTCTACATTCTAATGTCACAACAATAATGGAAGAACAAGGTAAAGCGCTCGGAGAATTTACAAAAAGGGTTCTCGACCGCGTTGATAAGATTTGTGCCGAAGGGAATAAAGACACGGCTCACATAACCTTGAAGAGAGCGCATGACGTGGTCAGCGAATCAGCTTTAACAATCTCAGATCAAAAACCCATCCATAGCGAACTAAACCAAAAATATGCAGATTCTGCGTATATGCTGCACGAGAAAGCAGTACCCTCTGGAGAAACTCGCCCAATAAATGTTTTTAACAACCTTTTTGCTGAATATAAATCACCTCCTCAGAACAATATCGATCTTAAGCAGTGGCAAGAAGTAATGGCAAAGCCATTAAAAGAAGCAGCAGGAAAATTATCAGCAGCTGTACAGGAAATTTTGAAACATGAACCTCTTAGCGAAGCTGACATTGAATTCTTAAAAAGTGCTCAAAAATCCATGGATGAGATGATATTTTACACAGACGAGGGAATTCGTATATTTAATAGAAAAACTGCACTTCCCGAAGAACGTGGAGTACTAGACGCCTTAAATCCTAAGGATAACGGAGTCCCTTTATACGCCAAAATACGTGACGCTCTTATTATAAGTCGGAAATAGTAGAGCTATCTTTAGAGGGCTTTCAAACCACATTTTTACCCTTTATCACTCATGTTATCCAGAAGATCGCCGATCTCCTGGATAACATAAGTTTGTCATTGATGAATGGTAAGGGACAAAGAATACATTTCAGGAGCTCTTTCTCTAACAAATTTCACCCAAACTTCCGATTGTCATTCACCAAATAAACGAGCAGATATCATGCTCAGTCTAAAAAATCGACTGATCATTGCCTAAATCTCTAAAGCCAGGCGCACACAAATAATGAATTTGATATACCAAAAGTATCCGAAATGGTCGATATTCAACTATGGGATTACGGATTCTTTCCTACAGCATGGCTTCAAGACTTCAAACAGATCTTGAAGCCTACAATCCGCTCTGTCAGAGGACTTTTGTTTCTTTTTGTGGATTTAGAATTACCTATCCGGTCGAAGTTAAAGGCGTACTAGGAAAATTAACCAGTCTCATCTCAAACATAGCTCTCAACCTTCTCAGCGAAATTGCATCCATCTTTTTTAGTCAACACCTCATAAGGCCTGAAGAAGAGTATATTCAACTCGACTTAAGAGAATTGAGTGAGCTCGTGCGAAAAGAGGAGGAATCTATCACACGCGACGCTTCCGCTCAAAAAATACGTTTTTATGAGACCATGAGCGCGATTAACTTCTATATTTCCTCAAAATTTGACGACGCTGAAAAGGCCGACCAGGTGCACCTGCTGAACGAGACTGTTTCAAAAACCCGTATTCAAGAACTCATCGAAACTCAGGAATCACTTCTCAAGAAACTTGATATTGGACTTGGGTATTCGGTGGCATGCCAAGAGCTTAAGACCTTGTATCATAAAGTCCTGGCCTCATCCTTTAATCCCGAAGAAAAAAAGACCCTCAAAGTTGCTATTTTCCAAAAATTCGCTGTCAATTTAAGAGCCTTTATTCGAGAAGATAATCCTCAGATTTCAGATGATGGACTTTTTTTACGGTTGAAAGATGAATATGACTTGTCTCATGGTATCGATCCACATGATTCATCTTTATTGCGAGCAGAGATTTCAAAGACTCTCTCTGCCAAATCTCTGTTTTTCGAAAGAGTTTGCGTATAAACAAGTGTTAATTGGGTAAAGCGACGACATCGCCAATAATAACCTACTTTTTTGCAATTGCAAAATCATTGCAAAATCTCTGAACGAATCAGAAGTATCCTCTATTTATGCTTCATTTCTACTATTGAAAAGCATCTTGATTTAGGGCAAAATTTACTTCTCGGCAGCAAGGTTTATTGGCATGTATTTTGCACCAACTTGCTTCCGATCCACGAGGTATAAGAAGGCATGCGACGTTCAATTTGCTACGCAGAACCGGCTCTTTGTCTTGCAGGTCAAAAAGGAACCTGGCGGTTTATTTATACGCCCGCAACCAATTTGCCCAAAGGAACTATCCTCCGCTTCGACATAGGGAGTAAAGGGCGATCAATAGACTGGGAAATCCCCTCTACACAAATCAAAGACGATGCAAATATAATCTGGGCAGAACTTGAGAACGGAAAAGTGCTTCAAGCAAAATCCGTGCAGCCTAAAGACCAATTCGTTCCCTTCTTCGACTTCACATTATCTCAAGACCTTCCTGCAGGAAAAACTTTTACAGTTCTTCTTGGAACCAAAAAGGGCGACGAAGAAGAATCTGGAAACACAAGCCAGCTTCTGGTTCAGCGAAGAAGAACATTTAGTCTCTATATCGACACAACCGGCAAGGGTCATTTTGGAGAAGCTGAGACCTTTACAGTCGATGTCAAGGGTAATGAACTCAAAGTCATTCGCATCATAGCGCCGTCCTTTGTTACAAAAAATCGACGATTTGATGTTGTTCTCCGCTTTGAAGATGAGTTTGGAAACCTTACCTCCAATGCTCCCGATGATACCCTCATCGAACTCTCTCATGGAAACCTCCGTGAAAATCTCAAATGGAAGCTTTTTGTTCCGGAAACAGGCTTTATTGCACTCCCCAACCTCTATTTTAATGAGCCAGGCACCTACACCATCGAGCTGAAAAACTTCGCAACGGATGAAGTCTTTAGATCAAGCCCAATTCGCTGCTTTGGTCAAGAGACTAAACCTCTCTATTGGGGCGCCATCCACGGTGAATCGGAACGATATGATTCAAGCGAACATATTGAAAGCTGCCTTCGCCATTTTCGCGATGAAAAATCGATGAGTTTTTATGCTACATCTCATTTTGATACCGTTGAAGAAACGCCAAATGATGTGTGGAAGTTAACTTGCCAAAGCGTTGCAGAGCTTGATGAAGATGATCGATACTCTGCAATTCTTGGTCAGCAATATATTGGAGAGGCAAAAAGCGAAGGTGTTCGCATATTCCTCTACCCAAAAGATGAAAGACCCATCATCCGTCGTGAAGAACCTCGCACCTCATCGCTTAAGAAAATTTATAAGAGCTTCACTCCGAAAGAACTTCTCTCCATCATCACTTTCCCGATGGCAAAAGGGACCGAGTTTGATTTTGAAGACTGGGATCCAGAGCATGAAAGACTTGTTGAGATCTATAACGCCTGGGGAAGCTCCGAGAAGTCCTCAAAAGAAGGGAACGCTCGTCCTATTCAATGTACCGATAAAAAGGGATACGTTGAAAGCAATGAGGGATCCATTCTTTCAGCTTTAATGCACAATAAGCGAGTTGGCTTCACAGCCGGAGGTCTCGACGATCGAGGCATCTATTCAGACCTCTATGCTTCAAATCAAAAGCAGTACTCTCCAGGCATGACTGCCGTCATGGCAGACAGCCTGAGCAGAAGCTCTATTCTCGAAGCTCTCCACAACCGTGCTTGCTATGCAACTACCGGCGAAAGAATTATCCTCGGATTATCGATTGCAGGGAAAATCATGGGTTCAGAGATTTCAACTCTCGACAAGCCTGGATTACATGTAAACCGACATATCGAAGGGTTTGTGGCTGGAACTTGTCCTATTACACGCGTTGAGATTGTACGAAACGGCAAAATACTCACCTCATTTGAACCGAATAGCGAAAGTTTTGAGTTTGAGTATGATGATCTCACATCCCTTGAACAGGTAAGCCTCAATGGAGGGGATAAAAAACCTTCCTTTAGCTTCTACTACTTGAGAGTCCTTCAAGAAGATGGTCATATAGCATGGTCTTCACCGATCTGGATCGACTGCCATCCTCACGTAAAAGGATCACAAGTCAAGAAACCAAATCAAAAGAAGGATTCTTAACCAACTATGGCACGTCTATACTTTGAATCAACTGCTGAATCGGAAGAACTCCAAGATGGCTCTTCTTGCCAAGAGTGCTGTGAAAATCATGGCATCCCATTTGCATGCACAGAAGGTATTTGCGGAACTTGTATTGTTCCCGTAACTGAAGGCATGAATAACTTATCAGCTCCAAGTGATGCCGAGATCGATTTTCTCGGTGAATCTGGGGTTAAAACAGAACGCATGATGTGTCAATGCAAGATACTTCATGGAACCGTTCGCATTCGAAATTAGTGAAGTGAGATTATGACCTCAACTGCAGATAAAATTATCCCAACGATGACGATCGATGAGATATTTGCAACATTCCCCCAGCGAGCACAAAAGCTTGCTCAAATACTTTCCAAAAATGGACTCCAGTGCGTCGGCTGCTCAGCCGCGACATGGGAAACTCTCGAGTCCGGAGTGTTAAAGCACGGGAAAACCCTGAGTGATCTAGAAATGCTCCTTAAGCAATTAAACGAGTGCTTAAACCAACCGCTAGACACCCAAACAGTCACTCTAACGCCAAAAGCTGCGGAAGTGTTTATTAAGGTATCAGCTGGAGAAGGCAAGCCAGGCTCAGCTCTTCGTTTTGATGAAAAAGCAGCAGGCTGCTCAGGATTTGAATACATCCTCGATTTTTCACCAAAAGCTGAAGATGATGATGCCGTATTTCATAGCAATGGCGTTGAAATACACATAAACAAATTCGTTCTTCCACGTCTTTTGGGCTGTGAAATCGATTATGTTGATGGCCTGCAATCTGGGTTTAAGATCTCAAACCCGAATGTAAGCTCTTCTTGCGGCTGCGGGTCGAGCCACGGGTATTAAGAATTTATATCCTTAACGACGTCGAATATCTCACTCACCTTAACAAGTGAGTGAGATATGTTCGATGTATGTATTGCCCTTAATTCTTGCAAAATCCTGCAACACTTTTTTGAAACTTGAGTTATTTGGGTTAACTATTGTGCCCTATTTCATGAGATAAGTGTGTTGGATCTTGTATTGGATCTTGCATTTCATCTTGCAGCTGCATTTGCTCCTGATCTTGAACCTGTTCAATAATCTGTTCTTGAACAGCTTCTTGAACATATTCTTCCGGCTGACTTTGAGGTTCGATATCGACTTCAATTTTGTTATCGCTTCGAGGAGATTCTGATTCGCTATAGAGTTGATTTATAGCTAAATAGGCAACACCAAACGAAACTGTTCCGGCAATCAGCTGATGAACATCACTTGAGATCCATCCAAGAGCATACTGAACCACTCCATACACTCCAAAAGCTACCGCTAAAGCAGGCGTCAAGCTTGCATAATTAGCTTTAAAGCGATTGAACGTTTCAAGACACGACTGCCCGAGATTTGATGGATTTACCTCTCCTGATAAAAAGGAAATCATAAGCGGCCATGCAGCCTTGACTATTTTTATACTCCAAAAGATTGTTGCAGGTATTACCCCAATTCCAGTCAGAGCTGATGCTGTAAAGAGTATCTCCGGAACAGCTCTTGCAATTTTTTTTGCAACTTCAGCATGAGGCGCTGAAAGAGCTTTGTCTGCCAGATCACAAACAGATCGATCAAGCCACTCTTGCGTCTCATGTATTTTTGAAATGCACTCTTGACCGGTCTTATAGATATAGTCTGCCCCAGCTTGAATATCATGAACATATGAAGCTATGTGATTTTGATAGAAATTATTGAAAACAGCCATGCTAAACTCCGTATAAACTACTTGAAGTGGAGCAAGTATGCTTGGACAGCATAAAGAATGGGTTAAGAACTCATTGATGCAATTCGCCTTGGAAGAGGGAAAAAAAGCAAAAACACTCTCTCCGCCAAATCCATGGGTTGGAGCATGCCTTGTCACATCATCCGGAGAGCTATTCCTAGGTCATACCCAGAGGCCAGGAGAAGCGCATGCGGAGATCATCGCTATGCGTAAAGCAACAGATGCCGGAGCATCTCTTCTAGGGGCAACTATGTATGTAACCCTAGAACCTTGCTGCCACCACGGCAGAACGCCTCCTTGCACAGAGTCTCTCATCAAATCAGGAATTACCCAGGTGGTTGTCGGAATTCTAGATCCTGACTCTAAAGTCTCCGGAAAGGGAATTGCACACCTACAGACTCACGGGATTCGTGTTGAAACCGGATGTTTGGAGGAGTCGATCACTCAAGAGCTCCTTCCCTATCTCGTTCACAGAAAAAAAGGACGCCCCTATACAATCCTCAAATGGGCACAAAGCCTTGATGGTTTTATTGCTGCAAAAGACTCCACAAGCAAATGGATCAGTGGAGACTCATCTCGAGAAAGAGTTCAACAACTCAGACGGGAAAGCCAAGCTATTTTAATAGGATCTCGAACAGCAAGCATCGACAATCCTCGACTTACGGTTCGAAATGAAGAAAAGAAAAATCAACCACTACGCGTGTTGATCGATAGTCAAGGAATAACTCCCCTTAATTCACATCTATTTGATCAATCAATGGCCCAAACACTTGTTGCTACTACAAAACACTCGCGAGAGTGGCAAAGCCATTTAAGAGAAAAAGGAATAGAGGTTATTTCATACGACAATAACAAAGTGCACCTTGATCAACTCTTAACACATCTAGGAACTCAAGGCATTGTTCAAGCCGTAGTAGAGGGAGGATCAGGCCTATACTCAGCACTCTTGCAGCAAAATCTTGCCGACCAGATTATCGCCTATGTAGCCCCGCTGCTTATTGGAAGTGAAGGGATTTGTGCAACGCATGCACTGTCAATCCCTTCTCTCGAAATGGCATATCGAATGAAATTCCTCAAGTCGACTCAGGTGGGCCAAGACCTGGAAATTCATTACTCGCTGATTCCTTAGATAACCCACATGACGCAGAATCTACCCACCTCTTTTGCAGCATGAATTAGATAATTCGGAGCAGGTAACTTTTTAAATAATTAGTCTCTTGAGCGTAGACACTCTCGGGATGGTCAAAAGCTGCAATATGGCGACTCAAAACCTGTATCTGCCTTTCAGCTTTTTGAGCTGCTTGAAAGATCGCCGTCTTAAAGGTCTCTTCATCCATATAATAACTGCATGACGCCGTTAAAAGAAGTGTCCCTGGGCGAGCCTTTTTGAAGACCTGAAAATTGATATCCCGATATCCGCGCAAGGCCTGAGGAACATCGCTTCGTTTTTTCGCAAAAGCCGGAGGATCTAGAATGATCAGATCATAGGCTAAATCATTCTCACGCAAGAATTCAAAGCAATCAGCAACGACAGAGGTATGCTTTTCAGAAGGCATCTCATTCAGCTTGAGATTTTTATTAAGAATCTCTATCGCTTTTTCAGAACAGTCGACAGAAGTGCAGTCATGAGCCCCTCCTGCTAAGGCGGCAAGTGAAAACCCTCCCGTATATGAAAAGCAGTTCAGAACACTTCGTCCTCTCGATAATCTCTCAACCAACCCTCTCATCTCTCGCTGATCGATAAAAAATCCAGTTTTTTGCCCGCTTTCAATAGGAATGAAATGACGAATACCATGCTCACTAATAACTACCGAATCAATTGGAGATCCAAAAATAGTTCCTACTTGATGAGAACGTTTTTCATGAGCACGAGACGGGCTATTTGACTTTTCATAAATCCACTTCGGATTAAACTCTTGGATAATCTCTTCAACAATAATCGGCTGTAATCGATCAATCCCGGCTGTAGAACTCTGTAAAACAACAGCATCGCCATAACAATCAACAATCAATCCAGGCAGCATATCTGCTTCCGCATGAATAAGCCTTACAGCTTGCCCTTTGAGATCTCCAAAGAGGTCTTTACGCGCCTGAAATGCCTTTTTGATGTTATTACGAACTTCATCATAAGGGTTTAAAACATCTTTAAAGCAAAGCATACGCCCGGTGATGTCACTTGATCGATTCACATAGGCAAATCCTAAAGGCTGCATATCAGAGGCATGCACTCTCAAAATATCACCGGGAGCACATTCAGAGATAGAACTGATTGCGCCAGAAAAAATCCATGGGTGTCTGTTACGAATACTCTTTTCACGTCCGGGCTTAAGGACAAGTGTACCAAATTTATTTGTCATGAGTGCGGCCTGTTGAGAACTGTTATTGAGCAAGCCAATAACCAGCAGATTATAAAATTCGCCATGATCTAACAGGGAGTAGTATATGTCATTTTCAAAGGGATTTGCAAAGCGATTTATATATGCACATTATATTTATTACTTTTTGATCATATTTTGATTTGGAATCAACAAAAGCATTGTGGTAAATTCTTGAATCAAGATTTTTTAAATAAATTACATTTATTTCTTAATGTCCTGATATTAAAACAAAAAAATTATTACAGCACAATAGAAATTAATTTTATGTCGTTTAATCTTCAAAATTGCGACCGCTTTATTCCAAATAGACAACAGACTCGCTTTGAATTAGCTTCGCCTTTCTATCAGCCTCATGCATACGAGCCACAAACTCCTACCGCAAGTATGAGGTCTTGCCAAAATTTAAACTACCTACAGCAGCTGACAAATGCACTGTATAATATGTCTTTGTCAGATGCAGAAACATCTCCGATGCTTTGGTCTCATAACACACCAAGGCCACAAAGTACTGCGACAAAACCGGAAAACATACCGTCATACAAGACTCATCCTATAAGGCCTGAAAAATCACTCGGCGCCCCTTCAATAAACAAAAACTTCTATCATCATATTTTAAGCACTGATCAATCTAAGTTTGCATTTGCTCTTAATAAGACTCTTTATGTACGCAACATGACAACTGGTCATACCGCCATCATAAATGGGACAGCAGAAGTCTCTTGCACACATCTTCTTCCAGATTCAAAGTTATTCATAGGCAACTGTGCAAATTCAATCTCTCTGGTTGATTACAATTATAACAAGACTATTACCCAAACGTTATTAATTGACGACGCTCTTGTTAATGTCGCTGAAACAGATGGGAAACATTTATTTTTAGGGTGCCGTAACTCGTCTATCATTCTCTCAGATGTAAACTGCAAAAACACCTTCTCATGTTCTCATTTTGCAAAACATGATGGGCAAATATGCGGTTTAAAAATTGAGGGCTATAACCTTGCTGCAGGCTCAAATGATAACGTTGTTAAAATTTGGGATATCAGATACAACAAGACTCCTCTCGCATCGCTTCAACATCAAGCAGCTGTTCGCGCTCTTGCTTGGGCGCCCTGGAACAAAAAACATCTTTTCACCGGAGGCGGATTGCATGATAGACAGCTCCGAATCTTTGATACCCAAGCATTCACGCTTGTAGATCAAGTCGATCTTGAAGCTCAGATATCGGATATTGTGTGTAATGAAAACGGCCCTAAGGAAATAGCTGTAAGTCTTTGTGGGAAGGAAAGTAATTTACAGATTTTCCATCAACAAAAGGATAACTCCCTTACCCTTACGGCTCAATCAGAGCCAAGCGATTTTAAAATTATGTCTCTCGCAAGTGCAGAACAAGGTGCAAAGCTTGTAACAGCTCAAGCAAATCAGGCTGTGAGCATATGGAGTAATATTTTTACTCTTCCGAAAAAAGATCCTTTTCAAACAACCATGAGTTCTCATCCCCAGCAACTTGGATCTTTTTCGTTAAATCTACGTTAACCTATTGTTTTTATGATTTTTGCATCAATTATTATCCCATTCAGACATGTCATGTAATTTTTAATCTGTTTAGGCAAAGACATCTTTGCGCTGAAGGCACTTTGAAATAAGTCAGCGAGACCAAGAATCATCTCCACAGATCTAAACCCCATGACATCACGCATATCAAGATCTAAAATTGGTCTCAATAAGTCGATTTTTTTTTCAATTGCCAGCTTTTCATCGTTTACTAACTCTTTGGTTTTTGAAATCGCCGAGCGAAAATGAATAAAATCACCGCAAGTCAGAGAATCAGCTAATCGAGCCACAGGCGAGAGAGGCAACGGATCTGTTTCGGTAAAGGTCTCAGACGGATCATGGTCGGTCCCTTTTCGAAGAAATAAAGCCGACTCGCACTTTGATTTAACAACATGAACCTGGTCAATAAGTTTATTTGAAAGAATTTTTCTATTCTTATGCGAAAGAATTTTGACCGCAATCTCATGCAAGGAAAATAAATCCTTCCGAGTCGATCCATTTGCCATAAGATTTCTAACAAATTCAAGGAGAAAATCAATACGAAGCCTGAGTTTAAATGCCTTGTATTCCAAATAGAGATCTTTGCTTCGTCGTTTTCTCACCTGGTCTTTGAGACACCCAAACAAAACTCGAACCGTACAGTCATTTCCTATTTGCTCACGGTCGTATTCACTCACGGGTCCCTTTTTCACGACTTTGCCAATTTTAGGGAGAACTTGAGTATAAAGCTCCTTTATTGAAAGAGCTGGACCTGTATCGGTATAGAGCTTTTGTAGAAACTGACGACATTTTGCATGTCCCACTTTCGCAACAGTGAGCTGGATTCTATACACACAATTTTGAATTCCCATTTTTCGTTTGTGATGGTAATTAATGCCTTTTCCCGTATTAAAAATATTTAAGGAATATTTCCCTGTTTGCATTTTCTTAATCGAAAGAACCATTTGATGAGACTCGACATCAAACGAAAAATATCGTATTTGATCTGAAAGCAGTGCCTGAAACCTTTGATCAACACAAGCCGCCACAGAATCGTTATAAAAATCATCTGTCTCTGAAAGCTGATGAGTTGTATCTCGAATTATTTTTACCAATTCAACGCTGCTTGAATTGACGGGACATACATTCTTGGCATTTGATAAAGCATGCTTATCAAAAAGATCACTCATTGAACGAGCTATAAACGCAGCATTTAGGGCGATATAAGATCCATTACTCGAATTTCCAGAAGCTAAAAGCCGTGAAGAAAACATTGACGCTATATCAGAATAGACCTCATCTTTGACAAGCCTTGTTATGTTGGTAAGTCGCTTCAAGTTCTCACTTTTTGAATACCAAGACCCTGACAGATTAAGCCAAAGAGTGTAGTAAAAGAGGAGTGCATTTTTGATTACTACTGATATACGATTTAAGAGATCTTGTGATGTGGATGCAGGCTCAAACGTAATATTTTCATCTTGAAGCCGAAAGCTATCTAAGGAACATTCAACGTTTCTCAAGTATTCATTATTAATCAAGATTACAAACTCACTATTTCGCAGAATTAAGTTGCGACACATTATAAATTAGTTTATATTTTAAATAAATAAATTTTAATTTGACAAAAAAATGATTCGATTTGATTCCATCTCTAAAAGCTACTCAGGAAAAATACTCTTTTCGAACCTCACCCTCTCCCTCAATAAAGGTGAAAAGTGCGCCCTTTTGGGACGAAACGGCTCAGGCAAAACAACCTTTTTTAGACTCATTACCGGACTTGAAAGCGCTGACGCAGGAGAGATTTATATCCCTAAAAATTATCGAATAGGGATGCTAGCTCAACACGCCACATGGAAAAAAGAATCCCCGATTGAAGAAGCCGAATATATCTTGGATGAGAATGATCAATGGAAGGCCTCTAAAATGCTCTACAACTTAGGCTTTGATGACACGCTCATCTCAGCACCAATAAGCTCTCTTTCAGGAGGCTACTGCCTCAGGCTTCAATTAGCTAAGCTCCTGCTTTCAGAACCAGACCTGCTCTTGCTTGATGAACCTACAAACTATCTCGACATCAAAACGATAACATGGCTCACCCAGTTTTTAAAACGATGGCCAAAAGAGATACTTGCGATCTCCCATGATCGTGATTTTTTGGACGCCATATCAACACATACCATAGGACTACACAGACAAGAGCTTGTTCGTATTCAGGGGAAAACCAACGATTACTTCACCTATATTTTGAAAAAAGAAGAGGAGCATCAAAAATTAGTCGAGAAAACATCAAAGCAAAAAGAGCATCTTCAAAACTTCATCCAGCGGTTTGGAGCAAAGGCCTCAAAGGCAAAACAAGCCAAATCGAAGCAAAAGATGATAGATCGACTCCCTGAACTTGAGTCTCTCAATGCTATGTCAAATTTAGATTTTGAATTTCGCCAGCATCAAATCGAAGCACAGATCCTCATTGAGCTCAATCATGTTGGATTTGGATATTCACATAAGACGCAACCATCTGATTCAAACGACCAAAAAGGCGAGCTGTTTAACAACCTGTCCTTCCAACTTTCTCAAGGATCTAGATTCTGTTTTGCAGGAAGAAATGGCCGCGGGAAATCAACTCTTTTACGTGTAATTCTCGGAGATCTTCAGCCAACATCAGGGAAGGTTAAATATCATCCTCAATGCAAAATCGGCTATTTCGGCCAGACAAATATCGATCGTCTTGACCCTACAAAGACAATCGAAGAGGAAATTCTCATTTCAGCCCCAGACCTTGCCTATCAGCAGATTAAAGCGATCTGCGGAGCGATGATGTTCACTCAAGATGACTCAAAAAAAAGAATAGGCGTTTTATCTGGCGGCGAAAAAAGCCGCGTACTCCTCGCCAAAATACTGGCAACGCCCGTCAATGTACTTCTCTTGGATGAACCTACAAACCACTTAGACCTTGAATCCATTGAAGCCCTCATAAATGCCCTTGAATCCTTTGATGGAGCTGTTGTTTTAGTTTCGCATAGCGAACTACTCCTCTCAAGGATATCCGAATCAATGGTCATTTTCGAAGATGATGAGGTCTTTGTCTATCCCGACTCCTATTCACTATTCCTAAAAGAGAAGGGGTGGAAGACCGATGCCCCCATAAAGCAAGAAACTGAGACAAAAACGCTATCAAGTAAGCACCAAAAGGCTTTATCTCTTCAGGAAAAATCAAAAACATTAAGCCCTGTCAAACGAGAAATCGAGCGGATTGAAAAGAGTATAGCTGAATCCGAAGCCCTCCTCAAAAAAACAGAAGCTAATCTCCTGAAAGTCATTGAATCAAAGCTTTCGCATGATATTGAGAGGGAAAGCAAGGAGCTTTCACGAATTGAAAAATTTATCGAAAAGCTCTTTGAAGATCTTGAAGTGCAATATTTAAAAAAAATCGAAATCGAAAGTGGCTTTGAGGAATAAGCAAGGAGCTATTTAAGCCCTAACCTAGGATAAAATTTAAGACAAGATACAAAAGCTCTTTGCACAAAAATCAGCTTCTCGTATATCGTCTTGGGCATCGTCGGAGCATAGCGCAGTTTGGCTAGCGCGGCTGCTTTGGGAGCAGTAGGTCGGGGGTTCGAATCCCTCTGCTCCGACACTTTTTACCTACTCTGTTTCCAAGATTTGTTAAAAAGACTTTTTAACAAAAGCCTTCCTAAAAGTCGTCGAGGAATATACTTTCTCTATGATGCAAAAACTCTCTCAATACAATTTGTTTTTTTCATCAATTCAGTGGGATCCTTCACCAGTTGCTCTTCGCATTCCCCTTATCAATATTGAGATTTACTGGTACAGCCTCTTTTTCGCAGTCGGATTCCTTCTTTCTTGCTGGATTGCCCACCGGTTTCTGATTCAAATACTCAAATCTGAAAAAAAATTCGACACACTTGCCTGGTATATTTTTCTTGGCATGCTCCTGGGTGCTCGCCTCGGACATGTACTCCTTTATGACTTCTCTTATTACTTAGCGCACCCTCAAGAAATTATAATGGTGTGGCGAGGTGGACTTGCAAGTCATGGGGGCGCACTAGGAATGCTTTTAGCTATTTGGATCTTCTCCAAACGTCAAAATGTCCCCTTCCTAGAAATTGTTGATGTTATTGCATTTGTTACGCCCCTCGCAGGAGGCTTCATTAGAATCGGCAATTTCTTCAACCAAGAAATTATTGGCACACCCTCACAGCTACCTTGGGCTATTATCTTTGGTCACCCTATGAGTGAAACACAAGAGATCCTCTCCAGCTCAAGACATCCAGTGCAATTGTATGAAGCGCTTCTCTATTTTCTGCTTTTTGCGGTCTCATGCTGGATTTTTAGATCCTGGATATCCCAAAAGAAACTCTCAACGACAGAAACCTCTCAAGAAGCTGTCTTTGGAAGGGTAACAGGATTTGAGCTCTTTGTGATATTTAGTGGCCGTTTTCTTTTAGAGTATTGCAAAACATCTCAATCCGAAATGGACTTTGCATGGATATCTATAGGCCAAATTTTAAGCATCCCTTTCATCCTTGTTGGCGCATATCTCATGCTCAGAACGAAAGCTCATTACAAAAAATCGTAGATACAAAATAAGCCGTGCAACAACAAGTTGCACGGCTCAATTCCTTATGAACTTTGAAAACTCTCTTAGCGAATATGGCGCTGGCTGCAGATTACCGATTTCTTCATGCCTGTTCTTTTCTCTATAATTGAAGAAATCTCATCAAACATCGCCTCGATGGATCGATCACCTTTTATCAGCACTAAAATCTTTTTAGATGCATAAAACTGTAAAATTGGCCCCATCTGGGCTCGATATGCCTTCAATTTTTCTAAAATAACTTGAGGATCGTCATCTACTCGTTTCTGAAGAGAGACTTTACATGTATCACAAAGGGGAAGAGTGCAAGACTCGTTTTTCTCTTCAACACAAACACGCCCACATTCTGGGCAAAACAATCTTCCTTCAACACGCTCAATCAACCATTGATCAGGAACATCAATATGAAATGCCAGAAAATCAAAGGTCTTTGATAGCTTTCCATATAAAGATTCAGCTTGCTCAAGCGTTCTCGGAATACCATCCAATATAAAACCTCCCTGACACCCCCCCTTTCCGATCCTCTCAAAGAGAGCGCTGAAAAAGAAATCATCAGAAAAGCAACATCCTTTTGCCGATTGCTCTCGAGCCATTTCACCAAGGATCGTATCGTCGTGGATATGTTCCATAACGAGATCTGCAGATGAAATATGAGGAATCGAAAAGGTTGTGTGCACACGAACTATTAATTTCGCTCTGCCAGATCCAGGAGGTCCTGAAAAAAGGAGAACGCACGGCTTAATTCGAGCGCTTCCCAAGTCTTGATCCACTTCACTTGAATAGCAAGGAACGTGAGTGATTACTTGAGAGATAAAAAGAGCGAAGAGGAGCCCCCCCTTACGCAGATGTTCAAATAGCTTACGATGGCTACATGGAAGAGCAGACATAATTATACCCTCCTACTCCATCACCGACCACTTTCTAATCTTTCTATTCTCTTGTCAAGTGGAGGATGCGAAGAAAAAAGGTGTAAATAGGATCTTTTATTGGATATTTTAAAAGCCTGGAAAGATTGGTTATCGGAACGAGGATCATCGATATTGATGCAACGTTCAAGTCCCTTCAAAGCACCGATCATTTTTTCCCTGCTTGAAAGTCGAGCTCCACCCTCATCTGCTCGATATTCTCTGAATCTTGAATACCCAGCTATTACCAAAGCGCCCAAAATCATGAAGAATATTTCAAATACAAATACAAGAACGTTATAGAGAAATGGCGAAGGAATCGAACTACTATCTTCACGACTTTTTCCAAGGCGCAACACCACAAAAGCAAGCAAGCGGGCAAAGAACATAACAAATGCGTTAACAACCCCCTGAACCAAGGTCATTGTAACCATATCACCGTTTGCAATGTGGGCAACCTCATGAGATAATACTCCCTCGACCTCTTGGCTATTCATTCGTTGTAAAAGACCAGAAGAGACGGCAACAAGAGCTCGTGATTTCGTAGGCCCAGTAGCGAAAGCGTTTACTTCTTTTGAGTCATAAATTCCCACCTCAGGCATCTTTGGAAGCCCAGCACGCTGCGCAAGACTATATACCATTTGCAAAAGCTTTTTCTCACTTGTATCCGTAGTGTCGGGATCGATAACCTGTACTCCCATCATCCACTTCGCCATAAGCCGTGAGAGCATCAACGAAATAAAAGCTCCGCAAAAACCCCAAACTAAGCAAAAAATCAAAAGCGACTCGACATCAATACCTGACTGAGTCAGATAGGGCTTCACATTCAATATATTCAAAACTATCGAGATAGATATCAAAACCAATGCATTGACAGCTATAAAGAGAAGGACTCGCCGCGCAATAGATCCCATAAATCAACACCTTCATATTTTATCTAACTATACACAGACTACTAAATCTTGAAAAATGCCTTCAATTTTCCTCTATACGATCTTAAAAATGAGGTAAATTTTTCACATGAAAAATCGATGACTCCGAAAGAGCCTGAATGTCATACCCTCCCTCAAGAGCTGAAATAACCTTACAGGATCCTATTTCCTGAGCAACACGAGTGACTATTTTTGTCAGCTCTCCATAATCTTCGCTTTTTAGGGAAAGTGATCCGAGAGGATCCCGCTCGTGCGCATCAAAACCACAAGAGATCAAGATCAGGCTCGGAGAAAATTCCATAAGGAGACGAGGCACTTCGCAAGAATAAAAATCCATTAAATCGCTCCGACTTCCAAGCCCTGGATCAATTGGAACGGAAATTAATCGCTCTCCATTGAGGCCTCGACATTCATACTCTCCTGTTCCTGGATAGATACCTCTTTGATGTGTACTAATGTACTGAACACTCTCATCATGAAGAAAAATTTCATGAGTTCCGTTGCCGTGGTGCAGATCCCAATCTATGATCGACACCTTTTTAACCCCCCATTTTTTTTGAGCTATCCGAGCACCAATTGCCACATTGTTAAAGAGACAAAAACCCATCCCTCGACAAGACTCAGCATGATGCCCTGGTGGCCTGATAACGGCAAAAGCTGAAGGATATTCACCTTGAAAGACAAGATCTATAGCTAAGGTGACCGCAGAGACCGCATCTTGTCCTATTTGAAAACTCTCTCTACAAACTAAACTATCGCCTGTAGGCAAAAAAGATATCTCATTATCACCCAATTGAGAGCAAAATTGCTTTACAAGCTCTACATACCTTGCATCATGACAAAGGACAATTTCTGCAGGCTGGCTTCGATAAATTTGTATGCCATTTTCTAAAGATAAAAGCCCCTCACTTGCGAGAGACTTTAACACCGCTTCAACCCGACTTGATTTCTCTGGATGACTCATTAACTCTGCATGTTGTGCATATTTCGAGTTCCAAACAATCGCCGGTTTAAATTTTTTTCTAACAAACTTATTCATTTCTTAATAAAAAAACATTACAATGGATGGGAATTAATATTAAAAATTTAATGTAATCATATGAATGCAGTTGTGTCAGTTTCTTCAAATTCGTTAATGAACAACTCATCATTAGACCGTAGCAATCAGCTTCTTTCTCTCTTTACTGATTTTCATACGCTTAATCAAGAACTTTCGATCAAGACAGACTCTCTCTTTAGCAAAGCTCTATCGCTCTTTCAACAAGAATGCTTTTCTGCAGCCGAAAATGCATTTTTAGAACTCCTCACACTTTCACCTGACAACATAACCTATAGCTTTTACTTAGCTGCAATTTGGTATCAGACAGGAAAATACCAAGAGGCTTTGAATCTTTTTTGCTCTCTCTTTCACAAAACAGGGAGTGAATCGAGTCTGAAGCCTAAAACGCTTGTGTGGTGCGCGCTCTGTTTATCTAAGCTTCATCGTGAAATTGAAGCCGAGGCCTGCTATGCTCAAGCCAAACTGTTTATTAAATAAACCTTCATAACCCGAGATTATATGTCGGTAAAACTTGATGTGACAACTCCAGTGGCTCCAATAGCTCTCAGCAATCAAGAGCCATTAAGCATATCAAATAATGCCCGTCAACAACAGGCTCTTCCAAACAATCTACAGCTTCTACAGGAAATCCACGACCAATTACAAGTTCAAGCCGAAATCGAAAACAGTGCAAACTGCCTTATGGAAGAACTTAAATCCGGGCTTGATCATTCTACCGGGGTCGAATCTGTCGAGCAATCCATCCATTTATTTGTGAATGAACCGCACCGAGGATTGCCAAAGGAGCTTGTCCAAGCAGCGAATGATCATCAAAAAAATCGCTCTTTGTTCTCTATAGTTCTGAACAACCTCCCATCACTCAACATCTTGCCCTTTTTCAGCAGCTGTATATCAAAAGCGATCACTTACATTTTCCAAACAGAAGATGCTAAAAAAGAGCAAGAGACCCTTGCATTTTCCGAAACATTAACGAAGCTCAGGCTTTTAGGAGAAATAGGACCAACCCTTCAAATCGATCTCATAAACTCTGCCCGTTTCACTTCAGGCGACAGAAGACAAATTCTCGAAAGACAGCTTCATATAAAGAGCGTTCTTCAACAGACCTTTAGCAGGGTATCTGAATACTCAAATTCGGTGTTTACGTCTGAGCATCTTCATTCCCATCTAGCTGCAGGATCTTATAAAAATGCAGCTGAAGAGATCTACGCTCATGCCCTTATCAAAAAAATGAGAAATGAACAGATTACTATCGATCTTTCAGACGTACAAGCTCAGACTCTTATAGATGTCGATTCAGCTTTATCTGAAGGAAAACCTCTTCGGCATTTTACCTCTTTACTTGAAGGGGTGTATCACCAACAATCTGCCCATAGTTGGGTGCAGAATATTCTTGAGAATTTTCAAACGACTCTTCCAAGCTACGATATAACTCCGCTTGTTGATGCGGTGAAACGAGGTGATGCAGAGTCAACTCGAAGCAAGCTGAACGAGCTACTTGAATCCGTTGCCTCCCAAGAAAGCAATCCAGAAATCGACCAAGAGAAGATCCTTGCAAAAGAGATGCTTGCTTGCTTAACGACATATCCTAATGGGGAGCTATTTTCTGCTCTTGGATTTCAAAAACTACAGGAATCCTATTCTAGACGATATGACAGCAAGCTACTCCAATTTTCGCATCGTTTAGATAGAAACATGCACTTAAATGAAAAAACAATTGCATCTCTTAACCAGCTCAATAAAGCTGTCATGTCTCTCGGAACATGCCAGAAAGTTGCCCGGATCGCACCAACTCTCATAGCCAAATCTTTTGGTTCGTGTTCACTCGTTTCAAAAAAAATCACTCAGATCAACTCTGTTAATAAAAGTATCGATAAAGCCATTCCCCAGGCCGGTCGTAGCTTAAGCATAGAAGCGAATGCTGCAAGAGAGAGAGCAGGACTCCCTAAAAAGAAAATATCTATTTGGAGCTGGGGATGTGGAAATGGCCACAATTCGTGCACAAACAACCTCAAAAACAATTTTGAAACCCCAAACAACCAATACGACATACAGATTACAGATGGACTTCGAGATGTGCTTTTAGATCAGGACGTTGTCAACAAGACTTTGGGCAACTATTTTGTTGATGATAAAAAACGCCCTTATGCTACCGATTCCCTCTTCAACTTTCTTATGCATAAAGACTTGCTTTCGATACTCAAACTCTTAATGAATTTTTCTTCTGGAGAGCCTTCTGAAACATCTCGCGAGATTAACAAAGCTCGTATTAGAGAGCGCCTCATTGAAGAACGCCCAGAGCTATTGATCTTAAGCTACAGAATGCACAGCGAAGATATCATGTCGGTTGCAGATGAACTTGGGATTCCTGTCCTTCAAATTTCGACCGATTTTGACTACGAACTTACAGGCGATCTCACCAAATATAGGCATGTCAAACAAGCGGTTCCCTCAAAAGAGAATGCCTTAGCCATGCAAACCGTAAAAATGGGAACGCTTATTCTCGATAACCAAATCATAGAATGTGGCTTGCCGGTAAATAAAGGGTTTGAGAATCAAATTTCTGATGAAGAATTACAAGCCATTCGACAAGAGCTTGAAATTCAACCAAATGAAAAGATAGTCGTAGTCTCAAGCGGCGGCGTGGGCGTGCAAAATGATATTCCAGAACACCTTGCTAAAAACTATCATGATGTATCAAACCCGATACGCATCGTAGTTTTAGCTGGAAAAAACGAGGAATTCAAAAAGGACCTTGAAACTCGCATTTGTCCAGCTCTCGAGAGTAACCCAGCCGTCAAAATGAAAGTTTTAAGCTTTACTCAAAAGGTTCCTCAAATTTTCAGCGTCGCTGATCTTTTAATCGGAAAAGCAGGAGGCCTTACAAGCTTTGAAGCCCGCAAGAAAATGATCCCTATGATCATCGACGAATCGAAAAATGGTATTTATGGGCATCGGATGGATTGGGAACATCTGAACGCAAAAATTCTGGTTCATGATGGACTCGGAGCAATCATCAATAAAACATCCCAAATAGTGGATACGGTTACTTCGATGCTTAAAAAGCCAAAACTTGCACCAGATGCCCTTTCCTTAATAAAAGCATCAGAAAGGATTGTAGAGACGGCAGTTTCTATGATAGAATCAAGCGAACAAGACGAAGAATTCAAGAAGAAGAGAGCTCTCTGGTTCTCAAGAAGCTAAGGGACCGTGCAACCTAAATTGTTACAAAGTTTCTTGCAAAGTTCCTTGCAAAGTCGCCGGTGCTTCTATTTTTTTGAATACGCCGATGTGTATATGAACTGTACACATCGGACAGCAAATCAGATTGAATAAAACTATTTATATAAACGCATTCCACTTATGCAACTACCAATAGTCATCTACGGACATCCAATTCTTCGAAAAAAAGCTCAGCTCATCGATACTATCGATAACTCGATTGGGGAACTTATTGGCAATATGAAAGAAACCCTACTCGCAAAAAACGGCTTAGGACTTGCAGCGCCTCAGATTGGAAAGAGTCTTGCACTCTTTATCACGAATGTTCCTGTAAATGAAGATGACTATAAGAATAACATCCCAAACATCAAAGTCTTCATTAATCCAAAAATTTGCTCTCATTCTGAAGAAAGCTGGATACATGAAGAGGGATGCTTTTCTCTTCCAAAAATTTATGTACCGGTACCTAGACCCTATTCCATCGTTGTAGAGTATCAAGATGAGAATGGCTTGATTATTAACACTACTCTTTCAGGCTGGGCTGCTCGAGTCTTCTGCCATGAAAACGACCACATCAATGGCGTTTTAAGCATTGATAGAACAACTCCTCGAGAGCGACAAAAAGCTGAGCCATATTTGAAAAAAATGAAAGATCAATACAAAGAATTTAACAAACAGTTTTCATAGCCGTTACAAGCTTTGCAGAAAAGAGAAGCTCGTAGAAAACCCTGAACTTTGGACTTTCTACGAGCGCATCCAAAAAACAGCCCTCATTACTGCTTTAAAGCACTTTCCTGGCGGATAATCTCTTGCTCAGCACTCAGCATTTTTGCTCGGCTTAACGAAGAGGTCCAGAATGAAAGAAGAACACATAAAAGCATAAAAAGACCACCCATCCAAGCCGTCGTTCTCTTCAAAATTTCTGGTGTGGATGTCCCGAAAAGAGAATCGCCGCTATCTCCGCCAAAAGATGCTCCTAAGCCCAAAGACTTAGCTTCCTGAATCAAGACCGTGAAGCACAGAATCGGACATAAGAGAAGCAACAAAAAAAGAAATGCTGAATAGATCAAGGTCATTTGAAAGCCTCAACTTGCTTTGATAATTTAGTACTCAAGTTACACAGAGTATCCTTTACTGGCTCTTTTTTGCTCCAATGATTTTGATAAACTCTTGGGGCTCGAGCGATGCTCCACCAACTAAAAAGCCATTAATAGATGGAAGCGTTGATAGCTGTGCTACATTCTTGGAAGATACTGAACCTCCGTAGAGAACTTGTCTCTTAATACCGAGTTTATCCAATTCTTCGTGAATAAAAAGGCATGTCTCTTCAATCTCTTCAAGCGTTGGTGTAACACCTGTTCCAATCGCCCATACAGGCTCATACGCTATTGTCACTAAAACCTTTCCTTCTTCCGAGATACCTTCTAAAGCATTTTTAAGCTGCAAAGCGAGAACCTCTTTTGTTTTGGAAGCTTCCCGTTCATCAAGGGTTTCTCCAATACAGAGAATGAAAGGAAATTGATCGTTTGCTGCTTTGAGCACCTTTGAATTGATAAAGCTATCTGTTTCACCAAAATATTTACGCCGTTCAGAGTGGCCAAGAAGCACAAACTGAGCACCAACATCTATAAGCATTTGTGCAGCAATCTCGCCTGTAAATGCTCCTTTTGAAGCGTCATTCATATTCTGTGCGCCTATTAAAACAGAGGCAAGTTTTGGACTTCCTCTACACTGATCAATAGCTGTTTTAATAAGAGTATAAGGAACCGCGAGCCCAACGGTTGCTCCATTTTCAGGGAGATGAAGAGCTAATTCCTCTAAAAAGGCAGTGGAATCAGAAATCGTTTTGTTCATTTTCCAATTCCCAATGACTGTATAGGAAGATTCTATGCTCACGTTCTTGTACCTAAACTAAATTAAGATATGGTATATCTCTCTTACAGGCAAAAAGGCAATACGCTTGTCTCTTCAAACAGAAAAAGGTGAAATGGATACTCCTATTGTATTGACGGTACGCCAAATCACCTGGGCAATAAAAACGCAGCTGGAACGTCTTTTCCCAAATATTTGGGTTAAAGGCGAGGTTTCAAATTGCAAATTGCAATCATCAGGACATCTCTACTTTTCTCTTATAGATGAAGATGCACAGTTGTCAGCAGTTATGTTTCGGTCAGATGTGATAAAATTACCCCTCCCTCTGAAAAATGGTGATACGATCATTGTCCGCGGAGATCTGAATGTGTATCCTCAAAGAGGCAACTACCAAGTAGTTGTCAGATCTGTTTCCTACGCTGGACTTGGCGAGCAGCTGATCAAATTGCAAGAGCTTAAGAAAAAGATAGAAGCTCTTGGATGGAGCAAACCTGAAAGAAAAAAACCACTTCCAAAAACAATTCAAAAGATTGCTGTCGTAACGAGCCCTACAGGTGCTGTCCTTCGCGATATCTATCATGTTCTTTCAAGACGGATGGCAGGCTTTCAACTTATTGTAAACCCAGTTCGAGTTCAAGGAGATAAAGCCTCTGCAGAAATAGCACAGGCTATCCGTGAGTGCTCACGACACAAACTTTCGGATGTCATTATTGTGTGCCGAGGTGGCGGCAGTGCTGAAGATCTTGCAGCATTTAATGATGAAGAAATCGCACGAGCAATTGTCGAATCAACAATTCCTATTATCTCAGCCGTCGGCCATGAAACAGATTATACTATTGCAGACTTGGTCGCCGATGTGCGAGCTCCAACACCCTCCGCTGCAGCAGAACTTGTAAGCCATGAAAAAATTGATCTTTCAGAAAAATTCAACCTACTTTTTACAAGCATCCTAAAAACCCAGGTATCAAGACTTGAGAGGCTACGATATCAATTCAACAAGATCTCGAAACTGAAAATTTTACAAAGCATTCCTCAAATTATTCAAAATAAAGCACAGACACTAGATGATTTAGAAGAGGCACTGAAATCATCTTTTCACAAACGACTTCTAGGGAAAAAAAACCAAATTGAATCGATATCGAAGTACATACAATCACTGTCTCCGATATCCAAGCTTAATCGACACCGTGAACATCTCATAAAGCTTGCTCAATCAATTAAAACTCGATCAGGTCAGATAACTCGAGAGAAAGCAAAAGCATTTTTGTATCTCAATGCCCAGCTCGACAGATCAATCCAATCGTGCTTGATTAGGAAGAAGGGTCAGCTCAATATCGAAAGAAGCTTTTCTACCTTTGACGATCTCAAAACAAGAAATTTCGCACATTATCGAGAAGAAATCAGAAGCAAGGAGCTTCAGCTCGAAGCATTAAACCCCTATCATATCCTCAAACGCGGATATGCAGTTGTCCGTCGAAAGGAAGAAAAGAGCGTAGTATCATCGGCCTCAGCGCTTCGTGTGGGAGAACAAATCGAAGTTATATTACAAGATGGCAACGTTCTTGCCGAAGTCATAAATATAGATCTCAAGTGATTTAAGGAATTAAATGTATGACAAAATCAACCGATATAAAGTTTCAGCAAGACTCTCAAGAGACGTTTGAAGCATCGTTTAAGCGCTTAGAAGAGATTTTAGAGCGAATGAATGCACAAGAGACAAGCCTTGAGGACTCTGTACGCCTTTTTGAAGAGGCAAATCAGCTAATTATATCATGCCACAAAAAGCTCACTCAAGCTGAAAATCGCATCGAAATCCTCTTGAAAAATAGATCTCAAGAGCTTTCAATTGGCCCTGATGGAAAACCACAAACGGCTCCCCTTTCATTATGAAAACCTTCGGACTTTTCACTAAGAACTTAGAACCAGATACCCTCGAACACGCAAGGGGTATTGTTTCATTTTTAACCACGCGAGGAGCTCAAGTCATTGCTGAGCAAAGCCTAGCAAAAGAATTACTCTTGCCAGAGTTAAGAAATCAAGATCTACCAAGTCTCTACTGCATACTCTCCTTAGGCGGTGATGGAACCATTTTACGCTTCCACAGACGCTTTCCTACAAGCACTGTCCCGCTTATTGGAATAAATATTGGAAGCCTTGGTTTTTTAGCCGATATTCCTCTTTCTTCATGCTTTGAATCGCTTGAAAAGCTCCTTGAGGGTCGATTTCGGGTTGAACCCCGACTTGTCCTTGAAGGCGTCTTACGCAATGGCGTCATGACAGCTGTCAATGAGTTCACCATCCACAGGGCAAGCTCTCCTTTCATCGTTGATATATCAATCACACTGGATGGTCGATATTTTAACACCTTCTCAGGTGATGGAGTCATCATTTCAACACCTTTAGGATCTACAGCCTATTCGATGGCAGCTGGGGGGCCAATTCTCGATCCCGATATCAATGCTCTTGTAATCACACCTATTTGCTCTCATGCCATCTCTTCAAAACCGGTTGTTGTGATGCCAAAACAAAAAATCGAGATTGCATGCACGACTCGCGGAGCACGGTCAGAAGTAATTTATGATGGAATCGTGGGACCAATTTTAAGTCCTGAGGATATCTTCTCCATATCTTTAAGCCAGCAGAAATTCAATATGGTTCGACTGGAGGGGACTGACTTCTTTTCAACACTTCGATCTAAAATGGGATGGACTGGATCCTTAAGAAAATAAAGCACCGCTAATGAAAATAGAATTTTCCGAAGCAAACAATCAGGTGTATGAAATGCTTCCACAATAGTCTACAGCAACCAAGGCAACGAAGAACCTTCTTCTCTTTCCAAAGATCAACAAAAACTCATTTTCGAGATATTAAAAGAGGTAGATCTATCAACGGCAGAACTCAGAAAAAATCTTGTTCAGAAAATAGAAGCTGACCCAAAAATCACACAAGTCGTGCACCTCGCTATTGCTTTGAGGGAGAAGATACAAGACGATTACGTAGCCTTTGATCAAGAGCTGATTCGATCGCGTCTAGATTCACTGCAATATCTTGCCATAACAGAGGATCCTTTAGATAAAGACCAATTAATACGAAATTGGTGGACTAAATACGCCGCTCTTTTTGACAAACAAACTCTTGAATCGCTTAAGTAGAGATGATTTATACCAGCTGATTTCTCTGCTTTATCAGATAGCAAGCTTAAACCTTCCAAGGCACCAAACAAAAATTGAAGCTTTACCCGAACAAGGCAAAAGATATTACGAAGCTCTTCAATTAGGTCTTTTAGATTTTTGGAAGGAAATCTGCACGACGTACCCGAATCCTTCGGAGGATCGTTTTATCGCACTTGCGCATTATATTTCCTCAAAACAAATAGCTTTTAGTGAGATTCAAACTCTTCTATGCCCTGATGATTTGTCCCGACTGTTGCCTCATTTGCGATTTGGCGATTTTGAAGGTGTAAACGATGAAGTCATAACAAGCACATTAACAAACGCGACAAGGTTGCAATATGTAAAAATATCATCCCCCTCAATCACAACACTACCAGACCTTCCTTTGTGCAAAAAGCTTTGCTGCGCTTTTTGCCCCTCTTTGAAGATGCTTCCAGAGCTTCCTTTGTGCCAAACGCTTGACTGCTCTTATTGCTCCGCTCTGAAGACGCTTCCAGAGCTCCCTTTGTGCCAAACGCTTTACTGCACTGATTGCTCCGCTTTGCAAGAACTCCCCCAAGCCTTGCCCGCCTGTCAAATGATTAACTGTGAAAACTGTCCTTCATTATCTGATAGAATGCCGGAGCTTCCTTGGAATGCAGAGGTATATACAGGAAATTCCCAACATCTGCAGTTTACCAAACTAGAAGTTGATCTCGATGAACTTACCTCTAATCCACGTAAACTGCTCCTCGAACTGGGAAGCCACCTGTTACAAAACAAACCATTTCCGAACATATATTACCGACTAAAAGGAGAACTCTCCGAAGCAGTCGATATTGGCGGTGTACGGCGAGATTTTATTTCGCGCCTTATGGAGTCTCTGTTTGCAGAGAGCTCAATGAGCGGAAAACTTGTAATGGATAATGAGAAGTTCCCACAGTTGAAACAGTCGAATGAGAAGGAAGATATCGATTGCTATCGAACAATTGGGAGAATTTTTGTCCTATGCTATCCGCAGGTTTCCTACTTCAAAACAGGGACTCTTTTTTCTGCAGGGGTGTACCAAAAAATCGCTCTTCTCGCGGACCCCTCTCTTGCGACGCTGGATATTGCATCAGATAAGAACATCGTTCCAACGTATCTTCATTACAGGAATTTTGCTGGCTTTTTGAAGTTGATAGACGGGAAAGACGACAACATACAAGACGTCGAGGACGGAGTCCTTATTGCTGCCTATACCTTTATTGGTATGGGTGGAGATGCTGAGGAAGCACGTGGATACTTTAAGAAGCAAGACAGCAGAAAACTCCTAGCAAAAGAAGTTATCGAGGCTGCCCTAATAGACCCCCAATTTCAGGCCATACGCCTGATTGCTCAAGAAACAAAGGATAAAATAGATGCAGAAAGCTGGAAGCTACTCCATCAGGAGGGACCCAAAAAGATGCAAGAGAGAATTGAAGGCGTGTTGTCAAAAGAGATACTCCTGAGCAAATTACATTGGGAAGAAACTGCTTCTCATACCTCTTTGGATCTACAACTCAAAGCAAAAACGAAACGCTTTCTGAAAAACTGGATTGAACGAGCATCACCGGATGATCTACGCAAATTTGTACGCGCCGTGACTTCAAATAACACTCTTGGTCCAAATCCGTTGAAGATAGAAATCTACAACCGAGGGCCAGAATTTATTCCTGTTGCACATACCTGCTTTTTCACACTGGAGCTTTCAGCAGAGTATGTTGATCAGGAGACCTTTGACAAGAAGATCAACTTACTTCTTACAGAAGGCATGGCTGGAAGCGGTTTTCAAATTGGTTAAGCTAATACCTATCTAAGCAAAACATCATGGAATCCACATTTCATGATGTTTTGTAATCGGCAGTAAAAAACATTTCTATAAAATCGAATACAAATAAAAACTACATAAAAACAAAGTTGTTTTGTATAATTAGCTTTTTATTAAAAACAAATATTAATTATAGGACACAAATGACAGTTCATAATTCTCAAGTCCGCATCGATGTATATCAAAAACTGCTTGATGTTTCAGAAACGATCCATAGGGGCATCCAATCGAATGAAGGAGCTTCCCCTCTCCCGAAGGAACAGCAAAAACTAGTTTTGGACATATTAAGCGAGGTTGATATATCAAAAACTGAACTTAGAAAACATCTGATTGGAAGAATAACAGCACATCCTAAAATCACATACGTTGTTCTCCGAACCCTTTCATCCAAAGATGCCCTAGATGCTGATCAGCTGAAACTTAATCAAGAACTAGTTCGATCTCGTATAGATGAATTGGCAGACCTCTACAGACCATACATGAAATCTCGACCAATTTTTGACTGGTTGAACAAATATGGCACATGTTTTGATAAAACAAGCCTCAGCCTTATTCCCATGGATGATTTATATCAATTGACAGGTCTCATGCATATGATAGATGGTTTGGGGAATTCAGCAACGATTCTTGAGAATTTACCTGAACAAGGAAAGCAATATCGTCAACTCCTTCATTTAGAACCTTCGGACTTCTGGCAACAGGTTTGTCAAATCGATCACCCCCTGTCCCAAGATAATTTTATTACATTTGCAAATTATGTCTCGTTAATGCGGGTGTCATATAATGAACTGCAAACTTTTCTTTCACAAGATGACTTATCGAAGCTCATACCTCACCTACGATATCTACGCCTTCATAACGTAAGTGATGACATCATTACAAAAACGCTACAAACAGCAACAAAAGCGGAGCATGTTGAAGTCTTCTCCTCTACAATTCAGACACTCCCAGATCTTGCACATTGCAAGTTCCTTGATTGTCATAAATGCATCTCCTTAATACAACTCCCTACGCTTCCTTCCTGTCAAACACTTAATTGTAGCGAGTGCACAAAGCTTATTACACTTCCAGAACTTCCAAACTGCACAGCACTGGATTGCCACAGTAATCCTTCTTTAGAAAAGCTCCCTCTTCTTCCATCCTGTGAAGAACTTAATTGTAGCAATTGCAACAAGCTCGCTCAACTTCCAGAACTTTTAAATTGCAAAACACTGCATTGCCAGAACAACCCCTCCTTGGAAAGCCTTCCTCTGCTTCCTGCCTGTGAAAAACTTTACTGTGATGAATGCACCAAGCTTGTTGCACTTCCAGAACTTCCAAGTTGCAAAATACTGGATTGCGACAACAATCCCTCTTTGGAAAAACTTTCTCTTCTTCCGAAATGTGAAGAGCTTAATTGCAGCAATTGCAGCAAGCTTGTTTCACTTCCAGAACTGTCAAACTGCAAAAAACTGCATTCCGAGAACAATCGATCCTTAGAAAGTCTTCCTTCACTTCCATCCTGTGAAGAGCTTAATTGCAGCAATTGCAGCAAGCTTGTTGCACTTCCAGAACTTCCGAATTGCGTTAGCCTTAACTGTAGCTCTTGCATTAGATTGACAACCTTTCCACAAGAGCTTCCGATTTGCGAAACACTTAACTGTAGTTCTTGCACTAGTTTGAGGATTATTCCACAAGAGCTTCCGAATTGTATAGAATTCAATTATGAAAATTGCTCCTTATCTACCATTCCAGCGCTTCCTCAAAATACAGAGTCTCGATCAGGAATTACCACCCTATATGTTGATCTTAATGAACTTGCATCCAATCCTCGTAAAGTGTTGCTCAAGTTAGACAAACATCTATCACAACACTCCTTTCCCCTTGTAAACTATCAAATAAACGGGAGACTTTCAGAAGGAATTGATGCTGGTGGCGTAGGTAGAGATTTTATCTCCCGTCTGATGGAATCTCTTTTTGATACCACGACAAATGACAGCACACCAAGTGGAAAACTGGACAGAAATCCCCAGAACTATCCCCAGATGCAGCAGAAGAAAGATGCCCAGTGCTACCGCGCGATTGGCAAAGTCTTTGCTGTATGCTATTCTCTCGGCTCTAACTACAAAATAGGCCCTATTTTTCACACCGATGTTTACAAAAAACTTGCTCTTCTTGCAACACCATCCCTCGGAGAGATTGACGTAACCTCAGACGTAAATATTGTTCCAGTATATATTCAATACCGGGGCGATGACTTTGCCGGATTTTCGACATTAATTGACACAAGCAACAATAATATAGATGGATTGAGTGACAACGCTCTCATGTCTGCATACGATATGACATCGGACGAATTCTATTCCGATCGTCAGCAAACACTTGAACATTTTAAGAACAAAGAAAATAGAGAGAAGCTCAGATCAGCAGTTCTGCAGGCAGCTCAACAAGACCCACAATTTCAAGCTATACGACTGATTACTCAAGAACTCAAAAATAAATTGAATGCACGCGATTGGATAACCCTTCAGCAAAAAGACGGGCAAGCAATACAAGATAGAATTGAAGGTGTTTTATCCAAAACGGCAATTATAAACAATTTTTGCTGGAAACCACTTCCTTCTATTGCCATGCAAGATCCGGAGGAGAACTCGGAGCAGAATAAAGCTCTTGAAAACAAAACTAAAGGGTATCTCCATAATTGGATCGAGCGAGCATCAATCGAGGAGCTGCGTACATTTGTACGCGCTGTCACCTCAAACAATGCTCTTGGCCCAGAAAAGCTGGTTATAGAACTTTACAAACGAGGAGATAAACAACTCCCTATAGCGCATACCTGCTCTTTTACTCTTGAGCTTTCAGTCGAGTACCCGGATCAAAAGACCTTTGATGAAAAGCTTACAATGTTTCTGTCAGAGGCTTTGGCCGGAACAGGGTTTCAATTCGCATAAGCTAATAACTGCTTGGGCAAGACATCATGAAATTCACATTTCTGATGGCTTGTCCGCCGTTCGCTATACTTTCACAAATAGCGAACTCCAACTATAGCGAGCTCAATACCTTATTGTGATACGTGAGCACATCTGTTCAGAATAAGTGATTTTATAGGTTCAAAACTCAAGCGATGTATTTCGCATGGCCCATATTCATGAAGCGCTACTAAGTGATCTTTTGTCCCATACCCTTTATGCTTATCGAAGTGATATGCAGGATATTTATGGTGATAGTCGCACATAAGGCGATCCCTTAAGACCTTAGCAAGAATAGATGCGGCTGAAATGGATGGACACTTGGCATCGCCTCCAACAATAGCAGTCCCCTTCATCTTAATTCCTGAGGGAACAAACAATCCATCAATAAAGACATGATCTGGGACAATATCAAGCTCTTCAATAGCACAACGCATGGCTCGAAGAGTGGCTTGGTGGATATTAATTTGATCGATTTCTTGCGCAGATATACCCGCTTGCGCCCACCTGACACCATCAAAAGTTGTTATAAAAGAAAAAAGGCTCTCACGACGCTTGGGAGTAAGAAGCTTACTATCTGTAACGGATTCTACAGGGAAATTATCAGGAAGGATACAGGCTACTGCGACAACGGGACCTGCAAGAGTTCCTCGTCCTACTTCATCAACACCTGCTGAAAGCATATAAGCTCAAGATGTAGTAAAGTGTTCAACGCAGGTAATGCACTGAACACTATGTAGTATATAGAAATCGTAAGCTTTATGAAGCTACAGATTCTACAGCAACTTGCGATTGGCTTGCATGATCTTGTGATACATAGCGAGCTTTAACTTTAGAAGCTTTACCTGAAGTACCTCTGAGGTAGTAGAGCTTCGCTCTTCGTACATCACCTCGGCGGACTACTTCAATCTTAGCAACTTTTGGGCTGTGGAGAAAGAAAACTCGCTCCATACCTTCACCGTATGCGACTCGATGGAGGGCTACAGACTCGGAGAGGCTGCCACCATTTCGGCCAATACAGGTTCCAGCAAACATCTGAATACGCTCTTTACCACCTTCTTCAACGATTCGAAGATGAACTCGGAGAGTATCCCCAACTCGAAAATCAGGGATGTCGCGCTTAAGCTGCTGCTGCTCTAACGATTCGATTAGCGCATTTTTGCTCATCGTGAAACTCCAAAAACTCTAAAATACGTCTATTTGGCATCAGGCCGAAACAGACAGACTGCGATAGAAACTTTGCTCGATGTTTATAGCAGATTATGTGGAATTAGTTCTATCTTATTTCGTCATTCCATCTACTTGATTTTCTCGTCTTGCCACAAACGAGTTTCCCTGAGGATCTTTAAAGGCACATAAATCATCTTGAATAGAGCCATTGCCTATTTTTTTTATCAAATAGACAAGACGCATAAATACTGCAGATGAAACTTGCAGCCCTATTACACTCACACCTACTTCAAAACCATGCTTCTCTCCACTCTCTTCGTAGATAAGAGAAAAGCGGCCCAAGTTAATAGTAACTTGATTCCCCTGAACACGGACAGATGATGAAGAAACAATATTCTTCCAAAACCTACTCACCTCCAAGGCATCCTGAACATGAACTACGATATAGTCTACATTACCTTGATATTTAGCTACACTCTCTTCATCTTTAACAGCACCCACAAAGGAATCTGCTAAATAGCGAGCATAAATATCTGGCCGCACTCGCTTAGTTCTATCCAGACGTTCCCCATAGCGCCAATCAGCAATCTTCTTATGATCACCCGATCTGAGGACTTCAGGAACTATTTTCCCCTTATATTCAAGAGGCTTTGTATAATGTGCACAGTCAAGCAATCCATCTTCAAATGAGTCTTGAAGAGAGGCTTCTTCATGTCCAAGGACATCTGGGATAAAACGTATGGTAGCATCCAAAACGACAAGTGACGCAAGACACCCATTGGTTAATACATAATCACCAATTGAGATTTCTTCATCGACATCAGAGTCCAAGACTCTTTGATCGATACCTTCATAATGACCTGAAAGAAGAACGAGATGCTCATATTGGGAAAGCCTTCGAGCAACCTTCGATGAGAATGGAATACCTCGAGGACTTAAATAGACTACATGAGACTTGCTCGTGCGAACGGAAGCAATAGCACGTGCCACAGGATCTGCCATCATCACCATGCCAGGCCCTCCACCAAAAGGTCTCTCATCAACTTTATGACGAGGCTCTTGTGAATAGGCTCTTATGTCATGGAGATCAACTTGTATAAGTCCAGCTTTCTGAGCTCGCGCAAGAATGCTTGTGTTCAGAGGACTTACGAAGTAACCAGGAAAAAGAGAGAGAATATCGACATGAAACATGACGAACTAGACCCTCTCTCGCTTAGAATAAATAACCGAACAGTTACGCTGCTTTACGTGCATCACGACGAGCTTTAGCGCGCTTAACACGTCGCTGCTCGAGCTTCTGCTGATGCTGCTGCATAACACCTGCAGCTGCACTTTTCATAATAGATGCAACTGTTTCGGAAATTTGAGCACCGTTGCCCAACCAATGCTGCAAGCGATCTGCATGCACATTGAACTTTTCAAGACCTTCTCGAGCTTTTGGATTGTACCAACCAATAGCTTCGATATATTTTCCATCACGTGGCGAACGGCTGTCAGCAACAACAATACGGTAGACGATATGATTCGTACAACCCTGCTGTCGAAGGCGAATCTTCAGCGCCATATTTGTTTTCCTCCAATCAACTTTTCCAGCTGCTTCGGGCTGGGCATATTCTTAAATAATTGCTTTGCTTGTTTAAAACTTTTAACAAGCTTATTGATATCGTCGATGGACGTACCACTTCCTTTAGCAATGCGACGTCGTCGACTCACACTAAGCTCACACCCCTCTGTACGCTCTTGATTCGTCATCGAGAGGATAATCGCCTCAGTTTTAAAAAACTCTTTTTCATCAAAATCAAGCTCTTTAAGCTTGGACATTCCAGGAATCATTCCAAGAAGACTCTTTAACGAGCCCATCTTCTTCACCATCTGCATCTGCTTAAGAAAATCTTCATAGGTAAATGAAGCCTTACGAAGCTTTTTCTCAAGCTCTTGAGCATCCTCTTCCTTAATATGCTCTTGGGCCTGACGAACCAGGTTAATGGTATCCCCCATACCCAAAATTCGATCAGCAAGAGAAGCTGGATGAAATGGTCTAAAATCAGCCACTTTTTCGCCAATACCTTCAAAAAAGATAGGCTTTCCAGTGACTTTTACAATCGACAAGGCAGCTCCTGCGCGAGCAGAACCATCAAGCATAGTGAGGATATTTCCAGTCACACCGACTTTTTCAGAGAATGCACTCGCCGTTTTGATCGCATCTTGACCCATCGATGCGTTTGCAACAAAGAAAACTTCGGACGGATTTGAGATCTCACGAATCTGGGAGAGCTCAGACATCAAAGATTCATCGATAGCAAGCCTTCCTGCTGTATCAAGAATAATTAAATCCCAGGGGGCATTTTCAGATTGCCGCATCACTTCTCGAGCAACAGCTACTGCAGAAGGAGCTTGAGGCAGTGTATAGAAGTGCGCTCCAACCTGTTCAGATAAAACTCGTAGCTGTTCAATAGCTGCAGGACGCGCTAAATCGCATGCAACAAGACAAGGAGACTTCACTCCAAGCTTTTCTTTAGCAAACTTGGCAAATTTTGCGGCGGCAGTCGTTTTCCCAGAGCCCTGAAGACCGCATAGCATAACAACAGAGGGCTTTTTGTTAAGAGCAAATGAGACTTCTTCGCCGCCAAGCAAGTGAATCATTTCATCATGGACAATTTTGACAAATTGCTGGCCTGGAGAGACCGCTTTAAAAAGGTCTGCCCCTACGGATCTTTCCTTCACTCCTTTGATAAAATCCCGAACGACACCATACTGAACATCAGCATCAAGAAGAGCAAGACGTACGTCGCCAATTGCTTCTTGTATGTTGTCTTCAGTTAGCTTTTTGGGACCAAAAAGTTTTGTAAATGCGCCTTGGAGCTTATCGGATAATCCAGAAAACATTATCTAAATTTGTTAACCCATGAGTTGATTCGTGCTAAGACATTCTACACAAGAGTGATTTAAGAATCACTGCAAAGTTTTCACTTTACAAGCCTTTCTGCCTAGACCCGAAAAAAACAGCGACCCTCGATACAATTTTATTTATTTTTTATAGAGTGTCACAAGATTTATAGAATTTTAGTCACGCTTTTACCTATTCTCACAACCTCATAAACTCAATAGATACAAATATGACTCGATCAAAAGACACATGTCAGCAAGCTTTTTTCATAATAATCTCAGTTATACTTGCGACAATCTTTCCAAATTCTGCAACCGCACAAACATCTCCCGAAATAATTGATTACCACGAATTCTGCAAAATCGCAGCAAGCAATAATGGAGTATTTGCAAACTTTAAGAGCAACGAAGCCTATAGAAAAATACTTGAACACCTCAGCTATGAAGATGGACTTCGATATTTAGAAATAATACGTGAAGAATATCCCGACCTTCTTGAAAAATGCGACGACTTTCGCGTTAATGATTCACTTGGAAATCCTCAGACATACACATACGAATCCATAGGTACATTCTCACCCACAACATTAAGATACATTAAAACAGCAGGTGACATTCAATATCAATTTGGGGATCTTAAAAACTTACACATTGTTGAAATAGGCGGCGGCTATGGAGGTCTTTGCCGCATTTTAGCAAGGCTTTGCGGATTTGCAAGCTACACCTTAATAGACCTACCGAATTGTAACCGCCTAAGCAAAAAATACCTGGACAAACTTGGTGTTAAAAATGTGCGATACATCGACAGTGATACGATAACCTCATCACACAAATCGAACGAAGCGCATGACCTAAATAAAATTGACCTTTCAAAAGTCGATCTCATAATCAGCAACTACGCTTTTTCTACCTTACCAAGAACGGAACAAGATGCGTACATCTCGAAAGTTGTATGCTTAGCTCCTAGAGGCTATATAACGTGGAATCACTCAGACAAATCCATGTCTCCGGATGAGTTTATAACATATCTTTTCAAAAATAAACGCTCAGGAGAAATCTTACCAGAACTTCCACGGACGCATCAAAATAACCAATTGATTACCTGGAAACCGGTCGATGAAAGAAGTAGATCCCATCTTGCAGGAAAGGTTGAAAGCACACCCTCAAAAAAACCACAGAAAAACAATGGAGTCACCTATGGCTTCAGCGGCGGAAGATTTGGAGACAACCTAATCTCCTATTTTCATGCTAAGTGGATCGCTTGGAAGCATGGACTTCCATTCTTTTACATCCCCTTTTCAGGTGCCGAGATGCTTCAACTATCCGTAAGAGAACCGCCCCTTTCTGACGAATACACATTTAACAAGACGTTCACGATATCAAAAATTGAACAGGTAACAAAGACTCCAAATTCGACTCTTTTCACGATCCCGTTTGCATGCGACTGCAAATTTGAACATGATAATCAGACCGAACTTCAAAAAAGTCTTTTAGGATACTCACCTTATATAGCAGTTGATTGGGAGCACCCAGAATTTCACAAAGAGGTTGTAGAATGCCTAACTCCCAAGTCTCCCATACCTACATTGCCTCTTCCTCACGATAAAATGACCGTAGCCGTCCATGTTCGCCGTGGCGGAGACTGGGATAATTACTCAGAAATATCAAAAGTCCTCCCTCTAAAATTCCCTCCCGATAATTATTACATCTCTCAGATTAAACGGGTTTTGGAACTCTGCCCTGATAAACCTCTCTACGTCTATATTTTTACGGACGACAAACATCCTGAAGTGATCGTTAAGAAGTACTCGTTGGAACTCAAGAGCCCAAAAATTACCTGGGGATATGGGTGGAGTAACAAGTTTCAAGATGGATCCGCTATGTGGCGCGACTTCTATTCAATCGGGAAATTCGATTGCCTCATACAATCAACGTCAAATTTTTCAGCCATGGCATCACAGCTTGGACAATACCTTTTCACGATCACTCCAACCAGTGGCTATTATAAAGACAATCAAGCCGTCGTTGATGGAGTTTGTGTCAAATTTAATGGAATACATCCAAAATCCATCTAAAATAAACAGCCACGATAAGAATATGAATATTGTTTTACTCTAAATAAATCGCGTGAACGAAAAGAGCATCACAAAGTCATTTCTTGCGTTATACGAGGAAAATCAGAGAGAGGTTGACCCGCTATAGACTCAAGCTCTTTCATGATTTTTTCATCATCACGAATCCGGTCAGATGCAGCTCTTATAAGAGATGGCATAACTCTAACAAACTCACTCATCACCTCTTGATTATCCCTCAGTGTTTCCGACATGCAAAACACAAGCACGAGGAGAGACGTCTGACAATCTGATACGCTTGAAATCAACTCTTTAATAAATTGTGCATCATTTTTTAAACGGACTGATGCAGCCTCTAAATTAGCCACAGAATGAGTTATATTTATTAACCGCACTCTTTTTTGAGGGGGCATCAGAACCAGCTCTCTCATAAACTCTTTATCATCCCTAAGAGTATCTGGCAAAAACTTGAGAGCTATAGGAGCACCAGCAATCAGATTCTTCATAAATTGCTTATCATCCCTTCTTTCAGAAGGGAAAGTTATAAGCTCCTGAATAAATTCTTCGCTGTCTCGAAGACTTTGAGACGCATATCCGAGACTTTTAGGAGATATCGAAACGAGCTCTTTAATAAACGCTTTATCATTTTTAAGGGCATTGTCGGCATATTCAAGATTTTCTGGAGAAATAGCAACAAGCTCCTTAATAAATTGCCTATCACCCTTCAGAGCATTCGATGCATATTTGAGACTATCAGGCTTTGAAGCAATAAGGCTTTTGATGAATTGTGGATCTCCTTTAAGCCGGTCTGAGGCAAACTCTAGATTATGAGATGAAACGGAAACTGCCTCTTTAATAATATCTGCACTGTCTTTCATGAGCACTGGAAGATATTTTGCAGCGCCCTCAATTTTTACAAACTCAGGAATATTGCTTTTATCGGCCAATAATTTTTGAACATGAGCCCCGCCTAAAACACCTGCGTAACGGACATCGTTTTCAACGAGATCTAGGAGCACGTTTTTATCAGCAATCAACTCAATAATTTTTGATGGAGTCCTATCTTCAGCAAAAAAAGGATTTGTTTTTTGAGACCCAGCCTCAACAAGCAATGCAGAAACCACTCCTGGTTCTATACCCATTAATCTGTGAATAAACTCTTTATCAACCCTAAGATCATTCGGGACATGCTCAATAAAGTCATATATATTATCAATCGACTCTAGATCTCCTGACAGTGATTCAGGATCCGAATCCTCAATTTCAGGATAAGTAACCATCATCACATTATCTATAGACAAGTCATCTTTAATCGTTGAAAATGCAGAGACATAAAGCTCTCGCTTGAGAGCAAACAATAAGAGATCTTTTTCAACTGGGCCAAGAGTAGATTGTTTTTGCACCTCTGCAGATAAACCATTGAACAGATCGCCGCATCGATCAAGATATTGAGATTGATCAATCTCTTCGTTCTCAAACTGGTCATCAAGACCTGAATTCATAATATGCGTCTCAACAAAAGTTCCAATGATATTCTGATTCATTTGATCTTTTGACGAGAGGCCAAAGAACTTCTCTGGCTGCACAGATATTAAAGAGGCAAGCACTTCATGGTCTTTTTTGAGATAAGCTCCTAAAACATTAAATGAATCTGGTCGCTTCGCAACTTTCTCAATAGCAACTTCTTTCGATGGATTCTCTTGAAGCACTCTATGCGCATGCTTACTGACCAAGCTTAAGCTTGAAATTGACTCTTTAGGTACAAATCCAGCCAACGTGCGCCCTACATGGTCAAACATTTTTTGTCCTGGCGAGCGAACAGGCGTTGCTTTTTTTGCAGCCAGCGCATCTACTCTGAATTCTTCTTCACGTTTGCGCTTCAACGCTTGAGATGACGCTCCTGCCATAGCCTCATCAGAATTCTTATTGGCTTGTTTCTTTTTGACTCTTCGTCCTTGCAGACCCTCTGATGGAGAACTCGATCCACTCCTCCTCATTTCTTGAGGATAATCTGACGAAGATCCTGCTGATGCATCGGGAATGAAACTCATAAACCACCTTCAATCTTTGCTCAAAGGTAGCTAAAACATTTTAGTTGTCAAACTGTTTTTCGAAAAACCATAATAGTGTTTTTAAACCATGGCAATGTCGATTGACGCCTTAATTCATTCTCTGCTTCTTGATCATTGACATATCCATATTGAGCCATGACTTTTTTAACATAGTCATTATTCTGTTCATTAAAATGACCATCTCCGCCTTGCCCTTCTAAAGCCCAACTCAACACTATTCCCTTAGCATTATGTCGATGGAGATTTTCAATAAATATTGTTTCATACACTTTAGGAAGATGCTCTCCAACCTCTAGGCTAAGCACCCAATCAAACTTTTTCTGAAGATCAAAGGGCTTGCTCAAATCCTTTACCCCTGCAACACCTCCCGACATCTGAAAGGTATCGGGATTTCCATCATATCCCTCACAATCGATTCCAGAAGCTCGAAGAGCTTTAACATAATCACCCATACCGCAACCAAAGTCGACAACAGTCCGTGCATTTTCTTGCCGAAAAAACCGAGCTAAGCCTCGAGCAAGCTGAAGATCAAACCTATGTCCTTTAGCCGCATCCGCTCCGATCCAGTAGCCATTTTCATGAATAACAATATTTTCACAACTCCCTTGTTGAAAAGAAAGAAGCGAGAAAGAAAATAGAGCTGTTAAGAGCATTTTTTTCATAAATGAACCTACGTTAGAGCACATACAAGAGTTAGAGGACATGCAAGAATTTGCAGGAAATTCGCATCTCTTGCTGGTATCCTTTGCCTACATCCCTTCTGAAACCTCATCGATCTCATGGATTGAGCTTGATAGCGAACCATCCTTAGGCTGTATATACCAAGAATCCTCTTTGATTCCACAACAAGCAGTGATTTTATTTAAAATACTTTCTGCAATATTAATAATTGTCGAAAGAACTCCTCCCGCAATCACCTCATACCATTCATATGTATGTCCCTCAAAAAGTGCAGATTTATTCCAAGCAACAGCTTGAGCAGAAGTATCAACAAGATGTAAATCACTCAAAGGTTCATCAACATGATCTAAAGAACTTTGATACCCACATAAACCAAGAGATCCCACGTTTAAATGACACATACCAGACACCTAAATTATCACAAGTTATATAGAAAAAAGGACATGGCGGACATGCCCCCCATAATCACGAATATACTCAAATGAGTAGTTATATTGTGTAGAACCAAAATATGAATATTGATCTGCGCCTATTTCTAGACCTACAAGCGCTCCTTTTTTGGCCTTTTTTGACAGCTCCATCAAAATGCGATCATAATACTCAGTGCCAAGCCTACCGCCTACAAGAGCCTCTTCAGGTTCAAAATTTTTCACCGAAGGAGAAAGAGCAGAATATTCGCTTTGAGATATATAAGGAGGGTTAATCAAAATAATATCGGCCTCTTCAAGAGGAAGATCTGCAAAAAGATCACACCTTATAAATTCAACGGGCAGATCTAAAGATTGAGCATTCCTCTTGGCAACCTCTAGCGCTGCTTGAGACAGATCTGACGAAATAACACGAGCCATAGGAAGATTTTTTTGCATGACTGCCCCAATACATCCAGATCCAGTACAGACATCCAAAATCAAAAGCTTCTTCATTTCCGCTTTTTCTATCCTCTTGAGCACACTTTCAACAAGAAGCTCTGTCTCGGGTCTTGGAATAAGAACTGCAGGCGATACCTGGATTTTCATACCGTAGAAATATGTATAGCCCAAAATATAGGCTACAGGCTCATCGCGAAGCAGTCTCTGAAATGCTGCTCGAATAGGTTTTAGTTCATCTTCGACGAGCGGGGTGTCGTAGCGAGTGTAAAGGTCCAACCTTTGTAAATGCAAAAGCTCAGAAAATAGGAGCTCAAGCTCCCATCTTTCTATACGTGGATTGTTCTTTTGAACATAGTCCCATGATTTTTTGAGAAGCTCTCCGATCGTAATCATAGAGTACTCATAGTATTTAAGAGCCGTAGCCCTCTATTTGATAAAGATCTACTTAATAGCGATCCATGCAGGAAGCGAATTCTCTTGGGAGATTTGCTGAAAATGAGACACTAGCGCCTGAGCAATATCATCCAAGTCTCCGTTGAGGACTTGATCAAGATTGTGCTTTGTTAAATTGATTCGATGATCCGTAACACGGCTTTGAGGAAAATTATATGTACGAATTTTTTCCGAACGGTCTGCAGTTCCAATCTGCTGAGATCTCTTTTGATCTTGCTCTTGCTTCACTTTCTGTCTATCAAGATCTTGAAGCTTGGCACTCAAAAGACGAAATGCTTTATCGCGATTTTTATGCTGACTTCTCTCTTCCTGACAAAATACCGCTATCCCAGAAGGGATATGAGTTATGCGGACCGCGCTATCAGTTTTATTAACATGCTGACCCCCTGCTCCACTCGAGCGAGTAGTTTCGATTCTCAGGTCTGCTTCATTAATTGTGATATTACCGCCCTCCTCGGCATCCGGAAGAACAGCAATAGTGATGGTAGACGTGTGAATACGTCCTTGAGCCTCTGTTGCAGGAACTCTCTGTACACGATGAGTGCCGCCTTCAAATTGAAGATAGCGCCATACATTCTTGCCAGTAAAAGCAACTACACACTCTTTAACTCCACCTAAATCTGATGGAGTAGATGAAAGAATTTCATACTTCCAACCCATCCGGTCAGCGTACATCTGATACATACGTAGAGCTTCTGCAGCAAAAAGCATCGCTTCTTGACCTCCTGCACCTGCACGAATCTCAACAATTGTATTTTGATCATCGTCATCTGTAGGAGGAATTAAGAGATCTTTAAGCTTCTTTTCCAGCACAGAAATCTTCGATTCAAGCGCCGCTTTTTCTTGCTGAAGAACCTCTGAAAAAGAGAGATCTTTTTCAATCTTAAGCATCTCTTGTACATCGATGAGTTCAGAACGAGCATTTTCAAGCTCTTCTGCAACAGTATGTACTGCAAGCACATAAGAGTGTTCTTTAGAAAGCTTTTTCAGAAGCTTTGGCTCAACAAGAACAGCACCTGATTCGAGCTGCTGTTCCAACTCTGTTCGATGTTTTATGAGCAGCTCAAGATCGATTCGCATACAAATTCTTTAGTGAAGTTACTCGAAGCTTAATTCGAAAAAGCTGAATACTATTTGCTTACTTCTTTTTCTTAGAAGTGACTGCAGCCGACTCGACAACAGGTTCTTCTTTAACAACAGCTTTATTTCTTGCTGCAGCTTCTTGATATCGACGTGTAAAGCGGTCAACACGACCCTCAGCGTCGATAATTTGCTTACCACCAACAAAAAATGGGTGTGAGCTTGAAGAAATAGCAAGATCAACAACTGGATATTTCACACCGTTGAGAGTCTCGAACTTCTCTGATTTTTGTGTTGTTCCACATACAAACTTAAAACCTGTTGCGGAATCAACGAAGAGCACTTCTTGGTACTCTGGATGGCTATTTTTTTTCATTGTGCTTTGCTCCGGATGTTCTGACAGCTTCCTAAGTTGACCTAAATCTTATACATCATATGCCACAAAAGTCTAGCTTTCGCGGAACAGAGATAAAAGTCATACTTTTTGCAATTCTGAACCTGAAAAATCTGCGAATAAAGTATCATGCTCGAAGTAAAAACTCAAGTTTGTTTACGAATATAGTCCAACTTACACTATGAGGACTGATAACGAAATGCAATCTGCGGACAAAGAAACAAAAAAACTTCTTGAAATAATCCTGTTTTCAACTCTTTTATTTTGGATCCTGCAAACCTTCTGCTCAATTGAACTTCTGATCTCTAAAAACACAACCCTATTCAGTTTTCTTTACCAAGCACCTTTGTCCACATTCATTCCGGTTACTACGCCGCTATCAATAAACACCCTTTTTGATTTAGGGTTTACATGCCTCTTAATGAAATTTTTTGCCTCTTTTCTATCTCCTTATATGGGTAAAAAATCTTTTTGGACACTGATCATAAGCTCTGTTTATCTTTCGACTTGTACAGCCCTTCTTTTTGTAAAAGCTCCCACAAGTTTTACAAACGCTCTTATTCTTGGCCTTGCAACACTTTTCACCTCGCTGTCAAATGGCGGCCCTTTAATGCTTCTGTTTATTCCCATTCTCCCTCGGCATATTCTTCTTTTAGCCTTAGGATTTTGGTTTTTTGCCCCGCTGCTTGTTGGTGAGTTTGCACAGGCTATTGCTGCAGGAACTTCTTTCCTTCTTTTTTATATTGTTGCCGTTACTGTTTATAAGGCACATCTTCCCTTTGAAAAAACTACACCTCTTGATACCGCCATCAGAAGAGCGTATTCATCAGCAAGAGCGTTTATTGAATGGAACATACTCCCCTACTTCCGAAAATAAAAACTGACTTGCAACAATTCATATATTTAATTTGACTCAAGAGCTCAACTCTTAGAATATTGATACCTAATCAATATAGGAGAGAGTTGAGCCATGCCACTCTTCGCACAAAACCTCACTCATAAAGTTTCTGCTTCGATCTTATTTTTTCTGGTTTTTATATCTGTTCAGCACAATATGCATTCAATCGAGACGTGCTATAGCACGGGCTCAATTGTCCTTGTTATAGGAACAAGACCTGAAGCGATCAAAATGCTACCTCTTTATTGGTCTCTCCAGGAAAAGAACATCCCTGTCACTATCTGCTTTACAGGCCAGCACGAGCAACTTGTTGAAGAAATTTTTACACTCTTTGGCATTAATCCTGACTACAGACTCAATATTATGAAGGAGCGCCAGGACCTTTTTCATATTACAGAAGCCGTCTTGGAGAAAACAAAAAAATTGTTTTTAGAAATCAAGCCTCGATTGATCGTTGTTCAAGGAGATACAAGTTCAGCAATGGTCTCTGCCCTAAGCGCTTTTTACTTACACATCCCTATAGCACATGTTGAGGCCGGCCTTAGAACCGGAAATATGCTAGCTCCCTTTCCAGAAGAGATGAATAGACGGTTTATTTCAATATTAGCTCAATGGCATTTTGCACCCACTGAGCAGGCAAAGCAAAACTTACTGAATGAGGGAATAGACACAAACTCAGTATTTGTAACGGGAAATAGCGTTGTCGATATGCTCTTTCTGACAAAAACTAAAATCCTTAATGGATCTATAGCTCCATCGTCACTAATCCAGGAGTTTTTTTCAGCAGTCACACCCGGAAAAAAGGTTCTTCTTTTTACAGCGCACCGAAGAGAAACAATCGGAGAAGGACTCCTCAATATTTTTGAAGCTATGAAAGATTTATTAAAGCAAGACAAGGACCTCTATATTCTCTATCCGATGCACCCAAATCCGAGAATTCGAGAGCTTGCTCAAAAATCACAAATAGACCAAGAAAATCGCATATTCATCACACCTCCTCTTTCATATCCTGATATGGTATATGCCCTTACGCAAAGCAATCTTGTTGCTTCAGATTCTGGAGGAGTCCAGGAAGAAACAATCAGTCTTAATAAACCTCTTCTAATTTTAAGATCTGAAACTGATCGACCCGAGGGACTTCAGAAAGGAAAAGTCGTCCTTGTAGGCACTGATAGGGGAAAAATTGTGGAGCAGATTCAAACAATACTGTACAACGATCAATTTCAACCAGATTTGACTTCCTCTGTCTACGGAGATGGAGAAGCAAGTCACAGGATGGCTCAAATAATCTACTCAGTTCTGGAATAATCAATTATTAGGTAGCTTCAAATGAACTTCATCATCTACACACTATATACACTCTGTCTTCTCTTCTATCCGTTACTTTCTGAGGAAATTCAGAGTGCATCTACACCTTACACCTCGGAATCTACACTGCCTCTTTCCGATTTTTTATGTGAGATAAGCCCAAAAATTCGGATATTAGTTGGCTGTCCTGTTCACCAAAAACCCAAAATTCTCCAAGAATTTACAAACTCACTCTTAAGACTGAATCGAGAAAACTACACGCTCGACTATTTTTTTGTAGATGACAACATCCTTGAGGAATCGTCAACCATTCTAGAAACTTTCAATCCTCCTTCTCCAGAAAAAGTTTTTATTTCCAAAGGACGAGATATCTATTCAGACCCAGGAAATAATGACACCTATCGGTGCACTGAAAAAACCCACGAGTGGACAGCCCACCTCATGAAAAAGGTAGCAGCATTCAAGGATAGAATGATTGAGCATGCTCTAGATCACAATTATGACTACCTTTTCCTTATAGACTCAGACATCGTCATGAACCCCAAAACAATAGCTCAACTCCTGAAGGCTAAAAAAGAGATTGTTTCAAATATTTATTGGACAAAATGGGAGGCTTCGTCAATGGAACTTCCCCAAGTTTGGCTAAAGGACCAATATAGCTTATACCAATTTGAGGCAGGAGACCCCCCTCTCGACGAATTAGAAAAACAGAAGAGAACTCACGAATTTCTCATTATGCTCCGCAAACCAGGAGTATATGAGGTCGGAGGACTTGGAGCCTGCACACTCATATCAAAAAAGGCTCTCGGAAAGGGCATCAATTTTAAAAAAATTAAAAACATTTCTCTTTTTGGTGAAGATCGAGACTTCTGCGTTCGTGCTGCGGCTTTAGGGATTGAACTTCACGTTGACACCCACTATCCAGCCTTCCATATCTATCGCGAATCAGAACTACAGCGACTTCCTGAATACATTCATAAATCTATGAAAGACTGTTTAAACCCAAATGCGGCTCATCTTCCCCCGCCACCCTATCGACTTACTCTTTCAATGATTGTACGCAATGAAGCTGATCGATATTTACGAAGAGTTCTCTTAAGTGCCCGTGAATACATTACCGATGCTGTCATTATTGATGATGCAAGCACTGACTCGACTGTTGAGGTATGCCAAGAAGTTTTAAAAGGAATTCCCCTCAAAATTATTCGCAATAATGAATCAAAATTTGCAAATGAAATCGACCTTCGTAAACAACAATGGGAAGAAACAATAAAAACAAATCCTGAATGGATCATAAATCTTGACGCTGATGAAATCTTTGAACCGAGGATCAAATATTCACTCCCCAATTTGTTAACAAACAAGACTGTTGATCTCTACTTCTTTCATCTATTTGACATGTGGGATGAAAATCATTATCGAGAAGACACCTATTGGTATGCACATCGCTCTTACAAACCCTTTATTCTCCTGTATAAACCTGAAATAAACTATTGCTGGAAAGAAACATCTCAACATTGTGGTCGATTCCCACTTTCGGTAAATAATTTTCAGTGTGGCTTTATATCTGATATCAGACTCAAGCACTATGGATGGAGCACCATCGAAGATCGAAAAGCCAAGTATAACCGATATAAAAGCTTAGACTCTGACTCAACATATGGGTTAAAAGAACAATATGAATCCATTCTCGATGTAAATCCAAGACTTATCGAATGGAAAGAATGACTACACCTGAAGGACTTTGAAATAACAAGACGAGGTCGCAGCACTAGCTGCGACCAAGGTAGCAGAACTCAACAATCGATAGCTTAGTTCATTGATTCTATATAAAACATCGTGTTGATCTGATTAGAATTACTTCCTGTGCCCGAAGGTCCTAAGGTGACCTGTCCGGTTGTTCCATTCACTTCTACAGTGAAGACATCACCAGTTACACCTGTTACCCCGCAAGTAAGTTCATGATATGAAGTTGAAGTAATCCACATGGCCGAACCCGGTACTTCTACCCCATTTTTCATAACTCGAAACTTGTTCATATTCGCTGCTCCACCGGTTACACTCGCAGGAAGCACACCAAATCGAATAATAAGGTCTGCCTGTAAGTTGAGAGTAAAGGTCCTCGCTGCAGCATCATACGTCACAATTCCTGAATTCAAAGTTTGATTTAGAAATGGAAATGGTTTACTTGGAGGACCTGCTGTACCTCCAGATACATTTCCAGAAATAGTGTTGTAAAATGTCCCATACCCTGCTGGCCCTCGAGGCCCTGTAGCTCCAGTAGCCCCCGTTGTGCCTGTTGCACCAGTACTTCCAGTCGCGCCCGTTGTTCCTGTCGCGCCCGTTGTTCCTGTTGCGCCCGTTGTTCCTGTTGCGCCCGTTGTTCCTGTCGCACCGGTTGTTCCTGTTGCACCAGTGGAACCTGTTGCGCCTGTTACACCACTTGCGCCGGTAGTTCCTGTTGCACCGGTTGTGCCAGTCGTTCCCGTTGCACCTGTTACCCCCGTTGATCCAGTAGCCCCGGTCGTCCCAGTGGCTCCGGTCGTCCCAGTAGCTCCCGTCGTCCCGGTCGTCCCAGTAGCTCCCGTGAATCCAGTCGCGCCGGTAAATCCTGTCGCCCCCGTGGTACCGGTAGCACCCGTAAATCCGGTAGCACCCGTAAATCCGGTTGCACCCGTAAACCCTGTAGCACCTGTTGTGCCGGTTGCACCAGTGAATCCAGTCGCTCCTGTCGTTCCAGTCGCTCCAGTGAACCCAGTCGCACCGGTTGTGCCAGTCGCACCGGTTGTGCCAGTCGCACCTGTAAATCCAGTAGCTCCGGTAAATCCTGTCGCTCCTGTCGTTCCAGTTGCTCCTGTTGTTCCTGTTGTGCCAGTTGCTCCTGTTACCCCCGTCGATCCAGTAGCCCCTGTCGTTCCAGTTGCTCCTGTTGTTCCGGTGGCACCCGTGGTACCTGTCGTCCCAGTGGCTCCTGTTGTTCCAGTTGCCCCCGTGAATCCTGTCGCACCAGTAGTACCGGTAGCCCCGGTAAATCCTGTCGCTCCGGTAAATCCTGTCGCTCCAGTAGTGCCGGTTGCCCCCGTAAATCCAGTAGCACCGGTAAATCCTGTGGCGCCCGTTGTGCCCGTTGCCCCCGTGAATCCAGTAGCACCGGTAAATCCGGTGGCACCCGTTGTTCCTGTGGCACCCGTGAACCCAGTAGCACCTGTAAATCCGGTAGCGCCCGTGGTGCCTGTTGCACCTGTTGTTCCAGTTGTACCCGTTGCGCCTGTTACCCCCGTCGATCCAGTAGCACCTGTCGTTCCAGTTGCGCCTGTTGTTCCGGTAGCACCTGTCGTCCCGGTCGTTCCAGTAGCGCCGGTAAATCCAGTAGCACCTGTAAATCCTGTCGCACCCGTGGTACCTGTAGCACCCGTAAATCCGGTTGCACCCGTAAACCCTGTCGCCCCAGTAGTGCCGGTTGCACCCGTAAATCCGGTAGCGCCCGTAAATCCGGTAGCGCCCGTTCTACCCGTTGCACCGGTAAATCCGGTTGCACCCGTTGTTCCTGTTGCCCCTGTGAACCCAGTTGCACCCGTAAATCCGGTAGCGCCTGTAAATCCGGTAGCGCCTGTAAATCCGGTAGCACCGGTTGTTCCAGTTGTGCCCGTAGCACCTGTTACACCGGTTGATCCAGTAGCCCCAGTCGT
>CAZOAJ010000011.1:0-68084 GCA_964577935.1 uncultured bacterium | reverse complement strand
TTTAATGAATAAAGAAAGGCTTTTCTTGAATCCCAGGCATTTACGCAACACAGCCTCATGGAATCAAAGTAAATAATTTCGAAAAAAAAATCGGAGCGAAGAAACAAACCGTTGTTAATTTTATGACTAAAATTTCGAACAACGAGGAGAAAAGTGTGATGATTTTAAATCTAAATGCGTCTGAACTAATTTTTTTGAATAAATCTTTTGAAGAATTATTAAGAGAAATAGATGAATGCGAATTTCAAACTCGCATCGGGGTTTCAATGGAAGAAATTGATAAAATAAAAGACAAATTAAAATAAAAGCGGTCCTTGATCGATTTTGATCTTTTTAAAAGGCTGTCGGATATGTTAATTCTCTTTCTCTCGATGACGAATGGGATTGACAATGATCAGCACCTCATAGGTGCCGATGATTAAAATTACTCCTGCTGTTCGCTCCCTGCCATACCATCAAACTATTCCTTTTCTGCTTCCTCACGTATGTTTTGTACGGACATCTTCAACCCTCTATAATCGAAATTGCAGACCCAAAGGAGCGCAGTCTTTCTCCACCAGAAGTAGAAATTTACGTCAAAATGTATGCATCAACCGTTACATTGGAGCATTCGTTAATGTATATACACCATCTACTTGTAAAGATCTTATACATTATCGAGCGGCTCCCTATAGAGATTTTGTTCCATATATTGACCAAAAAGGGGTTTCGCATGGAAAGAGAGTTGATTATTCAATTAAAATCGCATCTCCAGACGCCTATTTTTGATCATACATTTATAAGTCCGACATATAAAGAGCCTATTCGTCGGCATATTAACAACTATATTGAAAGTGCTGGAAAGAAATTATGAAATTTTATATTTGGTTGTTGCCATTAGTTCTTATTTCGTTTCTAAATGGCAATGTCGTGAAGAAGGTCAATATACCCGAATTGCACTTGAAAGCCGAAGCAGCGGCTGGTCAAATATTGTCTCAAGGGTCACGGGTGTTATCAGAAAAATATAAGATTTACTGTTGTGGTAGCGGAGTTTCCATGCCAGGGGGTATAGTTCAAAAATTCAACTTGAGTTTCACTATCACAGGTCACTGTGAAAAGGAATACTTAAGAAAGACTTTGATAGAATGTGCCCATGACCTACTACAAATAATCAATTCCGACAAAGAGATTCAGCCTTTTCTCATTAAAAACCCATTTACTATCGAAAATGTACAAATCGTTTATTTTATTTATGACAAGAATGGATTGAATGTCGTTGATCCACTCATTACAACTGCTCAAATTGCACATAATTATTTAATTTATAGAACTTTAGACAGAGATAATACATTTAACTACAAAAATGAATTTACGGAATCATACGAAGAAGCTTTGAAGTTTTTAGAAAATGATGAAATAAAAACTAAAACTGTAGTTTTGACGCTCTTGCATCAATAGCCAGAAGCTTGTCAATTAAGATGCTTATTTGAAAAGTGCCTTTACCCTGTTGACAACGAAGTTGGTACCTGGAATCTTTGATTATATTTTTTGTTTATCTACTTTCTTTGGAAAGGCTACCTGTGATGCACAAATGAAATATTTATATTTAACGGTACTTTGTGTCAGTGCGCTTTATTTGTCTTCTTGTTTTCGTGGATATCCGATTCAGTGCCAAGCAAATCCTATCTATCTTCAACTTGTGCAAGATATTGAAATTAAACTGCAACCGCTTGGGCTCAAAGTTAATAGGTATTGTTCAGATGTAAGAACTCATTTGATTCATAATCTACTTCTTTATTTGGAAACAGATAATCATTGCTTCGTTGATTCTGAAAAGGCAGAAAATTTTTTAAAAATAGTTATAAAAGATATCGGAGAAGTTGTTGATCAACCAAAATATCGCGTTTACTTGGACACATATCCCGTAGATCTCAATAAAATAGTTATAATCATAAACTGCTTTGATAGTATAATCATAAACTGCTTTGATAGAAGGATAGGCAAGCTTCTTGAGCCTCCTTATTTCTATCGTATTGGTTTCGATAGAGGTTCCTATCTTTTCAAGTATAATAATTCATAAGCATTGAAGATATGTTCTATTATGGCTTATGGGCGATAGCTTCTTATTTACCACAAAACTTTAGATTTCCTGCTAAAAGGATAAGGGGTAGCAATAGGTGAAATATTTGTGCTTAACATTACTATCGATAATAGCAATCTTTATCAGTTCTTGTGTCGGTATGCATCCTAGGCAAAGTGAAGTAAATCCTATATCTCTTCTGATTGTTCAAGACATACAAAGTAAGCTAGAAGTCTCAGGTTTGAAGATTTCTAATTATTGGCCTGACGCGAAAAACCTATTGATTAAATGCCCCGTCATTTATCTGGTAACGATGAAGCATCATTTTTTGGATAAGGAAAAAGCCAAGATTTTTATGGACGGCGCATTAAAAGATATCAGCGATGTAATCAATCAACCAAAATATAGAATCTATTTAAGAACATATCCCGTTGAAGTAAATGAAATACGCATGAGCATTACGTGCCTTGATGGGGTGAGTGGAGAGCCTCTAGCGCCACCTTACTACTCCTGCCTCATCTTCGATAAGGGGACCTATAGATTCGAGCAACAGATATAAAACAAAACAGTAAGATCTAAAGATGATTGAGCGATTTATGAATTCCGTAGTGTTTGCAAGCTTGAGTTTACTGATGTTGTTATCCAGATCATCCTGTTTTGGAAGCGATTATTATGATCAGGTAGTTGACCTTACTACCAAGTATGCGGAAAGGTTTGCCTCTGAAAATGATATGAAATGTTTTCATGTAGGTATTTGTACAGATGGTCGTGTGAATTGTTGCACCTCTTTTGGAATATACGGACACGAGCGAGTAACTTTAGATGCAGCTAAGCTATTTGCTCATCGATGTATTGGTGAATACTATGCCTTCCTTAAGGCTCAGAACGATGTAGAAACTTATTTTACGAAAATCCGTAAACCCTATGCTCCTTTTGCTCCCGGTCTTTATTTAGATTATATAGGTGTTAGAATTGGATATTGGACGGAAGAGATGGACCGTATGATGCCTCCTTATATTGCAGAGGTTCGATTCTTCAATAAAACCTATCACTATTACCAAGCTGATCCAAAGACACAGGCACTCGTTGAAGTATTTCAGGAGACAGCGGAAGAAAAAAATGATCTTAGGTAGCATCTTTACAGGTGTTTTTGTCCAAAACAATTAGAGAAAAATACAAACGAGCTCAAATGTACTGCCTGGGTTATTCCTAGGTAAATTCTCCCAGGAGACTCAATTAAATTAACATCTTCCTCTTTGTTGCTCTTGAGACTGATTGAATCGACGTCCATATTTTGTTAAAATTAAAAAATATTATATAACTAAAAATCGATAAGACATGAGGGCGATGAGGGCAGGATTGACTTAGGTTCTTTGAGGTCTTGTAACAAAATTAAGACTTAGTCAAATTGATTTTTATTATTAATTATGATTTTGAAATTCGTTGCATAGTTAAAGTTAAATGAAAACAATTCAATTTTTTTGGTAGAATGAGTTAAAAAGTGGTGCTTGTATGGCCTTTAATTTTTCTGCAGTTCCCGTTTTACGGGCTTCTTTTCTAGTGACTGAAGAACAGTTAGAGCAAAAGATTAGAAATCTTCCTTCGAATTCTAAATCCCCTCAACTCTTCATTGATTTTTTACAAGCAGAACAGAATTACGCAATAGAAGATAATGTTTTTTTTCCTATAGTTACAAAAAAAGTTTCCGATCTATGTGCGAAGGTGATTTCTCATCTCCAAGAAACAAATCGTTTAATTTCTACAAGAAAAATCGATCTTAAAACAGTTTGTGGTCTTGAGATTGAGGCTGAACCAACGATCAGCAAATCTAGGATATTCTTTGTTAAAACAATCGTTTCTGACATTTTGAAAACAAACAACTCCGAATCTTTATCAAAACTAAACCCCGAAAACAAAGAACTTCTTCGATTGATAGTGAGTGCTTACGTTGACAAAGCGGTATTATTTGCTAGTCCTGTAGTTACCCTAGTTTTCGATCATCTCCAGAAAGATCAATCTTCTCTATTAGATGGGTTCTACGATAGTATTGCATGTGATTATATTCAAAAATCAAGCAACAAAGGCAACCTTCTAGGTCTTGAAGATGTTCCAAGTAAGAAGGGGGGGTATGTTAGTGGCAAGGGCTCTTCTTCAAATGGTTGCATAGTTTCTTAAATTTAAAGGTGTTTATATGTCATCAATTGGTTCAAACAGTGTTCCTTACGTTATTGATTTAGATTGGAAAAGAATTCAACTTCCAGAGGGTGGTTGGGCAACTTGCCAGATCACTGGAGGCGTAAAAGATGATGGAAGACTTGATAAGCATGTTTCTGACAAATTAAAACCTTTAATTGATTCTGTAAACAATGTCTTAAATAAGGCTCAATCATTTGCAGTTCAAAATCCTGAGGAGTTTGCTCTACGTAAGAAAAAAGGAGAGTTTAAATCCCTGGTCAACGGCAAAAAAGAAGAAAAATTATGTCACATACCATCACTTGGATCCGTCAGAACACGATTTCTAATTCAAGACGTTGATGCAAAACTTGCAGAAATTCCTAAAGATTCAAAAAAATATCAGGTGTTGTTGTGGGTCCTTAACGACCTATATCTCAAAATGGGCCAAGACTCCGGAGTGCAAGCTGCGTTGTGCGTTAGCGAAGGTATCGAGCAGGAGAAAAGAAACATCGATGTAATTGGATTTTATAAAGACTTCTATAATACACCTTTGTTGAAATCAATGGCCTATCGCTGCATTGAGCAAATAAAATAACAGAAGTTATTCGGAAAGAGATTTTTTTTGTCTAACATGACTGAGAATCTCTTTTTGTTGGATTTCAAGGTTCAAGATTTCTCCCTTTTGCTTTTTTGACTCAATTTTTGCGATTTTATCAATCGTTTTTGCTTCTTCTTCCAGCAATTCATCTTTTTTTTGCCTGCTGACCTCTTCGCGATGTCTAAGTCTTTTTTGTATTGCTTCATTAAGCTCGCTATCTTCTCTGTCGAATGAAAAAGAAACACTTGTGCTTTTGAATTCTTCAGATTTGATTTTAGTTTCCCGTGGTTGAGGGGCAGGGGTTTCGTTTTTGGTCGACGTAAGGGAAGTCTTAACTTTGGGATGTCTTAGTGGTTCGCGTTTTTGCCTTATCTGAACAAGTAATAGAGGTGCATATTCTTTTTTGAAGAGAGCGTACTCCGTCTTCGAAAGCATCCGGATGTCAATCTCAATTTTTTTACCATGGAGTTTGGGATTACTTCTGATGCAACTTCTTACTTTATTATCTACTTCGCTCTTATTTTTCGTTTTCTCAATGACCATAAATAGGGAGTAGCCATTTTCTTGCTCGCTAATCAAGATATGACCATCATCAGAGGATGTTACATTTTTTCCATTGGTAATGAAATTTGTCCCAGCTGTAAAGGTATCTACTCCTGTAGCATCGGCGACAATGTGGATAGTGACGTTTGTATTTTGAATAGGAAGTGAGTCGATAATAAAAGAATTATCTGGGTTACTTGATGCTTCTGATGAATCTATCGATCGATTATTGGTGAATGAAAATATGTTTAGATCATCAGGTTTAATCGTTTGACTTACAAGGTTGTCAGCTCCTTCTGTGTCTGCACCGTCTTTATTCGTGACTAGCGTAGAGCTATCAAACAAATAATCTTTCCAGTTCGAGATCAACTCTGGTGGGGTTATTGTATCGGTGTCAAAATTCAGCGTATCATCAATGAATTCAGCGGACTCCGAGCTATTTATGGCCAGTTTATCTCCATCATCAGACAACTCTGGTCGTGTTGATGAGAAAGGGTCATCAAAATTCAGTTCATTAAGTATCGGTTCGTTCAAGCTAAGTTCGGGTAAGGTGAGCTCTGTTGCTTTAAGATTGGACAAAGGCTCTTGGCTTATCGGAGTCGTGTTAGGTATTTTATCTGATGCAACAATAGCCACTTTCATATCCAAATCATTCGGCTCTAGTTTGTCTTTAGAATGAATATCTCCATGAAGAGATTGCATTTGAGAAATTGGCTGGTTGTTTGACGGAATCATAGCTTAGTCCTCCCGGAGACAGGGACTTGTCATTCTCAATAAATTTATACCTATGCCGATGTCAGTGTTAAGGATTTCGGCATAAGGAGCTTGTATAAATTATTTTAGATTATCCTTCCAGATACGTGATGATGACGTGATTCAAGGTGCACTATTTCGATAGAGATTGATAAAGAATGAGGAACTCATTTATTATTCTAATACTAAATTTAATTATTGTTAAATATATGAATCCAATTAATTCATCTGATTTTAGAAGAGAAATTGAATACAATCTCGAAATCATGGAAAAGACTCTTCAGAAGAATGTCGCTATTGATGCGGGTTTTTTTGAGATTTTTCAAAGAGATATCGAACATTTGGAAGCGATGTCAGCTTCAAATTCTAAAAACAGAGTAGAAGCAAAAAAAATTACGTCGACATTGAATATACGACTTCAAACGAATGCTGCTCGCCTCCAACAGATTACAGGGAAGGCATTTGGGTTTGTAGAGCATGTAGTCCCTTTTCTTGCGGCAAATTCCGTTTCTCCAAAAGAGTTTATTAAGAACTATTCTCCTTCCGAACATTCTCTTGCGATAAGAGGGTTAACTGCTTTGGATTCTGCAGGATATAATGTTCGTAAGATCAAAGGTGATGGCCACTGTCTTTTTCGAGGAATAGCTGCAAAAGATCTTATCGAAAGTGCTCGCGCGCAAAGAAAATCACATGTTCTTGTTTTAGCTCAAAAAATCGTGACGGCACCAGGCTTATATAGCGATAAGCTTGTCAAGTGTGCTAGAAGGGCTATTGAAATACTTGAACCTATCACAGATGAGAAATCTTTGATCGTTCTTTTACAGGATCAAAAGAGCTCAGACCGACTTGTTAAATTTTTAAGGAATGTCGCTGTAGATCATCAGAGGAGACATATCGATAAGTTTGCCTCTTTTCATGAGGGTGAAAAAGGTTCATTCGCCGATCATCTGAATTCGATGGCTAGAATGAGTCTTCGTCAAATGGGTGATCAACCTGAGATCGTTGCTTTGCAAGAAGCGCTTCAAATGCAGCTACCAGTTGTTAACTTGCGTAACCTCGGTGGGAATCAAGAGATTGTACAAGAGGGAGAAGCCCATCAAGGATCTCTCCAGCTCTTGTACGATGGCCAAATCCATTACGATCTGGCCGAAAAAATGTCCTAACTAGCTTTTGACAGCTGGTGTTTGTGAGAGTATCTGCATGCAAGCCTTGAAGACTTCATCAGGTGTTTTCTCTCCATCGATTTGTGTATAGATGCCTTTGCTTTGATAGAACTCAATCAGAGGCTGAATCTGAGCATGATAGGCATTCAAACGTTCTTGAACGATCTGTTCATTATCATCTGACCGCTGTGAAAGTTCGCCGCCACACGCATCGCAAACTCCCTGTTTCTTTGGAGGGGAGAAGACGATATGGTACATCTTGCCGCATTGTGAGCAAGTTCTTCGACCTGTAATCCGGTCAACAACGCTCTTATCGGAGAGGGTCAAGTCTAACACGGTTACTTTATACTTGTTGCCAAGCATTTTATTGAGCTCTTCAGCTTGAGCAACTGTTCGTGGAAAACCATCCAAGATAAATCCATTTGCGCAATCAGGTTCAGCTATCCGTGTCTTTAACATATCGATAACTACTTGATCAGGAACCAATTTCCCGGTGTCAAGATAATTGCGGATCATCTGACCAATGTCAGTTCTGTTTTTCAAATGCATCCTCAATATGTCTCCAGTGGAGATATGAGGAAGTTTTAAATCGGCTGCGATGCGTATTGCCTGAGTTCCTTTTCCAGATCCTGGAGGCCCCATCATGATAACTACTTGAGGGGCATCGGTTGCCGCATTCAATGTGGAGTTCATGCAAAAATATCCTAATAACAAAAATAACAATGTACTTATCCGGCCAAGGGGACGACAAAGTACTGATCTAACTTCATGTGCCATATCATTTTCTCCTTTCTCATGACAAAATCTCAATCTACAAAAAAATATCTACGTTGTCCAACAAAGAAAAATTTTGTGGTGAAAAGAGTAGCGCTTACACTGAGAAATAGCGAGAGATGAGTGCTTTTCTAATGAACGGCTGCGATGGTGCTTCCCAAAGGGATGGCCAGTTTCTGAGGATCAAAGAAATTAAACTCTCAAGATGTATAGGTATTGAATTATCCTGGGTGAGCTCAAGTGAGAGTTCATGTATCTGCACAATGTCCTTAGAGACAAGAGGGTCGATGCCCCATATATTTTCTATTGCATGGACCATCCAGTGTTGAAAAAGGAAGCTAAGTCCTAAAAGTTCCTCAAAACAGATAAGTGAGTTGCTGACCAAATCTTGATGATCGATTGATATCGTAAGCAGAGCTTCTGTAATCTGGTCGTGTGTCTCAAAGCCTTCATGAAATTGAAGCCAGCGTTTTATATAAGCTCGATATATATCCTCTAAGATAAGGAGAATGTTTTTTGAGCAGCTGTATCGTGCTTCGTCAAGGGTATTTGAAATGAGCTTTTGGTCATTTTTCGACATCATTCGTTCGGCATCACGCAGATCTTGCATGGGTATTTCAACAAGCGGTAAAAAACCATACCGAATAGCTAGAAAAGCTCGAAATTTAGGAGATAGTTCTTGAAAGCTATACCTAAGAACGCTTTTCCAGCATATTCTGTTTTGAAGTTCAGTTGGGTCGATAGGGCCCAGACGATACTCGATTTTCGAACGTAATTCTTCAAGTATACCAGGATGGACGCCGCTATTTTTACTGTGCTTATAAACAAGCTGATAGACATCTGAGATGTTTTTTTTCCCTAGAGAATGAAGAACTCGATTGGTAGCAGAACTTAATTTTAGCGCTTCAATAGGTTCTCGCAACGCAATGTGAGGAAGGCCAAATGAATAATCACTTCCTAAATCAAATGTCAGTTGGGTGGGTGTGTTGGTTTTTTTAAACCGAGGGGTGGTATTTTCAGCCTCTTCTGAAGCATGAGATGTATCCCTAAGTGGGCTTGCCATCTTGCGTACAGAGCGTGCATCAACCGTCTCAAAGGCATAGATTTGCTCTAAACCATTAGAGTATGGGGGGGTAGAAGATTTAAGCAGTTCTTGGTGATGCATGCGCGCTCTTACAAGTTCTTACATAACGTGAGTTACATAACATCACAAGTTCGTTTTTGAAGGAATAAAACTTTCGACAAAAGACAAGTTTCTAAAAGGTTGTTTGTTTTCTTATTATATCAATCAAAGCTGTTGTATCGAGAGCCTCCTCTCGATGAAGTGAGAGAGGAGGCAGGAGAAAAAAGTGGAGAAATGAAGTGGGCTATATTAGTTGTTTGAATCAACTTTTACATAACCACAAGCTAGATCTTGTGCCGAACCCCACCATGGTTGTCCTGAAAAGAACACGGCATCGCCATGTTGAAAGCAGCGCCAGATTGCAGGAGTTACTTCTGTGTTTTCAAGGACTAGGTTATATCCATTCACGATGAAGAAGAATGTGATGGATGGGTCTGCATCAGCTATCGCTTGAGCTTCTTCGACTGAGCTTACAGGTATTGTAGCTACATGAGTGCTCCAATCAGCGCATTTATATTGTGCAACATCAGGAATCTCTTTCCATTCAGCAGAAAGCATTCCAAATGTGCTTAAGATGCACATGGCAAATGTGAGAAGAATATTTCGATTTTTCATGCTAATACCTTATTTACGATGAAACCCTCTTCCTATATTGCTGAAGCTTATATAAGAATTTAAGGCTCATCATTCAATGATACGTTTTACAAAAAGCAAAGATACAACCCTGAATTGATCCCTATAAATATTTATTTGTAGGCCCTTGAGAGGCGTGTCAACTTCAGTTGAGGGAATGTAGTAGCATTTGGTGGTTATTCTCGGAAATAAGAAAATGCATTCAAGCTGTATTCAAAAAATGATTGAACTTATTTAGGCTGTGAATTCAATCTCTAAGGCTTAATTATGTCGAGTATCCCTGATTATGACAGCTTCACGTTTATTGAGTTTGAGAGGTCTTTTGATTCCAGGAGTGCTCTGTTTGCTTCTGCTTCTTTCTGGATGTACTGGAAGATTAACAAAAGTATCTGTGCCTCAAGTAGATATTCCGCCATATCTAAGAGCCTATTACAGATATGAACAAATTCGTCAAATTCAGCCTGAAGAAATTGAAATTAAAGCTGAATTTATTGAGAAGAGCAAAAACGATTCAGGGCAAAATGTAGCGAGGTATAAAATCGTTGGGAACGGGCTCCCAATGAATACTCAGATGACATTTTCGAGTTTGTACGGAGGATATTCAGATCTTGTTAATTTTGAAGTATATACTGATTCAACGGGTGTGCTGTATAAACATAGTAAAGATACTACGGGGCTACAAGAGCCAGTTATTATCACATGTGATGCTCTCTCGGCTTCATGTTCCTATTACTTTCTAGAGTCGGTCGATCCAAAATATCCTTTTGTGGCTTCACTTAGGATTATACCAGTTCCGGTTACTGTGGAAGGGAAAGATAGAGGTCATATTGAATTGACACGTCTAGAAAAAGGAGCAAATTTTATTCTTCTTAAGTTATCAGGCCTTGAACCTAAAGAATTTGTTCGGTTCATTTCACGATCCTGTGATGAGACTATATCGGAACGATATCAGGCAGATGAGAAAGGAGATATTAATATCATCTCTCTACCACCTGTTATAAACCGTAATGAAGGAGAGAACATGTTAAGGTTTTATTATGGAGGCAATAAACTCTCGATCAATCTCTACTGGACACAGAAGGATTGGACAAAAAAAGACAGAAAGATGTTTCAGGATGGTGCAGTGCATAGATGTTTATCAGGAATAAAGTCAGGAATATATTGACTTATCTGAAAGTCAAGTTCAGTCTCTCGTGCTATTTATATAGATTTTTGATTTTGCTTATGGCTATTAGGTGAGGGGTAGGTTTGAAATATCTTTTGATTGCGGGGTTTTTTTGTTCTCTTCTGTTCTTCTCGGGATGTAGAAAGGGAGGCGGGAGTTTCAATGATTCACAAGTAATCATGCCGAAATACCTGGAAGCCTATGTTGCATACACTAAGATAAAAAAGAGCCAGCAACCTTCAATAAGACTATATGCTGAATTAATGGGACAGCACAAGAGTGATGCAAAGGAGAATGTATCCCATTATAGGATAGTTGGTAAGGGTCTACCTAAAAACAGTAAAATGTTTTTTTGGAGCCTATATGGAGGCTATCAAGAATCGATTCGATATGAAGTAATGACAGATTCGAAAGGAAATCTTTGGAGATCTTCGCCGGAAAATGCAGAAGATAAAATTCCCTTGATTGTTTCCTGTGATAATCTCCCTGGATCTTGCACTTACTTTTTTATCCAGTCAAGTGATCTAAGAAATCCGTTAGTTTCGACCTTTAGAATTGTTCCAATGCCTTTAGTTGCCAAAGGTAACGAAGGCCCACAGGTCGAAGTAACACGCATAGAAAAGGGAGCAAGCTTTGTTCTCATTGAATTGTCTGGTTTTGCGCCAAAAGAGCTGCTCTATTTCAAATCACGTTCAGGCGATGAAATTATTGAAAAGAGTATCCTGGTAGATAGCAATGGCAGCTTTAGCTTCTTATATGCAGCCTCGATATTAGGGCGAATTCAAGGTGGTTCGAATGTGAGCATATATTCACACAGCAAAAAATATGTAATTGATTACTTTTGGACTGAGAAGGGTTGGTCAAAACAGGACGAGAAGATGTTTGATGCGACACTCCGATGGTGTCAATTAAGGAAAGAATAAAGAGATCTTTTGATGAATTGATGGAGGGAGCTGAATTACTCCGCGTACGGAGTATATTTAGTCTGAGGAACGATGAAGCAATAACAGTTTCTCTTTCCGTCCTCTCTCTAATCTCTTTATTGAACCTTACAATTTTCTTTTCTTTGGTCAGCTACGGTGCTTTGAAGAGGGATGTTTTGAGATGAAAATGAAAGTTGGCTCATTATGTTGTAAGCTTTATCCACATCTGATTCTGATAAAGTATAACTAACCTTAACGAAATGATGCGGATATCGTTCAGAGATTTCTTCGTCGACGTCATCCAAAATGGCAAAGCTTTTAATATTTAGCTTTTCATGATTTTCTCGGAGCCAGTAATCAATTTGTCTTCCTCTTCTCCTAAGATCAAATCCGTACTTTTCTTCAGAAATCGGTGAGATATGAATTTTATCGGAATCATCTGGAGTTTTATCAATAATGAATTTAGAGAATGAACAAGCGGCAAACATACTTTCCTTCAATTCTTGAACCGTTCCGTCATTTCTCCAGGCTGATGAAATTACAATTGCAACTTGTGCGACTTGACTCACTTTTTCAATCAGACTGTCCAAATTAGCTACAGCTTTTTTAGAGAAAAAATGACTTGCAGCAATTCTCGATTCTAATTCGGTAAATCCACCGTTTAATCCCACTTTTTTTTCAAATAACTCTGTTAGTTTATCGTTGATTTTCTCCTTAAGTGGTGGGCAAAAACGATCTTCTATCAGCACTCCATCTATATCTAAGAAAATGACTGAAGTTGGTTTTTGAACAGGCATCTCTGAACTCATAAATTTTCCTTATCTTTTACGCCTATTTCGATAACGATCAGTTATGATCTGGCTTTAGAACACTTTCTTTCAAATTCCGCCCATAACGTATCTGTCCAAGCATCTATGTATATTTTTCAACTACAGAGGAAGAGCTATCACTGGTATAACCTGTGTCAGAGACCCCTGTGTTTTGTAGAAGATGTGTTCTAAGACATGAACGACGAGAGGGATTCAAGCTTCTTAAGCAGTGCTTGGCTATTTTTGATAAATCGATGGGGGGGGAGCTGAATTACTCCGCGTACGGAGTCTCCTCTTACAAGATGAATTTCAACAGGGTCATTCCCCTTATGCTCATCGAGAATCGACTTGATATCGATAATGTTTGAGGAGCGAAGCTTTTGTATATCGAAGCGTAAGATCACCTTTTCCTTAGATACTTGGCCTTTAGAGGGAGATTCTGTCTTCTTTGGATCTTGTTTGTTTTTTTCAGAATTATTTCTGAATGCTTGTCGAGCTATTTGCGCTTTCGCTTTATCAAATGCCATATCACATTCAGTAATAGCTTCTTTCGAGACATGTCTCAGATCTGAAAGCCATCGACATGAGAAGGAGGTTTCATCACCGCGTTTTTCTTTCGAGATAACTCCCCATAACAAGGCATTTTCAGTGAGAAGAGGAGCATATGCCTCATAAGCTTCAGGCCAAATGGGAATTTCAACAATCGAGTCACTTGTATCTGAAGCTCTAAGAATCGCGAATTTCTTCTGTGTCTTATTCGATATTTTGATAGAGATTTCTTCAGCGATGAAGGCAAGTCGAAATACAGAGCTATCCTCAGCATCTACTGCCTGTTGCAGAGTAACCGTTCCAAGTGTTCTTAGGAGATTTTCATAGGCAGAAAGAGGGTTGCCTGTAAGAAAAAGTCCCATCAAAGCTTTTTCTTTAAAGAGCAGCTCTTCTTTACTGCGGTGAGACGAAAGCTGTGGCGGTGTAGAGAAATGTTTTGGGGTCCCTGTATCACTTCCAAAGAGAGAGAGAAACCCTGATTGACGTTCTTTGTTTGATTGAGAGACTTCGGCAAACATGGCATCTAAAACGGCCTTCATTTCATCACGATGCCACCCAAAGCGGTCAAAGGCTCCTGCTTCGACTAAAACCTCGACAGTCTTTTTACCAATTTTCTTCAAATCACACCGTGAAACAAAGTCATAAAGACTTGAATAGCTACCACTTTTCTTTCGTTCGGCAAGAATTGCTTCAACAACTCCTTGTCCGATGCCTTTAATTCCGCTTAAGGCAAAACGGATCCCATCATCTGTAGCGCAAAACTCCAAGGCGGATTCGTTGATATCGGGAGGAAGTGTTGGAATATGAAGAGCATGCCCCTCATGGATAAATTTTGCCACTTTCTCAGTGTCATCCTTATCACATGTCATAAGGGCGGCAAGCCATTCAGCGGGGTAATTTGCTTTTAAGTATGCAGTTACATACGTCAGATAGCCATAGGCTGCAGCATGAGACTTGTTAAAGCCATACTCTGCAAATTTTTCCATCTTATCGAAGATGGACGTGGCCGTCTCTTGGCTTATGTCGTTTGCTAAAGCACCAGCAATGAATTTCTCTCGTTGTTTCCCCATCTCTTTAGCATCTTTTTTCCCCATTGCTCGACGTAGGACATCTCCTTCCCCAAGTGAGTAGTTGGCAAGCTTTTGCGCAATCTGCATGACCTGCTCTTGGTAGACCATGATTCCATAGGTTTCTTGGAGGATGTCGTGCATCCATGGGTGATCGTACTCGATCGCTTCACGGCCATGCTTTCGAGCAATAAATGAGGGGATCATATCCATCGGGCCTGGTCTATAAAGAGATAGAACCGCAATAATCTCCTCAAACTTATCAAGGTGGAGGTTCTTTGCAAGATCTTGCATTCCTCCAGATTCAAGCTGGAACACTCCTAAGGTTCTACCCTGGTTTAAGAGGGTAAATGTAGGAATGTCGTCCAAGGGAAGATTGATCCAATCAAGAGAAATATTATAACGCTCACGTACATAGTCGATTGCTTTTTGAATACATGTCAGGGTTTTAAGTCCCAAGAAGTCAATTTTGAGCATCCCGACAGATTCAACAGGTTTCATCGAATATTGCGTGACGAGCATATCGCTGTCTTTTGCCGTGCAGATAGGAATATGTTCCATCAACGGCTTTCCGGAAACTATCAATCCGGCAGCATGGAGGCCTGTATTTCGTACGCAGCCCTCAAGGGTTTTTGCAACGTCAAGGATTAGCTTTGTCTCTTCATCATTTGAGTAGACGGCTTGTAGATCAGGTGTTCCTTGCAAAGCCTTCTCAAGAGTGATCGCAAGATCGTCCGGAATGAGTTTTGCTATTTGGTTTACCTTCGTAAGGGGAATATCCAGAGATCGTCCAACATCCTTTACAGACATTTTTGCTTTCATCGTGCCGAAAGTGATGATCTGTGCAACGTTATCTTTACCATAGGTGTCGATTGTGTATTGAATGACCTCTGATCGCCTGTCCATGCAGATGTCAACGTCAATATCCGGATATGAAAGTCGTTCGGGGTTGATAAATCGTTCGAAAAAGAGATTAAACCTGAGGGGTTCAATGTCTGTAATTCCAATCAGGTAGCAGATGATAGCGCCAGCTCCTGATCCTCTCCCCGGACCCATGGGGATCCCTTTGCGTTTTGCCCAGTTGATAAAATCCCAGACGATAAGGAGGTAGTCACACATACCCTTTGAGGCAATGATATTCATCTCATAGGTGAGTCGATTTTTGACGACTTCCATCGGATCTTGGCCTGGGTACTTATCAGCCACATGTTTGAGCCGTTCGGGAGTATATCGGATAGGTATTCCTTGTTCGCATAGGTAGAGAAGGTAGTCGGCGGCGGCTTTGCTCTGTTCTTCTTTAGGTCGAGTTCGGTCAAACTCAGGAGGGTAATAAACTGGATAGTGCTTCGTTTTGAAGTCGATTTCAAGGGTGCATTTTTCGACAATTTCTTGTGTTGAGGCTATTGCTTCAGGAAGATCATGAAAAAGCTCAATCATCTCCTCTTGACTTTTGAAGTAGAGCTCGTGCGTCGAAAATGTTTCTCGCTTCGGATTTGGAGTTGAGTAGTTTTCTCCAGTTATTTGATCCCTATGCCATTTACGGCATGGCTCCCCGGATTGTATGTTCAGCATTACTTCATGTGCACGCCAGTCATTTCTCTCTAAATAATGGCAGTTATGAGTTGCGCAGAGTTTAATTCCACGTTCTTTTGAGATTTTAACGAGCTCTTTTTCGACCTTTTCTTGATTCGATATGTAGTTTTGATATTGGTTGAAGAGCCATGATTCATCGGTCATTCCGTCTTGTTGCAGGTCATCCAATGATGAGCCGTGCCTTTGGAGTTCAAGGTATAAATCATCTTTGAAAAGGTTCGAGAGAAAGTCGACTCTTTCTGTAAGGCGTTCTTGGAGGCTGCTTGGATTGCCATAGATGATTTCGTGGGCAAGAGGGCCTTTCATGCATCCAGAAAGACATATAAGACCTTCCGAATGTGCTTGTAAAAGTTCAAAATCTATGCGGGGCACATAATAAAATCCCTCGATATATCCCTTTGAGGAAAGGGCGCAGAGATTTTTATATCCTATTGTATTTTTAGCTATGAGTGTTAGATGAAAGGCTACAGGTAGCGATCCCAGTTTCTTTTTTTCAAATCGGGAGGTAGGTGCTACGTTAATTTCACATCCAATAATAGGTTTGATTTGTGCATCTTTTGCAGCCTTATAAAAATCCACTGCTCCAAAAAGATTCCCGTGGTCTGAGATAGCACAAGCTTTCATCCCAAGAGACTGCGCGCGTTTAACGATGGCATACACTGACAGTGATGCATCCAATATCGAATATTGAGAATGTACGTGAAGATGTGTAAACGTCATTCCAATACAATAGCTTTTTTTCTGGTTCGAGACAACTTTATCTCAACGTGATCTCAATTTGCAGATTTTTCGGGGTTCAATACCTTGTCGATAACTTTGCCTAAAAGATCGCGGCCCTTCTTTTGAAGATATCCGTTTCTTTGATGTTCTTCAATTTGAACAAGCTGCTGTTCGTATTTGCTTGTAAAAAGCGGCGAAGGAGGACATCCATTCAAATAACGAGATAGATTTTTATCTATTTGGCAGGGGAGGAGAAACTTGTGAGGGAGTGCTTCTAATGTATATTCAAATATACCAGTTTCATCCTGTACTTGTGAGGATTTTTTTTCGATTGTATCTAATACAGAAGGATCCTTAGCGATATGCTGTGCATCTTTTATCGACATAATAGCGCAGTTATTTCGATCTCGTTGGCGGCATTGGAGGTTGTTATCGTCGGCTTTGAGTTGATATAAATGGGCATTGTAGATTTTTTGTATCATTCGAAGATCTGTGAGGTAGTCAATATTTGCAACGCTGTCTAAGTTGAAAATTTTCAGTGGAAAATCCTTGGTTTTTTTGACAGCAACTACGGTGAAATGCAGTGAAGAGACAAAGAGGCTTTTGCAAAATACAATGAAAATTTTCAGATCAACGTGGGAGCTTTTTGCAACTGAATCTATGAACTCGCTGAATTCTTCATAGTCGTTACAAATAGAAATAGGAGTCTTTAAGAGTTGTAGTTTTTGGGCGTTGAGGACTAAAGATACAGCTTTCGGGAGAAAGGTATACACACCGTTCTTTACCTTCAGATAATCTTTAAAGGCTGGAATATGGGTTTGCATTCGTTCTATTAAAGTCGATATGTAGGTCTGCCCTATGTTCGCTTTGGGAATAATGGCTAAGGCTCTTTTTAAAGCTTGGCTGAGAATTTTCTTGTCTTCAATGGTAATAACTGAGTCTAGAAGGCTGTAATCCCTTTTTTCAAGGCTGCTCACTACTTTTTGAGCAAGTAGATCTAAAGTATAGTCATCGATCAAGCTTATGGAGTTCTGGAGTACAAATACCGAGCTCAGTTGCATTTTTTGTCTAAGATGGTTGAGCAGTACAACTAACTTTTCATCTGGGGTCAGAATTTCAAAACCAGAGGGGACTTCAAATGAGTTATTTTCGAGAATGTGGTTGACATCTTCTGCGCAGTTGGGTCGTTGTAGGCAGGTTTGCTTTAAAGCTTCGGGATCAAACTCTTCAGCTGTTTGGACATTCTGTATCAAGCATTCAATAGAGATGAAGGAGCTTTCATCTTGAGGTTTATCTAAGTCGATATCGGGAGTTTGGTCTTGGACTTGTGTTTGGTCAGAAATTTTTGAAATAAGCATATAGATAAAAACCGTTAATTTATTAATTTCAATCAATTTTTAATTGATTAATTAATTTAAAACAGAAATTTAACATAAGTTGGCTTTTATGCGAAATGATTAGTTATGGTGAATCGCGTCCAATATTCGTTGATCTTGGTGCGACTTTAAATCAACTTGTTACAAATTCATTTATCAAGCTATCAGCATAATAGAACCAATTGCGACTACTACGGGAAATCATGAGTGAAATCGACGACGAGATCAAAAGCATTTTGCATAAACTTAACATGGGATCTCTCCTTGAATCGATTGGGGATACCTCCCAATTAGGCACAAGTAAGGCCAGAGAGGAGCAGGATATGAAGCCTATAGAACATGATCCTCACCCTGTCGAAAACGATTGTATTCGTCGACTTTCTGAGGGAAATTCTGAGATATCTATTTGTCCGTCTCAAGAAAGCTTTGAGCGAAAAAGTTCGGAGCAAGATCTTCCGCAAAATGAATCAACGGATTCTTCCGAAGATTCCTCAAACGGGTCTAAGACTCATATCTCACAACAAGATGGAGCTGTCTCTGAGAAGCGAAAGCCTTTGAGTTTTCTATCCAAGGCTATGATGAGCACATCAGTTGGAGCTTTTTTAGCAGTTTCTGGATTTGCTTTTTATTCGTACATGCTTGTTGAGCAGTCTCCCGCTAAGATGCCTCCTGTTCGTGCGCTCGTGTATGTGACAGTGTCTGAAGCATTTGATAAGAGTAAGAATGATGATTCCCGGTCAGTTCGAATGGAGGATATGAATCTCGTTGCCTTCAGCGATCAAGCTCCTGGTCAGTTCGAAAATGCAGCCCAAAACTTAGAGCTTTCTCAAGAAGCAAATCGTCAATTTGCTCAATTTTCTCAACAGCTTCAATCGATGCTTGATGAAAGAGTCTTAGTTTTGGAGCAAAGAAAAGCAGATATAGTTGGCTGCCTTGATGCAGAAATAAATTTTAAGCAAAAAAATGACGCAAAAACTCTCTCATCCGTTCGTAGGTTTCAAGCAGCAGATATACTTCTCTCCTATAATATAGCTTTATTTATCGATAGATCCCGAGATAGGCTGGTTAAAAACCTGAGTATTCCGAACTCTCTTGTTCATGAAGAGCTTTTGAAGCTCTCTGCAGATAATTTTGATTATACCCTTCTTGAACAAATGCAAAGGTTTAGTGAAAAGTGGGAAGATATTAAGCAGTCTATTGATTTAGTCAACGAAGGAGATGATCTTTCGGAAATTGCAGAGGCTGCAGTTCATGCTCAAAAATGTTTGGATGCCTTTGGCCAAGATTCTTTTGCTTCTGCGCTAGTTGATGTAGATCAGCAAAAAATGAGGCTTCGTAAAATATCTAGCGAGGCTGTGGAAAAATTATTTGTCGCTCGCACAACGAATTCTACGATCACAAGCCCACACCAAGAAGATGTAAAAGCTCTTGCTATTTTAAGCACTATAGTTCCTGCAACAACGATCCAGAGATGGAATAATTGGGTTGCAGCATTCAGCCAGGATCCTCAGAAAAATGAGCAAGGAGCTGGAATGAAGTCGATTGAAGTGGAAAAACTAGTTTCATCTTCGTTTGACACAAAAGTCACCAAGGCTCTTCCTCCTCCATATAATATTTCAGTAGATATTGCTGACGCATCTGGCGAATATCAAGCCGATGATGATGACGATTATAGCGATGATTATGATGATGATTTTGACCCAGCAGCCGAGTGGTAGTTTAATGTTTAAACAAGTTTAAGAAGTAGCTTAGAGCGAAATTTGATTATTACCGATTCTTTAAGTCATTATGGGTGCTATTAAGTAATCATTGATGATGACATAAAGAGGTTGAAAACCAATGATGTCTATCAATAGATCGCATCACTAGCATAGAAATCTAACTCTTTAAGGTGAAAAAAGCCCTATGAGCGTTCCGATTCCCACTGGAGTTTTTGATATCCTTCCAAAGCCGCATGGAGATGAGTGGAGATCGAGTGCTGTTTGGCACTATGTTGAAACCACGGCTCGACGTTTAGCTGAGCTTTATGCGTTTCAAGAGATATCCACCCCAATTATTGAACGAACAGAGCTTTTTGCAAGAACCGTTGGCGATGAGTCGGATATAGTTTCCAAGGAAATGTATACTTTTGAAGATCGCGGTGGAAGAAGGCTCTCTTTGCGTCCCGAAGGTACTGCTGGAGTTGTTCGCGCTTTAGTGTCTGAAGGGGCATTCCAACAAAATACAAACCTTCGCCTTTTTTATATTGGTCCCATGTTTCGTTATGAACGACCACAGGCCGGAAGGTTTCGTCAGCATCATCAATTTGGTGTTGAGGTCTTTGGTGCTTCGGGCCCGCAACAAGATGCCGAACTTATTGAGATGCTTGTGCATTTTTATAGAATGCTAGGTATTCCAGATCTGAAGGTTTATATTAATTCATTAGGTACAGGTGATGCTCGGCATCGTTTTGTAGATGCTTTGAAAGAGTATTTATATCCAAAAAAGGATCTTTTATCTCCTGAAAGCAGAATTCGATTCGATAAAAATCCACTTCGAATACTGGATTCAAAATCGGCCGAAGATATAGCCATTATTGAGAACGCTCCTTCTATTCTCGAATTTCTCGATACAGCCGATAGGGATCATTTTGAAAAAGTGCAGTCTATTCTCAAGCACTTGAATGTCGCCTATGAAGTGAATCATCTTTTGGTCCGCGGATTGGATTACTATCAACGAACCGTTTTTGAAGTCACTTCAGGCAAGCTTGGGGCTCAAAATACCGTTGGTGCAGGTGGGCGTTATGATGGCTTAGTAAAGCAGCTCGGAGGTCCTGATATTGGATCTATTGGCTTTGCAACAGGTCTTGAGAGAGTCATTCAAACTCTTCTTAAAACTAAATCATTCAGTGAAATTCCAAAGCAGCCTTTACATGTCTCGTTAATTCCTATGGGTGAGGAGCAAGTTGCCTATGCGATGGCAATTGCTGCTCGTCTAAGAGAAATTGGCCTCTCCTGCCTTGTCGACTTTTCATTTAGAAAGCTGAAAAATGCATTAAGTCGCGCTGTTGAAATGGCTGCGCAATATGTTATTGTTATAGGCGAAAACGAACTCATTACTAATCGATTGGAAGTGAAAAAGCTAGCAACCGCTGAAAAGAAGACGATTGCTCTAGAAGCGCTTACAACCTTCCTTCAACACGCTGTGAATGTAGCAGATGAATCCATTTGAAAGAACTCATACGTGCGGGCAGTTGCACGCACAACAAATTGGTACACATGTAGCTCTCGTTGGCTGGGTCCATAGAGTGCGTAATTTAGGTGGTCTTGTCTTTATCGATCTTCGTGATCGTTTCGGCATTACTCAGGCATTATTTGATCCTGCCCAATGTTCTCAAGAGATGTATACGGCTGCAAAAGATGTCCGTGCTGAATACGTTGTTCGAATTCAAGGTGTTGTATCCCGTCGCAAAACTTCAAATCCTCAGCTTGCTACCGGCGAGATTGAGGTTATAGCGCATACTCTGCAGGTTCTTTCAGAAGCATCTGTTCCTCCGCTTCCAATTGCCGATGATACAATGGAAGTGAACGAAGAACTTCGTTTGAAATATCGCTATCTTGATATGCGAAAGGGGCCGCTCTTGAACAACTTGGTGCTTCGCCATAAGACGATGCAGGCGGCTCGTAAGTTTCTTTCAGACCAAGGCTATATAGAGGTTTCAACGCCCAATTTTGGTAGGTCGACACCTGAGGGAGCTCGTGATTATTTAGTTCCGTCAAGAGTTCATCCAGGCCATTTTTATGCTTTGCCTCAGTCTCCTCAGATCTTTAAACAACTTTTGATGGTTGCAGGCCTTGATCGATACTATCAGATTGCATCCTGCTTTCGGGATGAAGATTTACGAGCCGATCGTCAGCCCGAATTTCATCAAATTGATATTGAGATGAGCTTTGCGAATTCCGAAGTGCTCTTTCCTGTCATTGAGAACTTAATGCAAGCGATTTATAAAGAAACGCTAGGTGTTCATTTAACTACTCCATTTAGACGCATGAAGTATCACGATTGTGTCGAAATGTATGGGTGCGATAAGCCCGATCTTCGATTTGGGATGATTCTGAAAAATATAACAGAGCTTGCTCGAGAAATTTCTTTTCCGCCTTTTCAGGAAGTGATTAGTTCTGATGGTATTGTAAAAGGTTTTTGTATCCAGGGAGGAACAGATATCTCCCGTAAAGGGCTTGATGAGTTAAACAGTTTTGTTTCGCAGTTTGGGTTTAAGGGGTTAGCTTGGCTTAAGAAAACACCTGATGGCTATTCTTCAAGCTTGTCTAAATATGCTAAGCCAGAAGTTCTTGCGTCAATGGGTGCAGCTTTTGAGATGCAGGACGGAGACTGTGCTGTTTTCCTGGCCGGTGCACGGAAGAATGTCCATCAGACTCTAGATCATTTGCGAAGAAAGGTTGCAAAAGACCGAGGGCTTGTCGATCCAAAACAATGGGAATTTCTTTGGGTGACCGATTTTCCTCTTTTTGCATGGAATGAAGAAGAGGGGCGTCTAGAAAGCGAACATCATCCTTTCACCTCTCCCTCTTTTGAAGATATGCATTTGATTGATTCAAAGCCTCTCCAAGTGCGCTCTTCAAGTTATGATCTTGTGCTTAACGGCTATGAGCTTGCATCTGGATCCCAGCGTATTCATGATAGCCGGATGCAGGAAAAGATATTTTCAGTGCTCGGGTTAACCCCCGAAGTTTGCCAAGAAAAATTTGGGTTTTTTGTTGAGGCGTTGAAGTATGGGACACCGCCTCACATAGGCATTGCTCTCGGTTTTGATAGAATTGTTATGTTGTTATGTGGTGCAGAAAGTATCCGTGATGTTATAGCGTTTCCTAAGAATGCAAAAGCTCGTGATCTTATGCTTGATGCTCCGTCTAATATCTCTCAAGATCAATTAGATGTGCTCCACATACGATTGAGTACAAAAGATCCACACTAAAGAATGTTCAAGGAGTCGTTATGGTGGTTAATAACCGTTTCGGTAAAAAATGCTGGATTGCACTCGCTGCATTTGGCGCATTGCTTCCTCTCATCGGGGATGTGGTTAAATCAGATGATTCGAAGTCGGCTACAAATGCGTCTTCGCAGCCTGCGAAGGTTAAGCCGTCAAAAGAAGAGGTATTTTCACAAGAGAATATTGCAAAGCTTTCAGAAACCTATGGACATCTTATTTATAAGAGTCTTGAAAGCCCAGTCATTAAGCTTGATTTTGATAGCGTCATCAGGGGTATGCAGGCCGCTCGAAGTGGCAAAACTGCTCCTATGAATGAGCAGCAGTACGAAGAGGCGGTATCTTTAGTGCAAGAATATGCATTTCAAGAAATGTCTCAGAAGAACTTAAAGCAAGCAGAAGAGTTTCTTGCTAAAAATAGCAAAGAATCAGGAGTTGTAGAGCTTCAGCCAGGAAAGCTCCAATACATGATCGTGCAAAATGGCAAGAGTGACGCTGAAGTCGTTACCGACGCTATGATGCCATATATCCTGTACAAGGGCTCATATCTTGATGGCAGCGTTTTTGGTAGCACGGAAGAAAGCGGCGAACCTGTGCCAATTATGTTGACCCAAACGATCCCTGGTTTCCGCCAAGCAGTTCTTGGTATGAAAGTGGGCGAAAAGAGAAAGATCTTTATTCATCCTGACTTAGGGTATGGAACCTCAGGGCAGCTTACTCCAAATGCAATGCTCATTTTCGAAGTTGAAGTAACTAAGGTGGAGCCTGCTCCAGCAAAAGCTTCTGTTGAAGATTCCTCTGATTCCGATGATGACGTATCAGATGCTTCTGATTCCGACGATGACGATGATGAAGAGCAGACTATTGGGTCAAATGCATCCAAAAGTCAAAATAAAGACCAAAAGTCATCAGCTCAGCTATTAGCCGATGATTCGGATGATGATGACGATGAAGAAGATGATACTGACGTTGTCGTCGTTGAAGATTCAGACGAAGATGAAAGCGACGCAAATCTGTAGTAGTAGCAGGTTTTTTATTCATCGCCATCTTCTATGATGGCTTTGCTTGATGCTGCGTAACGTATTCGTAAGTTCCCCTTGTGAAAACAAGGGGAACTTTTGTTGTATACGGCGAACTTATGAAACTTGTGACTTTAAGGTTGCAAGATCCTTCAATCCGACAATACGCTTCTTTTCTTGCCCGTTTTCGAAGAGGATGAGCGTCGGAACGGAAGTGATGTCAAATTTTGATGTCACTTTTTGTGCTGCATCGACGTCGACTTTGTAGACAGATATTTTCCCTTCCATTTCTTTTGCTAGAGATTCGAGAATTGGAAGCATCATTTTGCAAGGACCACACCATTCAGCAGAAAAGTCGATAAGGACTTTACCGTTGGTAATAGTTGCTTCAAAATTCTCATCATTAAGATGCTTGATCGATGCCATAGCTATTTTCCTTATGCTTATCATTCATAAATGAGCATGGCAAAGCTCACTTTTTTTCAGCTAGAAGAGAATGCAATCGTTAATGGTTGTTGAGAAAATCCTAAAATTTAGACTACGATTTTTGGACAAACAATAAAGATTTACATGAAAAAAGAAGTTCGAGTTTCAGAAGCCTCTGCATATTGGGTGATTGCCTATTATTACATAGGTAAAATAGAGGATCCTCGTCAAGAGGTCCAAGTTCAAAAGGAATGCCTTGCTCTTTTGGATGCAACCTGTCGGTTATATATCACAAAAGACGGGCTTAACGGCCAGATGTGTATCGCGCGAAAGGATGCACAGGTCTACATCGATTGGATGCATTCTCGGGAGCAATTCAAAGATGTTCATTTTAAATTGCAGGGTGTAGATACACATGTCTTCCCTCGCTGTACCGTTAAAGTTCGAAACGAGCTTGTTGCCTTGGGGACACAGGTAGATTTTTCGAAGCGAGGCAAATATCTTACCCCTAATGAATGGAAGAATTTGCTTGAAGATACCAACCAAGAAAATATTGTTATCGATACAAGAAATGAGTATGAATGGAAAGTTGGCCATTTTGAAGGAGCAGAGCTGCTCCCCTACGAGACGTTTAAAGATTTTCTGAAGTATGCTAGGGACTTGAAATCACGTCTTGAAACAGAGAAATCTCCAAAGAACGTATTGATGTATTGCACAGGTGGTATTCGCTGCGAGCTCTACTCTGCCCTTCTACAGGAACAGGGGATTGAAAATGTCTACCAGCTCAAAGGAGGCATTATCAATTATGGGCAAGAAGCTGGATCTTCACATTGGAAAGGATCTCTCTTTGTTTTTGATGATCGACTTACCGTTCCACTCAGTGAAGAAAAGACTGATGTTATAGGAAAGTGTCATCATTGCGGTGTTGAGACAGAAAGCTACTATAATTGTGCGAATGTGGATTGTAATGAGCTATTTCTTTCATGTCCGGAATGCTTAGAGGCGAAAGCGGGTTGCTGTTGTGATGAGTGTCAAGCAGCTCCAAGGCTTCGTCCTTTTGCTTATGCGCATACGCCTTTTCGCCGTTGGTATAACTATGCTTCTGCTGCCGAGAGTCTTGCGCACAGCAATCGGCAAGGTCTTCATCAAGCGGATGAGATTGTCGGTACATCGATCAATTCGAAGGAGGAGATAGGTGGATAAAGTTCGAAAGCAGGCTACCATTCAAAATCCTGTTTCCTATTCGGGGATTGGGATTCATACCGGAAGGGATGTGCAGATTCGTTTTGTGCCTGCCAAAGAGGGAGAGGGTATTTTCTTTAAGAGAGTCGATCTTCCCTCTCAGCCGATAATTCCTGCGCGAATTGAGTATGTATTTGATACTCAGCGGAGTACAAATCTTGCTCTTCAAGATGTTCGACTTTATACGGTAGAACATGTCCTTGCTGCAGTTCGAGCATGGGAAATCGATAACTTGTGTATCGAACTTTCAAATATTGAACCTCCTGCTGGAGATGGAAGCTCTTTGGTATTTATGAAAATGCTCGAGGAGGCCGGTCGGCAGGAGTTAAGTGCATCGATTCCTATTCGATCACTTACTAAGCCTGTATCCTTATCTCACAATGGTATCCATTTAGTTGCGCTGCCGAGTGATACGTATATGATAAGTTATACGCTTGATTACCCTGGAGTATCTGGAATTGGCACTCAATATTTCTCATTCGACGTGACTAAAAAAAACTTTGAAGAACAGGTGGCGCCAAGTCGGACCTTTTCATTATATGATGAGATTGCGATACTTATGGATCGGGGACTCATAAAAGGCGGTAGTCTTGAAAATGCTGTTGTCATTAAAAATGATACGGTGATTAGTAAGGATGGTCTTCGCTTCCCAAATGAGATGGCTCGTCATAAAGTTCTCGATATGATCGGAGATCTTTCGCTAGTTGGATTCCCTTTTGTCGCACATATTATCTCGATTAAGTCGGGGCATGCGACTAATGTGGCATTTGCGAAAAAACTCTATGAACACCTTTCGACGGAGAGTATGTAGAGAATATGAAGCAAGAAGCGGAAGTTGTGGCAGAAATAAAGCCGGAAGTGATTTCTATGGGGAAAGAAGAAGTTGCATTAAGCAATGTTGATTCGGGTGGAGGGCCTGTGCGATTTACAATACAAGATATTGTAAAAATTCTTCCGCATCGTTATCCGTTTCTCCTAGTAGATAAGATTCTCGAGCTTGATCTTGAGAAAGAAATGATTGTCGGACATAAATGTGTCACGATCAATGAGGCTTTTTTTCAAGGTCACTTTCCTGAAGTTCCTCTTATGCCAGGTGTTTTAATTCTTGAAGCTTTGGCACAAACGGGTGGAATTTTAGTGCATTTGAAAGGCAATAATCATGATAAAATTGCCGTACTTTTATCTCTTAACGGGGCAAAATTTAGACAACCTGTGCAGCCTGGAGATGTATTAATCCTGAAAGCAAAAGGGATTCACTTAGGCAGAAAAGGCGGGAAGGTTAAAGCCGAGGCATATGTTGGAGATAAGCTTGCTGCTGAAGCTGAAATTGGTTTTGCATTGGTTCATAAAAACGATATTTATTGAGTGTCGCGATGACTTCAATTCATCCTACCGCAGTGGTAGATTCAAAAGCCCATATTGGAAACAACGTATCTGTAGGTCCTTATTGTATTGTAGGCCCTGATGTTATATTGAAAGATGGGGTTACTTTAAAATCACATGTAGTCGTAGAAGGTTTTACGACTATTGGAGCGAATACGACCATTTATCCCGGCGCTGTCATCGGCACTAAAACCCAAGATCGTAAATTTAAAGGGGAAAAAACTTTTGTTACGATCGGTTCTGATTGTGAAATTCGAGAGTTTGTCACAATTAATTCTTCATGTGGGGAAGGAACGTTTGTACGCGTTGGTAATGGTTGCTTGATCATGGCCTATTGCCATATTGCTCATAACTGTGAGCTTGGCGATAAAGTGGTGATGGCAAATAATGCGACGCTTGCAGGTCATGTAACCGTTGGAAACTGTGCTATAATCGGAGGCCTTGCCGCGGCTCACCAATTTGTTCGTATCGGTGATTATGCCATGATTGGTGGAATGAGTCGTGTTACCCACGATGTTCCTCCCTTTACCATTGGGGCAGGTTCGCCATATCGCTTTGGCGGGCTTAACCTTATTGGACTTAAACGGCACGGTTTTCCCCTTTCGACTAGAACATCTCTTGCTAAAGCATTTAAGATCATGTACCGATCAGGCTTGACTATTCAGGAAGCTTTGACTCGTATTGAAAATGAGCTTGAGCCACTCCCTGAAGTTCGAAACTGGATCGATTTTTGCCGATCATCTAAGCGAGGGTTGATTGGGTTTCAGGGCGGCGAAAAAAAATCAGATAATGACGAATAGGGCCTATGCGTTGTGTATTTTTTGGGACACCTTTGTTTGCAGCAACTGTTTTAAGGCATCTGCTTGAATCATCTGTGCATGAGATAGTTGCTATTGTCTCAAAACCTGATAAACCGCAAGGAAGGCAGCAAAAAATACTTCCAACGGAAGTCAAAATTGTTCGAGATGCGCTTGCCCCCCATATTCCTCTCTACCAGCCGCCAAAGGCCTCGGATCCTCAATTTATTGAGGAACTTAAGGCGCTTGGTGCAGATCTATTTATTGTTGTCGCTTATGGTGAAATTGTCAAAAAAAGCGTTTTAGATATTCCTAAGTTTGGATGCATTAATACTCATGGAAGTCTATTGCCCTACTATCGTGGGGCAGCCCCTATGCAACGATCTCTCCTTGACGGAGTTCTTGAAACAGGAATCACCATTATGCGCATGGACATAGGCCTTGATTCAGGCGATGTTCTCTTAATGAAGAAATGCACAGTTCCTTCAGATATGAATTTAGGGGAGCTCTCAACAAGGCTTCAATCTTTGAGCTGTGAAGGCCTTGATGAGGCTTTAGAACAAATTTCAGCAGGGACTGCTCACTTTGTTCCTCAAGAGCACTCTTTGGCAACTTTTGCTCCAAAGGTTGGTAAGGAAGAAAGCCTTCTGAATTGGACTGAAAATGCAAAAACCCTCCATAACCGTGTTCGGGCTTTTTCTCCAATTCCCGGAGCTTGGACCTACGTCTATTTGAAAGGAGAGGCAAAGCGTCTCAAGATATTTGAATCGGAAGTAATTCCTCTTGAAGGGATTGAACCGGGCGATCTTTTGGTAGTAGATAATCAGTTGGTTGTTGGAACTGCAGAGGGTGGTCTTGTTATAAAGCGTCTTCAGATGGAAGGAAAATCTCAAGTCAGCGGCTCTGAGTTTCTTCGTGGATATTCTGCCCAAGGTCTAAGCTTCATTCGGCTTTAATAGTATTTATTCAAACCTCTTTAATGAGATACCCTTCATTTTCCTAAAACCCATGTAATAGGAACATCTTGTAAAGCAGAATTCAATGTATTAAAAATAAATACTCACCTCTATTCTGACTATGATTTTGAATACAGTAGTCTATCACATGCAAATTCAACCATTTTCAAATACGTTGATGAACCCAGAGTCCGCAGGAGCTCTCAGTCTATCTAGTCAAGATGTCTTAAGTGATGAGAACAGATTTGTCTCGAGTATAAAGATTGATAATCTGACAAAGCAGAAGGTCGAAGAGATCGGCATAGAGTCGCTTGCTGTTGAATTCGAGAAAAAATGTACAGTCAAGAATCCGTCTGAGATAGGCGTTCATGACCTATGCGTCTGCAACCTTATTAGATTGTCTAATGGGCAGGAGTTTTTAATTCCCTCTCAAATACTTCTCGAGCGATCAGTTTATATTCAAAAACTTATGGCAGAATGTGCTGATAAACGCTCTGATGGTGAGAATATACATAGAGGGACTATCGATATTGACCTAATAGATGTCTTTGGAAGTGCAGATGAGATTCCCGAAGAGCAGGAATTAGCATTCTTCTTTGAAGTTTTGAAAAATCCGAGTCTTCTCACGAACCTTTTAAGCGCAAATGAAGAGCCAGATCTAAACCATGCTTTTGATGTATGCTTTGTAAGTATTGAACTTGCTTCCTATTTCCAGTCCGATGAGGTATTAAAAACGGCGGATACTCTTTTAGCAAAGATCATAAGCGGGTGTTTGCCTGAGAGAGGGGGATATCATCAACTGTTGTGGTATGCAAGAAGGCATAAACTCTTGGGAGCAGAAAGTAAATGCCTTGATGGTGTTTTGAGGGAATGTCTTGATGATAGCGAGTCTATGGTCCAAGTTGAAGGTTCTTTACAGAAATTTCTTCATCTATTTCTGTAGTTTAAGGTGTCCCGATTTAAACAATTCAGATTTGAGAAGCTCAGGTTTTAGAAGTTCAACTTCCATCCAATAATCGATGTAGTGAACTTTCCCTTCATTATCCAATGGATATCTCTCTAGATGCCTATCAGCAATCTCGTTCAAGAATTCTTCATGCAGCTCTTTTGGGAGCATTTTTAGATGAGGCATCCACCCCTTCATCCAAGCAATAAACGATGCTTTTGAAGCATAAGGTTTGTCTACCGTGATGATTTCTACTCGCTTAATAAGAAGATGTGCTTGTTCTGCGTACTGAGTGAATGTTGAAGGCAGTACAAGGGTGAATGGAGTTGGATACGAAGAAAAGTAGGAGTTCCATTTTGGAGAATTCATGACAGTCTTGATAGCATCATCAAATCTATCACGCCCATGATCAGGAGCAAAGTATAAAAAGACTCGACCTCCGGGCTTTAAGTTGCATTCAATTCCTTTGAGGGTGGCTGCATGATCTGTTACCCAATGAAGACAGCTAAAGGAAACAATTAAGTCAAAGTCGCCCTCATATTTCAGGTGGCTTGCATCTCGTTGAATAAAAGTGAGATTATCGAGATTTGACATTTGTCGTATTTTTTCGGCCGTTTTGAGCATCGATTCTGAAACATCAAGGCCTATGACATTTCCATGAGGAACCATCTTTGCGAGAAGAGCAGAGATGCGGCCATCTCCACACCCAATGTCGAGTATTTTTTCGCTGCCCAAAAGATGTAGTTTATTGATGTAGCTCGTTGCCCACTCATATTGCGCTTCTGAGTTCTGTAGATATGTCTCTCCATCCCAATGATCATCCTTAGAAGTGTCTTTGGTTTGTGAGCAGTTAAGAAGAGATGAGAATAGTCCGCTCAAGCAAAGGGAATAGGCGACTATTTTATGAGATAGTTTCATCTTGAATCCAAATAATTAAGTAACAATATCGGGAGCCCGTTTTACATCTTCTGAAATGGCTTGAAGCCAATTTCTGCAGAGATTATTTTCAAATGTCGATGCCATGTATGCGTAGGAGAGTCCTGAAGGTGTTTTTTCTAAAGAGGAAACAACTTCTCGAAGATGTTCTTTTTCTTCCAAGAGTATGGATTTAACGGAGACCTTCGAAGATTCCTTTCGGAGAATTTTGTCATATATTGGGTAGAGTTCTTCAGCTCTTAATTCTATTGCATAGGTAACTGCAAGGTACGAAACTTCACGAAGAGAATGTTTTGGTAAGCCTGCTGTTTGAAGCAGAAAGCGCGATGTCTTTATATCCAGAGCCTGAAGATAGTGGATAGTATTCATTCCTCCGAGAAGATCTTGTTCAGAATATGTGTCTAAAGAAGCTGGATAAATACGTTCAATTTGTCGTTTAAGATAGTGAGCATGGCGAAATTCTTCAGATGCATGTTTAAGCATTTCTTCTTTAACGAGCCTTGGATGTTCACAGGCAGCAATTTTTCTGGCTCCTGAATTTTCCAAATAGGATAATGTATTGATCCATTTTGCATGTAGTATTGGTGATTGCACGATATGCGTAAGGATTTCGTGGATCTCTTCTGCATGCGAAATAAAGTTCTTCATAATGATCCTTCAAGTGTTTCTGATATATGTTTGTAAATAAGTTCAAGCTCATCTCTTTGAATGCAATAGGGTGGCAGGATGTAGAGTACATTGCCTAGGGGTCTTAAAAGGATTCCTTTCTCTAGAAAAAAACTATAGAGTTTGTCACGAAGAGGATGAAAATATGAGGACTGATTTCCAAGGTTTGGCTCATTAGAGGCGTATTCTAAAGCGAGAATTGTGCCTGTGGATTCGCATCTCTTGACCCTGCTGTGTCCTTTCCATTTTTTACAAAAGTCTTCATGGCATCTACCTATCATTTCTCTTTGTTGTGTACAAAAGCTTTGGAGTAAGAGTTCAAGGCTTGCAAGTGCGCTGCTGCAAGCAATCGGATTTGCTGTGTACGAATGTCCGTGGAGAAAGGCTTGATTAAGCGTGTCCCCGAGAAATGCTTCAAAGATGTGCTGTTGGCAGGCAGTTGCTCCTAGCGGCAAAAACCCGCCTGTTAATCCCTTGGAAAGGCAGATTAAGTCGGGAGAAAGGTTTAGTTTATCGCATGCAAAGATTGACCCTGTTCGACCAAACCCTGTCATAACCTCATCGGCTATTGTGAGCACATTGTGTTCTTGACATAATCGGATAAGAGAATCAAGAGCTGAGGGGGCATACATAATCATGCCGCCTGACCCCAAGACAAGGGGTTCAAAAATAAAACAGGCAGATTCTCCTTCGCTAAGAATAGATCGAAGTTGAGAGATCGAATTCTCTTCGCTTCCTGCAATGGGAGGATCGATAGAGCGAACCTCAAAGAGATATTTCCAAAAAGGGGTGTTAAAGCCATTTTTCCCGGCAGCTGACATGGCACCAAAGGTGTCTCCATGATAGCTATTCCTAAAGCAGATGACTTTCGTTCTCTTGGTATTTGCATTTTTATTATACCAATATTGAAAAGCCATTTTAAGGGCGATCTCAACAGCTGTTGATCCATTATCTGAGTAAAATATTTTATTCATTTTACCGGGTAATAGACTGAGAAGTTTTCTTGCAAGCTCTACAGCTGGTGGATGGGTAAAACCTGAGAAGAGTACATGTTCTAATTCAGCTGCTTGTTCCTTGATCTTATTGGCGATGTAGGGATGACAGTGTCCATGGAGATTGACCCACCAAGATGATATGGCGTCAATATAGCGCTTGCCGTCTGCACTGTATATATAGGATCCTTGTGCCTGTACAATGGGAATTGGAGGATCTTGCGTTTGCACCTGAGTAAAGGGATGCCAGACGCTTTCTCTATCTATATTGACGAGGTGCGAAGAGATTGAAATTGTTTCTGCCATGTGTGTGCATATTTTTGAATTGTGTTTGATGTAGGTGAAATTTCAGGGAGGATTCGGCCTAAGAATCGAAGTCCTGATATTTGGAGTATTGAAATTTCGCTCTGAGGATTTAACTCCCCATTGAAAATGATTCCGAGGATTGAAACTCCTCTATTTTTTAAAGCCTCAATAGTCAACAGCGTATGATTGATACTTCCGAGATAATTCTTAGAAACAAGTACCCATTCAGCTTGCCATGATTGAAAAAGATCGAGAGTGACAATATTCGTTTTCAGAGGAACCAATACCCCTCCCACTGACTCAATGATGAGAGTTTTTGATGTCCTTGGAGGGATGATTGTCGTGAGATCAATAGAAATATTTTCAAGATACGCTGCATGATGTGGAGAAAGGGGAGCTTTCAGAGCGTATGCAGTTGGGTGTATGGTGTGTACATCTGCATCTACAAGTTGCCTGATGGTGTTATTATCCGAAGTATTTTCGTCTCCACAGTAAATTGGTTTCCAGTAATCGGCCTGCAGGATCTTCATTAAAATAGCTGAAACGAGCGTTTTGCCAACTCCCGTGCCTATTCCTGCAACGATAATTTTATTCATAATATATGCCCTTTGATAGCCTCTAAAAGGGTCTCGAGCTGACTTGTCGTGTTAAAAGAATGAAGAGATATCCGGAGCATTTCAGACTCTTTTGGCACTGTCGGGCTCGTCAGACCTCCAATGCTGAATCCGCTTTCTCTGAGTTCTTTTACTGTTTTTAACAGGCGTTGATTTCCAGGAATCAGTATCGATTGGATATGGGTTTGAGATGGACTGTGTAAAATATCTGAACACATCTTAATCAGTTTTTTGACATGAACGCGTTCTGCGATCATTTTAGGGAAATACTTATAACTACATGTGATGGCGGCGAGCGTGATTAAAGGTGCAGCTGTTGTGTATATAAAAGGTTTTGCAAAGTTTATAAGGCTGTCTATAAGCTGATGAGAGCCAAGAACAGCCGCTCCATGTGTGCCAAGAGCCTTGCCAAATGTTATCACTTGAGCATAAATATGTTCAGAGAGGTTGTGTTCTGCGACAAGTCCTTTGCCTTCTGGGCCTAGAATACCAACGGCATGAGCCTCATCTACGATCAATCGAGCATTGTATTTGTGTGAAATTTCAATAAGTTCTTTTAATGGCGCCTGTGAGCCATCTGTTGAATAGATTGATTCGACACATATAAAAATGTCTCTAGGTGAAGAGCAGTTTTTGATCCGATCTTCGAGATGGCTCATGTTATTATGTTTAAATGGGAATGTATAAGCTTTCGAAAGACGTATTCCCTCTCTTGTTGAAGCGTGTACTTGAGTGTCATAGAAGATATAATCATTTGTTCCGGCTACCGTGGACATGAGGCCAACATTCGCCATATATCCACAGGTAAAAAGAAGAGATGATTGAAATCCGTGAAATTGAGCGATGAATTCCTCAAGTCTTTCTGTATAGGTTCTGTTTCCTTCGAGAAGGCGTGATCCGGTCGAGCCAAAGCCAGAATAAGTGCCCCGATGTTGCTCCCATTCTTGGATAACTGAGGCAGCGAAAGTTTGCGATGAGGCAAGACCTAAATAGTCATTAGAGGCGAAGTCGATGAGGTTATTTGAATTTTTAAGAGATCTATAGTTTCCATGTAATTTTCTTTTCATCATCTTATGGGCGAGTTCTAGCGACATATTATGTATTCCAAGAGTGAGTGGTATGAATAATGCTATGCGCAGTGCGAGTAAGCTTGCCGTTTTTTAAGACCAAGAATCTCAAACATCTCCCTATCCTGATCGATAGGGGTGTTCGCTACCGTCAGGAGTTTTTCTCCTTCATGAATAGAATTTGCTCCAGCAAAAAAACAGAGAGTTTGATCTTGTAGGTTCATTTCTTGCCTTCCTGACGACAATCGTATCATGGCCTGGGGCATTAAAATTCGACTAAGAGCAATTATCCGTACCATTTCCCATATGGAGACTTGTTGATTGTTTTCGAGCGGGGTTCCGGACACGGGCGTTAGTCGGTTGATAGGGACCGATTCAGGATGTGGGTTTCTTCTGCTCAAAGTCAGGAGTAACTCAAGGCGATCTTTATGAGACTCGCCTAACCCTAAAATACCTCCACAGCAAATACTCAATCCTGTAGTGCTTGCGATATCGAGTGTGTCTAGACGATCTCTGTATTTTCGAGTGGTAACTACGGATCTGTAAAAATTCTCGGAAGAGTCGAGGTTGTGATTATAGGCGTAGAGTCCTGCTTCTTTAAGGCGAATAGCCTGATGTGTTTTGATCATTCCTAGTGTGCAGCAAACTTCAACACCAAGATTTTTAATCCCATAGACCATTTTAATGATTTCATCGAACTGTTTATTATCTCGAACTTCTCTCCATGCGGCTCCAAGACATATTCTGGTGGCTCCTCTAGATATTGCTTGTTTTGCTAAATCGATTGCCTCTTCGTAGGTCATCATTGCTTGTGGCGTGATATTTGTTTTGTATCGTGATGACTGAGCGCAATAGGAACAGTCTTCAGAACAGCCTCCTGTTTTTACTGAGATGAGGCTGCATACATGAATTTCACCAACTCTATGAAATTGTGCATGAAGATGATGCGCTTGAGATATCAATTCGAAGAGGGGACGCGAGTTAAGTGCTTCAAGCTCTTCTATTGTCCAGTCATAGCGTATACTCATTGAGTTCAAGTCCTTTGCGATCGGGATGGTTGTTTTTGAGCCCAAATTTAATAGGTATTTTTTATGGTTATCAATTGATAGTTTGTTTGACTAAAATGGCTTTAAACTCAATATGAGTTTATTTAATTTAGAAACTGGGTTGTTCTTGAGCGAATTCATGTGAATCAGTCATCAACCAGAAAAAAGGTTGGAAAGAAGTAGGAAAGGGTAGATTTTTTTGAGCGGTAGATTATTTTGCTTCAGTTAAACTTCGTCTGTTTTCTTAGACAATTCCTGGCGATCGTGATAAATCGCATGTGTGTATAAAAAAACTTTACATTTCATTGTGAGAGGATCTATCAATGAGGTGAATCAATAAAGGTGTAAGGAATAGGCATGAAGTATTTTATGATGTGTATATCCCTGTGCTCAATCTGTGCTGGTTTTTCAGGTTGTGTGGTCAAGGAAGAGTATCCCCACCATCATCATGATCGGGTCTATATTGAAGAAGAGCGCCCAGTAGTTAGAGAAGAGGTTCTTGTTCACTAGTTTCTTCTTCACGAGTCATGGCCCTCTGGCCTCATTTGATGTAAGAGGTCTTATATTGAAAGAACTTTCTCTGTGATTTCATGCCATATTCCCTTTGAGTGAGTTTTTGCTCTCAATGCGGAGTAAGCATTGTGGTCATATATGCGCCAAAATTCACTTTCATTGTAGTATGAGTTGCTATAAAGGACTTTTCTTCCGTCAAGTTCCTCGGTTTTCTGCTCTAGATTCCTAATAATTTGAGAAATCGGAGCAGAATACGAGGGGAGTCCGTAGATTCCGAAGTTAATAAAATTGTGTGAAGATCCGTTTATTGAAGCGAGATGGGGGGCAAATATTTGAGGCTCTAAAGTGCCTTGTATGGGGCAGAGCCAAATAGGATAGGTGCCTGGAGTTTCAAGAATATGCTGCATAAACTCCTCCGCGTGAGTGTCGGGGATGCAGAAATCTTGGATGATAAATCGGTTTTGAACCCATTTTTCTGCTGAATGAAGCCATTTCCAAAGATTTTGACTTGAAAGTAATTTATGGAAGATCGCTCGCCATATTTTTTTCGGAATGGGTGGAGTATGAAGTTTCTTAATCTCTTCTGAGTTGAAACTCCGTTTACTTTCGGAAATCGAACCAAAAAGCACATAGCGTATAAATTGAGAAAGAAGAGGTGTATGGAATAAGTAAGCGCCTACCCAAAATGCTCCTTGGTCATATCGAAAGAGGTAGTCGTAGAGGGGAATTGTTTCTTCGTAAAGGGTGTAAGAAGTTTTTACGATTTCTTTGACATGTAGATAGTACCAATCAGCGCCTATAGAGTTGTTTGAATAATGGGGTAAAAGGCGGTACAGTGCATTGCTTTTGTCGATGAGTGAGCCCTCAATAACTACTCCAAGATCTTTGTTAAAGAGTATGCCATCTAGAAAATCTACAGAGTCTTTGCTGGAAGAAAGGTTTCTGATGCACTCAATTGTATTTATTGGGTTTTTAAAGACATGGTACTTGATATGAACGAAATCGCATGCAGGAATAAGTTTAATTGTTGCTTTGACAAGTATTCCAAGTGACCCATAGGATCCTGAAATTGCATAAAAGAGGTCGCTATTTTTTTCAGCAGATACTTCTAGTAAAGTCCCGTCTCCACAAATAATTTCTAGCTTCGTGCACGCATCATGAAAAGTTCCCCATCTAAATGAAGAGCTTTCTCCTGCTGCTCCCATGATGGCTCCGCCAACAGTTATTCCTTTAAATTCCGGAACAACAAGAGGAATGAGTCCCTGCTTGAGAGTTGCTTGGACTAATTCGTCCATCGTGACTCTTGGTTCTACGATTGCCAGGCGACTTTTGGTGTCTATTTCAAGTATGTGGTTTAACTTTGTGAGATCGAGCTGCTGAGATGTTGATTTATAGGATTTTGAACGCGTTGTGTTTGATTGTCCTTGAGAATATTTAAGATTGATAGGCCGATTCGAAGGCCCTGTATATTCGTTGTAATGATTACGGACCTTGACTTGCAGTTCTGCTACGATTCTTGAATGAGATTCCATCATTATATTCTCGCATAAAGCCAGCCTGGCATTATTTTAAGAAGCCATCCAATGAAGCGCCAGCGATGAGTGATATAAGCATGCTTTTTTTTATTCTCAATGGCACTAAAGATCTGTTCAGCGGCATCATGTGGAGTTGCAACCCAAAATTTGCCCTCTCCTTTTGCCATGTCGGTATCAACATATCCAGGCTTTATATCTGTGACGGTAATATTTTGTGCCTCTTTGAAGGATTTTATTTGTAGGCCTTCTAAGTAATTCGACATGTATGCTTTTGAGGCGTTGTAGGCAGGTGCTTGTGAATTTCCTCTCAGGGCTCCGATGGATGAAATTCCGACAAGATGACCTCTTTTTTGTGTGGAAAAATATCTAAATGAAAAGTCTGCGAGAGCTGTAAATCCATAGACATTTACATCAAGTGTTTGCTTTTCTTTCTCCCATTCAAGTTCCGGGTTTAGAAAACCGATACCTGAATTGATGACCATAAGGTCGAGTCCTCCCATCTTCTCGATCATTTCAGAGACGTTCTTAATGGCTTGATCTATATTTACAATATCGAGATACCCGACATAAGTTTTGGAAGGAATTTCACTTTGCATGGCATTGAGCATTTCAAGACGGCGAGCCATCAGGCCTACTGTATATCCGTTTCTCGCAAGTGTTTTCGCTAAATCACGTCCAATTCCGGAAGATGCGCCTAAAATAATTGCTTTTTTCAAGCTGGGCCTCGTTTTATTGAGTATCAAGATATGTGTTAATGCGATTCTGCCATCCCTTGAGCCACCGATCTTCGTGTCTTTCTGGTGGAGAATTCTGAACTCTTTCTTCTAAAATCTTTTTTGCACAAAAGGTAAAGTTTTCTACAACAGCATCTGATTCCAGAGATGTTTTTGATAGTACCTGAAGCAATCCCCATCCTTTTCCCTTATAGGTTTCTGAGGCGGAAGTTCCAAGTCCTTTAAAGTTCGAATAATCGATCATTGCATAGAGTCCACGAGGGGTATTTGAAAGAAGTCCAAATACGTGGTTAACATGCGTTTTTTGAGTATTTGAAAGATTTTTGATCATTTCTGGAAGAGCCATTTCAAGTCGATGTGCTATGAAACGCGCTTGAATGGCTTTAGTGTCAAAGAGCAGTTGACGAAAAGAAATCATCTTTGCAGAGAGAAAATCTTTATAGAATTCATCTCTTGATTTCCAAGGGCATCCTTTAGCGTTTTGTAGCCACGAGGGAAGTTCTATCCCTTGATTTTTGATAAAGAGTAAAAGATCAGGAAATGTTTCATGAAAGCCCTCATGAACGCCTTCTGGATACCAAATGAAATGGCCAATTCCAAATGAACCAAAATTTTCTCCGGTATTCCAGTGTGTTAATCCCTCAATGGTCCCGTTACACTCATTTTTCCAGATTCTCTGTGAAACATTCTGTGCGACTTCAGAGGATATCTCGTATGAATAGAGACTTGCTGAAATAAAGAATAACGTGATTGCAAAAATCTGATAGAAGGCGTTGTCTTTAATTTTGTCCATCCAGGTCTCTTATGGTTGTTTTCAGGATGTTTTTTATTTCTTCAAAGAGCAAGGGTCTTTCTGACGGCTGGGACATCATCGAGAGGATATTTACAAAATCAGTTATCATGGCTGATCGCTTATAGTCAGATGGGAGGACTCCTCCAGCCTCTTTATACCCTATCTCGAGCATGGAAATGTTAAGAGGAAATTGCTTTCTGTATCGCAGTAGGATAGCAATATCTAAAAGTCCTATACCTGCATGAGCGAATTCCCAGTCAAAAACATAGAGATCATCCGAGGAAGTATAGACTAAGTTCACAGGTTTAAAGTCAGAATGAGTAAGGCATATGTTGTTTTCTATTTTAGGAAAGAGATCTTTATGGGTTTCTATGAACTCCAACGTTTGAACTGTAAGCTCATCGCCTAGTCGAGCACAAATGTTGAGGTCTTGAGTCAAGAGCCGATGTACTTCTTCATAATATGGGCTCGATCCGGCTAAAAAGGGGGTAGTGATAACTAAACCATTACCAAATAGCCCTGCTTGAGAAAAAGTATAGGCATGTATTCTTGCCAGTAGAGTTCCTATTTTATGAGAGAGCGAGATTGAGTGAGATGGCGAAACATCGTCCAGACGAATTCCTGGTACAAACTCAGAGATTGTGTATGAGAAGTTATAGTCGGATTCATTGAGATAAATAATTTTGGGAGTCGTAACATTGTTTTGTATGATGGAATTTATTTCGATTTCTCTTCGACATGCATATTTGTCGTTTACATAGATTTTAAGTACATATGTCTTTTGATTGAATTCAATCTTGATGACTGTGTTGAGGGCTCCCCCCGTCAAATAATGCCATGAATCAATCGAGTTGCAATGCGGGAATGCTTTTTTAAATAACGATAGAATTTCATTTGGGGTGAATGAGATGTTTTGATGGCCTCGCTCAATCGTCATCTTTTGGAGATTTGTTTATATTTTCGTATTTTCACGAGACGGATAATTCGTGTCATCTTATCTTTCTCAGGATCTCACTATGGTCTAATTTATCAAAATTAAAAAAATTCCCATCTCTCTTCTTTACAAAACATTTACATATTATAGCACGATATCTACACTCGTCGTTTTTTGATAAAGGGTGTATTATTTGCTCCTTAATTGCTGATTAATCACACTCTCCAAGGCAATAATAAAGAGTTTTATATGGGTTGTGCTGAGCTGGGCTTATATTCTATTTGGGATCAGGTAAGAACAGGTGTATCAGATGGTTGTAGACAGGCTGCAGATGGCGTTTTGGGCTATATAGACTCCCTTCCGGAACAGATTTCTTATTGGAAGGGTAGGGCTATTGTTGTTCTTTCAGAAGCCGCAAAAGGATTGAGTCAGCTCGTTGACTCTGTATGTGGCCTTACATATGCTGCTCAGGCAGTTGTTATGAGCTGGAATATAGTCGCTTCCTTGCAAGATCGTGATGCCGGTAAGAACGGGATTATAGATGGGATTAATGAGTTTCGTAGTTTTTCAGATGCAACTCGGCTGCCTAATTCAATTCGTTATTTCTCGACAGACGATCTTTCAATTGATATTGCTGAAGGTCGCTTCTTTAAAGTTGTAAGCAGTGTTGTTGCAATACCGTTGAGGGTCTTTTCTCTCTTTTCATGGCTTAAGGACAGAGGAGTGCAATTCTTTAAGCAAGTATCTGACTCATGTGGCTCTTTGAGGCTGTTTGGACAAACAACGCTTTTATCTTCGCTTCCTGTCATCGAAAGCCTTTCTGTTTTAGCTTCAGGCTTATCTGTTTTAGATCGAGGGCAGATGATTCTTAAAGGGAATAATATTGCCTATCATGTCTGTGATGGTGCTTCATCACTGTTTGATATTGCCCAAACGACAGCAACAATTGCAGCAGAGCAGTACCCAGTTATCGCTGCAAGTTTCGGTTTGGTTTCAGCTTTCTTTGGTCTTGCGGCCTTTTTTTTAGACCCTGATTTAAAGTAGTATTTGGAGGTTTTAATATGTCCGGTGGATGCACAACCTGTAATGATTTTATGAGAAATGTATGGACTACTACTCATGATTCTTGGAATGCAATGGTTGATAATGTCTCCTATGTAGGGTATGACGTGTTGCTTGCGGTACAAAAAGCTGCTAAGGATATGGATATTATCAGCACCGTTTGTAAGCTTGCGCAAACCGTCTCTAATGTTGCGAGCTCGATTTTTGAGTTGATTGGTAGTGTAGACTGCGTGCCAGCTCCTTTAAAAGCTTTTGCAAAAGCTACAGAAGGTTTTAATAGCGTTTTGTCAGGTAAGAAGTGGATTGATGATTTGATGTCCATAATGACTGGAGACGCAGCAAATAAGAACCCTCTTTGGAAAGGTCCAAACTTCTTGGCTATTGCTTCAAAAGCTGCAGCCTTTATTTCGGACTCGATCGGGGCAGTTAAGTGGCTTGCTAAGAGTGGGATTATCAACCCAATCTCTGAAACTATCGGAACTATTGGTGTTTTTGGTAAGGAAATTGCAGTTGGTTTAAAAGACATCACTGATATTTCATCTCTTACTGCATTTTCACTTGAATTCGCAGATAACGTTCGCCTTGCTCAAGAGAAAGGTTTGTCTGTTGAAAGAGGAATAGATGTTGTGTCATCTGGATGTAAGATAACAGCGGTTGTCAGTGGCCGTGTATTGCCGGGTATTGTTGGCAGTATCGTTTCAGGGGTTGTTGGAGGTGCTGCAGGAATTCTATTCTTGGCAAAATGGATTTACAAAGCCGAGTGGAGAAAGTAAGAAGAATTACTCTTTCAAGGGCAGTTTTACTCACTGCCCTAGCGGCACTATCAGCTCTTTTCTTGAGAATTGCGTTATTCAAATATCAAGAAAAAAACATATGGGGTGGTTTTTATGAACACCTGCTTACGGCTGAGGTGCGGGTTGAGTTTGAGGGCATGGGTATACAAAAAATATTCCGTGTTCCTCAAGGAGCAGAGGTGCGAGATATACTTATTCTTTTAGAGATGGATGATATTCATTCTTTAGTGCCTATTACTACAAAAATTCGACGGGATTCGAATTTGATTGTTACTCACGATAGAATATTAAAAATGAAATCAATATCCCCTAAGAGGTTATCTCAAAGAACAAGTACGAGAAAAAAACAAGCAACTAAATTGAAAAACATCAAAATGGTTGTTGAGCAAAAAGAGCTCATTTGATAGCCTCTCTGTTTCAGTTCTTACCGACGTTTTCGGAATCGCATAATGCCGCGCTCAAGCCTTAAAATTCAGGCGCGGTGAGAGCAGATTCCGGGTTATAGTCAAAGATGGATTCGACTCTAAGTCGAAAAAAATTCGAAGATTAAGTTCGAAATTCGTTTATGCGAATTTCATGATGAAGTGTTGCATAGTGCATGTATGAGATACATGACGATGGCAGCGTATGAAGAACAGACTGTTCTCTATCGAAGGAAGTGAAATATGGCTCGCAGGTTGATGGGCAGAAAAGCCGGCATGATTCAGATGTTCGACCAGGAGGGTAATCCAGTCGCCTGCACTGTTATCCATGCCGAGCCAAGCGTCATCACGCAGATCAAGACGCAAGAAGTTGATGGTTATCAAGCAATTCAACTTGGTTATGACGAGGTCAAAACTAAAGATCCTCGAACTGTTGAAAAACGGTGCACCAAGCAATTGTTGGGTCATTATAAAAAGGCTGGGGTAGCTCCTCGTCGCTTTTTGTATGAAATCCGTGTTGATGGAACTGATGCGTATAGCATCGGTCAAAAATTTGATGTTACCCAGTTTGAGGGTGCATCACATGTCGATATCACTGGTACCAGCAAAGGTAAGGGATATCAAGGTGTGATGAAGAAGTATGGTTTTAGTGGCGGCCCTGCGTCGCATGGTTCTGGATTCCACCGTCATGCTGGTTCTACTGGTATGCGATCGACTCCAGGTCGATGTTTGCCAGGTGGTCCACGACCAAGCCATATGGGAGATGTTCAGGTAACTGTCCAGTCGCTACGTGTTATTTCTGTCGACTCTGAAAAGAACGTAGTGATTGTAGAAGGTGCGGTTCCAGGTGCAAAAAATGGTGTTGTTTATCTTGCAGAAGCTAAGAAAGCAGTTCCTAAAAAAGCTCCAAAAACAGCAACGAAGAAGAAATAACTTGTGGTGCGAGGATCGACTGTGACTGCAACGCTCAAGAAGTACAATTTAGATGGGCAAATAATTGGTGAAGTTAAGATTGACCAAGCATTGGTTGATGCTGAAGCTCATTCTCAATTAGTAAAAGACTACATCATTGCGCTTCGATATAATGCTCGACAATGGTCGGCAAATACCAAGACTCGAAGTGAAGTTAAACATACAACTAGAAAACCACACCCTCAAAAAGGGCAAGGCCGATCCAGACAAGGTTCGACTGTAGCGCCTCAGTATAAGGGTGGCGGACGTGTGTTTGGACCGAAGCCAAAGTTTGACGTGTCAATGAAGATGAATGCTCGAGAAAAACGCGCAGCTATTCGTTCTCTCATTGCGGACAAAATTCGTGAAGGACGCGTAGTTGTCCTTGATAGCACGAAGATTGATACCCCAAAAACTCGTGCAGTTGTTGCTTTCATGGAGAAAGCAGAAATTGCAGGAAAAACAATATTTTTGGGCGAAGGTTCATATGTCGAGATTGGTTTTCCTGGAGCTTCTCAGAAAGTGAGCATTCCTTCAGAAATCCATACTAATTTTAAGAAAAGTGTGCGCAACATTCCTTATGCCGGATTCATGTTGGTTTGCAACATGAGTGGTTATGATGTGATGATTGCACAAGATCTCGTCATCACAGAAAGCGCGCTCATAGAGCTGCAAGAATGGCTCTTGAAGGACTAATGGAGTGTCAGCGATGCAAAAAAGCCCATATGATGTAATAAAGCAACGCCACATCACCGAAAAAGCAACCGTTCTTGAGAACTTAAAGAACGCGACCTCCAATAAGTGTGTAGCTCGTTGTGAGAACCCGAAATATGTCTTCTTGGTCGATACAGGAGCAACTAAGCCTGAGATCAAAGAAGCCATAGAAAAAATTTATAGCGATAAAAATGTGCGTGTTGTTGATGTCAACACCATACTTGTTAAGCCTAAAGTGTACAATCGACGTGGCCGAATGAATCCGGGACGTGACACGCTTGTGAAAAAAGCGATTGTGACACTTGAAGTAGGCTGTTCGATTGACTCGTAACTGCAGGGACGCATATGCTGAAAACATTTCGACCAATCACTCCAGGTACCCGCAGACTGGTCCTTATCTCGCATGAGCAATTAACTCGTGTTGATGGTAAGACAGTTCCTCCTGAGCGCGCTTTATTAACTATTAAAAAGCGTACTGGCGGACGGAACAATAACGGTCATATTACTTGCCGACATAGAGGCGGCGGGCACAAACGCTTTATCAGAACAATCGATTTTAAGCGTGATAAGCTCGACATTAAAGCTCGTGTCGACTCAGTGCAGTATGATCCAAACCGATCTGCGTATCTTGCGCTATTGAATTATGAAGATGGTGAGAAGCGATATATTATTGCTCCTCATGGCCTTAAAGCTGGAGATGTCGTTGTTTCATCTGATGAACACGCTATCTTCACAGTTGGCAGTGCTACTCGCTTGAAGTGCATGCCGATTGGCTCATCGATCCACAATATTGAAATGATCCCAGGCAAGGGAGCGAAACTTGTACGATCTGCAGGTTTATCCGCTCAGCTTATGGGTCGTAACAACGGCTATGCAACCATTCGTCTCCCATCAGGAGAGATGCGCATGGTCAATGAAGAGTGCCGAGCAACATTTGGCGTTGTTTCCAATCCGGAACACAATGTACGAAACGAAGGTAAAGCTGGTCGTATGCGCTGGCAAGGTATTCGTCCAACTGTTCGCGGTACTGCTATGAACCCAGTTGATCACCCACACGGTGGTGGAGAAGGTAGACATAACGGCTACATTCCTCAAACTCCATGGGCGATGCAGACGAAAGGGTATAAAACTCGAGGAAAACGTAAAGTTTCATCTCGTTTCATCATTAAGGATCGAAGGGTCAAGTAGCCATGGCAAGGTCGTTGAAAAAAGGTCCCTTCGTGGACCATCATCTTAAGAAAAAAGTTCTTGAGCAAGGTCAGAAAAAAGACAAGAGACCGGTTAAAACTTGGTCTCGTCGTTCGATGATTCTTCCTGAAATGATCGGGATGACATTCGAAGTACATAATGGCCGTAAGTTCATGACAGTATACGTTAGTGAAAATATGGTCGGGCATCGAATGGGGGAATTTGCTCCTACTCGAGTCTTCAAGGGTCATCCGCTGAAGAAAGCGGCCACAACATAAGACAGGGTTAAACATGATCCAAATTACTGCAAAAACACGATTCGTTCGGATCAGCCCGAGGAAAGCGAGACTTGCCGCAGCGCTTATGAGAGGAAAGAAAGTTCCAGAAGCAATCCTTCAGCTCGAACATTGCGCATTAAAAGGCGGTCGCCTGCTTCTCAAGACGCTTCAAAGCGCTCTTGCTAATGCAGAATCGCAGCACGATTATCGGGCAGAACAGCTTATCGTAGGTGAGGTTCGAGTAGACGAAGGTCCTCACATGAAACGCGCCAAGCCAAGAAGTCGCGGTATGAAGCATCCGATTACAAAACGGACGAGCCATTTTACAGTTGTCCTTAGCCCGCAGTAGAGGTAGTTGACATGGGACAGAAAACACATCCTGTTGGATTTCGACTCGCGCTTAAGAAGAATTGGCTTTCGCGCTGGTATGCAAACAAACAAGAATTCGGCGCGCTTCTCGGTGAAGATAAGCTCATTCGTGAGTTTTTGATCACCAAGTCGTGCTGTCAAGGCACTTCGCATATTACAGTGCGAAGAATGAGTGACAAAATTGAAGTCGTCATTCATACTGCTAGACCAGGGTTAGTAATTGGAAAGAAAGGAAGCGAGATTGATGTTCTACGCGCCGAACTTTCTAAGATGACCGGTAAAGAAGTATGGATCGAAGTTGATGAAATCAAACGTCCTGATCTAGACGCTAAAATCGTTGCAGATGGCATTGCGAAACAATTAGAACGTCGAATTCCATTTCGACGAGCTTTGAAGCAAGCTATGCAAAGAGTTATGGAAGCTGGCGGAGCCGGTGTCCGCGTTCAGGTGTCAGGTCGATTAGGTGGAGCAGAAATTGCTCGCCGTGAGTGGTATAAAGATGGTGTAATTCCTCTTCAAACACTTCGTGCTGATATTGATTTCGCTAATGGCCGAGCAGAAACCACATATGGTTCTATCGGTGTAAAGGTTTGGATTAATCGAGGCGAGTTACAACAAAGTACTCGACGTTCTGCTACTGTCGACTCAGTAGGCGCTCAAGCTCAAGGAGCTTCAACGTCTAAGGCGGCACAAGCAAAATCGGCTCCTCAAGCATAAGGTGGGGTAAATCGGTATGACATTGATGCCCAAAAAGACAAAGCACCGAAAAATGCAAAAAGGAAGTCTCTCTGGTATTTCTACCAGTGCAAACTTTGTCGATTTTGGTGATTTCGGTATGCAGGCTTTAGATCGTGGTTATATCACGGCACAACAAATCGAAGCTTGTCGAGTAGCGATTTCTAGATTTTTTAACCGTAGAGGTAAAATCTGGATTCGTGTTTTTCCCGATAAGCCTGTGTCTCAAAAACCGCTCGAAACCCGAATGGGTAAAGGTAAAGGGAACGTTGATCATTGGGTAGCTCCTGTGCGCCCAGGTCGTGTTCTTTTTGAAGTTGGAAATGTCCCTAGAGACGTCGCTCAAGATGCTCTTCGCAGAGCAGCAGCGAAGCTCGGGCTCAAGACCCGCTTCGTTGAGCGAGTAGAGCGGGTATAAGGAGTTAATATATGGCAAAGGCAGAAAAGCTCCGAAATAAAAGTGATTCTGAGCTATTAACATTAGTTGGTGAGCTCAAAAAGCAACTCTTTGATGAGAAAAATCGTCGTCTGTTGGATAAAGAAGCAAAGTCTGCTTCTACAAACCGAGCTATTAAGCGAGAAATCGCTCAAGCGAAGACTATTCTTCGTGAAAAAGAGCTCGAAACAACAGGCATTTGAAGAATCTGGTGGCAGCATTTGATATGAGCGAGCAGCAAGGTATAAAACGACAACGAAAAACTCGCAAGGGTGTTGTCGTTTCAAACAAAATGAACAAAACAGTTGTAGTGCGAGTGACAAGAACTATTCGCCATGAACGGTACGGAAAAGTCATGTCGACTTCTAAAAAGTACTACGCTCATGATGAAGAGATGAGAGCGAAAGAAGGGGATATCGTTGAAATTGTTGAGACGAGACCACTTTCAAAGCTCAAATGTTGGAGAGTCGTTTCAGTTGCTCCGAGCCAACCGGCTCAGGCACTGTAATTCATAAGGGTGAATAACCTTGCGTTCGGACCTTAAGAGGAATTGAGTTGTAATATGATTCAGCAAGAGACGCAACTGAAAGTTGCCGATAATTCGGGGGCAAAGGTCGTTAAGTGCTTTAAAGTCCTCCGCGGTTCTAAGCGTCGTTACGCTGGTGTTGGCGATGTTATTATCGCCTCCGTGCGGGATGCCGAGCCCGATGGGAGCGTAAAGAAAGGTGATGTTGTTCGAGCAGTTATTGTTCGTACAAAAAAATATATTCGTCGAAAAGACGGCTACCTCAGGTTTGATTCGAACAGCTGTGTATTGATTGATGATAAGGGAAATCCCCGCGGTACTCGTATTTTCGGCCCTGTGGCACGTGAAGTACGGGAGCGAGGATATGCCAAAATTGGCTCCCTTGCACCTGAGGTAATTTAAATTGCACTGGAGAAGGTTCTAGTCTCATGCAAGTATCTCAAGCGAGAACAAAAAAGGTCCGATCGGGTGATCGCGTAGTCGTGATTGCTGGTAGCGCGAAAGGACAACACGGGATCGTGAAAACATATCGTAATGATTCCGTTTGGGTTGAAGGTATTAATCTCCGCAAAAAAGCGGTAAAAGCTACACAACAAAACCCCAAAGGTGGTTTTGTTGAGGTAGAAGCGCCTATTCATATCTCAAACGTACGTCCTTGTGATGATGAGGGTCGTCCGTTAAAAGTTAAAATTCAGATGAACGATAAAGGTGAACGCGAACTTGTTTCCATCAACAAAGATGGTCAAAAAGTAGTTCTCCGATCGGTCAGAAGAGCAGTCAAGTAAGGGTTTCCCTCGATGTCACGATTGAAGCAACGATATCACGAAAAGGTAAAGCCCTACCTGGTCAATCGATTTAAGTACGAGAACCAAATGATGGTTCCTGGGCTTAAGAAAATCGTGATCAGCATGGGAATCGCTGAGGCGTCAAAAGATAAAAACGCCATGCAAGATTGCGTGCAAGAGTTAAGCTTGATCGCTGGTCAAAAGCCTATCATTTCGAAGGCTAAGCAAGCGATCTCTAACTTCAAGCTCCGCAAAGGACAGCCGGTTGGTCTTAAAGTTACACTTCGTGGAAAGCGAATGTACGACTTTGTAGACCGATTTTGCAACATCGCAGCTCCTCGAATCCGCGACTTTCGCGGCTTTTCGAGCAAGGGCGATGGACGCGGCTGCTATAGTTTAGGTTTGGAAGATCAGCAGATCTTTCCCGAGCTCAATTTAGATCTCGTTAAGCGCGCACAAGGTATGAATATTACCTTTGTAACAAGCGCAGTAAATGACGAAGAGTGCATTGAGCTTTTAAGACTTTTAGGCCTTCCATTTAAAGGTCTTCCTGTAGTAGTGCCAGATTGGCAAGATATTGAGGGTGTGTAGGATATGTTCGTAACTGATGCAATTGCAGACTTTCTCACGAGAATCCGTAACGCCACACGTGCTCGACATAAGTATGTTGACGTTAACTGGAGCAAGATGAATCAATCTCTTGCCCAAGTATTGAAAGATTCGGGATATGTTGAGCACCTTATTGTCAAATCTGAAGGTGGCATTTCAATGATGCGAATCTATCTCCGATATGGAAAAGACAGACAGTCTGTTATCAGAGGCCTTGAAAGAATTTCTTCTCCAGGTCGTAGATTCTATGTTGGATATGAAGAAATGCCAAGAATTTTCAATGGCATGGGTATAGCCATTGTAACCACATCACAAGGCGTTATGACTGGAAATGAAGCCAGACAGCGTAAAGTGGGTGGTGAGCTGCTCTGTAAGGTCTGGTAGGAGGTGTTGGATGTCTCGTAAAGGGAAACTGCCTATTGCACTTCCAAAGGGCGTTGAAGTGCAAGTTAAAGATGATTTAGTTGTTGTGAAAGGCACAAAAGCCACACTCCAGCAACCACTCGTCCCAGGTATTAAAATTGAAATTGTTGATGGACATGCTCATGTATCTGTCGAAGGCACTGATCGTCAATCAGGCGCATTTCATGGATTGTATAGAGTATTAGTTCAGAATATGGTAATCGGTGCATCTCAGGGCTTTGAGAAAAGACTTGAGATGGTCGGCGTCGGCTATAGAGCTGCAGTACAAGGTAACATGGTAGACCTGCAAGTAGGTTATTCTCATCCAACTCAACTAGAAATCCCACAAGGACTTCAAGTAAAAGTTGAGAAGAACACGCTTATTATTATATCGGGTTCTGACAAGCAGGCAGTAGGTGAATTTGCAGCTAAAATTCGTGCGAAGCGTCCTCCTGAGCCTTATCAAGGCAAAGGTATCCGCTACGTCAATGAATACGTACGACGAAAAGCTGGTAAGGCTGCTAAATCCGCGAAGAAGTAAGGACGTTTCGGCCAATAAACTGTAGTTAATTAAGTGCAATATGCACTCGATTAAGTGATTACAGTTGTTGGCTAAGATATCCTCCCGCGGTACAAGATATATATGTAGAAATTCCCGAAAGGGATAAATACGGATAGTTTGAGCGATGGAAAGTAGCACACTAAAAGCAAATGTTGCAAAACATAAGCGCGCTCTCCGTGTACGTAAGCAAATTCGTGGATCCGCTCAGCGTCCTCGTCTGACTGTTGTCAAAAGCAATAAGCACATCTATGCTCAGCTTATTGATGACACTCAAGGCGTAACGCTTGCAAGCATGTCCACTGTCACTAAAGAGCTACGGGATACAGAGAACGCAAAGAAGTCGAAGGCTTCGGCACGTGTCATTGGCGAGAAGATTGCAGAGAAAGCGAAAGCACTTGGAATCGAAGAAGTAGTCTTTGATCGAGGTCCTTTCAAGTATCATGGAATCTTAGCAGAGCTTGCTGATAGCGCCCGAGCTTCTGGACTCAAGTTTTAACGGTAGAGGACAGCAAGACTATGGCAAAGCATTCAGAAGGCAATAAACGATCAGATAACGCGAAGCGCGAAAGCTCGGAGATGCTTGAAAAAGTTCTCTTCGTTAACCGATGCTCCAAGACTGTTAAAGGCGGGAAGAAAATGAGCTTTTCCGCTTTGATCTTAGTTGGTGATGGCAAAGGTCGTGTTGGATTCGGTTTTGCTAAAGCAAACGAGTTAACTGATGCGATTCGTAAGGGTGGTGAGCTTGCTCGCAAAAATATGGTTTCAGTTCCTATGCAAGATGGAACCATTCCCCATGACATTATAATGAAGTTCGATGGCGCAGTTGTTCAAATGCGACCTGCTCCACAAGGTACTGGAATTATCGCCGGTTCAAAAGTTCGAGCAATTTTGGAATTTGCAGGGTTTAAAGACGTTATGGCTAAAAGTCATGGCTCGAATAACCCAAACAACCTTGTTCGTGCAACATTTAAAGCGTTGCTCTCGATGACAAAACGAGATGCAGTGCTTGCGGCACGAGGAGTCTAGATATCATGATGCCATTACATTGTTTACTTAATACTTCTCGACCAAAGAAGAGAAGAAAAAGAGTTGGCCGAGGAATTGGTTCAGGTCTTGGAAAGACGTGCGGGCGTGGTGTTAAGGGTGCTGGATCTCGTTCTGGCTATAAAACACGAACTCGTTATGAAGGTGGTCAGCTACCTCTCTATCGAAAACTCCCTCAGCGCGGATTTAGCAACGCTGCATTTCGTCGCCCACGATTTGACTGCATTAATCTAGCACAAATCGAAGAAATATATCATGATGGAGAGACGGTTAATCTCGATACCCTCTATCAAAAAGGATATATCAGCGGTTCAAGTGCTGGGCTCAAAATTTTGGGTCATGGCGAATTAACGAAGAAAATCAAAATTGAAGCACAAGCATATTCTGCTTCGGCTGAAGAGAAGCTTAAAGCTGGATCTTTTGAATTCACGCTTGGCTAGATTTAAACAACGAAGTCCTATGGCTTCGTTGACTTCTAATGAGCAGGTAAGAGACTATCTTTCCTGCTCATTGTTATTTTGCTCTTGAACGGAAAGTGGCAACAAGAGGTGTCATGTTCAAAGGCCTATTTTCTACACTGAAGAACAATCCTGATTTAAAAAATAAGATTGTTTTCACTATTTTAGCACTTTTAGTGTACCGATTGGGTGGCTTTGTGCCAGTCCCGGGAATTGACGGCGATGTAGCTCTTTCTTACTTTCGTCAAGCGACAGGCGGAAGCCAAAATCTCTTTCAATTAGTTGATATTTTTAGCGGTGGCGCTTTTTCGCAAATGACTATATTTGCGTTAGGTGTTGTTCCCTATATTTCTGCGTCAATCATGATGCAATTACTTGTGGCCTTGATGCCAAATCTTCAGCGCGAAGTCCGCGAAAATCCAGACTTTGGGCGAAGAAAGATTTCACGATGGACACGTTTAGCGACGCTGTTACTTGCGGTTTTGCAGTCAACATTATTTGCTAAATTTGCTCTCCAAATGAATCTCTCGAGTCCAGGGATTATTTCCGGTGATCTTCTTAGCTATACTTTGTTTGGCTCTCCTTGGCTCTTTTTCACGATTACCATTTTTACAATGTCGGCTGGAACCTGTCTTCTTATGTGGATAGGGGAGCAGATTTCAGATAAAGGTATTGGAAATGGGATGAGTTTGATTATCGCGACCGGTATATTATCACAGCTGCCAACAACGATTGGTCTTATTCTACAGCAGCTTAACCTTGATAGTCCGCAGCCTGGTCAGATATCGATTTTTACATTGACCGTTCTCTTTTTGCTCTTTGTGCTTGTTTCGATTGCGACTATATACATCATACAAGGGCAGCGAAAAATTCCTCTGCAATACGCAAGAAAGATAGTTGGTTTTCGTGAAGTTCAAGGAAGCGGAAGTTCATATATACCTCTGAAGGTCAACTATGCGGGTGTTGTCCCAGTCATTTTTGCCTCTTCATTGTTGATGTTTCCTGCGACACTTGCGCAGTTTTTGGGCAACGGAAGCATTTTGAGCACTTTTGCTGATATGATTTCGCCTGGTTCAACATTTTATCTAGTCCTTTATGTGCTGTTGATTTTGTTCTTCAGCTATTTTTGGACTGCGACACAATTTCATCCTGATCAAATTGCTTCTGATATGAAGAGAAATGGTGCCTTCATACCAGGAATTAGACAGGGTAAAAGCACTCAAGAGTATTTGGAAGAGACTATGAGTAGAATCACTCTTATTGGGGCATTTTCGCTTGCATTGCTTGCAATCTTGCCTAATATCATTGGTTCAATCATGGGGGTTGCACCTTCCATTAGTTACTTTTTTGGCGGGACTGCATTACTTATCTTGGTAGGCGTTGTGCTAGATACCATGAAACAAGTAGAGTCTCATTTAATTATGAAAAAATATGAAGGGTTTTCTGGGAAATATCGCAGATAAGACCTTTCCTATAATGTGTAACATTTGGTAGCATCATAAGTCATTTTAACTGATTTTAGGAGCATCTGATGCGAATTCTCGGTGTGGATATTCCCGATAACAAGCGCCTTGAGATCAGTCTTCGTTATTTGTACGGGATTGGTCCAACGCTGGCAATAGAGATTTGTGAAAAGTTGAGCTTGAGCAAAGATATGAGAGCTCATCAACTCACGAGTGATGATATCGCTCGAATCACAACCTTTATCCAGAATAATTATGTCGTAGAAGGTGATCTTCGACGACAAGTGCAGAACAACATTAAGCGATTGATTAGCATTCATTGCTATCGAGGTCTCCGACATCGCTTGGGGCTTCCTGTTCGTGGCCAAAGAACGAGAACGAACTCGCGAACGAGAAAAGGGCCTCGTAGAACTGTTGCCGGCAAGAAGAAAGCGCCACAACAGTAATTCATAGATGAGTGCAGGAAGGAGCAGTACCTTGAGTATGCAAAAAACAACTTCAACGGCGAAAAAGTCCGTTAAAACAAAAAAGAAAGTAAACAAAAACGTGCCTGTAGGCGTAGCCTATGTTAAAGCAAGCTTTAACAACACGATTGTTTCTATCACTGATCCATCAGGACAAGTAATTGCTTGGTCGTCAGCTGGTAAGTCCGGATATTCAGGTTCTCGTAAGTCGTCAGCCTTTGCAGCTACAGTTGCCGCACAAGATGCAGCTAAAGTTGCAATAACGCAAGGATTGAAAGAAGTAGAAGTCAACTTAAAAGGTCCTGGGGCGGGTCGCGAGCCTGCAGTCCGTGGGCTTATGAGCGCAGGTTTAGCTATTACAGCTATACGTGATGTGACTCCAGTTCCTCATAACGGTTGCCGCGCACGTAAGCGACGTCGAGTATAAACTTCTTGAGAAACTTTTGCCGAGCAGGAGATAGGCATGCAGGTAAAATTTGGCAGAATTGAGCGCCCTCGCAAAATCGTTGTAGATGAATCGACCATGACGTCGGTATTTACCCGGTTTATTGCAGAGCCATTCGAGCGAGTAGTGGGACACAGTATCGGCAATGCCCTTCGCCGTATTTTGCTCTCGTCGCTGGAAGCGCCTGGGATCATCTCCATTCGCATTGAGGGGATTCCTCACGAATTTATGGCTTTTGATGGCATTGCCGAAGATGTCACTGAAATCATTTTAAACTTGAAGAATGCAAAATTACGCTGTCTTCCTAGCGAAGAAAGCGGAGTTGAACGTGAAGCAAGAATCTTGTCGACCGTTGTTGAGATTACTCAAGACATGATTGATAAGGCAGGTGGTCAGTTTGATGTGAAGCTTCAAGATTTGATTACAAGCTCGAATTTCGAGATTGTTAATCCTGATCTTCATATCTTCTCGGTAACAAAGCCTTTCAAACGTCAGGTTGATGTCCGTGTTGGATTTGGTCGTGGATATGTCCCTTCCGAGCGACATGTGATTCCATCGAAAATGGTTGATGAAATTCTTCTCGATACTGCGTTTTCACCTGTAGTTTTAGTGAACTATTACGTTGAGAACACCCGTGTTGGGCAAGATACCGACTTTGACCGACTTGTTTTGGAAGTGACGACTGATGGTCGTCTTACTCCTATCGAAGCTCTTTCTTTTGCAGCACAAGTTGCGTTGCATAATTTCGAAGTTTTCACAACGGTTAAAGCTCCAGTTCTCACATTTGCAACTGATGCTGCAAATGGTAAATCGGCCGAAGACGAGTTGATTGATAAGCTATGCCTTAGAATCGATGAGATTGAACTTTCTGTTCGATCAACCAACTGTCTTGCAAGCGCCAATATCGATACGATAGCGGAACTTGTTTGCATCCCCGAAAGGAAGATGCTCGATTTTAGGAACTTCGGGAAGAAGTCGCTCAACGAAATTAAAGCAAAGCTTCAAGAGATGGGGCTTGAACTTGGTATGGATCTTTCTGCTCTTGGAATCTCAGTAGATAATGTGAGAGAACGTGTTTCTCAGCTCTCTGAAGATAGAAAGAAGACGCATGAGAATACCGAGAAAAATTAAGCAGATATGTAGTTTGGAAAGTCATGAGACACGCAAAACGTAGCGCAAAGTTAGGACGAACGACGTCCCATAGGCGATGTATGTGGGCAAACATGCTCAAGTCGCTTATCATTCACGAGAGAATTGAAACAACAATTCCTAAGGCAAAAGAACTTCGTAGATTCGCGGATCAAATGATCACGCTAGCTAAAGGGAATACCCTTGCTGATAGACGAAGTGCTATTGCCGATATGATGGTTCGGTACAATCCGTTGTCCCCAAAAGAAAAGCGAGCTGCTAAAGCTGGCGATACTTCTTCGTTCAATGATGATCGAAAAGTTATCGATAAGCTTTTCGGTAACCTAGGACCTCGATTTGCAGAGCGAAAAGGTGGTTACACACGAATTACTCGCTTACCTACCCGTAGGGTTGGTGATAGTGCTCAAACATGTTATCTTGAGTATCTTTCTGAGTAATTAGCTCTGATAAAGAGTGATTGTTTTTATCTAGAACCCACTTTGGCTTAAATGTCGAAGTGGGTTCTTTTGTTTGATATATCTCACGAGCGCCTGTTCATTTTTTTGTACCTTTTGAGTAGTGTTTCTTCAGATCTTTCATGCTCTTATCATGATCATTTGGTTCTTCATTCATGTTACTCAGAAGAGCATCAATTTATTTTGGGTTTTCTCTATGTAAGAGTTGAGCTCTGAAATTAATCACGATCACGGTTTTGTGCTTGTCTTAACAGAATCTCTCCTGTAAACAGAGATTTTCTGGTCTCAAAAGTGGAATGATGCTGTAGTTAAAAGTATTTCTTGAGTCACAATGAAAATTGTTTATGAGGAATGTGTTATGCCAATACGAGTTGGAATTAATGGGTTCGGACGTATAGGACGCTTAGTTCTTCGTTGCTTGCTTGATTGTCCAGACATTCAAGTGTGCGGAATTAATGATGTGGTGCCAAGTGATAACTTAGCCTATTTGTTCAAATACGATTCAACTCATGGAATGTATAAAGGCGATGTCTCATTTGATGAGCAGAATATTATTGTTTCTGGGAAGAAGATTCGCATCTTGAACGAAAAGGATCCTGAAAAACTTCCTTGGAGTGATCTGGGTGTTGATTATGTGATTGAATCAACGGGATTGTTTACTTCTAAGGAGCTTGCTGAAAAACATATTAAGGCAGGTGCTAAGAAAGTTTTGATTACATCTCCTGCCAAGGGTGATATATCTACATTTGTCATGGGCGTAAATAATAATAAGTATGACCCGAGCAGGGACTTTATTGTTTCAAATGCCTCTTGCACAACAAATTGCTTAGCCCCTCTTTGTAAAGTTTTAGTCGATTCATTTGGAATTGATGAGGGACTTATGACCACCGTTCATGCAGCGACTGCAAGCCAGCCGACTGTAGATGGCCCGTCAAAAAAAGATTTCAGGGGTGGCAGGGGTGCTTCACAGAATATTATTCCAGCTTCAACTGGCGCAGCAAAGGCGGTTTCGCTTTGCATGCCTGAACTTAAAGGGAAGTTGACTGGGATGGCATTTCGTGTGCCTGTCGCAGATGTTTCATGTGTTGATTTAACAGTCAAGCTCAGTAGGCCTACAAGTTATGATGAGATTGTAACAGCAGTTAAAGAAGCTTCAAAAAATTCTCTTAAGGGAATTCTTGCTTACACAGATCAAGAGGTTGTGTCATCTGATTTTATTGGAGATAAACACTCTTCGATCTTTGATATCGGAGCAGGAATTGCTTTGAACTCAACTTTTTATAAGCTTGTTTCATGGTATGATAATGAAATGGGATATTCGCAAAGAGTTGTGGATCTTCTTGTCTATATGGCCAAACGAGATACGGAAACTCAATAAAATTGAGTCGGAGAAGAAAATGTGGTACCTTAAATTTCTCCGTGGGATACTGTGATTGCATGCATGTTTGTATGATGCGCTACTTGGTTTTAGATTAGGTGCTCATCTATGCATCATGTTGTACATAAATTTAACAATTCCCGGTGGAAGCTCCCTTTGACGGTGTTTTTACCGGATAGTTCATGCTTGTATAATGCTTGTATGAATTGAGAGTATTTTTTTTGCTTACGATAAAGGATTGAGTGACACGTGGATTTCACACGAGAACCAATAGTTGAAACTGTTATGACCCCCAGAGAGGGGTTTCGTTTAGTGGTTCGAAGCAGCAAGAATCCAGGGCATGAAGAACATTTTGTTGATGCCTTGGAAGTCGTCACGTTTGGCTCACATTGTTTCTTTCGAAATATTGAAAGGCCGAAATCGTTTCTTCTTCCTGTTTCTGACTACGAAGTATTAGAAGTTCGAGAACCAAAAATTGTCTTAAAAAGCCCTGCTATTGAAGGTGCTGTTAAGATAGGTGGTGGAAGAGCTGATTCAAAGTCAGTTGAATCTCGAACTCAAGAATTGCGATCCTCTTCATCAAGAGATAGCTCTAGAGATCCTCTCAGAGAGAACTCGAGAGAAAATCAGCGAGATCATCGCGGAGAAAATCGATCTGAAACTCGAGTTGAATCCCGTGAAAAGGAACCTCGAGATAGAGATTTTACGCGAGAAGCTGCTAAGGAATTCTCGACAGAGAGACGTGAACCGAAAGAATTGAGTGATGAGCAAGTTTCCATGGAGACTGAAGGTCAATCCTCAACTTCTGAAACCGGACGCAACGAGCGACGACGCGATCGTAGAAGAGGTCTTCGAACACGCGGTCGTAAGGGGCAAGTGCGAGACAAAGACACTGGTGAAGAAGAAGCTGCTCAAGCTGGAGAGTTATCTTCTGAGGTGGTGACTGATGAACCTCAAGTTCATGGGCTTGAGCCTCCTCATTTTGTAACAGAGGTGGAAGCGACGAAGGCTCTTGAAAAAAAGGCTAAAGAGGCAGTTGAAGCTTCAATCCCTTCTGTTATGAGCTCAATTTTAGCTCCTCCTACAACTCTTATTCGAGATGATATTGCTCGTCTCAAAGCCAATGAGCTGTACAAAGGCGCCTTTTACGAAAGGGAAGAGGTGGAGGTTGAGGAAAGTGAAGATGAGCCTATAGCTCCCTTCATTGCCACCATAGATGAATCTGAAGAAGAAAATTTTGAAGATTATAGAGCTCGTCCTGAGCCTGTTCAAGCGCTCAATGAGCCTCAGCAGAGTAAAGACAGTGCTCAAAGTCAAGAAGTTGTATCTTCTTCGGTAGAGGCATCTCACGATAGCCAACACTAAAATGTTTTCTCAAGGGTCCTAGTTAAAAATTGGGACCTTTGGGAAGGCTTTTTGTCTTATGATTTTGTTTTTTAATCTGTTCTTCTACGTCTCTCAAATCTCCTTATCAGATAGACAATTTGTGAAACGCTTTGCTGAAGTTGCTCCAGCACTTGTTGTATCTTTCGGTGTGGTCCTATCTCTTTATAGCTTTATTGCTGATCTCTCCCTTCCTTGGGCAGGATCTATTATTTTATTATTTTCAGCTCTGTTTGGTTGTGGCGGCATCAGGTCGTTTCTCTTGTTTTTATGCGGGATACTTGTCTCTGTAAGTTGTTTAAGTTTCTTATTTCATCTTCCACCGAAGAATGCGGCATCTCAAGGCATTATTCAACTTGAGGTGTTAGGTGAATTCCAGTCTGATCAAAGATCTTTTGGTCCCAAAAAGTATCGGATATTCGTTCGTGAGTTTACGTCGCAGCATGATCGATACTTTGGCTTTTACGCTTCTTTAAGAGCACCTAAAAAAGAACAACTTGCTCTAGATTGTGTATACATGGCTGAAGGGAGTCTTTATAGAAGCGATCGGGGAATACAAATCCGTCTTAAGGATCATACGTGTAGTCTTGTAAGCCAAAATCTGATTCCTTCAACATCCTGGAGAAATTATCTTCGGGATTATTGCTTAATGCGTTCTGCAAAACTGTACCCTCCATCTGAAGAGCGAGATTTTTTGGAAGTCCTTACCTTAGGCGGTCAGCTTTCTCAGTTTCGTAGAGCGCAATTAAATCGATTTGGACTCGACCATATTGCAGCAGTATCCGGATTCCATTTTGGTATTGTTATGGGCTTTGCTTGGTGGATTTCTAGGGTCTTAATGGGAGGTTTTTATTCTCGATTTTGTGTTATGGGAGCTTTGACTTTCTATGCATTCCTTGTGGGACCTCAGGCCTCTGTACTGCGGGCCTTCTTCACTTCGTTACTTTTTATTGCGGCACCTTTAGTTGATAGAAGGTCGAATGGCTTAAATAACCTCGGTATTGCAGCTGTTGTTTTACTGTTTGCTAATCCTTTTTTTCTTCTTTCACCCGGCTTTCAACTAAGCTTTAGTGCAACCCTCGGAATATTACTGCTCTATAAACCACTTTCAAATGCTGTGTGCGATATTGAACTTTTCAAGATCGAGAAAGAAAATAAGAAAAATAGATTGAGTGAGTGGTTTTGGAAAATGTCGTGCGTGAGCTTTTCAGCAATGCTTTTTGCTTTGCCAATACAAATTTCTCATTTTTCAATGCTCTCTCTCTGGGGGCTTCTCTTTAATCTTTTTATTCCATTCTATGTTGGCATCATGATCCTTATGTACATTTCATCGGTTCTTCTTCCATATTTTTTTGGCGATATTGCTTCGAAATGTACTTACGAAATGGCTCGCTTTATATTGATATTGCTTGATGCGGTCCCTTCAAGTCCTTTGGGGATTGTTTTTTTTGATATTTCTCAGATCGTGGTAATTGGTTTGTTTATTTTTCTTATAGGAGCATCAATATTCATTTGGAGTAGAACTGAAAAAGAAGAAAGTTCTGTTCTCCCGTATGGGATATAGTTTTAGTTTTTCTCTTTATATTGACGCTCAGTAGTAATTGGCTCATACCAAAGCCTATGTGAGGTGCTAGCGATGACCTTTCCATCAATTGATAGTTCAATCTTATAGCTTAAGATCCCTCCATTCAAATTGTACTCATAGGAGTCGAGTGAGATCTGCTCCGTTCCTGAGTTTCCTTCAATTGCTTTTTGGATCTGCTTTTCGCTTCCATCGCGAAGGCGAATGCGAATAGTGAGAGCTCCTAAACCGCTTTTAGAGGCCATATCCCAACGCATAAAGAGACGCTCACCCCAATAAGCTGTATCTTTTTTTGGATCTGGGGTATCTACGGCAACGGATGCGAGCTGTTTCATATCTACGTATTCTGTTCGAGCCTTTATCCAAGGTGAACGTGCGCAGCCAATTCCGAAGCCAATAAGAAGGATAGCTATTCGTTTCATAAGTTCCTGTTGGAGTCAAGTCTTTGAGATTGAAGTATTTTATGTGCATGGGTCAGAAGCTCGACTGTTTCTTCCCAGCCTAAACAGGGATCAATCAGCGATGCATTAATCCGAGCTTCGTTATGACGATCGCTATTTTTATATTCATCCTGTTTTCCAGGCATAATAAAGCTTTCGAGCATGAGCCCTTTTACTGCTGGTTGGCTATGCATGGTTGAAAGTGATTCACGCGCCACTTCAAGCTGGCGTTGCGTCGAGTAGCTGCTATTATCATGAGAGCAATCAATAATAATTGATTCTTGGACCTTGTGAAGGTTTAAGAGCATATGTGCTTGATCTATGTGGTCTTGGGTATAATTTGGGCCTGAAGCTCCACCTCTTAAAACTATATGAGGAAGAGGATTCCCTGGGCTTTCTTTTACCGAAAGAGACCCATCTATTCGTATTTCGAGAAAACGTTGGCGTGTGGAAGAAAATTTGGCTCCCTGTATTGCTGTCAAAATATTCCCACAGGTTGTGTTTTTAAATGCTACAGGGAATGTAAGTTGTGATGCAAGCTGTCTATGGATGGGTGATTGGCATGTTCTAGCCCCTATGCAGCCCCATGAAATATACTTTTCAACGAGAGGTTTTGTTAAGGGGTCAACAAATTCATATGCGATAGGCAATTTTAATTTCGTGATATCTTTTAGAAACTCGAGTGCGAGCGGAATCCCTTTAAGGGTATCATGAGATCCATCTAGATCTGGATCGAAAATAAACCCTTTCCAGCCATCAAGTGTTCTTGGTTTTTCTAAATAGGCTCTCATGACGATGAAAAGGGTGTCTTTCACTTGATAAGATAATTCAGCAAGTCTCTGTGCATATTCAATCCCACTATCAAGACGATGTATCGAACACGGTCCTACAATACACAACTTTCGCGGGTCTTCACCTTTTAAAATTTGAGAAATTTGATGGCGTGAGTGAGAAATAAAGCATTCATCTTCTTCGCTTAAAGATCCATGCAAGGTAAGGTGTGAGTATGTTGAAACAGGATCTTGGTTATTATCTCCGTTTGATATCATCTTTTTTTCGTGCACAGCTTCTGCTCGGTAGGTTAATGTATGTAAGTATCAAACACGAAGATATCATTTAGAGAAAGATAGTGTTTTTGTGGTTAGACCAGATAAATCAAAGAGTTGATGGAAACGGGAGTGAAAATAGAGACAAATGTTCTCTTATTCCTCACTTTTCTCCCATGAAGCAGTTGAATCAATATATAGGGGGAAGTCAACCTCTGTCTATTTTAGATTCAATACGTGCCTTATATCCACCCAAGAAATGTATACAAGAAGTAGATGTTCCTGATGAGTGTGAAAATGGCGATAGTATTGCGTATACGTTTCATAGGCTTGATAACGATCTTCCATTTTGGAAGAGTGCAACTCGGTTTGATATAGCCTCAAAAGAAATTGAAGAGCTGAAGAAAAAAACTTCATTGCCGATCCACTATCGATTGCCTCTAGAGATACTGGATTCTAGTTCTCTTTCTCTGATCTATAGACTTCATAAGCTTTTACGTGGCAATGACCAGCTCTATGTTCAAGTGAATGTCAATCAGGGGCATGGTACATTACAAGAGACGCGAAAGACCTTGAGATCGTTTTTTTCTTCTTATGCAACTAAATGCCTAGGGAATATTCATAAAGAGCATAATCCTATCTCTTTTTGCGAAAGCTCTGCCTTAGCTAAGATTCTTTTCACTCTCCCGTATCAGGAAATTAAAGGGACGAATCTTTGTATTATGTCTTTGGAAGATCTCGACTCTCTTATTCGTCTTATACAGGATCTTGGCGTATTAGGATTTGAGTCTGGATTTTGCTGCTCTAGACAGCTCTTTTTTGAGGTGTGTGCTCTAAAAGCAATTGAACGTCGGATTTCACTTGAATATTGTATCGATCAGGATTTCCCCGAGCTTTCTCAGGAGATCTGTCGGTTTCAAGAGGTTCTTTCACTTCTATATAGAATAGAGGCAGGAGGAGAGAGTAAAGTGTATGAGCTTGTTAATCTTCTCTCGATTACCCATCAAGATTTAAGAGGGGGAAGGATTATTCCTGAATTTGTGGGATTACCTGTTTACGAAGAGGTACTAAAACGAGGAAAAATGATCGCGGAAAAGGAGATAAAACGGAGGGGAGAAAAAATTCCTCACGTCCTATCTGAAATATAGAATAATTTTATGTTATGAGTTGACTATAGATTGTTTTATATATCTGTTTTCATTGTATGTTTGTACAATTTTGTGCGATTAAAAATGAGGAATTTCGGCCAAATAAAATTGAAAGAAAAATTTGGCTTGATGCCTCTTCACGAAAATTCTATGCTGTTTACATAAGAAATATTCTAGAGGTTGAACGAAATGCAGGAACTTTTGAACATTCAGGGGCTTTCCGAGTGTATTTCCGCAATCCATCAAAGATTGTGGGGTGTTCCTTTACTTACTCTTTTGATCGGCGTTGGAATCTATCTCACCTATATTTTACGAGGTATGCAGTTTCGATACCTCTTTCATGCTTTCAAATTAATATTTGCCAAATCAAGCGATAAAGCTGCTGGTGATATTTCTCCATTTGAATCCCTTATGACGGCGATGGCTTCGGCTGTGGGAACGGGAAGCATTGTAGGCGTTGCTACAGCTATTTCAGCTGGTGGCTTGGGGACTGTATTTTGGATGTGGGTGATGGCTCTTATTTCGATGGCCATTAAATATGCTGAAGCGTTGCTTGCAGTCAAATTTCGCGTGGTTGATCAACGAGGTGAGATGGCCGGCGGCCCGATGTACTATATTGAAAAGGGGCTTGGGTGGAAATGGCTTGCGATTCTTTTTACTGTTTTTGCTGCGATCGCAACATTTGGGACTGGAAATCTTGTTCAGGTAAATTCAATCGCTGATGCTTTACAAAGTGTTACTGGTGCTGAACCTTGGTTGACTGGTGTCGTTCTCTCAATTATTACTGGAATTGTCCTTCTAAAGGGTATTAAAGGGATCGGTCGCTTTTCTGCTTTTGTGGTGCCTATTATGGCTATCTTTTACGTCATTGGAGGCATCTTCGTTCTCTTCATTTACAGGGATAATCTTCCATCTGCTTTAGGTCTGATTATATCATCTGCCTTTTCGGGACAGGCAGCTACTGGTGCTTTTCTTGGATCAACGATGATGATGGCTATGCAAATGGGAGTTGCTCGCTCAGTGTTTTCAAGTGAAGCAGGACTTGGTATCTCTTCAATAGCGGCAGCTGCTGCTAAAACAGAGTCTTCAGGTCGGCAGGCCATGCTTTCGATGACCGCAACTCTGTTATCTACGGCTGTTATTTGCACAATTACTGCTTTAGTAATTGGTGTCACAGGCGTAATGGGAAGCGTGGATGAAACAGGAAGACTTGTTAATGGAGCCTCACTTGCTATAGCAGCCTTTGAGCAGGCTCTTCCTGGCGGCGAGTATGTCGTGATGACCGGATTGATTCTTTTTGCATTTTCGACGGTGATTGCTTGGGCGTATTATGGCGAAAAATGTATGGAATATCTTTTTGGTGAAAGAGCTATAACTCCTTATCGGATCCTCTACACCCTGATTATCATTCCGGGTGCAGTTTTTGCTATTGAGCTTGCGTGGACTTTTGCTGACACGATGAATGCCTTAATGGTTATACCAAATATGATTGCTCTCCTGAGTCTTTCTGGTATCATCCAAAAAGAAACAAAAGAATTTTTGCTTTCGATTAAGGAGGAAAAGGCTGACAAAGCAAGACTCGAACTCGAAAAACAAGAACTGCAAAACTCTCAAATCCAATCTCAGCAACCTAAACAATAATTTTATTTCTCTCGATGAGTGGATTTCCCCTCACCGGGGGGAAATTAAGGACTGTGCAACTTAAATAAGTGACACAGTCCCGAATACGAGGAGAAATATAAACGTGTTATATACGCAGAATCTTCTGGACGCAATCTATGCACTCGTTTGGGGGTGGCCTCTTCTCATACTCATTTCAGGTGTAGGCATCTATCTCACCATTCTTCTCAGAGGAATACAGATACGAAAATTATTGCCTGCATTAAAGATTGCTTTCGGAAGAAATCAAGATCAACAAGCGCAAGGTGACATCAGCCATTTTCAATCTTTGATGACAGCACTTGCGGCTACAATGGGAATAGGCAATATTGCAGGTGTTGCAACGGCATTAACTGCCGGAGGTCTAGGTGCTCTGTTTTGGATGTGGGTAACAGCGCTTCTTGGAATGGCTACGAAATACGCGGAAGCAATTTTAGCGGTTAAGTACCGGGTAGTTGACGATCGTGGTCAAATGTGCGGTGGTCCAATGTACTTCATAGAACGAGGCTTGAATTGGAATTGGCTTGCCCTCTTGTTTGCATTTTTTGGTGTGTTTGCAGCATTTGGAGGAGGGAATCTTATTCAGGCAAACTCTGTTGCACAAGTTATGGATTCGGTCTTCGATTTTGACCCTAAAATAACTGCCATTATCCTTTCGATTGCTACAGGATTGAGCTTGCTCGGGGGCATATATTCTATCGGAAGGATAGCAAGCTTTCTTGTACCCTTCATGGCCCTTTTTTATATCATTGGAGCGGGGTATATTTTAGTGGTACACTATGCTTTGATTCCGGATGCAATTTCTTCTATTTTTTATTATGCTTTTACCCCTCAAGCAGCTTTTGGAGGCTTTCTAGGGACAACAATTACAAATGCTATTCAAGTCGGCGTGAGTCGAGGGCTTATGACGAGTGAAGCTGGTTTAGGGACGGCCTCAATCGCAGCAGCTGCAGCTAAAACGGAATCACCGGAGAGACAAGCATTGGTTTCAATGACTGGAAGCTTTATAGCAACCATCATTATGTGCAGCGTAACGGGTCTTGTAATTGCTGTGACCGATGTTATTGGCCTCGTAAATGCTGAAGGAACGTTATTAACCGGAGCTGCTTTAACGGCTAAAGCTTTTTCTACTACACTCAGTTCGGGCGGACTCATTGTATCAATTGCATTAATCCTTTTTGCATTTACGACCCTTTTAGGGTGGGCTTATTATGGGGAAAAATGCATTGAGTACATTTTTGGAACAAAAGCGGTTATTCCCTTCAGACTTGTTTTCATCTTAGTGGTCGCTGTAGGCGCGATTTCTAAATTGGAAATTGTCTGGAAAATATCAGATATTTTTAATGGACTTATGGCAATTCCCAATTTAATTGGGGTATTGGCTTTGGGCCGCGTTGTCGTCAAAGAGACACATGAAAGCTGATAAGGTGTTTCCACCAAACTTAAAAAGTTGGTGGAATAAAGTTAAAGCTCTCTAATTAAAGCTTAGAGACCTGATCCTTGCACATTCTTTCTAATTTGATTTGTTGTTCATGAGCACAATCCGTTAAAGCATGTTTTAGACACTTGATGATAAACATGAGTGGATTGTGTGAGATATTTAACTTATCTTGCAAATCACTCATTGTCAGAGTGACCCCTGCATCAATGCCAATTTGAGCTTTATCTGGATTAGCGAAAAAATGAGCAACAGCTTCGATGATTTTTTTATTACTCAGATAGGGATATCCTTTCTTGTTTGTCAGTGGATGCTCCTCAAGATATGAAACAATAGTCTGTTGCGAAGGAAAGTGAAGTTTCATCGATTTGTCCTTATAGATAGGCATAAAGCTGTAAGTGGTTCAACAAATGTATATTAAAGAGGTGGGGTCGTCAAGATCTCGTGATGTTTTTGTAAGTAAGGATTGTTTTCTGTAAAAACATTATTGATTTTAAAGAAACAAATGAGGTTTTAAAGTCGAAAAAAATTCTTGATAAAGTGTTTTGTAAACCTATAAGCGAATGACTAGGAATAGCTTCAGCTATTTTCTAAGTTCTTAAAGGAGATGTCAAAATCTCCTTTAAGAACAGCAGATAAGAACAGCAGATCTAATATTTTACATAGCAGCTGCTTAAAGTCACATCTCATGGCTTCTTTTTAAGGAACCGCGAAAGCAGATAGGGTAGCTCTTTGACCTATTAGGGAACTTATTCCAGAAAATCCGCTTTGTATTCCGTAGAGATTTGTATCAGCGGTATTGAATGTAGTGGCTACAATTCCAAGCGATCCGGGAATGTTAACACTTACAATTTCTGCTACGAGAAGATATGTTCCAGTGTATAGCGGGCCAGGAAGCGAGATGAATACGGGGAATTCGGGAAGATCTGCTGAGCTAAATACGGGGGTTCCTACCTCTCTTCCATCTGGGGTAATCAGAATGATATTGAAGGTGAAATCACCTGCTGGGTGAGGGAAATCACCTGATGGGATAGGAAAATCATCAATTGCAACTGTTAAAGCAGGAATATCAAGCTTCGGCCCAGATCCTGGAAATCCTTGTTTTCCTTGATGCCCTGTTTTGCCTCGTGGGCCTCTTTTACAGCCCTCAGAGTAAGATTCTGATACAGAACCACTGAGGCTTGAGCTTACGAGGGAAAAAAGACTAAGGAATAATGCGGTATTAAGAAATCTCATCATGTTAAAACCTTTTTCAAACAGCGTGTTTGGAATGATATTTATTTAAATAGTGAAAAAGCCCCTTAAAGGAGATCTTGAACTCTCCTTTAAGAAGTCTGGAGGATTTATGGAACAGCAAATGCTCCGAATACTGTTTTTTTCCCAACAAATGATGGATCTCCAAATGCAGGCGTTGATGTGATATAGGTGTTGGTGTCAGCTGTATTTGATGTGATGCCTACAAAATCCACTTGGCCTGGTACATTGACGCTAACAATCTCAACTATCACCGGATAGGCACCGGTATAAATAGGTGCATCAAAGGTGAGTGAAATTGGCAATAAGGGAAGTGCTGTAGAGCTAAATACATCCGTCCCAACTTGCCTGCCATCTGGGGATGCAATAATTACTCTGAATGTAAAATCCCCTGAAATAAACGGAAAATCAACAATTGTGTAGGTGATGGATCCATCCATTGAAGGGCCAGGTGCAGTCTCTCCCTTTTCTCCGCGTTCGCCTCGCTTGCCTTGGGGTCCTCTGCAACAAGTCGAGGAGCTGCTTGACTTTTTAATAAATGGGCATTGTGTCTCTGAAGATACGTTTTGAGCATCTTTGCCCATATTAAAGGGGCATGTATTAGCATAAAGAGCCATTGAGCTCAAAAAGCCTAGCAAAAACATGGATTTGATTCGGAACGATATAGCTGACATAAGTAACTCCAATATATCATAACTGTGATAGGTTTTTAATAGATTGCCTTTTAAGGCACTGCAAAGGCTGCTATAACAGCTCTTCGACCTATCAACGCACTTATTGCAGAAATTCCGCTTTGTATTGCGTAAATGTTCGTATCGGCAGTATTTGAAGTCGTTCCCAAAATTTGAAGAGATCCAGGAGTGTTAACGCTGACAATTTCTGCAGCAAGAAGATACACACCCGTATAGAGAGGAGAAGGCAATGTTAATAAAACAGGGCCGACGGGAAGATTCGTTGAGCTAAATACAGGCGTTCCAACCTCTCTCCCGTCAGGGGTAATGAGGATGAGATTAAAAGTGAAATCTCCTGAAGGAAAAGGAAACTCATTAATTGAGACCGTTAGAGAACCATCAATACTTGTTCCAGGTCCAGGTAATCCTTGATGTCCTTGATGGCCTGTTTTTCCTCTTGGCCCTCTTCTCCAGCATTCGCAATGGGATTCAGAATCGTCACTTATGCTCTTTGCGACATATGAATAAAGCTCATCATTGAGCTGTCTTGTATCACTGTATGGGATTGTATAATCATTTGGAAGAGGCATGAACACAAAGGGATGATTCATTGGTCTTGGAGCCGATGCACATAGGCTTGATCCAAAACTTGACCCAAAAAATGAAAGCATGCCAATAAGTACTGCTTTACTGAAGAATCTTGTCATAGCTACTCCCTGTATTTTCACATAGATTTTTTTGGTAACAAACTATTTGAAAAATAGCAAGGATCGGAGCTGCTTTTTTATTTTTATAACGAAGAACAGGTAGTCCTAAACAAGTAGTGCTCAAGATTTCATTTGATGAAAGATATTCATAG